>NZ_JACSLM010000001.1:0-690508 GCF_018618115.1 Exiguobacterium sp. s16 | reverse complement strand
CAACGGGCGACCGAGGAAATGCCTCGGCTGGCGAACCGCACACGAGGCCTTCACCGAGGAAGTGTTGCGCTTAATTTGACAAACCGTCATACACAAAAAGACCGTCTGTTCGCAAGAAGCGAACAAACGGTCTCAATCGTTGGTCAAATAGCGGGCCAGATTGTCGAGCGTGGAGCGAAGTCCGGCATCATGATCTTGTTTCTGGATGCCCGGCGGTACGTTTTCACAAACGATTGTGACGCACGTCCCTCCATCGAGCGCCTCCAAATACCACGTCTGAATCATCTCACCAGCAAAGGCCGGGTCTGCTGACTCGAATGTACCCACCTGCACAATCTTGAGACCGGGGACGAGGTCCAAAAAGCGTCCGTTCGACACATCAGTCCGGTCCGTCGTTTTGCCGGAGATGAGATCGGCTTCTTCATACGTGAGGACGAGCTGATACGTGCCGCCGACCCATGGCTCGAACACGGTCGCACGAGCCGACATCCCTTTCGGTGGAAGCCACTCGACGAGCTCATCAGAGTTGAGAAATGCATGATAGATCCGTTCTGGAGTTGCCTCAATCCATGCCACGGCTGTATCGATGCGTCGATTCATATCGGATCACTCCTTTAGCGCGTGCTACAGTACAGTCAGTCGTGCGGAACTTCCTTTTAAATTTCTTCTTAAATTTCTTCGCCAAATCAACTCTCAAGATACATATCCATGCGCAACAATTCGTCTCGAAGCGGGGATAAATCTATTACCGAATGGACGCCCATCATATAGTCGTATCCAAAGAACACTTTGAACCTATACTCTTCGTCTGACTCATTCACTTTAGACTCTAACTCAGCGTAAAGCGCATTCCTTAACATGAGTCGAAGCATGTTCGGGATTTGGTCTCGTGACAGTGCCTTCCCTGGCCTCACTTTTTTACGAAGATCTCTCATCCGGATTGGATAAAGCGCATTGAACGCGCTTTTCGAAGAGGGGCGATACGCATAATCACGTCGTTCAAGATAGGAGACAGTCAATGTCTTCACTCCTAAATAACTCATGATTCGCTCAATCGCTTCAACGTAATTCGATTCCACGCGGAGATATTCCTCCAACATGAAGACGACACCGTCAAACGTTCGGAGGATGTCCGTGATTTCCGTCCACTCGTCAATTTTTCCTCTCGTTTCAGGATGATATTTGGTTATGCTATAGATGTTCACATAGTCACCTAGCCTGTTCCTTTGTTTTGTGTGTAGTCTAAAAAAAGGACACGACAGTAGAGTCGTGTCCGATTATGCGCCGACAATCGCGTCGTGATTCCCTTTTGTCCATCCGTAGGCGACTTCACGGAGGGCAAGTTCCCCGAACAAGCGCTCTTTCGCATCGATGACCTGCCCGTCACGTTGCTCATAGAACGTGCGGTAAGGGTTCAATTCGAGCGCCCAAATGATGAGCCCGTGATTCGACATCGCTTGAATCGCTCGCTCCAGCAATAGCGAACCAATCCCGTTACGCTGATGGTCCTCTAGAATGTAAATTGCATAAATCTCATTCGGATGGTCCGGATATTCGCCCGTCCGTTCTTCCCCGTAAAGAACGAACCCGACGATTTCCTCTTCGACGATGGCGACAAACCCTTCGACTTCTCGTTTTGCGAGGGCGCTGCGGACCTTTTCAGACCACTCGATCGCGTTCGAACCGAGCTTCAAGAGAAAGTCGGCCGGCACAATTCCCCGATAGGTTGTGCGCCATCCGTTCACCCTCACCCGCGCAATCCCGTAAGCGTCTTTTGGCTCGGCTTTCCGTATGAGCATCCGTACCCCCTCCTTAGCGTAAGTTTTACAAGTATTTTACCACAAATCACCCAATCGAAATCAGACTTCTTCCAGATTTGACTGACAATCATTTGACAAAAAACGACCGTAGGAAATCCTACGGTCGTACTGGTCAAGCGACGTTACGCGTTGTTGTAGCTTGCGTCTCCGTCAATGGTTTTTTCAAGAATGAGAGGAGGAGTGCTCCAATCAAGGCTCCGGCGAGAATCGCTAGAGCGTAAAGTCCCATGCTCATGACGACGTTTCCAGCTCCTTCAAGGAGTGGGAAGACGAAGATCCCACCGTGTGGCGCTGGCAATTGGATAGCGAAGAAGGCTGACAACCCACCTGCAATCGCAGATCCGAGAATCGCTGACGGTAATACCCGAATCGGGTCGGCCGCTGCAAACGGGATGGCTGCTTCCGTGATGAACGAGGCACCCATGATATATGCTGTCTTCCCGGCTTCACGTTCTTGTTTCGAGAACTTTTGACGAGCGAACACTGTCGATGCGAGTGCGACGAGAAGCGGTGGTACCATCCCACCGGCCATGACGGCTGCCATGACTTCTTGGTTACCGGCAGTGAGTGCTGCTGTACCGAAGACGTAGGCTGTCTTGTTAATCGGACCGCCCATATCGACGGCCATCATTCCACCTACGATGACACCAAGCAAGATGGCGTTCGCGCCACTCATACCGTTAAGTGTCTCCATCAACCAAGACATGAGTGCGGCGATTGGTTCGTTGACGACGAGAAGCATGATCATCCCAGAGATGAATGAACCGAGTAACGGGTACAACAGGACCGGCTTGATTCCTTCAAGTGTGGCTGGCAATTTCGCGAGCGCTTTCTTCAAGAAGAGGACGACATAACCAGCGAGGAAACCGGCGATGAGTCCACCGAGGAATCCGGCGTTCCCTTGACTGGCGAGTGCTCCGGCGACGAGACCTGGTGCGAGACCTGGGCGGTCGGCGATTGACATCGCGATGAAACCAGCAAGAATCGGGACGAGGAAGCCGAACGCTGCGCCACCAATCGTCATAAGTTGGGCGGCGAATTCGTTGTACGACGGGTCATCCGGGTTGGCGGAGTTGATGCCCCAGAAGAAGCTGAGGGCGATCAAGAGACCACCAGCCACGACGAGAGGAAGCATCGCAGATACACCGCTCATCAAGTGCTTGTAGATACCGGTGCGCTGTTCTTTTTGCTGACCTGATTTACCAGTCGCTTGATAGACCGGTCCATCTTGTTTCATGGCCCGGTTGATCAACTCTTCCGGCTTCCGGATGCCTTGGGCGACCGGGACTTCGATGACATGTTTGCCAGCAAAACGATCCATTTCGACGGCTTTGTCGGCTGCGACGATGATGGCAGTCGCTTTCGCGATATCGGCTGCTGTCAATTCGTTTTTGACGCCAGTCGATCCGTTCGTCTCGACTTTGATGTCGACGCCCATCGCGTCTGCTTTTTGCTTCAAGCTGTCGGCGGCCATGTACGTGTGGGCGATACCTGTTGGACACGCCGTGACGGCAAGGATGTAAGGAGCATCAGCTTGAACCGGTTTCGAAGCGACAGGAGCCGCCTCGGCTGCTTCTTTTTCTTCGATGGCCCGGATGACGTCATCTTCTGACGTGGCCGCATAGAGACGTTCTTGGAAAGCTGGGTCCATAAGGAAGACGGATAATTTCGAAAGTGTTTCCAAGTGTTCGTTATTGGCGTGTTCTCCGGCTGCGATCATGAAGAACAAGCGGCTGTCTTGGCCGTCGAGTGCCTCGTAATCAATGCCTTCCGAGCGTCCGAAAGCGATGGCCGGTTGTTTGACGGCTTTCGTCTTCGCGTGCGGGATGGCAATCCCTTCACCGAGTCCAGTCGTGCTTTGTGCCTCACGTGCGAGAATGGCGTCGCGATAGCCGTTGCGGTCCGATAGTTTGCCGGCGCGGTCGAGCACGTCGACGAGTTCTTCGATGACTTCGGCTTTCGAACGGCTACGGAGATTCAGTTGAATCGTGTCTTTTTTAAGAAGATCCGTGATGTTCATGTTGTTTCCTCCAATCGAGATAGTGGGGTGACGCTGACTTCGCCGACCAAGCGGTCCACGTCTTGTTTTGTGCACAGCCCGAACGTATATGCAGACGCGCTGCCGGTCGTGACCGCATAGCGGAACGCCTCGGTTGCGTCGTGGTCGAGAATGTTGGCGACGAATCCGGCGACGAGTGAATCGCCTGCGCCGACCGAGTTGACAAGTTTACCGCTCGGTGTATTCGCCGTATAAGCGCCTGAAGCGTTGACGAGCATGGCACCATCACCGGCGAACGAGACGATCACGTTTTGAGCACCGCGTTCGACCAACTGCTCCGCGTATGGGAGCGCCTGTTCAAACGTCTCGATGTCTGTATCGAACAGTTCACCGAGTTCATGGTGGTTCGGTTTGATCATAAGCGGTTTGAGTGCGAGCACTTCGAGCATTGCTTCCTTCGTCGTATCGACGACGAACTCGGCACCGTTCGCGCGGACCGTCTCAGCGAGCGTCCGGTAGAGCGTATCCGGCAGGTTGCCCGGGATGCTTCCAGCGAGCACGACGATGTCGCCCGGTTGGACGTGATCGAATTGACGCGTCAACCGGTCAAGTTCCGTGTCCGAGATGACGGGACCACTTGCGTTCAATTCCGTTTCTTCTTGCGCCCGGATCTTGACGTTGATCCGCGTTTGTCCGTCGACTTCGACGAAATCGGTTTGGACGCCTTTGTCCGTCAACGCCTTCTTGATGAAGTCTCCAGTCGTACCGCCGACGAATCCTAACGCGACCGTGTCGACATCGTATTCGCGTAAGACGAACGCGACGTTGATTCCTTTTCCGCCGGCACGCTGTGTCGTCTCTTGAATCCGGTTGACTTCTCCGAGGACGACTTCAGGGAGAGTGACGTAGTAATCGATTGAGGGATTGAGGGTTAATGTGTAAATCATTGGGCGTTCACCACCTTTGTGATTGATTGGATTGAGCTGATGTATGGCGTGTCACCAAATGTGACGAGTGTGGCTGCATCGAGTGATGCCACACGGCTGAACGAACGTTTCCCGAATTTTGAATCGTCCGCCAAAATATACGCCTCACGGGCCAAGTCGATCGCTGTCTTTTTGACGAGTGCCTCTTCCGGGTCCGGGGTCGTGTACCCGGCTTCTACGTCGACGCCGTTAATTCCGAGAAATGCGAGGTCGACCCGATAGTTCATCATGCTCTCGCGAGCATTATAACCGACGAGCGCTTGTGTCGAACGTTTCAACTCGCCGCCGATCACGAACGTTTTAATATCGAGGTCGAACAAGTCGTTGGCGATCGGTAAACTGTTTGTCACGACGATGACGTCTTTTCCGTTTAAGAAAGGAACCATCGCTTGCGTCGTCGTCCCGGCATCGAGATAGACGGACATCCCGTCTTCGATGAATGTCGCGGCCTTCCGTGCGATCGCGACTTTTTCATCGACGTGTTGATCTCGTTTCTCCTCGAACGTCGGCTCTTCTTCGTAGCGGGCCACGAGCGTTGCACCGCCATGAACCCGTTCGAGATAACCTTCGGCTTCAAGGTCGGTCAAATCCCGGCGAATCGTCGACTCCGACGATGCCGTCAACTCGACCAATTCTTTCAATTTGACGATCTTTTGCTCCGACAGACGTTGCAAAATCAGTTGATGTCGTTGTTTCGTTAACATCGTATTCCCTCCGTAGCTCTAATATAAAGCGTTTTCATTTAAAAAACAATCATAAACATTCAAAAACATTCATCTTTTTTTACGTTGTCACAATTATAACATAAAAAACGGTCACTAAGTGACCGTTTTTGACAGTTCGTTATCGTTTCATCAACCAATCGTTCAATCGGCGGATGAGTTCGGGGTGTAGCGGCGCCTCAATGGCGTCCCGATATTCCTTATGGAGCGTGAGGAGCGAGTGCGGGCTCGTCCGCTCGACGAGCAAGTGGTTCATGTCGTGGATGATGTGGCTGTCGACGTCCCCTTTGGTCCGAATCGAGTGGACATGTTCCGGTGGGACTTGGACGTCGCGATCACCGGTGAGAGCGAGCACGGGAACACGCACATGTTCGAGCCGTTCGCGGACGTCGTACGAGGCATGCTCGCGAATCCATTTGGCGTTCACGACTTGGCCGCGGTACTTGAAGGCGGCGACGTTCGTCCGCAGCGACCGTTCGAGCAAATCGTCTTGGCGCTGGCGAATCTTCTTCGGGACGCCGGTCAATCGATAGAACACGCCCTTGAGTCCTTTCACCGAACCGACTTCAGTTGCGAGTGCGTCGGCTTGCAGCAAGAACATCTTCTTCGAGGAATCGTTGAATCCGGCGAGAAGGATCAGCCCGGCCGCATTCGTCTCGAGCTGAACAGCCGGGGCGATGACGGCCCCTTCGCTGTGACCGAGCACATACATATCCCCTGCGTCCGGCTCCTGTTTGATGGCGTTGACGACGGTGATCGCATCTGTCACCAAATCGTGCAGCCCGACTTTATTGAAATCACCGTCCGATGCACCGATGCCTTGTTTGTCATAGCGGTAGACGTTGACACCCATCTCAAAGAGCGCCTCGGCCAGCTTTTTATATGTGCCGAATTGGGATGGTCCCAAATTGCCGTCCCGGTCGCTCGGCCCGCTCCCGCTGAGCAGGACGACCGTCTTTCGGGGCTCGCCGTGGGTCATCCACGTACCGGCCAGTTGTCCATAATTCGTTGTCACATTCAGTTGTCGTTCCATCGTATCGCCTCCCCTTTCATCATACCGAAGTAATGGATCCGTTTCGAGTAAAAGAATAGACCGCCCCATATGTGACGGTCTTACTTCTTATTGGAGAGTTAACCACTCGCTGAGCCATTTAACGTGATCACGCATCGCCTCGTCAGAAAGACGACTGATTGTGTCTTTATCTGTATAAACGTCGTTATGGGCTGTGACAGAATCATTGACGGAGATGACTGGGAACCCGGCTTGCTTGTACTCATCTAAGATTGATACGCCTAGACTCTTCACTTCGACAGGGCCAAAACCAATCCCCTCCATAAACGGATATGTCGTCATCCCACTTGTTTTGAAGAATCGATTCGTCTCCCCTGTACCAAGTATATCAAGTAACATGATGACACGCGGCGTCGTACCTCGATCTTGAAGCATCTGCAAATAGTGCGTACTTGATTCGTATCCATCCCCAGTTCCATTCAAGAAAACGTAGCGGACCGTTGCATCCGTCTCTACGTCATCCATCGCTTGAAGCGTATGGTAGAGCACGGATGCACCACCTAACCCAGTGAGAGCGTGATCGCCATACCAGCTTCCCTCAAGTCGGGCCATGACAATCACTTCTTTGTCAGTCGTGCCAGGTTGCGTAAACTCTACGTAAGGAATTTCGTCTGTGAACGGCTCAATCGCAACCGTTTGACCGTCTTGGAAAGACTCGGCTGTTATTCGGTCGACCCCGGCCCCATTCAAGCGAAGTGCAGCTGAAACGTAAGCGAATCCATATTCTTCCGGAGCATCCGGGTGTGGCGTAATGAGATAACCTGCCGCATTCGCTTCGGCTAATTTTGTAAGATAGCGATTCGCTGCCTCGTCATTAAGGACTTCTCCGTAATAATCGATTTCATACGCATCTTCCATCGCTTCATAAGATACGTCGGTCGTCGGTAGGACGATGACTCTTCCAGCCACATCAGGTATCGGGGCATCCCATTCCAAATGAAGCAGTTCCCCTTCAATTGTCTCTTCAAATGGAATTGTCGCGTACCCATCGTAAAATTCATCATCAATCGTTATAGTCGGCCAATTCGTGTTGAGCGGAGCGTAATGAATTTCACGTTTCATATCGACTGAAGTCTCGTCAGAAACACCGATACCTAACGACTCGAACAGTTCGACATTTTCATGGCTTTCTGCGACCCGATCGTATGAAGCAAAATATTCAGCCGTCTCATAAGGACTTGTTGCCGAGGCCGGATTGAAATAAAGAAAAATAGTAAATAGTGCCGACAGTAGGCTGTACATAATGGTCATCTACGTATCTCCATAAAAAAAACTCACCAATAAATGGTTGTATTATCCTATTATATTAAGTGATCTGACAATTGTATATTTATTTTTCAAGAAAAAACGGCCTCCCTCTTAGGAGGGAAACCGTTTAGATATTGTAAGACTTATACGCCTTCGTAAGCAGCGTACATGATTTCTTTCAATTCTTCGACGAGCGGCATTTTCGGGTTAGCCGTCGTACATTGGTCTTCGAACGCGTCGACTGCCATCTTGTCGATTTTCGCGTCGAGGTCCGCTTTCTTGATGCCTTGGGCTTTGAACGAGAGCTTGATGTTCAAGCGCTGACCGAGCTCGATGATCGCTTGGATGAGCGACTCGACGCCTTCTTCCGTCGTGCTGGCTGGAAGTCCGAGGTAGCGCGCGATTTCAGCGTAACGCTCGTCGGCGATGAATGACTCATATTTCGGGAACGCCGCGAGTTTCGATGGGCGTGTCGCGTTATAGCGGATGACGTGCGGCATAAGGATCGCGTTCGTCCGTCCGTGTGGGACATGGAACTCGCCACCGATTTTGTGTGCGATCGAGTGGTTGATACCGAGGAACGCGTTCGCGAACGCCATACCAGCCATTGTCGATGCGTTGTGGACTTTCTGACGCGCTTCGGCGTCACTGCCGTTCTCATACGCTTTCGGGAGGTAATCGAAGATCATCTTCATCGAACGAAGCGCGAGTCCATCCGTATAGTCGTTTGCCATGACCGAAACGTAAGCTTCGATGGCGTGTGTCAACACGTCCATACCTGTATCAGCCGTGATTGAAGCTGGGACCGTCATGACGAACTCAGGGTCGACGATGGCGACGTCCGGTGTGATCGCATAGTCAGCGATCGGGTATTTGACGTTGCGTTTCTTATCTGTGATGACCGTGAACGGTGTCACTTCAGAACCCGTACCTGATGTTGTCGGGATGGCGACGAACATCGACTTGTTGCCGAGTGTCGGGAACTTGTACGTCCGCTTGCGGATATCCATGAATTTTTGGCGAAGGTTCGAGAACTTCTCTTCAGGGCGTTCGTAGAAGAGCCACATCCCTTTCGCGGCATCCATCGGTGATCCACCACCGAGTGCGATAATCATGTCTGGTTGGAAGTGACGCATTGCTTCGGCACCACGCATGACCGTCTCGACCGATGGGTCTGGCTCGACTTGGTCGAAGATGCGGTACTCGACACCAGCCGGCAAGTTTTTGACGACTTTATCGGCAAATCCGAGTTTGACCATCATTTCATCTGTAACGATCATCGCCCGTTTTTTTGATGTGAGCGATTGAAGGTATTGGACCGAGTTTTTCTCAAAGTAAATCTTTTCAGGGACTTTAAACCATTGCATATTCACGCGACGTCTCGCCACCTTTTTCACGTTGAGTAGATGTTTCGCCGTCACGTTCTCAGAGACGGAGTTTTTACCGTACGACCCACAACCGAGTGTGAGTGATGGTGTCATTTCGTTATAGAGGTCACCGATCCCGCCGTGTGCCGTTGGCGAGTTGACGATGATGCGGCAAGCTTTCATCCGGAGTCCGAATGCGAGGATGGCGTCGTCGTCTGTCGAGTGGATGGCTGCCGTATGACCGAGACCACCGATTTCAAGCATCTTCTCAGCGATGGCGAAACCTTCTTCACGCGATTGGACTTTGTAGGCTCCGAGTACTGGGCTAAGTTTCTCGTGTGAGAGCAATTCTGTCGCGCCGACCGTCTCGAGTTCGGCAATCAAGATTTTCGTGTCGGCCGGAACACTAAGTCCAGCTTTCTCGGCGATCCAGGCTGCAGGCTTCCCGACGATTTCAGGGTTTACCGCACAAGAGTCTGTTTTAATGACGAGTGTCTCGAGTTTTGCTTTCTCTTCTGGTGAGCAGAAGTAGCAACCGAGCGCCGTCATTTCGGCTTTCACTTCTTCGTAAACTTCTTGGTCGACGATGATCGCTTGTTCAGATGCACAGATCATCCCGTTATCGAACGTTTTCGACAAGATGACGTCCGAGATGGCACGTTTTACTTTTGCTGTCTTGTCGATGTAGGCTGGAACGTTACCAGGACCGACACCGAGGGCCGGTTTACCAGTTGAATAGGCTGATTTGACCATCGCCGCACCGCCTGTTGCGAGGACCATGGCGACTCCTGGGTGGTTCATAAGCGCTTTCGTCGCGTCGAGTGACGGTTTTTCAACCCATTGAATCAAATGTTCCGGTGCGCCGGCTTCGATGGCTGCGTCACGAAGGATGCGGGCCGCTTCACTTGAACACTGTTGTGCCGACGGGTGGAAGCCGAAGATGATCGGGTTACGTGTTTTGATGGCGATGATTGCTTTGAACATCGTCGTTGATGTCGGGTTCGTGACCGGTGTTACCCCGGCGACGACACCGACTGGTTCCGCGATGTACGTGATGCCGTTTTGCTCATCGTCTTCGATGACGCCGACCGTCTTCTCACCACGGAGTGAGTTATAAATATATTCTGTCGCAAAGATGTTTTTGATCATCTTATCTTCAAACACACCGCGACCAGTTTCTTCATATGCATGTTTCGCGAGTGCGACGTGTTGTTCGAGACCGGCTAGCGCCATCGCCTGAACGATCGCATCGATTTTCTCTTGATCAAACGTCATTAACGTGTCGAGCGCTGTATGTGCTCGTGTGACGAGCGTGTCGACCATCTGTTCTGCTGATGTTTCCACTACTGCTTTCTCTTTAACTGCCATGTTGGGTTCCTCCTCATGAATGAGAGCTTATACTGCTGACTTGATGGAGAGCACGGGGCGATCAGTGGTTTGATAAGAGTTTGTGCTTTCCTTCACATTCATAGAATACAACGTTTCCAACAATTTGTGCGTGACAACAATGTGAACTCTTTCACAATATTTTTTTGAAGAATGAGGATAGGTCTTGCTTTTTGATAGGACGCTCAGTAAAATCGTATGCGTTTTCATGAAAAGATGAAGTCTAACAAATGTAAACGCTTACATATATTGTGACGCCTGTTTGTCTGATGTGCTGTGCAATTTGTCACGCAACAAGGATTGGTCGTCTACCCCGCCCTCGGTCGTGTATAATGAAGAAAGAACCTAATTAGGAAGTGACATGACTATGCCGAGACAAGACGCAGCCGATCAGTTCGTAAAACTGATCCCATTAATCCGCAGGAAGTTGTTACGCCGTTCCGACCTCCCGCAAATCCCAAACTTGAACTTTTCCCACTTTCATCTCCTCATGTTGATTGAGGATGAAGGTGCCGTGACGAACGGACACATCAGCGAGACGCTATCGATCGCCCCGCCGAACGTGACGCCGCTCATCACGAAGCTCGTCGATGAGGGCTACATCACCCGCGTGCCGGACGAGCGTGACCGCCGTGTCATCTGGAACCAGTTGACCGACAAAGGTGAGCTCGTTCTTCGCGAGCGTCGCGACTCGTTTCGACGCTTGTTCGAGGACCGCCTCGCTTTTTTAGACGAGGAAGAGACGGATCGATTGATCGACAGCCTGAAGACGTTGACGGAGATCGTCGAGAAGATGGATAAGAGCGAGGGATGATTTTTACTCGTCAATATCCACGTCTTCTTATATAATCGAGGATGAATCAATCGAACAATGGAAAGAGAGATGACATGTAATGGGTCGTAAATGGAACAACATTAAAGAGAAAAAGGCGTCAAAAGACGCCAATACGAGTCGCATTTATGCGAAGTTCGGCCGTGAAATCTACGTAGCCGCCCGCCAAGGGGAACCAGATCCAGAATCAAACCAAGCGCTCAAATTCGTCGTTGAACGGGCGAAGACATACAACGTCCCACGCGCCATCATCGACCGCGCCATCGACAAAGCGAAAGGCGGCGACGAAGAGAACTTCGATGAACTCCGCTATGAAGGGTTCGGACCGAACGGCTCGATGCTCATCGTCGACACGCTCACGAACAACGTCAACCGGACGGCGTCTGAAGTCCGCGCCGCTTTCGGCAAAAACGGCGGCAACATGGGTGTCAGCGGGTCGGTCGCTTACATGTTCGACGCGACGGCCGTCATCGGTGTCAGTGGCATGAGCGCCGACGACGTACTCGAACTCATGATGGAGCACGATCTTGACGTTCGCGATGTCATCGAAGAAGATGAGACGATTATCGTCTATGCGGAACCAGAAGCGTTCCATGCCGTCCAGACTGCTTTCAAAGCTGCAGGCATCGAGACGTTTGAAGTCGCCGAGTTGACGATGTTGCCACAAAACGAGATCACCCTCGACGACGAGTCGAAAGAACAGTTCGAAAAACTGCTCGACGTCCTCGAAGATCTTGAAGACGTGCGCCAGGTGTACCATAACGTTGAATGATCATGAACGAGCGATAACTTTTCGGAGTTATCGCTTTTTTTGAACAATCGATTTGACAACCCGAAAAACGTATGTTAAATTTCAAAAGTCTTTATCATATTAAAGTGATAACAAGAGAAAGAGTTTTGAAAGAAAGGTGTTGGAATTGATGAATGCTGTCTTATTAGCTGTTATCGTATTATTCGCTCTTGCGATCAGTCGAGTTCACATCGTCTTATCGCTCATCCTTGCCGCGGTCGTCGGTGGTCTGGTCGGAGGTCTCGGGTTTAATGAGACGTTGACCGCCTTCAGTGACGGGCTCGGCGGAGGTGCGACAATCGCCCTCAGTTACGCGTTGCTCGGCGCATTTGCCGTCGGTCTATCAAAAACAGGGCTCCCAGACGTCCTGGCTGAAAAGTTAATCAGCATGTCAGGCCGCGACGTCACAGGCAAAAGTGTGACCCGGGTCAAGGCATTGTTGCTATCGTTCCTCTTATTACTAGCAATCAGTTCGCAGAACGCATTACCGATTCACATCGCGTTCATCCCGATCGTCATCCCGCCGCTCCTCGTGCTCTTTAACGAGTTGAAGCTCGACCGCCGGCTCGTGGCGACGATCCTCACGTTCGGTCTCGTCACGCCGTATATGTTACTTCCGGTCGGATTCGGCGGCATTTACTTGAATGAGATTTTGCTACCAAACGTGGAAACGAACGGCATGGCCGTCGGTGATGTCAATATTGTCAGCATCATGGCCATCCCAGCCCTCGGGATGCTCGTCGGTCTCGTCACCGCCTTCTTCCACTACCGGAAGCCGCGGACGTACGATACGATTCAACTCGGGCCTACTGATTACGAAATTCGGACGTTGAGCCCGCTCAAAATCTGGCTCACAGCTGCCGTCGTCCTCGTCGTGCTCGTCGTTCAACTTCAGACCGAATCGATGATCGCATCGGCCGTCTCAGGACTCATCCTGTTGACGCTGCTTCGCCTCATCCCTTGGTCAGAGGCAGACGACATCTTCACGAGCGGGATGCGCATGATGGCTTTCATCGGCTTCGTCATGATTGCAGCGAGCGGTTTTGCCGCCGTCATCCGCGCGACCGGTGCCATCGATCCGCTCGTCAGTGGCGCAAGCGGCATCATGGGCGACTCACAATTTGTCGCCGCGCTCGTCATGCTCCTCGTCGGACTCGTGATCACGTTAGGAATCGGTTCGAGTTTCTCGACGATTCCAATCATCGCGGCCATCTTCGTCCCGCTTTGCATCCAATACGGTTTCTCGGTCGAGGCGACAATCGCCATCATCGGGACGGCCGGTGCACTCGGTGATGCTGGTAGCCCGGCAAGTGACTCGACACTCGGACCGACGAGCGGCTTGAACGCCGACGGTCAACACGACCACTTGCGTGAGACGGTGTGGCCGACGTTCCTCCACTACAACATTCCGCTCATCGTCTTCGGCTTGATCGCCGCCATGGTGTTGTAATCACTTCCGATTGCGCCGAGCGTAAATCGTGCCGAGCAAGACGAGCACGAGTAAAAACCAAACCCCGGTGTACATGAGGATTTCGATAATCATTTCTGACTCCTCCTAAATGTCCATGTAAAAAGGAGCGACGAATTCGTCGCTCCTTTTTATGATGAAGTTTTTAGCTGTTGTTGACAAGTGTTCAAGTATCCGTCGACGGTATCCGCGACCTCGCGACCTTCTCGGATTGCCCAAACAATCAAACTTTGTCCCCGTCTCGCATCCCCTGCAACAAACACACCCTCGACGTTCGACGTATAGTCATGGTTCGCCTCGATGCCGACTTTCCGGAGCTCTCGCTCCGGTCGTTCGAACCCGATGGCGACAAGGACGAGATCGGCTGGATACGTCTCGACCGAACCGTCGACGACGAAGAATGTCGCCTGTCCGTCCGGTTTGACGATTTTCTCCATCCGTTCCGTCTCAATCCCGACGACCTGATCCCCTTGTTTGATGACCCGGTTCGAACGAATTAAATACGTACGCGGGTCACTTTCGAAGTGTTCGATTGCTTCCGCATAAGCGTAATCAGTCGACAACGTGTCCGGTTGAAGCGGCCATGGCCGCTCCGGCGCCCGGAACATGCCTTTCTCCGGGTGTTTCCCGAACTGCGTCACCGACTTGGCGCCTTGACGGATCGCCGTCGCCACGCAGTCCGCTCCCGTGTCTCCGCCACCGATGACGATGACGTCTTTCCCGTTCGCGTCGTATCGAGCGTCGAGCGATTTCCCGCCGAGCACCCGCGTCGATTCCGTCAAATAATCCATCGCCGGCTCGACGCCTGTGGCATCATCCCCATCGATGCCGAGCGTCCGTTGTTTTTGAGCCCCTGTCGCGAGAATGACGGCATCGTACGTGTGACGGAGTGACTCAATCGTCACATCGGTCCCGACGTTGACGCCCGTCTTGAAGCGAATCCCTTCTGCCTCGAGTAGCCGTACGCGACGACGGACGACGTCCTTCTCAAGCTTCATGTTCGGGATGCCATAGAACAACAGGCCGCCCGCCTCATCCGCTTTCTCATAAATTGTGACCGCATGACCGAGCTGGTTCAATTGATCGGCCGCCGCGAGTCCGGCCGGCCCGCTGCCGATGATGGCAACACGATGTCCGGTCCGTTTCTTGACATGACGTGGCTTGACCCAACCTTCCTCGAACGCGCGGTCGATGATCGTCCGTTCGATCGATTTGATCGCGACCGGATCCTCGCTGATGCCGAGCGTACACGACCCTTCACATGGGGCCGGACAGACACGCCCCGTAAACTCTGGGAAGTTGTTCGTCTCCATCAATCGTTCGTAGGCCCGATACCAATCTTGATCCGAGACGAGCTTATTCCATTCGGGAATCAAGTTGTGGATCGGACAGCCGATCGTCTCTTGACCGATCATGTCCCCGACGTGACAGAACGGGGTGCCACAATCCATGCAACGCTCGGCTTGTTTGACGATCGGTCCGTCTTCCATCCGTGAAGCGTATTCACTGTAATCATGAATCCGTTCGAGGACAGAACGTTCTGGCAATGTCTCCCGTGGGATATCGATAAATTTATGTCTCATGCTCCCCCTCCTTCAGTCACGACGCGGAATAGTTCGAGGGCGCGGTCGGCGTCACTCAATTCCGGACGCGTCGCCTCGATGTGACGCATGACGTCAAGTACGTTCGCATAGTCACGCGGTACGACTTTGACGAAGCGTTTTCGTTCTTGCTCAAACGCCTCAAGTACGGCTCTCGCTTTCACACTGTCCGTATGGAACTGGTGCATCTCGAGCAACGCGTAAATCTGTTCGGCATCTTCATCGGTCAACTCTCGATCAATCGAGACGAGCTCTTCGTTGACAAGTTGTTCGTACGCCTGGTCCCCGTAAAGGTAGGCCACTCCGCCCGACATCCCGGCCCCAAAGTTACGACCGACCGTACCGAGGACGACGACCGTCCCACCAGTCATGTACTCACAGCCGTGATCGCCGACGCCTTCTGTCACAGCGACCGCACCCGAGTTACGGACGGCAAATCGTTCTCCGACATGACCGTTGAAGAACGCCATCCCAGACGTCGCGCCGTAGAGACAGACGTTCCCAGCGATGACTTGTTCGCTCTCTTCAAACGGGGCATGTTTCTCGGCGATGACGGCGAGTTTTCCACCACTCAAGCCTTTCCCGACGTAATCGTTCGCGTCACCGATGACTGAGATCGTGATCCCGCTCGGCAGGAACGCCCCTAAACTTTGGCCGGCCGATCCGCTGAGGCGAAGTGAAATCGTATCCTCGGCGAGACCGACGTTGCCATGCACTTTCGTCACTTCATGCCCGAGCATCGTCCCGACGGCGCGGTCCGTGTTGCGGACGCGGCCGACGAAGAACGTCGGTTGGAGCGACTTGATCGAGCGTGATACGGCCGGGATCAATTTTCGGTGGTCATACGACTGATAGGCCGGATGCGGCAACTCTTCTTTTTCCGGCAACGCTGTCGGAATCGATAGCATCGGTGCCAAATCAAGTGTTCTCGCTTTCGGATGTTCTTGTTTCCAGACGCTTTCCTCTAACAAGTCGGTCCGGCCGATGACGTCACGGAGCGATTTCGCACCGAGCGAGGCTAATATCTCTCGCACGTCTTCGGCGAGGAACGTCATCAAGTTGACGACGTGTTCGGGTTTGCCCATGAACTTTGCGCGCAAGGCCGGGTCTTGTGTGGCGACACCGACCGGACACGTGTCGAGGTGACACGCCCGCATCATGATACAACCGAGCACGACGAGCGGCGCCGTCGCGAACGCGTATTCTTCGGCGCCGAAGATGGCGGCGAGGACGATATCACGCCCGGTCATGAGCTTGCCGTCGGTCTCGAGCGTGACGCGGCCCCGGAGTCCGTTCAACGCGAGCGTCTGATGCGTCTCGAGCAAACCGAGCTCCCACGGGAGTCCCGTATGCTTGATTGATGTCCGTGGTGACGCCCCGGTTCCTCCGTCATAGCCACTGATGACAATCGTGTCGGCGTTCGCTTTGGCGACACCGGCCGCGATCGTCCCGACGCCTGACTTCGAGACGAGTTTGACGCTGATTTTCGCGTTCGGGTTGACGTGCTTCAAGTCGAAGATCAGTTGCGCCAAATCTTCAATCGAATAGATGTCGTGGTGCGGCGGTGGCGAGATGAGTCCGACACCTGGGACCGAGCCGCGCACTTCGGCGACCCATGGATATACTTTGTTCCCTGGCAATTGTCCACCCTCACCTGGCTTCGCACCTTGCGCCATCTTGATTTGAATCTCATCGGCGTGATACAAATATTCGGCCGTCACACCGAAACGACCACTTGCGACTTGCTTGATGCGACTGACGCGTTCACTGCCGTCCTCATCAGGTGTGAACCGATTCCGGTCCTCCCCGCCTTCCCCT
Organism: Exiguobacterium sp. s16; assembly: GCF_018618115.1. Lineage (NCBI taxonomy): Bacteria > Bacillati > Bacillota > Bacilli > Caryophanales > Exiguobacterium > Exiguobacterium sp. s16. The sequence goes on along the minus strand of NZ_JACSLM010000001.1, from coordinate 673,399 downwards.
GAGTTGCTCTTGCCGCCGATTTGGTTCATGGCGATGGCGAGCGTCTCGTGCGCCTCTTTCGATAAGGATCCGAACGACATTGCTCCCGTCTTGAAGCGGCTGACGATCGAAGTGACCGACTCGACTTCATCAATCGAAATCGCATCTTGTTGTTTGAACGCGAACAATTGACGTAAGAATTGGCCTGACGACTCGTGGAGTTTGACGTAGGCGTCATAATACCGGCGCTCGTTCTCGCGGCAGGCCCGCTGGAGCAAATGAATCGTCTTCGGGTTAAAGGCATGCTCTTCCCCATCAGCGCGCCACTGGAAATCGGCTCCGGCCTCAAGCGGTCGTTCCCGCTCGTAGGCAGCTTCATGCTGGCGGCGCGACTCTTCTTCGAGTTCAGTGAAACCGACACCGGACAACTGTGATGTCGTCCCGCGGAAATGGCGTTCGATCAAGGCACGGTCAATCCCGACCGCCTCAAAGATTTGGGCCCCACGGTAACTTTGTACGGTCGAGATCCCCATCTTCGACATGATCTTGACGATGCCATCGACCGATGCCGTCTGATAGCGGCGAACGGCTTCTGTGAACGAGTATGGCAGTTGACCGTCCTCGACCGCCTCGGCAATCGTCGCATAGGCGAGATACGGATAGACGGCGTCTGCGCCGTATCCAATCAAGGCGGCCGCTTGGTGCACTTCACGCACTTCGCCACTCTCAGCGACGAGACTGCACGACGCGCGAAGATTGACGCGAATCAAATGTTGGTGGACGGCGCTCAAGACGAGGAGCGACGGCATCGCCAGCAGGTTTTCGTTCATGCTTCGGTCTGACAAGATGATGACTTCAGCCCCATCGCGGACGAGCCCTTCGACACGTTCGAACAACGTCTCAAGGGCAGCCTCGAGGTCGTGTTCGTATGTCGTCTCGACCCGTTCGACGCGAAGCGTCTCGTTCACTTGTTCGACCGCGGCCGCATCAAGGAACGGATGTTTAAGCCAGACGCGACGCGCATGACCGCGACCGGTGTGGACCGGGTTCGCGAGTGGTCCGAGCCACGTGAACGTGGCCGTGACGATCTTCTCACGCAATGCATCGATTGGCGGATTCGTGACTTGGGCGAAGTGCTGTTTGAAGTAATGGAACAATGAGCGTGGCCGTTCAGACAAGACCGCGACCGGTTGGTCATGACCCATCGAACCAATCGGGTCTTTCTTCTCAAGAATGAGTGGGACGAGATATTGTTCAATATCTTCTTTCGTGTAACCGAACGCCCGCTGTTTCCGGTGCAGTTCGGCGACGAACGGCTCTTCGACCGGAGACTCTTCAAGCTTAGTCATCTGCTTCAACCATTTACCGTACGGCTCGGCGCGCGCGATCGTCTGTTTGATTTCCGCGTCAGGGATGAGGCGTTTCGATTCTAAGTCGATCAATAGGAGCTGGCCTGGACGAAGTCGCTGTTTCGACTTCACGTTCTCGGCTTGTACGGGAATGACGCCGCTCTCAGACGACAAGATGAGTTCGCCATCAAGCGTCTCGATGTAACGCATCGGCCGTAGTCCGTTCCGATCTAAGATGGCGCCGATTTGACGGCCGTCCGTGAAGACGACACCAGTCGGTCCATCCCAAGGCTCCATGATCGATGAATGATATTGGTAGAAGTCTTTTTTGAACGGATCTATTTTCACTTCTGCGAACGGCTCAGGGATGAGCATCATCGCCGTATGAGCGATGGAACGTCCGGTCCGTGTAAAGAACTCGAAGGCGTTATCGAGCATCGACGAATCGCTGCCCGTCTCTTGAAGGACTGGGAACAGCTGATTCACGTCCTCGAACAAATCGGTCGATGTCACGCCTTCGCGCGCTCGCATCGCGTCGATATTGCCGCGGAGTGTGTTAATTTCTCCGTTGTGCACAATCATGCGGTTCGGATGGGCCCGCTCCCATGATGGGAACGTGTTCGTCGAGAAGCGAGAATGGACGATACCGAACGTGCTCTTAAAGGACGGCGCCTGCAAATCGAGATAAAACCGCTCGATCTGTTCAGGCGTCAGCATCCCTTTATAGACGATCGTCTTCGTCGATAAACTCGGCATGTATAGATTCAAGTCTTCGCTCTTCTCAATCGTCCGTCTGAGTTGGTAGAGTGTCCGCTCGTTCGAGTCGTAGTCTGCGAATGGGCAAGAAACGAACCATTGATAAATCGTCGGCTGTGTCACCCGGGCGTGTTCCCCAATGGCCAGACTATCGACCGGGACCTCACGCCAGGCGATGGTCGCATAGTCAAACTCATCGGCAATCGCTTCCATCTGCCGTTGCTTTTCTTGCAGCCGTGATTCGTCAGGTTGGAAAAAGACCATCCCGACCGCGTAGCGACCTGGTGTCGGCAAATTCATCGTCTCGAGGAACAGTTCGTGCGGTAGCTCGGTCATGATCCCCGCGCCGTCTCCGGCATCGATGACGCCTTGCCCGCCCCGGTGTTCCAGCTTACAGAGCATCGATAATGATTTACTGACAATGTCGTGTTTCTTCTCTCCGTTTAGGTTGACATATAGCCCAATGCCACATGCGTCTTTTTCGAATCGTGAATCGTACAAGCCTGTTCGCTTCATCGAATCAACCCCTCTCTCTCGATCTTGTTTCGTAAATTTTATTTTGTTCTAAATATTCTGATAAATCAAGGGGCTTGTATACCATTATGCATAATTCACGTCCACCACCATATCGATGTAAGCGGATTCATTAGCGTTATCAAGCAATTTTTGAAAACATGTTATAATGCATAAAGAATAATTATCCATAAAATATATTGATATATAGGTTCATAAGAACTCAAATATTCTCGCAAAAAAAGCGGTAGTCTATTGAGCTACCGCTTCTGCTTTCGACCTTATTCAACCGTTTTTCGTGAGTGATGCAAGAATGCCCGTGGCTTTTTCCAAATGATCAAGCCGACATAGCCGAGGGTAAGCAAAATCAAGGCACTGACGAGGACGACATAAAGCGTCGCATTGTCGATTCGTGCGAAGATGGCGACGTAGGCCCAGACGAAGACGAGCGGATAGATGAAGTCACGATGCCACCACATGAAGACGAGTGCGAGGACAACACCGACCATGAGCATGAGCGACGTCCAAGCCAGTTCGTCGAGCCCGAGCAACGTGGTGACATTTTCTCGGTTCATGACGACGAACACGTTGACGATCGTCGCGACGGACACCCAGCCGATATAAATCGAGAACGGGAACCGGTCGAGCCAACTTGTCGACGTCCGGAAGGCGATGTAATAGAGCCAGGCGAGCGTCGCGAGAAATGCGATCATGACAACGAGCGAAGCGATGAACCACTCGTTCGTGAACGTGAGCAACCAGAGGCCGTTCAAGATACACGAGACGAGAAAGCCCGCTTTCATCCGATTCGCCTGCCGGTTCGCAACCGACCCTTTCTTCAGTTGCAAGACGAGCCAGACGGCGAGCGCGATATAAATCACGCCCCAAATCGAGAACGCGTAGCCCGCCGGTTTGAAGTAAATATCGATTCGGTCCGACACGGCCGCATTTTCACCGCTCGCGAAGTAGTTGATGACGACCGTCGCCAAAAACGCCAGCCAGTTGATTAAAGGCCATTTTGATAAGTCCATAAGTACGATCCTCCGAAGAAGACCTGACACCTCCTTTATTAGCATAGTTTTCTATACCCATGTGCCAACGCTCATACACATCCGGACTAGCTCCTGAATAACTCGCTGGACACATAATAAAACGACTCCGGCCTTAACCGGAGTCGTGTCGAAGAAGCGGCAGTGTCACCGCATTCGGGATCGTCCACCTAAGTAGGTGGGCGACAACATCAATTGTTTAGAAGTCGATCTCGTCCGGGTCGGGACCGAGACGGTCATGTGTCGCCACGGCATCGATTTTCGCCAAGTCGTCCGCATCGAGCGCAAAGTCGAACACTTCGAAGTTCTCTTGAATGCGGTGCGGTGTGACGGATTTCGGAAGCGCGACATTCCCCGTGTCCAAATGCCAGCGAAGCACGACTTGAGCCGGCGTCTTGCCGTGTTTCTCCGCGATCTCAGCGAAAGTCGGGATGTCGAGGAACTTCCCTTGCATGAGCGGGCTCCAAGCCTCAACTTGAATGCCCTCGTCTTGGCAATACTCGACGAGGTCCGGTTGCGGCAGTTGCGGGTGCAACTCGATTTGATTGATGAGGGGCGTCATGAGACCCGCTTCTTTCAACGTTTCGAGATGATGTTCTTTGAAGTTCGACACCCCGATCGCCTTGATTTTACCGGCCTCATAGAGGTCAATCAAATCTTTCCATGCCTCGACGAACCCGTCGACTGGCCAGTGGAGGAGGCAGAGGTCCAAATAGTCCGTATCGAGTCGAGCGAGTGATTCGTCAAACGCTTCTTTCGTCCGGCGCTGGCGGATATCTTCGTTCCAAATCTTCGACGTCAAAAAGATATCTTCACGAGCGACGCCAGATGTTTGAATCCCTTTGGCGACGCCTTCTTCATTCTTATAAACGGCTGCCGTATCGATATGGCGATATCCGACTTTCAGTGCCTCGGCGACAGCCTGTGGCGCCTCCGTCTCGTTGTCGACTTGCCATACCCCAAAGCCGATCATTGGAATTTTGACACCGTTGCGTAACGTTGCGAGTTGCATACAATCATTCCCCTTTCAAAACTGTTCGAGCTGATTGTATCATACCCGTCATTCTATTTCGAAAAACTAAATCGTCAAATCTTTTCGGGTAAAACGTCCATAAGACAACAGCATGGCGACGATGAGAAGTCCCCCCAACCAGATGAAAGAACGAAACGCTGATTCCCCTTGGATTTGAGCGTTGGCGTCAAACAACGAGAAAATCGATAACGTATTCAACCAGTCGAGCTGGTCACTAAATCCCGAGAAGACGTTCGCCATCAAGAAGAGCGCGAAAATCCCACCTGTGACCATATATGACCGTGTGCTGTCGTCGAACAGGCTTGCGAGAACATAGGCGAGCGCACCGAGGACGACTAGAATCAATCCTGCGTTCAACTGAAGCGTCCACAGTAAGCCGATGTCGATCTGTAAATCAAACAACACGTTGGCGAGCATCAGACTGAGCCCGTTCAACCCGACGAGCATACCACTCGCGATCACAAGCAACACCATACTAGCCGTCACGTAACCGCCACGTGAAATCGGTGCGGCCAAATAAAGCATGACCTCACCCGAATCGACCGGTTTAGCCATGAGCCGTGAGGCGAACGTGAGCGCGAACAGGATGGCCAATACGTAAAAGATGAGCCCATAGTAATTGCCCGCGAGCAGATTGATGACGTTGTCTATCGCCAAGTTCGGGTCGATTTTAAACACTTCTAGCAACTCGGGTGGCAACGAATCCAACTTTCCTTCAATCAGCCCCGTCTCTTGGATGGATGGGAACACCGCCGCCAAAAAGAACAAGTAGAGGCTCGTCCCGAGCGAGTACCCAAGAATCCAGCTACGATTTTGTTTAAACAGTGCCGAGATGAGAACCATTTATTTCGCCTCCCCATAATATTGCATGAACAGATGCTCGAGTTCGTCCGTGCCGCTCGACAACGATTGGACTTCGTGACGGGCGAGTCGATGAATCAAGTCGTTCAACTCTTCGACCGTCGATAAAGTGACGGTGACGACCACACCGTCACGCGAACCGATTTCTTCGCTCAACCGCATTGCTGCCGCCTCGTCCATCAATTCGATCCGATACGTCTTCTGACTATGCCGTTTTAACTCGGTCATCTCCGCTTCGATGATCATCCGACCATCACGGATGAGTGCGGCCCGGTCACACGTCTTCTCCATCTCCGGGAAGTGGTGGGAACTCATCAAGACCGCCTTGCCCGCTGTTTTCTCAGCGATGACCCAATCGACGAGCCGTTCCTGCATGAGCGGGTCGAGCCCGCTCGTCGGTTCATCGAGAATATAAACCGGCACATCTTTCATGAAGCAGGTGACGATGGCAAGTTTTTGTTTCATTCCTTTCGACATCTTGCGCACTTTGAGTGACGTATCGAAGGCGAACACGTCACGCAACTTCCGTTCGCGCTCCGCGCTCGTCACATGAAGTTTCCGAGTCAGTCGGATGACATCTTCCCCAGTCATGTCCTGTGGATAATTGATTTCGCCAGGCAAATAGCCGACAAGCGCCTTCACCGTCTCACTCTCATTCCAGCAATCATGTCCCATGACGGAGGCGACACCCGATTCAGCGTGGAGCAACCCCATCAAGTGACGAATCGTCGTCGATTTCCCCGCCCCGTTCGGTCCGATAAATCCGAACACGGTTCCCGGCTCGACCGTGAACGACACGTCGAAGATGCCGTGTGACGCATCGAAACGCTTCGTCAGTCCTTTAATTTGAATCACCGCACTCACTCCTTAGTTTTGAAATTTATTATATATATGATTACAAAACTAGTATATCACGTTATTTTTTGAAATGGAAATGGTATATTGATTACAAAACATTAGAGAAGCGAGGGTCATCATGGATGGATTCACAAAACGAACTGAAACGAAACGACGAGCAATCTTAGACGCCGCCTTTCGGCTAATGAACGAGAAGCAGTCCCGTTTCACGGTGAGTGAGCTTGCTCGCGCCGCCTCGGTCTCACCGGTATCGATTTATAATTACTTCGGCTCCAAAGAACAAGTGATTGTCGCCGTCTTGACCGAAATGACGGAGGAACAGATGGGATGGATCGAGTCACAAATCACTGACACCGTCCCGTTCGATCAATTGCTGATCGAGATTTTGTCTCGTAAAATCGAGACGGCCGGGCTGTTCGACGAGACGATCACTTCGATGATTCAAGCGGACGCCTCGTGGCAACAGTTGGCAGGACGAGGCTACGCCGCATTCCGGCAATTGATTGAGTACGGGAAGACGAGCGGGGCCATCGACCCGGAGCTGTCGACCGATTCGTACTTACGCTACGTCCAACTTGTGCAGCAGGCGATTTTGTCCGACCCGAGCCTGTCGACGTCACCGATGACCGAATCGATGCAAGACTATTTCCGATTTTTCCTTCACGGCATCATCCGGAAATAACTAAAAAGTCGCCTTCCCCTTCATGTGTGTGTAAGAAGGGATAGGCGACTTTTTATATTCCGTCCTTATGATTAGCTGTCTTTCGTTCTAAACACCGATTCCTCGATTGGATAGAGTGATAGATCGAGCTCGCAGTCCCCTGTCAGAACGAGATCGGCGAGCACTTTCCCAATGAACGGGCCGACCGTCAAACCGGACGAGCCGAGACCGTTCGCGACGAGCAACTGCTCCGCTCCAGGCACGCGGCCAAGAATCGGGATCGAGTTCGGGGTGACCGGGCGGAAGCCGACCCGCGTCTCAATCAGTTCGGCCTCAGCGAGTCCCGGGGCCGATTCTAGCCCTTTTGAGAGCACTTCATGAATCCCGATCGCCGTCGGTCGTGCGTCGAACGCCTTGTCCCGCTCATGCGTCGAGCCGATGACGATTCGTCCTTCTTCAAATCCGAGCAAATAGCGGCGCCGCGGCGGCATGACGACCGGCCAGTCGGATGCGTCCGTATCAGGTAGCTGCACGTGCACGATTTGCGCCTTCTCCCCGGCGACACGGGCCGTGTACCCGATCGGTTCCATCAACTCGGGCAACCACGCCCCGCAGGCGAGTACGATTTCATCCGCCTCAAAGCGGATACCATCACATTCGACATGATAGCCGTTTTCTTCAACGAGCACGGCCGAACCGTCAATCAAGGTCACACCGCGTTTTACGGCGACCCGTTCGAGCGCCGCTCTTAACTTCTCCCCATCGACGCGTGCCCCTCCTTCGACGAGAAGGGCGTCATATTCGTCCGAGAGCGGCGGGAACAGCGCTCTCGCTTCTTCTGCCGTCATCCGGGTCAAATCGCCGATTTCCGGGGCTTCTTCACGGCGTAGCGCCGTTCGCTCTTGCATCTCGTTCAATTTTTTGTCTTCGTGCAAGGCGAGCGTCCCGACGCGTTTATAGCCGGTCTCCGTCTCACCTTCTCGCTTCAAATCGTCCACGACGGTCGCGTAGTAGTGAGCGCCCCCTTTGGCGAGCGCGTACCACGCCTTGTTCCGGCGCTGGGCGATCCACGGGCAGACGATGCCTGCTGCCGCGTCGGTCGCACGGCCCTTCTCTTTACGGTCGATGACGGTGACGTCGGCCTTCCCGGCCAGATGGTACGCGGTCGAGATGCCGACGATTCCTGATCCAATCACAATCACTTTTTTCATAACAGTAGCGCCATCATCGGTTCGATGACGGCTTCACATCCTTTCCTTTCATAAAAAATCACCGGCCCGAAGGCCGATGATCAGTCGCGCATGGCGAGGCGATACAGTAAATCAAGAATTTCAATATAGAGCCAGATGAGCGTCACAATCAACCCGAACGCCGCGACCCATTCGAGCTCTTTCGGAGCCCGGCTCTCGACTTGACGAGCGATATAGTCGAAATCAAGCACGAGCGCGAGTGAGGCGATGATGACAATTACAAATTGCACGCCGATGGCAAGCGGTGACGAGCCCGTCATGAACGGGAGTCCTGAACCAAAGAAGCTCATCCCGATTTGAACGAGATAAAGCAACATGACCGTAAAGATCGCGGCCGTGACACCGGCGCGGAACTTTTGCGTCACTTTGACGAGACCCGTCGAGTAGACGAACCACATCGCGAACGCGACGATGAACGTCGTCAAGACGGCACGGCCGACGATGCCCGGAAGCATCGCTTCGAAGAAGTACGAGATCAACCCGACGAACACCCCTTCGACAATACCATACAATGGCGCGACGACAGGTGCCGTTCTCGGTTTGAACGTGATGACGAGTGCTAAGACCAAGCCGAGGATGAGCGAGCCGATCATGAGCGGGAACAATAACGCCTCCCCGATTGTCGGCACGAGCATCCACGTCGTCCCGGCGGCTGCCGTGACGAGCAAGAGCAGCGTGAACACTTTCGACCACGTACCGGCTTTCGTCATCGGCGTGGCGCTATAAGCTGTTGTCTCCATTGATTTACGGAGAACTGGATTCGATTTAAGTCTCAACTGTCGTTAACCCCTTTATTCTATTTTCAGTTCTTGGCCATGACTTTAATGAATTCCCGCATATAGTCAGGCAGGTCAGGCGGACGGCGGCTCGAGACGATATGACCGTCGACGACGACCGGCTCATCGTGCCAAATCGCACCCGCGTTTTCCATGTCATCTTTAATGCCCGGTGTGCTCGTGACGTTGACACCATCAAGAATCTTCGCTGAAATCAACACCCAGCCAGCGTGACAGATTTGACCGATCGGCCGTTTCTCGTCATGCATATAGCGGACGAACCCTTTCACTGAATCAAAGCGGCGCAACAAGTCGGGTGACCAGCCACCTGGGACGAGGATAGCGTCGTATGATGAGATGTCGACGTCATCGAACGCGATGTCCGATTTGGCTGGAACGCCGTACTTACCGATATAGGCGTGATCCGCCTTCTCGCCGGCGAGGATGACGTTTGCACCTTCCTCGCGTAACCGATGGACCGGATACCATAATTCTAAGTCTTCAAAGTCGTCACTGACGATTTGCAAAATATTTTTACCTTGTAATTGCATCGAATCCCTCCCTTTATTTGTCTTTCACAAGTATACCCCATAAGCCACGTGGCGAAAACAGGGACGATTGATGAAACGCACGTCGCTTAACTTGAATCAATTTGCTTGTGTCACGGTCACAATCACATTTCCAGCCTTTCCTCCGGCATCAACGTAACGGTGCGCCGCGACGATGTCCTCGAGCGGATAAACCGAATCGATGACGGCCTTTACTCGGCCGGCTTCAAACAGATCGTTCAGGAAAGTCAAATCCTCTTTCCGTTCACTCGCAGGTCCTTGTCCGGCGACAGAACTGAATTTCCCGTGTTCGGCGACATGTTTCCGGGCCAACCGCTTATCGATTTTCCCGGCCGCATCGAACACGGCGTCGTATGTGGTCAGTTTCTTATCATAGCCTGCTTTCGTGTAATCGACCACGACGTCTGCGCCAAGACTTCTGACGAGTTCGAAGTTCCGCTCTCGACAGACTGCTGTCACGTGAGCCCCGTAATGTTTTGCGATTTGAACGGCCATCGAACCGACTGCCCCGGCAGCCCCATAAATCAATACGGTCTTCGCTTGTTCGATGTTCACTTTGCGCAAAAAGTGAAGAGTCGTCGTCCCGCCAAACGGCAAGCTGGCTGCTTCGACAAAACTAGCGTTGTTCGGCATGCGTTCGACACATTTATTCGCTTTGACACACGCATATTCAGCGTAGCCGCCGAACCGCATCCCGGTCAGCGCATAGACACGGTCACCGACCTTGAAGTATTCAACGCGACTACCCGTCTCGACGATCTCGCCTGCCAAGACGACACCGAGAATCGGTTGGCGCGGTGCCTTGAAACCGACGACGATTCGCATCGGTAGCTTACCTAGAGCCGGTACATCAAGAGCCCGTAATCGTCGGTCGCCGGAATGGACGGCAGAGGTGTGAACTTTGATCAACAACTCATCCGATTTTGGCACAGGCTTGTCGACCTCTCGGAGCTGTAACACGTCAGGTAGCCCATATGCGGTACAAATCACTGCTTTCATCGTAACCCTCCTCTTAAGACGTGCAGTAGTTACTAATGAATTCACCGTCTCAATAAAATAAAACTAGATGGAAAAGTCATCTGGTTCCTGGAATGAGTTTTTCATCAAACAAGCTGAGGAATAAGAATGACCGCCAACAGTAAAACGGAAGTGATTTTTACTTTGTTACGATTCAATGCGAAAGGAAGCAGAAATAACCCAAGAAAAGTAATGGCAAGGGCGATAAGTCCATGGATGAAGTACCCTTCAGTGGATGCGATTGGGATGCTGATCACATGAATGGTTGGATTTAAGAAAAAGCCCATCGTTTCAAAAACAAGATTTCCGATTAGGCCAAGGCTCAGTAAGCATACGGATAATAAGAAAATTAATGATTGCTTCTTCACGATAATCCTCCTTTTGAACGTACATCAATCAACATGACAAGGTAGACTCGTTTGTCTTCTTCATTATAAACAATCACATATTATTTATGGAAAAAATTTCAACCAATTCGGTTACAATGAGATTGATTCTAATCAATTTATTGAAAGAACTTCCATACGAAGGAGGCTCACTATGAAGACGTGCTACTATCTTGGATGGTTCAACGATTTTTTCCCAACTCATTTGGCAGATGCCTTATCACGAGACGTGACAAATCGGCAGTCCCTCGTAATGATCAGCTCGGACCCTGCCTCAACTGCGGAAAATGGTGTTATCGAGCTATCGTGGTTACAGGAAGCCGGCATCTTGTTCAACGACTATCACGTAATCAATTATGAAACGGACCGAACTAATGCAAAACATCTTCTTAAAGTAGCTTCGATGATCTTCTTGTTAGGTGGGGACACCGTCAAGCAAAATCAGTTCATACATGAATATGACCTAATCCAATCGATTCAACAAAGCGAGGCCATCGTCATAGGCGCTAGTGCAGGCGCAATCAATATGTCTTTGTCTTGGTTATGCTCGCCATTCATGGGTTATGAGGTTTCAACCCCAACGATTTTCCAGGGCGTGGCCCTCAACGATTTTTCGGTGCTCTCCCACTTCGATCTCGAACATCACATGCACATCGTCAAGCAAGAGCTCGCCCTCTTATCCGAAGAATTACCAATCTATTTGTCGAACAAAGATTGTGCACTTCGTGTTCAAGGTGATCAAGTCGATATCTTCGGAGACGTTTATTTGTACGCGAATCGAAACATAACGAAGCTACCTGAGACCACATCTTTTCATACAGATTAGTCCCTCCCATTACGATATGGTTTCATGTTAAATCCGAGATAATTATCGCTTGCAAAATCTGTATGTAGAAATCGAAACGTTATGTCGTCAATATATTGTGTTATAATGAGTGCGTCTTTTTGTAAATTTTTGAACGAGAAAGGGGACTTCCCACATGAAACAATACCATGATTTATGCACCCATATCCTCGAGAACGGGGTCGTCAAAGAAGACCGCACCGGGACCGGGACGACGAGCGTGTTCGGCTACCAGATGCGTTTCAACCTTCAGGACGGGTTCCCCCTGATCACGACGAAGAAATTACATACGCGCTCCATCATCCATGAACTGCTCTGGTTCATCACCGGTGACACGAACGTCAAATACCTTCAAGACAACGGGGTTCGTATTTGGAACGAGTGGGCCGATGAGGACGGTAATCTCGGTCCTGTCTACGGGGCGCAGTGGCGCTCGTTTCCGAAACCAGACGGCACGACTGTCGACCAGCTCACGCAAGTAATCGAGCAAATCAAAACGAACCCTGACTCGCGCCGACTCATCGTCTCGGCCTGGAATCCAGGGCAACTTGAAGACATGGCGTTGCCGCCGTGCCATCTCATGTTCCAGTTTTACGTCGCGGACGGCAAATTGTCGTGCCAGCTCTATCAACGAAGCGCTGACACGTTCCTCGGTGTCCCGTTCAATATCGCGTCTTACGCTTTGCTCACGCATATGGTCGCCCATGTGACCGGGCTTGAGGTCGGCGACTTCGTCCATACGCTCGGCGACGCCCACATTTACCATAATCACCTCGAACAAGTGAAGCTGCAATTGACGCGTGAGACACGACCGCTCCCGACATTGAACATCCTGCGTGACGTGTCATCCATCGAGGACTTCCGGTTTGAAGACTTCGAGATTGTCGGCTATGACCCTCATCCACACATTAAAGGAGAAGTGAGCGTATGATCATCCATGTCGTCGCCATCGGGAGCAATCGGGAAATCGGGAAAGATAACGCCTTGTTGTGGCGCCTGCCCGATGACTTGAAACAGTTCAAAGCTGTCACGACGGGTCAAACGGTCGTCATGGGACGAAAGACGTTTGAATCGATTGGTCGGCCGCTGCCGAACCGACGCAATATCGTCGTCACGTCGGACCGCACCTTCTCGCCTGAAGGTGTCGATGTGTGGCACGACCTCGAGTCGCTTAAAGACGAGACGACAGACCTTTATATCATCGGTGGCGCGACGCTCTATGAGCAGACGCTTTCGATAACGGACCGGTTCTTCGTCACCGAGGTCGATGGCACGTTCGAGGCGGACACGTTTTATCCGTCCCTTCCGGACGGTCTTATCGTGACGAACGAACAGTTTCATCCGGCCGACGAACGGCATGCCTATAACTTCACATTCCGTCAATATGACAAAAGGGACATCGACTGAGTCGACGTCCCTTTTTTAATCGGGTAATTTTTCGAGCCATTGCTCGATTTTTTCAGTGATCGTGTCCTGATGGTCCTGCTCGGCCAAGTCGTCATACAGCGCCCCGAGCTCGAGCGCGGTTCGTTTCGATACGGCCAAGATGTGGCTGTACTTGCCGCGTTGCTCTTTGACGGCTGACAAGGTCCCTCTCGTCTCGTTCGTGCCCGAGTCATCGAGAATAAACATTTCCATATGATCGTTACAGGCGTAACGGTCGTATGGGCGATAGATGACCTCGTAGCGACGATGCTGCTTCGGCAAGCGCTCAGCGAGCAAAGCGTACTTCTCAGGACTCATCGTCACGTAAGCGAGCCGTTTCTCCTCGCGGACGGCTGACGAGTAGCGGATGATTCGATTGCGTCCATCGCGCTTCGCCTTGTAGAGCGCCTCATCGGCATAAGCACACCACTCGCCGAGCGTCATACCGGTCTGACAGACCCGTGTATAGCCGATCGATACGGTGACGTGATGTTCATATGCAAATGTCATCTCCTCGATGCGCCTACGGACCCGTTCAAGCACCGCATCGACGACGTGACGCTCGGACACGTTTAGGATGATGAGAAATTCTTCCCCGCCATAACGAATCAATTCGTCACTCGAGCGGATGGCGAGACGGACTTCCTCGGCGACGCGATGCAACACCTCGTCCCCGTAAGCATGACCGAACGTATCGTTCAACTGTTTGAAATGATCGATGTCGAGCAGGGCGAGCGTGAAGCTCTCACCGGAGCGCTCAAGTCGGGACATGAAACGGCTAAACGTCGCTTTCAAATATTTTCGGTTGAACGCGCCTGTCAATTCATCGACGAGGAGCGCGTTCGAGACGAGACGAGCCTTCTCGATATGATGTCCGAGACGAACGAGTCTTTCTTCCATCGGTACCCATTCCTCCCAATAGTCATCGAAGCCGTAAGAATAGGCGGCGAGGCGATAATGTTCATTCGTGCCGATCACGATGAGCGGGACATACAGCTTCTTCATCTTGCTGACGAACGATTGAATCGACCGCTCCGGGAAGCGGGCCCACAACTCGACGTCCATGATGATGGCTTTCGGGACATCTTCATAGTCATATTCGACGGCCTCTTCTAACGTCTGCAAGAAGACAGGACGCGCCCCGAGCTTTTCGACGCGCGGTTTATACCGGCTATACGTCGAAAAACTGTTGGCTAAAATAAGTACGAGATCTTCGTCTTCCTGCTCGATGCCTAAGACGGTATGGATATAACGTTTCACTGGGGCAATCAAAGCCATAGCCTCCGCTTGCGTCAAGACCGGTGGCAATTCACGAACATCAGACTCGACACGACTGAAAATCTCAAGCAAGTGCATCAAGCGGCGACGCTTCACTTCTTGCTTCATCCAATCTAATAAAAACTCGATCTCTGATGTTTGAATCTGTCTCGCGCTCGTGATTTGCGTCAAAATAGTATGTATACGATCTGTGAGTTGCTGCTGCTTCATTCCCGACCCCCCCAGTTTCGTTCTCCCCGATATGTTCTTCTGTCTATGATTATGCGACTTTATCCACGAAAATACAACTATTTACTTATTTTCTGCCCATTGTTTGACAGTAAGATAGTGCTTATGACCCATTACATCATGAAAAAGAGCGGTCATCGACCGCTCTTTTCTTATTTTCCAACTTTTAGGTTAGGAGATGTCATCTCTTCTGGACGAATCCATTCGTCAAACTGCTCTTCTGTCAATAGTCCTGTCTCTAGCGCCGCTTCTTTTAAAGACGTCCCATTCTTATGTGCTAGTTTTGCGATTTTAGCCGCATTCTCGTAGCCGATATGCGGGTTGAGCGCTGTCACGAGCATGAGCGAACGATCGACGTTGTGCGCGATGACGTCTAAGTCTGGTTCGATGCCGACGGCGCAATGCACGTCGAACGAATGAAGACTGTCCGTCAACAGGCGGCACGTCTGGAGGAAGTTGTACATGATGACCGGTTTGAACACGTTCAACTCGAAGTTTCCTTGGCTCGCCCCGAATCCAATCGTCGCATCATTGCCGAGCACTTGGGCCGCGACCATCGTCAACGCCTCACTCTGAGTCGGGTTGACTTTACCAGGCATGATCGAGCTGCCCGGTTCGTTCTCCGGAATCAAGATCTCACCGATACCGGCACGCGGGCCAGAAGCGAGCCAACGGACGTCGTTGGCAATCTTCATCGCATCCATGGCGAGCGCTTTCAAGGCACCGTGTGTGAACACGAGCTGATCGTGGCTCGTGAGCGCATGGAACTTGTTGACGGCCGTGATAAAACGTTTTCCGGTCTCTTGCGAGATCTTCTCGGCCACGACTTCTCCGAACCGTGGATGAGCATTGATCCCCGTCCCGACTGCCGTCCCGCCGAGGGCGAGCTCTGTCAACGGTTCGATCGTACGCTCAATCATCTGTTTCGACAGCTCGAGCATCCGGACCCAACCACTGATCTCTTGACCGAGCGTGACTGGCGTCGCGTCTTGCAAGTGCGTCCGACCGATCTTGACGATGTCCATGAATGACTCGGCCTTCTTCGCGAGCGTCGCGTGGAGCGCCTCGATTGACGGCAACACATGGTCCTCAACAGCGAGGATGGCGGCGATGTGCATCGCCGTCGGATATGTGTCGTTCGAGCTCTGCGACTTGTTGACGTCGTCGTTCGGATGAATCGTGAGCGTTTGACCACGCTCTTTCAACTTATCATTCGCCAAATGGGCGATGACTTCGTTGACGTTCATGTTCGACTGTGTCCCTGAACCCGTTTGCCAGACGACGAGTGGAAACTCGGCGTCATGTTTCCCGGCGACGATCTCATCGGCGACTTCGGCGATGACGTCGGCTTTCGCTTGCTCCAACACACCGAGCTCGGCGTTGGCGAGTGCGGCACCTTTTTTCAAAATCGCGAAGGCATGCACGACCTCGAGCGGCATCTTTTCCGTGCCGATTTTAAAGTTCTCTAGACTGCGCTGTGTTTGGGCTCCCCATTTGGCTGAAGCCGGAACGTTGATTTCCCCCATCGTGTCCCGTTCGATCCGATATTCCATGAAAATTCCCCCTCTTTTTTTGACTACGCTTTCATTTTAGCGAAACTTTTGCAAAAAAGAAATCATTCCCCTGCAATTGACAAAAAGTCGGGCCAAAGCCCGACTCTCATCCGATCAACAATGCCTGTTTCGCCACGTCATGGGCCCGGTTCTCTGCCCGCGGGATCCATTTGATGAACTTGTTTGGCAATTCGTCATACAGCGTCAGCGCCTTGACGAACAAAGGACGCACCGCTTGGTCTTTTAAGAACCGCTGCTCGAGCGCCCGCACGACCGTCTCGGCGTCCGAATAGAACATGAACGTCGATTCGTCCGTGAGCGTATGCGCTTTTTCGAGGGCGAACGCGAGCGCGGCGAGTTCGGCCTGAACGCTCGTCAGCCCGACACGTTTGGCGATGTACGTGGATACGGTGCCGTCCGTTGTCTTAATCCAGACACCAAGACCGTTCTCACCCGCCTCTTGGTTCGTCGCCGCATCAAAATAAATGTGAACCAAAGCGATACGCCTCCCAATCCGTTTCGATCGGTGCATGGATATCAATGAGCGAGAGACGTTTCGACAAGAGCGCCACTTCTTCTTGCCCGTCGAGCTTCTTCGCAAACTTCCGATGCGCCTCTTGGAGTGCTTCTTGTCTCAAGATGTCATACAGCGCTTCAACCGTGTCGTATGACTGGACAAGAATCGTCGCCGTCTTTGGTCCGATGCCGCGGACGCCTGGAATATTGTCCGAGGCATCACCTTGGAGCGCTTTCACATCGACGAACTGTCCGGGCCGTATTCCATAAGTCGTCTCGAATATGTCCTGGTTCATCATCATCTCTTCCCCTTTTTTCGGGACGATTTGAAACACGTTCGGGGAAAGCAGCTGATGCAAATCACGGTCTGACGAATACATATACGATTCACCCGGGAACGCGGTCGCGACGGCCCCGATCAAATCGTCGGCCTCATATCCGGCGAGCTCGGACTGAAAAATGCAGCGCTCGCTCAACGCTGCCCGCAACTTGACGTAATCGTGGAACAACGGTTCCGGTAAGCCGGTACGAGTCGCTTTGTAGTCCGAAAACAGGGCGTAACGATGCGTCGTCTCGCGTGGTCCGTCCCAAAAGAAGGCGATATGTGTGAAGTCGTTCGTCCACCCGTCAACTTTACGGAGCAGTCCTTTCAACGTCACATCGGGGTCGAGCGCCCGACGACGCTCTGTGGCAAAATAATATCGCGACAGGAGATTAAACCCATCGACCAACATCAATTTCATCATGCATCCACCTCACAAGCTTGTAATCCGCGCGCTAGCGCGTCTCGGTCGAGATTCTTCCCAATCCAGACGAAGACGGAACGCGAGTCGTCGCTCGGTTCGTTGGCGAACGTCGCCCCCATCAGTTGATTTGTCGCTTGGACGACGAATTTTGATGTTTCTCCGTCTAAACGGACAATCGCCTTCAAGCGATAGACATCGTCCTCATAGTGCATGAGCACCTCGCGTACGTATTGCGTGACACGTTCCCGACGTAGTGGGACGTCGGTCGTGAGCGTCACGGCCCGTAGTGAAGAGACGGACGTGTGCCCTGCTGTCAGTCGACCGAGGAGTTGCTCGTCGACTCGTGAAAGCTGGAACGTATTTTCCGTCAAGTCATAGTCCCCTACCGTCTGGACCGTCTCGATGACCCGAACGGTCGGATTTAGTGCTTTAATCCGTTCATGCGCTTGTTCGAGCGTGACGTCATCGACGAGGTCGACTTTATTCATCAGAATCACATCTGCATAGGCGATTTGATGGATTCCTTCTATAAACAATTCGCGGTCCATTTGACTAGCGTCGACGACCGTTAAAATCGCCGTCAGCTTGAACCGTGTCCGTAAGTAATCATCGTAATAGATCGTCTGGATGATCGGTGCCGGATCGGCGACACCAGTTGTCTCGATGACGATGCGGTCAAATGTATCTTTGGACGCAAGCTGATAGAACGTCTTACTCAAATCGCTTTGAATCGAGCAACAGATGCAACCGTTCGATAACTCGATCTGTTCTTGGTCCATCTTGACGATCAACTGTTCGTCGATATTGACTGAGCCAAGCTCGTTGACGATGACGAGCAATCGCTCGTCCGTCGCTTCTAGCAAGCGATTCATATAGGTCGTTTTTCCGGCGCCTAAAAAACCGGTCACCAATTGCACGGGAATCATGTACTGCACCTCACCTTATAAATTTTCGTGGACCCGCGCCCACTTCTCATAACGGGCATCCAACAAGTCGATCAGATGGAGCATCCATCCTTCCGTCGTGACCGGTAACACGCTCGAGCCCCACTCGCGCTTGCCGTGGTGGGACAAAATCATATGCCAAATCCGGTGATGGACGTCGAGCGGAAGTGTGACGCCGGCAGCTTGTTGACTTCTTTCGAACAACAGTCCGCCGTACGGCATGTGTCCGATCAAGCTTCCCATCGGGTTGATGGAGATCCCGGTCGTCTCACTCGTGCCGCTGACCGAGAACAGTTGCTCGAACCGGTTCGGGGACGACAGCAAGTGACTGTACTCGAACAACTTACCGATATCATGGAACAAAATCCCGAGCGCGAGCTCGTCCCAACGGAGTGGCTCTTTCAACTCGGCGATGGCCTCACAGGCCGCGTAAAGCGACTCGAACGTGCCGCGGAACGCCTGTTCAACTTTTACACCGTTCATCGTATTCCATACGTCTACTTTGTGCAACTGCTCGGCTTCTTTGATGACCCGGAACGCCATCGCCAAATGGTCGTCTTGTTCTTGGAACCGATAACCAAGTCGAAGCATACAGACCGTGTGCTTCAAGAGGCCGCCGACATAGTTATGATGATGATACAGTGCGGCCGGTGCGAGAACGAAATCGTCCCAATAGCGGTCGAGCAGTGACATCGCGATCGCTTGATAGTCTGGCGAGAGCGTCGACAGAATCGCGAACAGCTCGTCGGCGTATTGTTCCATCGTCTCGTCTCCAGGAAGACCTGGCAACAACGATACCGCCTCGTCCCGGGCAATCGGTTTGGCCCGGTCGATCGTAATCGATTTGGCGCCGTCCGGTTTTGGGTAGACGTCGATTTTCCCTTCGAGCTCGATGACGCCTGACTCGTAAATCGGCAACAATTGATCTTCATTGCCGCGCAACCACTGCTTGGCACGGATGAGTCCGCTCGAGGTCGTCAAATTGAGCTGTAACCATTTCGCCCCGGATTTGCCTTCTCGAACTTCGACCGTACTGACGAGCGCTTTCGTCTGAACCGGTGTTCCGTCTGTCAGGTCCGATAGCCGTGTCGCCGACTTCTCTACGGTCGGAAGTTGGAACCGTGTTCGGTCGAATCCGCCCCCTGCAATTGGATCAATCTGTTGGTAATAGTTCATGTGCAATGCCCTCCTTCTTCTCTTTGCCCATTGTATCGTGTTTTCCGCTTCGAGGCGAACATACTTTCGTTATAGGGCCAGAAGTTTCCTGAATTATATTGAAAGCGCTTACTATAATTGTTACGATAAAGGCAGTTAGATAAAGGGGGAACTCACATGATTTCATTGGTAGATACGTATGAACGGTTGATCGCAACAGGGGAAGCGACACGTTACGCCACTACGCATTCGACAATCGCAAGCATTTTACAGGCATCGACTTGCCCGGTCTCGCATCAAGAGCTCGTCACGGCGGTCTCGGGGCATGCCGGTAACCCATATACGCCAGACCAACTCGTCGACTCGGTCATCGAGCATGAAATGAAAGGGGCGATGGCCGTCCTGCTCGTCGCCGGTTATCCGATCCAAACACCGCTCGCCAAAGCCGTCGTCTTATCGGCGTTCGCACGCACGAACCGGATGAACATCGAGAAACTGAAAGAACTCGGTCATGCTGACTTGCTCGTGCGGATTCAATCGGCAGAACGATCTTGGAAGCGGACATATACCCACTTGTATCGGTCGGCACCGACACAGCTCTGTGACCAGCTCGACTCACTGCTCGGCGGTTGCGCCGTCCATCGTGTGATTGAAGCACTCGATCTCGACCCGAACGTCAAAACGGCATAAAAAAGAGCGGTCCCCGGGCCGCTCTTTTTTATGCCTTGAATTATCCTTCTGTCACTTCGACCGCTTCCGGTTCGAACAACGTGACGTTCCGCGCTGGTGAGAACGTTGAAATCGCATGTTTATAGATCAACTGTTGGCGCCCTTCTGATTCGACGATGACCGTGAAGTTGTCAAACGATTTGATGACTCCCCGAATTTGAAATCCGCTGACTAAAAAGACGGTCGTCGGCACCATTTCTTTACGTAATTGATTCAAAAAATGGTCTTGGATGTTATAGCTAGCCTTCATGTTGCATTCCCCCTAGTCTATGTCTCTTTCAAATAATCGGAATTTTCGAAAAAACTCCTCAACTTCATCATAAATATTTTGATACGATAGTTCAAATGATTTTCGTCCCATATCGACCCAAATCCCATCAAATTGATGACGGAACCATGTCAATTGACGCTTCGCGAACTTGCGCGTGTGCTGTTTGAGCGTCTCGGTCATCTGCTCTCGGGTCATCAATCCATCAAGGTACGGAACGACTTCCTTGTAACCGATGGCCCGCATCGCTTGCGTGTCCCGGTAACCAGCCGTGAGTAAGCGCTCGACTTCTTCGATGAGACCCGCTTCGAGCATCAAGTCGACACGAAGGTTGATACGCTCATAGAGTACGTCCCGGTCCGCATGCAAGACGAACAATTTATAGGCGTAATGCTCCGACGGGAGGCTATCCATCGTCTGGGCGTCGCCTTGGAGCGCGACTTCAAGAGCACGGATGACGCGGCGGACGTTATTTGGATGAATGCTCTCGGCCCGTTTTGGGTCGAGCGACTGCAGGCGGGCGTGCAGCGCTTCAGGACCATTCGTCTCCGCCTCTAACTCGAGCGATTCGCGCAATGCATGATCGACCGGTCGCTCCGTGAACTCATAGTCATATAAGATTGCTCTGATGTAGAGACCGGTCCCACCGACTAAAATCGGCAATTTCCCGCGCGCGTAGATGTCATCGATCGCCGCCCGGGCCAACGTCTGGAATTTGGCGACGCTCATCGCCTCGTCCGGGTCACAGATATCGATTAAATGATGCGGAACCCCTTCCGCCTCCTCGACCGTCACTTTTGCCGAACCGATATCCATCCCGCGGTACACTTGGACCGAGTCGCCCGATACGATTTCACCGTTGAACGCTTTCGCGAGCTCGATTCCTGTCTTCGTCTTCCCGACAGCGGTCGGTCCGACGAGGACGATGACTGGTGTTTGTTCCATCCTTGTCACTCCTCAAACGAAAGACCGTTCCAAAAAGGAAACGGTCCGTTAAATTCTTCTTTTAATTGTATCATCAAACACGACCGCAAACAGCATCCATCCGCATAATAATAGTCCCATCAATAAAATTAAGCCATCACTCATCCGTGGTCGCCTCCTTTACGTACCTCATTCCCACTTTTCACACTTTAGACACAATTGAATACGTAAAAAAAGACGCTCACGAAGAGCGTCATTCATTGTGTCACTTCAAGAACTCGGCGGCCTCGCCACATCGTGAACCCAATGTAGAGAACCGTCGTGCCGCTCGCTGCCCACCAGATCACGTCATAGAGCGGTGTCATCAAGTTGGCCAGTCCAAACAGCGCCGGGACGATCAGTGTCAACCAAGCGAGCACGAATGCGACTCGGGCCGTCAACCCATCAATTTGGCGCCCAAGACCCATCCCTACATAGAACAGTCCCCATAGGAACGACCAGAACAACCAGGTTACGGCGCCCATCACATCGCCCATCGTGAACGAGATGGTGGCATAAAAAACGGCTGAAATCGAAACAAATAGCGAGAACCAACCGACGCCACGTCCGTCGAGGTCGAACAAAAATGTCACACCGACGTACAAATAGGTGAAAGCGAACAAATAGATGCTCGCATATCCGAACACTTCCGCCGAACTCGCCCCGATGACGAGCCACGTCGCGATGAACGTCTGCAACAGTCCGGTGAAGAGACTGAATACACCCGCACTCTTGACGTCCACTTTCCCGAATAAGACGAGGCTGTTAATGAACAGTGCCACGCCACCAAATAATAAACTAATATTCCCCACTCTCATTGCTCCTTCGTACAGATGTCTGACGTCTTATTTTATACGTCCACTGTAACGTGAATTCGTTTTCAGTGCAAGTGGGGAAATGGATGTTCACGGAGTCGACAAAGGTCACTCATTCTCGAGCGTTTCAATCGCTTCATCAATCCGGTCCTGTTCGTCCTCCGTAAATGTCGGGAATTTAGGATCGATGTCTTCAAGGACGTCAATCATAATCGTGGAGACGATATATCTGGCGTACCAGTCATCATCTGCCGGGAGCACAAACCAGGGTGCATGTTTCGACGCCGTGTTCGATAACATATCCTCAAAGATATCCTGGTAATCATCCCAATGCTTTCGCTCTTCGACGTCATTAAATGAAAACTCCCAGTTCTTACTTGGATCTTTCAGTCGTTCAAGCAAGCGGTCACGCTGGACTTCTTTTGACACGTTAAAGAAAAATTTGATGACTTTGAATCCGTTCTCATCTAAATATTGTTCAAAGTCATTGATTTGGCGATAACGGACCTTCCATACCGACTCTTTGTCCTCTTCATCAGGGATGACCTCTTCCCCGAGCAAGTCATGGACGCGCGGGGCGATCACTTCTTCATAATGCGACCGGTTCAAGATGCCTACCTGCCCCCGCTCTGGCATGAGGTCATGCATTCGCCACAAGTAATCGTGTTTCTTTTCCGTGTCCGATGGTTTTTGGAACGCGTTCGTCTTTAACCCTTGCGCGTTCAAGTTCGAAAAGATATAACTGATCGCCTCATCTTTGCCGCCGGCATCGAGCGCCTGCAAGACGACAACGATCCCTTTCTTCGATTCGGCGTACAGCTTCCAATGCAACTCTTTCAATCGCTCCACGCTCTTTGGAATCAACTCGTTTTGTAACGTCTCGTCAGATGGCCGATCTTGTATCGTGGTCGGGAAATCGCTGAGACGAATCCCATTTTTATGGTCAATGCGAAAAGTTTGAATATCCATGTGTCCTCCTTGACTCGATTGAATTCTAAGTACAACACCTATTTACCCTATTCTTTCAAAAAATAGCGACAAAAAAATCCTTTCCGCCGAAGCGAAAAGGACTAAATCAAGTTTAGTTGATGCCGACCGCATCGAACGATTTCGCCGCTGCGACTGCTTGCGTGCTCGTCGCACCGTGCAAGTCTTTGGCCGATTGAACGACGGCTTGACGTAGGCTTGAGAAGTTCGAAGTCGGTGTCAAGTAGACCGTGAGGGCACGGTAGTAGATGTCCCCCATCTCCATGACGCCGATGCCTTGGACCGAGACGCCGTAGTGCGACCCGCCGCTCGCTAAGAGATACGCCGCTTTGTTGACAATTCCCGAGTTGATGTGGACGCCGCCGTTATCCTGCGTCCCCGTGTAACGGACCGAGTAGTGGTCCGGGTCACCATATGCTGCCGGATTCGACATCGAGCGGAGACCGTCCCCAGCCACGCCAGGCGTGTAGATGTCTTCCCCGACCAACCAGTCAAAGTTCGAGCCGACACTATATTCCGCGACCGTACCGAAGATATCCGATACCGCCTCGTTGATCGCACCCGATTCATTTTGATAGATCAAACCGGCCGTGTATTCTGTAACGGCGTGTGACAATTCGTGAGCGACAACGTCGAGGGCACCAGAGAGGTACGTAAACGTTTGGCCGTCCCCGTCACCGTACACCATCTTGCTGCCATCCCAGAACGCATTGTTGTAGCTACGGCTATAGTGGACCGTCGAGTTGAGGGCCGCACCGTTGTTATCGTAACTGTTGCGTCCATAAGTGTTCTTGAAGAAGTCATACGTCTTCGTTGCGTTGACATGGGCACTGACCGCGGCCCGGTCGTACGTCGTGTTCAAGACGTTGTCAGCGTCGGCCCAGAGAGATCCAGGAAGGCGCGTCCGGTTTCCGGCGTCATACGTATAGATGCCTTTACCGCGCGTCGAGTCTTGGAGATAGTAATATGAACCGCTCTTCGTCGTCTTGAACGTTTGGCTCTGACCAAGGACGTCGATTCCCGTTCCCGTAAATGTCGTACCCGTGACGCCGTTCGCCGGTTTGGCGTGCGCCAATTGGTTGTATTTGTTCAATACTTTCCCGCTTGCCGCATCGATGAAGTATGTCCAGCGTGACGGCTCATCCGCATCAAGGATCGTCCCGGTCACTTCATACGCATAGACCGCCTCTTCACCATTCGGATAGACGACGAGTTCCGCTGCCGGCTCAAGCTCGTATGCGCCTTTGTGGCCGACAAGCTCTTTATAACGAGCGACCGCTTTTTGTTCGTTCAGCTTGATTGATTTATGTAATCCTTTAAGTTGTTTCGTATCATCGACGACCGTTTTCAATTGACCATCATTATCGACGACACCGACGACAATTCCACCGAAGACTGGCACTCCGTCGACCGTCTGTTGTAATTTGACAACTTGTCCGACTTTGTCACGCTTCGATTCGAGCGTTTTGAATTCGCCTTTCGCTTTCGCATACTCTTTGACGATCGTCGTCGGGGCTTCGTTCGATGGTTTCGTCAACGTGCCCGACTTGAGCTCCGCCGCGCCGACGAGTTGTGGCACGAGCAAGACTCCTGCGATGAGTGATGTAGATAAAACTTTTTTCATGTGTGTTTCCCTCCTTATGTGGTGTCTCCTACTTTACATAGTTTCCCACATTTAATGTATCCAACTTTTTAATTATTTTGACAATTCAAATTATTAAGACATTTGGACTAACCCGTCCTCTTCTCTAGTCGTATCAGCCGTAACAAAAAAAGCGTCACCATGGAAGGTGACGCCAGTCATCAATAGACATCTTTTTGTGTGAAATGGTAGAACGCATACGCGAGAGCCGCTAGCGACCAGACGAATATGACGATGAGCGAGAACGGCAACGTCATCCCCTCGATCGGTGGGGCTTGCCCCTCGAGATAGGTATGAAGACCGAAATTGACGTTGACCAAATATTTCGAGCTGTCCCAATTCGACCCGAGCGACGTGAGGAGCGGTCCTGAAATCAGG
Source organism: Exiguobacterium sp. s16 (assembly GCF_018618115.1). NCBI lineage: Bacteria > Bacillati > Bacillota > Bacilli > Caryophanales > Exiguobacterium > Exiguobacterium sp. s16. The sequence continues at coordinate 647,871 of NZ_JACSLM010000001.1, read as the reverse complement.
ACGGCCATCATGATCCCAATCCCTGTCGCCGTGTTTTTGACGATGACCGAGATCATGAGCGCAATCGTCCCGACGGCTGCGACGACGAACCAAGATAGTCCGACCGACATGAGCAAGTATTGCCACATCGGCAGCGTATGAACGAAGTCGGTCGAGAACGTCCCCGTCGACGAGGCCTGGAAGCCGGTCAAAATCGGGGCGGTCCATCCGTCCCAACCGAGCACGATGCCGGAGATGGCGTAACTAACGAACGCCGTGATGAAGATGAGAATCGACGTATAAAGCAGCGTCGTCATCCATTTGGCGAGCAAGATTTTGAATCGCCTTACGGGCCGTGACAACAGTGTCTTGATCGTCCCGTCATTGTGTTCACCGGAGACGATATCCGCCATTAAGACGATGATGAAGAGCGGCAACACGAGCGTCGTCCCTTGCGAGAAGAAGACTCGCATGAACGTCGGAGCCCCAGGATAGTTCGGGTTGATGTCATTATCTAAGTAGTATTGATTCTGTTGGACCTGGAACTCCAAGATTTGACGGAACTCGTCCTGAACGTTCGCCGAGGCGAGCCGGTTTTGCGTATCGACAATCTCTTGTTGCAAGTCGACGCGCCAATCGATCGTCCCTTGTTCTTCGCGCTGTTTCTCGATTTGACGATAGTTCGCATACGTGAACATCGAAACGAGCACAATCAAGATGATCGAGACGACGAGGAGTCGTCGCTTCTTATGGATCTTTAAAACTTCGTTCCGAATAAGGCCAAGTATTGACGGATTAGACAATATGGTCACCCCCGGTCAATGAGATGAATAATTCTTCGAGTGTCTGGACGCGTCGTTCAAGCCCGAATACGTCGACTCCCCGGTCAAGCAAATAGCGGTTCAAGCGGGCCGTCTCTTCAAGATTCATCGAGACGCGAATCGTGCGCTCGTCGACGACGTCGGCGTGCTCAATCGATTCGAAACCGCGCACAATCGGCAAGACTTCAAAACTGTCGGCCACATGAACATCGACAGTCGACGCCAACTCATGAATCAATTCGTCAACCGTCCCGACTTTGACGATTTTCCCGCGCGACATGATGGCGACGCGGTCCGCGAGCAGTTCAATCTCAGCCAAAATGTGGCTCGAGACGAGGACGCTCAGCCCAGTCTCTTCGACGAGACGGCGGATGAAGAGACGAAGATCGCGAATCCCCATCGGATCGAGCCCGTTCGTCGGTTCATCAAGAATCAAGACGCGGGGATTGTTCAACATCGCTTGGGCAATACCGAGCCGTTGCCGCATTCCGAGCGAGTAGGTCTTCACTTTATCATCGATCCGCGCCGTCAAGTCGACGAGGTCGATCACTTCTTGAATCCGGGCCTCATCGACACCGGGCAACATCCGGGCAAAGGCGTTCAAGTTCTCACGCCCGCTCATGAATTTATACAGCTCCGGATTCTCGACGATGGCCCCGATTTGGTTCATCGCCTGAACGAATTGTCGTTCGACGCTGAATCCACAAATCGAGACGGTCCCTTTCGTCGGCTTAATCAACCCGACAATCATCCGGATTGTCGTCGTTTTGCCGGCCCCGTTCGGACCTAAAAATCCGAACACCTCACCTGGGAATACATCGAACGAGATGTCATCGATGATTGTTTTCTTACCGATTACTTTTGTCAAATGGTCTATTTTCAATGTTGGTTGCATCATCTCACCTCTCCTACATTCTATCGGACTCAACCGCATCTGTCCTATTCGAACATTCACATAGGGCAGGTTCAAACTTATTTGATATGATAGTCTCATAGAAAGTGAGGGAATCACATGAAAAATGGGAAATGGTATTCGTTTTTAATCGGTTCGGTCTTCTTGACGGGCATCGCCTTATACGGTTTATGGATCGGCTATCAAGATATCGTCAACCCCCCGGAACGCACACTCTCGATTAGTGAAGATTCGAGACCCGAACCGGTCGGTGACGTTTACGTCGCTTTAGGTGACTCCCTGACACGCGGCGTCGGGTCGACGTCAGGTGCTGGCTACGTTCAGCCGGTCGGTGAAGCGCTCGACGAAGACGGCATTCGTACGCAGAACTTGGCCGTCTCTGGTGCCCGGACTGAGGATTTGTTGGCCCAACTCGAACAACCGGAAGTACGGCGAACGATTGAGAACGCCCGCTACATCACACTCACGATTGGCGGCAACGACCTGTTCAATCGCGGCGAGAACGTCGATAACTTTGAATCGGTCGATATCGAACAAGTTGTGACCGATGCCAAGACGAATTTGAATGACATCTTTGAACAAGTTCGCGGATTGAACGATACGGCACAAATCGTTTATATCGCGCTCTATAATCCATTCCAAGAGAACGAAAACGGTGAGGCGTTCAATCAACTGATTCTCGATTGGAACGCCTCGGCGGCCACGTTCGGAAACGCGCAACGCATCGACGTGATCGACCCGTTCGCATACGTCTCTGACGTCTCGCGTGACCTCGCGACCGACCAGTTCCATCCGAGCGATCGCACGTACGAGAAGTTAGCCGAGGACGTCCTGTTCATCCTCGAATAAGTAAGATGGCCTGATCATCGCGATCAGGCCATTTTTTCATCGTTCATATTTGACGAGCCAGCGCTCCCCGTCGCGCGTCATGGACGTTCCGTACCAACCCGCCTTCAACAAGGCGCCCTGTTGCTCCGTCTCGCCCATCTCGAGCCATGTCGCTTCTCCGGCCGGTCGCCAGTCGCTGTGCAGTTCCTTCATAAAGATGTAGCGCAACTTCCCGCCATACTTCGGTTTAAGGGCACCGATGCGAAGCCCGAGGGCAAACTTGTCTTTCAAGCTCGGGATGTTGAATGGTGCCACGGTCGCACAGACGAGGTCGAATCGGCTACCATGTTCCAGCTCTTTCATCAGAAGCCTGCCGAGATGCTGTTGCAGGCCGTAGCCGCGGTAGTCCGGGTGGACGTTCGTCACTTCTTGATAAATGATGCGCTCCAGTCCCTCTGATGGATATCCGATATCATAGCCGAGATGCTCGTCATCGAGCGGTGGGATGAGGAGCGCGCGGAACGCGATCAACGTTCCCTTGTGATATGCCCCGATGAGCGTCCGGTCCGTCAACAACTTGACGAACTCCTCTGTCGACAAGGACTGATACTGGCTCCCTTCCGTCAGTGTATCCATGACATCCTGTTGCACCGCCTCGATTTGTTCCAGGTCGGTCATCGCCAAATATGTGACCTCGATGTCGAGGCCGTTACAATCACCGCGCCACATGATCGGTCCCTCCGACGACGTACGTCGCGGTCGTCAGACGTAATAAGACAGATTCATCGACGTCGACACCGAGTCCTGGTCGTTCAGACAATCGAATGAACGGAAGGTCGTACGTCAAATTGCCGATGTCTTCTGCGAAGCGGAGCGGCCCTGTCAATTCGACCGATTGGACGATTTTGCTCGAGAACGCGACGTGGAAACCTGCACTCGAAGCGACCGACGACTCGACCATCGACCCGATTTGGCACTCGATACCTGACATCTCGGCCATATGGACAAGTTTTTTCGCCGGGTAGATGCCGCCGCACTTCATCAGTTTAATGTTCACTTTGTGGGCGGCCTGCATCATCGTCAGACGACGCATTTCGGTTACACCCCGCACGCCTTCATCAATCATGAGCGGGACCGAGATTTTCCCTTTTACTTCGACCATGCCTTCAAAATCGTCGGCTTTGACCGGCTGTTCGACCCAATCGATATGGAATGGTTCGAGCAACTTCATCGCTTGGAGCGTCTTGGCAGCATTGACCCAACCTTGATTGACATCGACCCGAATCGGAACGTCCGGTCCGACAGCTTGCCGAACCGCCTCGACACGTCGTACGTCCGAGGCGACATCGACGCCGACTTTCATCTTGACGGCTGTATAGCCTTGTTCGATTTGTTCGAGCGCCTCGGCCGCCATCGCTTCCGGATCTCCGATGCTTAACACGTGCGTGACCGGGAAGGCATCGTGATAACGGCCGCCAAGCAACTCATACACAGGCAAGCCAAGTTTTTTCCCAACAACGTCGTGGCAGGCAATATCAAGCGCCGCCTTCGCCGCCGGCACGTCCCGGATGGCTCGGTCCATCACGTCATGGATTCGTTCCATATGCATCGGGTTTTGCCCGATCAAAAGTGGTCCTAGCACATGTTGGATGACGCTAATCGTACTGTCGAGCGACTCACCCGTGACGTGCTCATCAGCGACGGCCTCGCCGTAACCGACATGTCCGCACTCGGTCGTCAGTTTCACGATTACCGACGGCATGTCGTCATAGCGGTGATAACTGACGATGAACGGTACTTTCAGTGGTAGACGTATCGCAAACAGCTCGATTTTCTTTATTCTCATATCCATTCCCCTTTACTTTTTATATATCGTTAGCTATATTGTCGTTAAATAGTCGTTAAATTGCAAGGAGGAGTTTTGATGTCCATCCATATCGCCATCGTCGGGTCGCACGAATTCGTGGCGACCATCCGTACCCTCGGTGCCCCAGAAGGTGTTCGGTTCGCGTATCACCCTTATGAGCATCCCCATGAAGCAGCCGTTATCGCCAAAACGCTCGGCTCGTTCGATGGTGTCTTTTTTTCCGGGTCGTTCCCGTTCACTTATGCGGCCCCCTACCTTCAAAACGTGGCGACCCATCACGTCGTCCAAGACGAGACTGTCCTATTAACGACACTTCTCTATGCGACGCTAACCCACTCATTCCCTCTTGATCAACTGTCCATCGATTTGGTCGAGCCGGAGCGCTTGACGTCAATCCTCGAGTCGTTCCCGAATCATGCCTCGACTCCTGTCGTTATGAAAATCGAACCGAATATCGCTTTCGAAGATGTGATTACTTTTCACACGGAGCACCGGGCCAAGCAGGCGAAACTGGCCGTGACGAGCATCGAACAAGTTCATCGTCAACTCGTCCGTGATGGGTATCATAGTCTATTGATGATCGAGCCGCGGACCACGGTCGAGCGCCATCTCGATATGTTAATTCAACGAATTCGACGCCAGTTCGCGGACGACGCCCAGTTCGCCATCATTCGTTTCGAGACCGACGACAAGGCATTACTCGAACATTTGAAAGTGGTCCGCTACCTTGGCGGACACATCGAATCGACCGACGATGGTCGTATCACGCTACTTACGACACGAGGCGAGACGAACAACGCCCTCGATACAAGTACGCTCAGCCCAACAGGTGATTATCGAATCGGAATCGGCTATGGCACGCAATATCAACAAGCATACGAACATGCTGAGATCGCACTATCGGCCGCGAGCAAGGAGCGCATTCGAATCGTCGACGATTCAAAACGCCTGTCCTTTCCGAACCGTGAGGACCGCATCCCCTATCGAGTGACCGAAGTAGCGGTCTTTGACGTCATCAAGCAAGCTGGAATCAGTCCGGTCAACATCGGTAAAATTATGCAGTTCTCAAAGCACCATCTCGAATTCACGGCAAAAGAGTTGACTGACCATCTCGCCGTCTCAAGACGGACGACGGAGCGACTCATCAAAAAATTACATGACGCGCAACTGATCGAAGTGATTGGTGAAGAGATGAGTTACAACCAAGGACGACCTCGTGCCGTCTATAAATTCAATTTCCCGACCTGAATAGGCCGGGAAATTTTTCATTGTGCTGCTTGTTTTTCGAGTGGCGGTTCCACACTCTGCACAGCAATCCGTGCAATCGTGAAACCTGTGAACGCATAGATAATCGAGATGACCGGAACGATGAAGTTCAAGATCGCGTATGGCGCATATTCGAACGCCCCGACGCCGAGCGTCCCGAGAATGAACACACCGCACGTGTTCCATGGGATGAAGACCGACGTCAGTGTCCCGCCGTCCTCGAGTGCCCGGGATAAGTTTTTCGAGTGAAGCCCCATTTTCTCATAAGCACCTGCAAACATACGAGATGGAACGACGATCGAGATGTATTGTTCGGAACACGTGGCGTTCGTTGCTACCCCGGCGAGAATCGTCGACGCAATCATCGAACCGGCCGTTTTCGCCAGTTTGACGATTTGATTCATGATCGATTGCAGCATCCCCGAGTATTCTAAAATCCCTCCGAACGTCATCGCGACGATCGTCATCGAGACAGTGTACATCATCGCGTCGAGACCGCCCCGACTGAACAAGTTGTCGACGAGTTCATTACCGGTGTCGATCACATACCCGCTCTGCAACGCCCCGACGCTGTCGGCGAGCGAACCGCCTTGGACGATGACTTGGGCGAGAAAGCCGAGCGCAATCCCGACGACGAGTGCCGGAATGGCCGGTACTTTCCTCGCGACGAGGACGATGACAGCAAGTGGAATCAATAGGAGCCACGGCGAGATGACGAAGCTGTCCTGTAAAATACCGAGTGTTTGGACGATTTCTGAAGAGTCCGTCGTCGTCTCACTGAACCGTCTGCCAAGCCACCAATAGGCGCCGAGCGCGATGACGAGCCCTGGAATCGTCGTGTAGAGCATATGCCGAATATGTTCGAACAAGTTCGTGTGCGTCAAACCCGCCGCGAGGTTCGTCGTATCCGACAACGGGGACATCTTATCCCCGAAGTATGCCCCTGAGATGACAGCTCCGGCGACCATCGGTGCTGGTATCCCCATACTCAGTCCGATGCCCATCCCGGCGACGCCGATCGTTCCCATCGTCGACCATGAGCTGCCAATCGAGAGCGCGACGACCGAGCAGATGATACAAATCGTCACCAAGAAATAGGCCGGTGAAATAATCGTCAATCCGTAATAAATCATCGTAGCGACGACGCCTCCCCCGATCCAGGCACCAATCGTTAAACCGACCAAGATGATGATGACGACGGCCGGTAGTGCGAGCCGAATCCCTTTGTACATCATCTCCTCGATCTCTTTCCACTTGTACCCGTGTCGCCATGCGACGAGCGACGCGACCGCTGTCCCGACGATGAGTGGGATGTGCGGCCCTTGTTCCAATTTGACGATGGCTACGAGCATGACCCCGATCATGACAAGTAGCGGCAATACCGCCCAGCGAAGCTTCATGTCTACCTTGTTCCCCTGTTGTTCCATGTGTCTTCCTCCCCGATAGCGAAAAATTCAGAATTGTCGTTATATTGTCGCTAATAAGTAGATGATAACGCTTACATTTAAAGTTGGCAATAAAAAAATGAACGAGCTCGTCCGGCCCGTCCATCTAGTCAATCGCTTCAATTATCGTTTGCGGCCCGGCGCAACGTATCGGCGAGTAAGGCGGCCGCTTCTGGTAAGACGTCCCGATCGAACGACATATGAGGATGATGGAGCCCCGGTGTCAAGTTCGCGCCGATTCCGATCATCGTCGCATCGAGTCCCGGCTGTTCGACCGTATAGAAATGAAAGTCGTCACTACCTGATGTAATGATCCGGTCGACGAGCGCGCTTTCCCCGAAGCGGTCGACAATCGCTTCGGCCGCATGTCGGCTCGAGCGTTCGCCGATCTCCGCACCCGGTGTGAAGTCTTGCCAGTCCCAGTGGATGGTGACATCATGAAGGACGGCGATTTGCTGCAACAGCGTCTCGACGCGGTCACGTAACGCCAGCAACTCCTTGTTCTGTTGAGCCCGGACATCGAGTGAGAACGTCGCGTTCCCTGGGATAATATTCAAATTATCGCTACCGGCTTGGACGCCCGTCAACTTGATCGAATGGGGCTCGAACGGCGACAAGTAGATGCTTTTGAGCATCTGTTGAATCGTAAAGATGACATCTAACGCGTTTTGACCTTGATGCGGTCGCGCACCATGGGCATCGACCCCGATAACGCTTCCTCTTAGAAAGAATGCGGCTCCGTGTTGAATCGCAGCCGCATATTGTCCGCGCTGCAATTCCTCGAGCGGTCGCAAGTGGATGCCATACAGCTGACTCACTCCTTCGAGTGCCCCTTTTTGAATCATCGCGAGCGAGCCGTTCCCTTGTTCTTCTGCCGGTTGGAAAATGAAGCGAATCCGCTTCGATAGCATCTCATGTCTCAACAGGTCGAGCGCGCCGAGCACCATGCTGATGTTGGCGTCGTGCCCGCATGAGTGATTGGCTTGAAACGTCCCGTCGACTTGTTGCCATAAGGCATCGATATCGGCCCGGACAGCGATGACGTCATCACCTTGCCCAATCTCTGCGATGACCCCGGTCACGTCCGCAAACGTCTCGTGACGGACTTGCCATGACGTCAAGATGTCGGCAATCGTCTTCGTCGTCTCAACCTCTTTCCAGCTCACTTCCGGATGAGCATGAAAATGCTCAAACCAGTTCAATACGTTCGTCGTCATGATCAATTCCCCCATATGTACTTATATTTTTTTGACCCCTTTGATTAAGAGCCACTGCAGCGGCAATCGGGCCCACGTGACCCATTTTGGGAGCGGTATTTTGCCTAGTTTCGACGGTTTGAGCGCCATGTTGATATTGGCCGGGAACACCGCGATTAAGAAAGCGGGTAATGTCCCTTTCACGAAGCGCGTCCCTTTGTTCATGAGCAACAACACACCATAGACGACCTCGATGACCCCGCTTGCCTGGACCATGAATCGTTTGAACGGCCATGATTTCGGAATAATCGACATGAACGCCCGCTCCTGAATGAAGTGCATGATGCCGGCCCCTAGAAATAAAATCCCGTATAGTTTACGAATCAACTGAACCCCTCCTTTTTTCTAAGCATAACAAAAAAGATGGGCTGCGTGCCCATCTTTACAGTGCGTCTCCATTTGCGTTTTGAATCTCGACATCGACCGTTTCGGTCTTACCGTCACGAACGTATTCGATTGTGACGGTCCCGTCCGTGTCTCGAATCAGTTCACTCCGCAGGTCGATGAACGATGAGACAGCCTGGTCGTTGATTTTCACGATGACATCGCGTGCCTCAAGTCCTGCCCGTGCAGCCGAACTGTTCGCTTGCACTTCAACGATGATCGTGCCCGACGTCACCGACTCCGGCAAATTGATTTGCTCGGTCAAGTACCCCGGTGGGAACTCCGACACGTCCCGAAGCGAGACGCCGAGCGATGGATGATTCACTTCGCCCGTCTGTTCGATTTGATTGATGAGCGGCAAAGCGATATCGACCGGGATGGAGAAGCCGACCCCTTCGACCGAGTCGGTCGCGATTTTCATCGAGTTGATCCCAATCAATTGTCCTGATTCGTTGATTAACGCGCCACCGGAGTTACCCGGGTTGATGGCCGCGTCCGTCTGAATGACTTCGGCGTTGAAGTCGGCTTGTCCGTTCTCATCCGTATCGACCGGGACGAGACGTGACGTCGACGAGACGACGCCGCGTGTGACCGAGTTCTCAAACTGGCCGAGCGGGTTCCCGATGGCGACGACGGTTTGCCCCGGTTTCAACTCGCTCGACTTTCCAATCGAGATGACGGACGAGACTTTGTCCGCATCGACTTCGAGCACGGCCAAGTCATACGTGGCGTCGCTACCCATCAATTTGGCGTCCGCTGTCGATCCGTCATTGAATGTCACGGTCAAACGGTCAGCACCGTTGACGACGTGATGGTTCGTGACGATGTAAGCCGAGTCGCCGTCTTTCTTATAGATGACACCCGAGCCGACCCCGGCTTCGACAGCCTCACTTGAAAAACCGTTTGACGCGAAATTGTTCACCGTCACGACAGCAGGCTGTGCGGTCGCGACCGCATCGGTAACCGAGCTGTCCGTTGTCGTAGACGTCGTCTGGACCGGCGACCCTTCCGACGTCACGTTCGTATCAGACACATTTGTCGGCACTTGATCGATGAACGGAAAAGCGATGGCGCCAGTCAAGACGGCACCAATCACGCCACCGACAAACCCAGGGAACATCCGGCCGACGAACGATGGTCGGGCCGGTTGCTCTGCGCGCGACGGTTCTTGTCGTTGTTCTGACGAGCCGAGCTCAGTATCGAGCCAATCCTCGCGGTGATTTTGTTCATTTGATTCTGTTGGACGATCATTGCGTTCCATGTGTAATCATCTCCTATATGATGTTTCCTCTTTGTTCTACCCTTAGTATAAGAGGCATAGTCATCGTTTTGCGGAAATGAAGCATCGATTACAAGATTCTTCACAATTTGCGTCAATTGGGTCAGACGATGACGTTACGGAGCGTCCCGAGTCCCGTGATGCTCACTTCGACCGTGTCTCCTGATTGGAGATAGACGGGCGGCTTCATGCCGTGGCCGACCCCGGCCGGTGTGCCGGTCGCGATGATGTCTCCTGCTTCAAGTGTCATGCCCTTTGACAAAGTCCGAATTAACTCTTCGATCGGGCGAATCATATCCGCCGTCGACCCATCTTGACGTGTCTCGCCATTGACAACCGTTTGAATCGTCAGTGGGAACGAGAGCTCATCCGGTGTGACGATATACGGCCCCATCGGACAGAACGTATCGAACGATTTGCCGCGGAAAAACTGGACGTGTTGTTTTTGCACATCCCTGGCCGTGATGTCGTTCAGAATCGTGTAACCAAAAATATGGGCATCGACGTCGTCAATATCCCGCCCTGATTTCCCGATGATGACGGCGAGTTCGCCTTCATAGTCGAGCTGGTCGGTCAATTCGGGGTGACGTTCGACGACAGCCTCTGGGCCGACGACCGAGGTCGGCGCTTTCGTGAAGATGACGAGCTTACCGGCCCCCGCCGTATCCATCTCTTTCACATGCTCTTCGTAATTTTTCCCGATACAGATGACATTTTTGAGCGGACGATACGGTGCGACGAACGTGACGTCTTGAAGCGCCAGCCTTGGCGCGACATCTAGATCGACATCCGGTTCAAACTCACGCGCGATGACTTCTAACAACGAAGTCGTATGTAATTGGTCACTGACGTCATAGACGAACTCGCCTGCCACGACACCGACCCTTTGCTCTCCTTCAACTTGAAAACTACACCATTTCATCAAAATTCCCCCTTTTTTGCTAGTATACAAAAAATCGGGACGCGACGGCCCCGATTACGCTTTGTTTAAGAAAATAATCCGCTGGTTGCTCGATCCCCGAAACCGGAGCGACCGGTCCATGAGCGGCTGTTCGAAACGCCCATCGACGAGCACATCGGCACGGTCGAGCACGCTTGTGACGAATTCGTCGTGCATGGCTTGCAACTGTTCGAGCGTATAGCCCGTATACACCCAAACGTTTTTCTGAAGGACCTTACATCCGTCAACGAGCCGTGCCAATTCTTCCGGTTGCAGAAATGGTTCCCCGCCTGAAATCGTCACCCCGTCCCAGCCTGATTGTTCGATTTGAGCGAGTAAGTCCGCGACCGAGACGTCTTGTCCTCCACGTGGATTCCAAGATTCTGGATTATGACACCCAGGGCAACGGTGCGGGCAGCCCGCCGTAAAGATGACCGTGCGAATGCCTGGACCGTCGACGACCGATTCTTCAAGTACGGATAGGACGCGCATGATGCTTCACCCTCGCTCGTTCTTCTTCTCGTTTTGCCGAATTCCACCGGTCCATCGTCCCGACCAAGTAGCCGGTGATGCGACGGATCCGTTCAATTCGTTCATGCTCGCCACATGTCGGGCACGCTTCGTCGATGATCCCTTCAAGGCCGCAGTTGCCACAACGGTCGACCGGATGGTTGATCGACCCGTAGCCAACGTTCTCGGTCCGCATGAGCCGGACGATCGCTTCGACCGCTTCCGCGTTATGGGCGAGCGATCCGTCGACTTCGACATACGTGATATGACCCGCATCACAGAGCGCGTGGTAAGGCGCTTCGAGACGGACTTTATCGCGAATCGAGACCGATTGATACACGGGCACATGAAACGAGTTCGTATAAAAGGCGCGGTCGGTCACACCTTCGATCATCCCAAACGATTGCTGATCTCTCGTCACAAATTTACCCGACAATCCTTCGGCCGGGGTGGCCAAGAGAGAAAAGTTCAAATCGTATCGTTCCGATGCCTGCTTCATTCGATCACGTAAATGAGTGACGATATCGAGCCCAAGCCGTTCCGCCTCTCGCGACTCGGCATGCGTGCCACCTGTGAGAACACGAAGCGCTTCGGCGAGACCGATAAATCCGACCGAGAGCGTCCCTTGCTTCAGTACCTCGCGAAGATCGTCTTCTGGACCGAGTCTCTCTCCACCCCGCCAGACGTGTTGGGCATAGAGGAACCGAAATTCGTCGGCGTGCCGCTTCGCTTGATAGTCGAATCGTTCGAGCAATTGATCGATGGCGACGTCGACGTAAGCGTCGAGCGTCTCATAAAAAGTATGGATATCCGAGGAGACGAGTGCCATTTTGACCAAGTTCAACGTCGAAAATGATAAGTTGCCTCGTCCAATCGACGTCTCGGCACCATGTCGATTCCCCATCACCCGTGTCCGACAACCCATGTAGGCGACTTCCGAGCCGTGCGTCCCGTCGTAGTATTGAAGGTTGAACGGAGCATCGACGAACGAGAAGTTCGGGAATAACCGCTTGCCCGTCACACGACAGGCGAGACGGAACAAGTCGACGTTCGGATCGTCCTCATGGAAGTTGACCCCTTCTTTCACTTTAAAGATTTGAATCGGGAAAATCGGCGTCTCCCCGTTACCGAGCCCTCGCTCGGTCGCACGCAGCAACTCTCGAATGAATACGCGTCCCCACCGGCTCGTGTCGGTGCCGTAATTGATGGAAACGAACGGTACTTGTCCGCCACCACGTGAGTGCATCGAGTTAGCGTTGTGGATGAACGCCTCACACGCTTGATACGTCGCCGCGATTGTTTCAGACTCGGCAGTTTCAAAGAGTTGCTCGGTCGTCCATTCGACTGGTAGCTTTTTGAGCCGCTCGAGCTGACGTTCATACGTTTTTTCGACATACGGTGCGAGGTCGACATCAAACATCGGGAAAGCTTGACCGCCATGCTGCATGTTTTGGTTCGCTTGAAGAATAATCGAAGCGAGCGCCATCGCCGAGCGGATATCCTGGGGCGGTCGAATCGTCCCGTGCCCGGTATGAAATCCGTTCGTGAGTAACTCACCGAGTGGGATTTGACAACACGTCGTCGATCCTGTCACGTAGTAGTCGGCGTCATGGATATACAAAAAATTATCTTCGACGGCTTGACGTGACCGTTCTGATAATAGATATGTCGTCGACAATTGTTTTGATACTTCTGAGGATAATCGTGCCAATTTTCCAAGTGGTGATTTCCCGTCGACGTTGGCGTTCTCTTGTACGAGGTCCTGATCTGGGAGAACACAGACATCTTCATAAAGCTGGAGCATATTCACTCCGCATCACCTCACTATATATTGATTACAAGCGAGTTAATCACTCGCTCAAGTTCCATATATAGATTATGTCATGTTTTGCTATTGAGCTGTGAAGTCGAAATTGTGATCAATGCTTGTGATAAAAACGCAAAAGCAGTCGAGCCACTGACGTGGACTCGACTGCTCGTTGTCGTGAGCTACCTTATACTTCTTTGGCAGGTTTCACAATTTTCAATTCGACTTCTTCCGTTGCTTCCGATTCTTGGGCTTCACGCAAGCCTTTCGCGTTTAACCACGTATAGATCGCACCCATGAACAACGCGCCACCGATGATATTCCCGAACGTGGCTGGAATCAAGTTGTGGATCGCGCCGGCAAAGCTGATCGCCTCAGGATGCGGGACGACGAGCGTGAGGGCGAACAAGACGAAGTTGGCGATGACATGATCAAATCCTGAGGCGAAGAAAACGGCGACGAGGAAGATCATCGAGAAGATTTGGGCGAACTCGTTTTTCATTTGCTTCGGCAAGAAGATGGCAAGACAGACCATCCAGTTGCAGAAGATTGCGCGGAAGAAAATTTCGACCGTCGTGTGGTGCATCTTGCTTTCGACGACCGAGAACAGCCAGTTGTCCATCCCAAGTTCTTGGATGACACCGGTCGGAGCGAGCAGCAAGGCGAACAAAACGCCACCGAGCGCATTCCCGACAAAGCAGAGCAACCAGACGAGCATCGTGTCGCTGAGCGTCGTGTACCCCCGCATCGTCGAGGTTGTGAAGTACATCGTATTCCCGGTGAACAGTTCGGCTCCGCCATAGATGATCATGACGAGGGCGATCCCGAATGAGAATCCTCCGATGAGCGTTGTGAACGGAGAATCGATCAAATACATTCCGTTGACGACTTTCAGTGTGAAAATTGAAGCGAATCCGATAAAGATCCCCGCGAGCATTGCTCGTAAAAAGTACTCCATTGGCCGATAATGAATCATTTGCGAAGATGCCTGTGCTTTCTTCCGCAACGATTCGAGTGCATGGATTTCCATTGATGCCATGTCACAAACCCTTCTTTCTGTTTGAATGAAACCATTATAATAAGAACGAACATGTGAAATCATTAACAATATAAGCCCGAAACGAATAAATTGCAATCGCCCCTTCCACATGTTGACACATTTTTCACATCGTAATCGTTTACATTTGTCGGATTTGTGACTAGAAAAAAACGACCCTTCGCAAAGGGCCGTTCGAAATGATTATTCTTTGTTTTCAGAAGCCTCTTCCGACTCTTCCGTTGAAGTTTCTGACGCCTCTTCAGTCGCTTCAACTTCGCCTTCTGTCGCTGTATCAGCTTCAAGGTCTTCGACCGCCACCGGTTCATTCACCGATGCGATTTGAAGATCACCCTCAGATACGATTTCGTAATCTTTGTTCTCTGGAATATCAGCGACAGTGAGCGAGTCACCGATGCCGAGTTCAGAAACATCAAGCTCGATACGCTCTGGAATGTTGGCTGGTGTTGCCGAGACCGTTACTTTGTAGAGCGTCTGTGCCAAGTAGCCGCCTTCTTTGACGCCTTTCGCGTCGCCGACGAGTGTGACGTCCGCTTCGACTTCTGTCGCTTCGTCCATCTTCACTGCCATAAATTCGACGTGCTTGTATTCGTTCGTGAATGGGTCGACTTCTGTCCCGTGAACGAGTGTGTTCACTTTCTTACCATCGATATTGAGTTCGATCAAAGCGTTGTCGCCGTGTTCACGAAGAATCTTACGAAGTGCCATCTCTTCGAATGCGACCGGTGTGCTTTCAACTTTGTAGCCGTAAACGACACCTAACACTTTTCCTTCTTTACGCAAGTTAGCGCGGACCGAACGTGGTCGTAATTCTCGTTTCGTTACTTTAAGCGTGTCTGCCATAATCTTTTCCCCCTACTGGTTTATCGATCATGTCTACATCTTGAGGGTGAGGCAGTGAAAAAGCCACCTCTCAACCTCGATGCGTTGAGTGACATGTGTATATTGTTCCCATAGGTACAACTAAATAAACGTTACAGCCGGTTAAAATAAGATTACAACTGTGTCACATAACGCGTTTAAATAGCTTCTCGAGCTCGTACGTGCTCCACTTCACTAAAATCGGACGACCGTGCGGACACGTGTACGGAGACGTCGTCTGATTCAAATCGTGAAGCAATTGCCGCATCATCTCGTGGTTCAACGGATGGTTTGCTTTAATCGACCGTTTGCACGCCATCAAAATCGACGCATCTTCCCGATATTTAGCGATGTCAATGGAGCGATCCCGGATCGCCATCTCTATCAAATCACGGACCGTTCCTTCTAAATCGTGTTGCGGGTACCACGTCGGAATCTCTCTAACGAGGAACGTGTTGCCGCCGAACGGCTCCAATTCTAGACCTGCTTCTTTTAAAAGCGGAGTGACTTCTTCAATCGCGAGCGCCTCTTCTTGCGTGAACTCGAGCGTGAGCGGAAGCAGCAACAACTGGTATTCCTTGTCAGGATTCCCGAGCTGCTCGTAAAACAACTCATATTTGATTCGTTCCTGGGCCGCGTGTTGGTCAATGACGTACATCCCGTCCTCGGCACCACAGACGATATAACTCGCATGCAATTGACCGATGACGTCGAGCGGCGGCAACCGCTCTCCTTTCGTCTCGATTGTTTCCGATTCGACCGTCGACTCTATCGGCTCAGGCGCTTCATTGACAAGCGGGGTCGGCGACCATCGACTCGGTGACGTGACAGGCTCACGTGGAATTGGATAGTTCCACGTCGGCGCTTCATCCGTGACCGGCGCCCGTTCAACCGTGAAATCAAGTCGCTCTTGTTCGGTCCGATTGACCGGTCGCTCTTTCGGTTTGACCGACGGGATTAAACGCTGTTCCCGGAGTGTCAGTTGGACCGTCTCGCGAATCAATTGACAGAGCTCTTTCTCTTTTGAAAGCCGAACTTCTCGTTTCGTCGGATGGACGTTGACATCGATCAGCATCGGGTCCATGTTCACTTCGAGGACAGCGATCGGATAACGACCAATCGGTAGCAGCGTGTGGTAGCCTTCGAGCACACTTTGGGTCAAAGCGAAGTTTTTAATGCTTCGCCCGTTCAAAATGAGTGTCACGTACTGCTTGTTCGAACGCGTCACTTCCGGACGGACGAGATGGGCGCTCAAACTATAGTCGTTCGTCTTACTCGACGCCGTGACAATTTGGGCCGCGACTTGTCGGCCATAGATGGCGAGCATGACTTGTTTGATGTCTCCGTTCCCGCTCGTCCTGAGCAGTTCCTTGTCTTCATGGAACGCCGTGAGGCGCACTTCCGGGTGGGACAAGGCGATCCGGTTCAACGTGTCGGTGATGCTCGCCAGTTCCGTCGCGGACGTTTTCAAATACTTCAATCGGGCTGGTGTATTATAGAACAATTGACTGACGGCTATCTCCGTCCCGACGTTCGCCGCGGCCGGTGTTTGCGCCGTGACAACGCCGCCTTGAAGCGTCATCTCGAACCCGTCTTCCTCGGCCCGGCGTGACTTCAGCGTCACATGGCTGACCGAAGCAATCGAGGCGAGCGCCTCCCCACGGAAGCCGAGCGTGCGAATCCGGAACAAGTCGTGCTCGTCCCGAATCTTACTCGTCGCATGACGTAAAAAGGCGCGCGGGGCGTCCTCTTCATAAAACCCGTGCCCGTTATCGCGGACTTTAATGAGCCGGATGCCCGCTTCCTCCAAATCGACTTCGATTTTGGTGGCGCCGGCGTCAATCGCGTTCTCGACGAGCTCTTTCACGACCGAGGCCGGTCGCTCGACGACTTCGCCAGCCGCGATTCGGTTGGCCAGTTGTTCCGGTAACTCTTGAATGATTCCCATCGACTCACCCCTTCTTCGCGGATTGTTGGAGCGCATAGAGCGCTTGCATCGCCTCGATCGGGTTCATCGCCAACAAATCGAGTTCGAGCAATTGTCGTTTAATCTCGTCTTCCGCCTCAAAGAGCGATAGTTGGGCCACGGGTTCTGCCGTTCCCGGATGTTCAATAGCTGCCCGTTCCGGTTTCGAGTCCGTCTCAAGTTGAGACAAGATGGTCCGCGCCCGTTCAATCAAATCACGGGGCAATTCAGCGAGCTCAGCGACATGAATCCCGTACGACTTATCGGCCCGCCCCGGATGTACTTCATGTAGAAACACGACACGCCCGTCTCGCTCGATGGCGCGGACGTGAACGTTCTCAAGAGCAGGGATCGTGTCTTCGAGCACGGTCAGCTCGTGATAGTGGGTCGAGAACAACGTCTTCGCTCCAATTGTCGAAGCGATGTATTCAACGATAGCCTGGGCGAGTGCCATGCCGTCATACGTCGACGTCCCCCGACCGATCTCATCGAGCAAGATGAGGCTGTGTTCGGTCGCCTCTGTCACCGCTTGGCGTGTCTCCGTCATCTCGACCATGAACGTCGACTGGCCGCTCACCAAGTCATCGGCCGCACCGATGCGGGTAAAGATTCGATCAAACAATGGAATCTCAGCCGCTTCAGCCGGCACGAACGACCCGATTTGATGCAAGATGGCGATCAAGGCGAATTGACGCATATACGTCGATTTACCGGACATGTTCGGTCCGGTGATTAAGAGCATGCGCCGCGTGTCGTCGAGCGTCAAATCGTTGGCGACGTATTCACCGCGTGGTAGCACCGTCTCGATGACCGGATGGCGGCCACGATCGATTTGGACGTTCGTCGACGTCGTCGGCCGGACATAGTCACGTTTTTCGGCGACGATGGCGAGCGCGAGCAAGACGTCAAGCTCACTGAGCGAGCGCGCCAGTTGTTGGAGCGGTTTCGTCTCTTGCTTGACTTGGTCACGCAAGGCGACGAATAAATCATACTCGAGCGTGCAACTCTTCTCTTCAGCCCCGAGAATGAGCGCTTCTTTCTCTTTTAACTCGGGTGTGACGTAACGCTCGGCGTTCGTCAGCGTCTGTTTCCGTTCGTAACGTCCCTCTTCGAGCAGGCGGGCGTTCGCTTTCGTCACTTCTAAGTAATAGCCGAAGACACGATTATAGCCGATTTTCAGCGACTTGATGCCGGTCGCGAGCCGCTCTTGTTGCTCGAGATTGGCAATCCATGTCTTTCCGTTCGCTTTCGCCTCGAGCAGTTCGTCGAGTTCGGCCGAATAGCCGGCACGAATCATCCCACCTTCTTTAATCGAGATCGGTGGCGCCTCGACAAGCGCTGCCTGGAGCATGTTGGCCAAGTCGTCGAATGTGTCGAGCGTATCATCGATTTGACGAAGCCGTGAGGCCGTGACGCCTTCGAGCAAGGCCCGCACCGCCGGGATGCACTCGAGGGTGTTCCGGAGTTGGACGAGGTCACGGGCGTTGGCCGTCCCGTAACCGACTTTGGCGACGAGCCGTTCGATATCGTAGACGTGACGTAGCTGTTCACGCAACTGGTCACGAAGCATGAAGTCATCGACCAAGTTCTCGACCGCATCTTGTCGGTCCCGAATCGCCTGCTCGGTATAGAGCGGCTGTTCGAGCCAACGTTTCAGCAACCGTCCCCCCATCGCCGTCGTCGTCTCATCAAGCAAGGCGAGAAGCGACCCTTTCCGTTCACCGGACCGGGCTGACCGAAACAATTCCAAGTTCCGGGCCGTGTTGGCATCGAGTTGCATATGGGCCTCGACTTCATAGGCGACGGCCGGTTGGAGATGATCGAGGGCGCGTTTTTGCGTGCGCGTCAAATAAGCGAACAGCAATTCAAACGCGCTCACTTGCGCCTCGTCTTTCGCTCCGCTCGACAACGGGCTCGCTAGCCGCTCTGTCTGGACCGACAACGGGATGCCGAGTGATGAGAGATGGTCTGCCAACTCGGCGTCATCAACGATGATTTCACTCGGGACCAACCCTTCGACTTCGCGCAGGACGGCCTCACGCGACGGCAAGGTCGTCAACCAAGATTCACCTGTCGTCACATCGCCGCGGGCAATCCCGAAACGGCCTGCTACGTTCACGACCGATAGTAAATACCGGTTCTCTTTTTCACCGAGTGCAGCCATGTATGTACCCGGCGTGATGACTTGGATGACTTCACGTTTGACGAGCCCTTTCGTCGCTTTCGGATCTTCCATCTGTTCACAGATGGCCACGTTGAATCCTTTTTCGATCAGTTGTTCAATGTAGATAGCGGCCGAGTGATGTGGTACGCCACACATTGGAATCGGGTGCTCAGCGTTCTTCCCGTTTTTCGCGGTCAATGTCAACTCAAGTTCTTTGGCAACGATTTGGGCATCTTCAAAGAACAGCTCGTAAAAGTCACCGAGCCGGTAGAAGAGAAAGGCGTCTGGATAATCGGCCTTGATTGAAAAGTATTGTTTCATCATCGGGGTTTGATGTATCGTTTCCATTCGTGTTCACCTCTAGAAATTAGAACAGCTGACCAAAGGCCAGCTGTCTGTTTGTTAGTATCCGCAGCCGCCGCGTGATTTCTCCGCTGCCATACCGCTTCCTGTTTTACCGGCGAGAACGTCACCGTCCGTCGACTCGATAATGCGATCTGTCACCGAGTTGGCGAGTGTGACCGTCACGTATTGAAGCAAATCGTTCACTTCGACTTGCGTCTCCTGAAACGCCTGGACAACCGGGATCGAATCGAGTTCGTCCATCGCCTTGTCGATTTTCAGCTCGACTTTGGCGAGTGCTTCCGTCTTCCCGTAGTGCTTGCAGTTGACGGCTTCTTTTTGTAAGTATTTGATACGTTTAATCAACGTTTGAACGCGTTCACTTTCGTTCACTTTCGTTTCCGCTTCTTTGAAGCGGGCCACTTCCGGCGTGCTCGCCAATAAGTCGGCTAATTCTCTCGCTTTTTGAATCACAGTTTGATCAGTCACCATCGTAAACCCCTTTGCTCTCTATGATTGAACGCACGCCTTGACGCACGCAAGTATTCCTCATCATTCTACCACGAACTTATGGCAAACGGTACCGCATCGATTCACTTCGAGACGGTCGCCGTCCGAACCATATCGACGTGAGGAATCCCGTCCTCTAAGTACTCCTCGCTCGTTCGTGTGAACCCGAAGCTCGCATAGAACGGCTCCACGTATGTCTGTGCTTGCAAGTACAAATCGCGATCCCCAAAGTCAGCCACGGCTTCTTGCATCAAACGCCGCGAATGGCCTTGTCCCCGATGCGTCGATTTCGTGACGACACGGCCGATGGCGACCGGCGACTCCTCCTCGAGGACACGTAACGTCGCGACCGGGCGACCATCAGCCTCAATCCAGTAATGGACCGCCGCCACGTCTTTCCCATCGACTTCTTGATATGGGCAATCTTGTTCCACGACGAAGATTTCGGTCCGGAGCGCCAATAACTCATAGAGTTCTCTCGTCGTCAATTCGTCAAACCGTTTTTTATGCATCTCCACTTGTCTCCCCTCATAACTTCGAACCGAGCGCTCGGGCGACATGAAGCCCGCTCGTCATCGCCCCGATTGTGCCTGCCCCCGGAAATACTGTATCCCCGCAGACATACAGGTTCGGCAAGGTTGTCCGGTAGCTCGCCGCATGGAACAAAGCTTGTTGCGGTGTTTGGGCATAACCACCGACCGCGCCGTGCGGACGTTTCGTATATTTCACCCACGCCCCTGGTCCCCCGGGCAACATGACAGACGATTCGCCGTTCCAGTCCGGGAACGCTCGACTCACAACCGAGACGAGGCGCTCGGTCCAATCTGTCTCTAGTTTCTCATACGTCGCCTTGTCTTTCCAAGCCTGCCACTCTGTCAAATCGATATGGGTCGAGACGGTGACGGTCCGTTCCGGTCGCTCGGTCCGGAGCGAATCATCTGCGGCTGACATCGAGATGAAGGCGTGTCCTGACGGTAAGTCATCGCTATACACTTGTTGGAACAGCGGACGGTTCATGCATATCGCTTCGGGTAACGTGACGTACAGACTGAACGTTCCCCATTGCGAGCGCTTTAAGTGACGCCCGTACTGCTTGCTGAATTGACGTGACGTATCTCCGCTCAGCAGTTGAGCGGTCGCCTCGAGCGGGATGGCGGAGACGACGACATCGACGAGGTCGAGCCGGCCCCGCCGATCGGTCAAGAGCCAACCGTCCGCCACGCGCTCGAGTTTGACGATTTGTCGTCCGAGAAGGGTTTGTCCGCCGTCTTTTTGAATCGAGCGCTCCAAGGCGTGAGCGAGCGTGTACAAGCCGCCATCGACGTAAAATGCCCCTTCGTGGTAAATCGATAACGCGACGGCCGCGAGCAAGTGACTCGCCTCGCGAGCTCCGGTCTGAAGACTATCGAGCAAAATCCCGTCGATGACCCGTTCGAACGCCGTCCCGTTCAATCGATGCCGTTTTAACGTTGTACCGAGCGGCCGGTATAACTTCCGAAACGCACGTAGTTGCGTCGGTCGAAAACCACGTATCGCAACCGATGCGTCATGAATCGTTCGAAACGGCAACGCCGGTAGCGTCTCAAACAAAGGACGAATCGTCTCAAAATCGGTCCATACTTCATTCAAGAAGGCACGAATCCGCGGAGCGAGCTCGGGAAACGTCGATTCAAGTTCAAGTAAAAAACGAGTCGGGTCTTGATAATAGCGGACCGTTTTCCCGTCCACATGAATCTGCATCACTTCCTCTAACACCCGAACGTCGATCGACTCACCCAAATACGTCAGCACTCGTTCGTGTAGTCCGCCCGGTTCAAATCCCATCCCGAGCGTTGCCCCGGCTGGGAATCGGTAGTCACCGCGCTCGAACTTACCGGCGCAACCACCCCACTCCCGCGATGATTCAAACACCGTCACGTCATGACCAATCCGACTTGCCAACGCCCCGGTCGTCAACCCGGCAATCCCACCGCCGATAATCCCGATTCTCATTCCTCATCCCCTCCTGACTTCATCATACATGGGTTCCTTGTATCCGAGATGTTTCGACGTGTTTCGGCAACATATTTCAAGCTTTAGGCAGGGTTCTGCCAGAAGATGGCGAAAAAAATCGATAAAGGACAGGTGAAACTATATGCGAAGTCGGGTCATCATTTATCTGCTCATCCCTATCTTAATTTTTATCGGCATTCTCATCACCCCGCCATCGGAAGAATCACAAAAATTGGCCACGATGACGGCTGTGAATATTCAAGAGATGATTCCGTATGAACGCGAGTACACGGCACAAAAAGTGTTACTCAAGGAAGTGAACGATGGCCGCGAGGCAATCATCGAGGAGTGGCGACTCGAACGCGGGGCGCGCACGACTTATAGTTACGTGTTACGACTCCAAGGGTTCGATACGGTGATTCAAGTCGATGCTGGGGCGGCCAACACGCGTTCGGACGGCTATTATGCCATGCAAGCGCACAGTCCCGTCTTCGAAGCGGACGAACCGCTGTCGACCGGTTATCCGATTGTACTCTTCGCCACCGAGCAGCGGCTCGTTTTAAACCAGATGGAAGTACGCGTCCTATACGAAGAGGACGGTGTCATTGAAAAATGGCGTATCCTTGAATCCACAGACTCCTAACAAAGGCGGAATCGATATGAATCTCACGTTTCAACGAGCAACCGAATCACAACTGACCGAAATTTATAGTCTTGCAGGCGTCAACCGCGAAGAAGCAACCAATCACGTCTCGGCTGATAGCCGGGAAAAGATGATTGAAGCGTACGAACACTCTGCGAAATTTGGTGCCTATTTCCTCTGTCTCGTCGATGGTGAGACGCTCGTCGGCTGGACGCAAATCGATAAAGCATTCGACTATTTGACGGGTGCAGAGGTCGGTTGGGTGAACGACCTGTATATCAAGCCCGCGTTTCGCGGTCACGGCTATGCCAAACTATTGATGCGAGAAGCACTCGATACGTTCAAACAGATGGGCCATACTGATGTGCGCCTGAACGTGTATGCTCACAATCAAACGGCGATGCAACTATATGAACAACTCGGTTTCACAGACGTCAGTAAATTTATGAAGATTGACATTTGAAAGGTGGTATTCGATGCAAAAAATACTTCTCATCGGCTCAGGCGGTTCGGGCAAATCGACGCTCGCCCGCGTGTTGGGAACCCAACTCGGCATCGACGTCCATCACTTAGACGCCTTACTATGGAAACCAAATTGGTCACCCGCCACACGGCAAGAACAAATTAAAACGCAGTCCGCATTGATTGGACGCGATTCATGGATCATCGACGGCAATTACGGGGGCACGCTCGACTTGCGCCTTCATGCTGCCGACACGATTGTTTTTCTCGACTTGCCGAGGATCATTTGTACGTATCGCGTCTTGAAGCGCATGCTTTCCTATCGTGGCAAGACACGTCCGGACATGGGCCCAGGTTGTGAGGAACGGTTTGACCCGAAGTTCTTGAAATGGGTGTGGGATTATCCGAAATCGCAACGCCCGATTGTGATCAACCGATTGCAAGCCCTTCCTGATAACAAACAAGTCATCATATTGCATTCACGGACAGAGGTTCGTGACTTTATAACGCGCGTCGGTACGGAGCAACACCTATGATTCCTAAACTTGAACCAATCGTAGCAGCGAAGACGTTCGTCACAACGCGTTTCTCCCACTGTCGGGCCGCACTGCTCGCCGGGAGCGTCGTCCGTGGTGAGGCGACCGCAACGTCGGATTTAGATATCATCATCTTCGACGACACCCTCGGCTCGTCTTATCGAGAGTCGTTCATCGAGTCCGGATGGCCCATCGAACTGTTCGCCCATAACTTGACGTCGTATCGGACGTTCTTCGAGCAGGATTGCCGACGTGCCATTCCGTCGTTGCCGAGAATGGTCGCCGAAGGCATCATCTTGAAGGACACAAATATCGTCGAAGACATCAAGCGTGAAGCGAGAGCCTTGCTCGACAGCGGGCCCGAGGCTTGGTCGGACGAGACGATCGAGATGAAACGATACTTCCTGACCGATGCACTCGATGACTTGATTGGATGCACTAGTCGTGCAGAAGGGTTATTCATCGCGGGCACTCTCGCCACGTTGGTCTGCGAGTTCATCCTGCGCACGAATCGACAATGGATGGGCTCCTCCAAATGGACGTACCGCGCTCTCGACCGCTACGATGCGCAAGCAGCCCGAGAACTCGTCACTGCCCTTGAGGCGTATTATCAAACGAACGAACCCGACGCGCTCATCCGTTACGTCGATGAGACGCTCTCCCCGTTCGGCGGCCGGTTGTTCGCCGGATTCAGCCGCGGGAAATCAAACGAAACGTGAGGGTACTCCATGTTCTTTCTTCAAATGTCCGGGTTCCCCGGATCAGGTAAGTCGACGCTGTCTCGGGAAATCGCCCGACGGCTGGATGCGGTCATCGTCGATCATGATATCACGAAGACGGCACTGCTTGAATCGACTTCACAACACCCGCTTGACCCGGCGCTCGCCGGAAAAGTCGCCTATGATCTCGATTGGGCGCTCGTCGAGTTCCATCTGTCTTTAGGACGGAACGTCATTCTAGATAGCCCTTGTCTATATGACGTAATGATTGACCGCGGTTTGGCGATTGCGGCAAATAACGGGGCCACGTATCGTTACGTCGAGTGTCTCGTCGACGACGTCGATGTAATCAATCGGCGGTTGCGCGAGCGAGACCGGAAGCTCAGTCAAATCGGAAGCGTCTCACCAGAAAATTTCGATCGGACCGTCGCCAGCAGTAAAAAACCACCGAATATGCATGCGCTTACAATCGATACAAATCGCCCGCTCGAGACGTATTTACCGGACGTCATCGCCTATCTTCAGGCGATTGATTGACGATTCGATGCACCCTGAAACTTTTTCCCGGATGCATTTTTTTAATCATTTTTTGTATTTTTATGCTTTACAATTAATAATCATACATATACACTTAGTCTCATATCTTGAAGGAGGAATTCATACATGAAAAAGTGGGTCATTACAGGGGGATTAGTGGCAAGTGCATTACTAGCAGGATGTAGCCAAGAGACGACGGGCGAAGAGAAAAAAACACTCGTCATGGGGACGAGCGCCGATTACTTCCCGTATGAGTTTGTCGATACGGCGAACGGGGATGAGATTGTCGGATTTGATATCGAGATCGCCGAAACCGTCACGGAACGCCTCGGCTACGAACTCAAAATTGAAGACATGGACTTCGGCAGCCTGCTCGGGGCACTAAACGCCGGACGTGTCGACTTCGTTATGGCCGGTATGACGCCGACCGAAGAGCGGAAAGAAAATGCCGCCTTCTCGGATATCTACTTGTCGGCGACGAACTTAGTCATGACGAAAGATGAGTCACTCGAGTCGATTGAGGCGCTCGCCGGCAAGAAAATCGGCGTCCAAACCGCTTCGATTCAAGAGAACATCGCCAAAGACCAAGCTCCGGAGGCAGAGCTCGTCTCATTGAACAAGATTCCAGAGATCGTCCAAGAGTTGAATACGGGTCGGATCGACGCGATGGTCATCGAGGACACGGTCGCCCAAAAATACTTGGACCAAGATGCCGGACTGTACACGTTCGCCTTGAAAGAAGATGGCGAGAAAGGTTCAGCAGCCGCCTTTAAATTGGAGGACGACCTTCGCGATCAGTTCAACGAGGAGTTGAACAAGATGATTGACTCAGGTGAAATCGACAAACTCGCCAAAAAATGGTTCTCGATGGAGCCGACGGAATGAGACCAGTCTCGCTGCCGATTTATCCAGTCACCTATCCAGACGGGTACCGTTTGAATCAAAACGAGAGTCAGTTCCCGGTGCCGTCCCGCCTCTATGACCAGCTCGCGACGATTTCGTTCCAAGACTTGCATGAGTATCCGGTCCAACCGATTGACGAGTTGTTCACCCGTTATGCGGCCTACGCCGGTGTCGAGCCGAATCAATTGCTCGTCGGTTGCGGCAGTGACGAGATGATTCACGTCGTCACCCAGGCGCTGTTGGCACCGGAAGACGTCGTCTTGTCACCGAGCCCGGATTTCGCACTCTATCCGATCTTCACGACAATCGCGCACGGCCGGCACGTGCAAGCCGATGACCTGTCGTATGACGCACTCGTCCAGGCGATCACGCAACACACACCGAAGCTGTTGCTGTTGTCGAACCCGAACAATCCGACCGGTAAATTGTGGAGCGTCGCTGAATTGGCCGAACTCGCGGGACTCGTGCCGTACTTGATCGTCGACGAAGCCTATATCGACTTCACACCGACGTCGAGCATGGTGGCCCATCTTGATTCATTTGCGAATGTGATTGTACTGCGGACGTTATCGAAGGCGTTTGGCCTGGCCAACGTCCGCCTCGGTTTCATGGTCACGACGACCGAACTCGCCGCTTATTTCCGTCAGTTCGTCCCGCCGTTCAACATTAGCGGTGTCAGCGCGAAAATCGCCAACATCTTTTTACAAGATGCGACGTATCTCGATGAGGCCATCGCATGGCACGCCGACATGCGCGGACAGTGGACCGACTTGTTCGCCACCATCGGACACGTCCATCCCGCCGAGGCGAACTTCATTTACGTCACGCTCGATGAGCCGGAGGCCGTTTGGGCCCACCTCGTCGCGCATGGCGTTCACACATCGAAACAACCGAACGGGATTCGCATCACGCTCGGCAATGAATCTGCTCTCGAAGCAACACGTCAGGCACTAGTCACCTTCGCGTCACAACCGACAGCATAAGCAAACGACCCGACATCACGTCGGGTCGTTTCGTCATGGTATGAACTTGAGCACTTTTGCTGGATTCCCCCCGACGACGGCACGGGCTGGCACGTCTTTCGTCACAACGGCGCCAGAGGCGATGACGGCATCGTCCCCGACTGTCACCCCTGGGTTTAGAATGGCACCGCCGCCGATCCATACCCGATGTCCGACCGTGACCGGTTTCCCGTATTCAAGACCCGAGATTCGTTCGATCGGGTCGAGCGGATGCGTCGCTGTATACACGTGCACACCCGGACCGAGCATGCAATCGTCACCGAATGTGATTGGACAGATGTCGAGGAATACGCAATCAAAGTTAGCGAAGAACCGTTCTCCGAGATGAATGTTATAACCGTAGTCGCATTTGAACGTCGGCTCCAAATAAAACGAACTTCCGGTCGAGCCGAACAGCTCCGCTAACACTGCTTTTCGGTCGTCGAGTTCATCAATCCCGGATCGATTAAATCGTTCCGTCAAACGCCGGGCCTGACGCCGGTCGGCGACGAGTTCCTCGTCTCCGGCCAAGTAAAGCTCGCCCCGAATCATCTTTTCTTTTTCAGTCATCTGCATCTCCCCCTATTCTGTCATCATTATAGAGGAATTTCTAGCGAAATGGGGAATAGGAACATGACGAACTAGAGGAGGAATAGACAGATGAAACGAATTCTTGACTGTAGAGCCAGTGATTTCTTGACGTTCAACCGCTCGGATTTGATTGGATCGATTCGCAAAGCCGAAGGTCGGACGGTACTCGCCGAAGTCATCCCGACCGTACAACCACTCTATCCGGAAGTGACGAACGCCGAACTCGCGCGGGCGTTCGGTGCCGACATGATTCTTTTGAACATGCTCGACGTGTTCCACCCGTACATAAAAGGTCTCGAAAGCCACGCCTTGTTCGGAAACATGCCGGGCGAGACGATGTCTGACAATCCCATCATGGAATTGAAGCGGCTCGTCGGTTTGCCGATTGGGGTCAACCTCGAGCCGGTCGACTTTTCCGAGAAATCGGAGGACATGTATGATGTGAAACAAGGACGGCTCGCGACACGGGAAGCGTTCGCCAGAGCGTCAGAGCTCGGTATCGACTTCATCTGCCTGACCGGAAATCCGAACACCGGGGTGACGAACGAGGCGATCGAGCAAGCCATCATCAACGCGCGCCAAGAGTTCGCGGGCGTCATCATCGCCGGGAAGATGCATCAAGCCGGCGTCGGCCGTGTACTTGATCAAGAGGCGTACGTCCGTTTTGCTGAAGCCGGGGCCGATATTATCTTGATTCCAGCGCCCGGCACCGTTCCTGGCGTCCGTGAAGATGAATTCTATGAAGTCACGCGCGAGATTCAAGCGTTGGATAAACTCGTCGTCGCCGCCATCGGCACATCACAGGAAGGGTCCGATGAAGCGACGATTCGTGACATCGCCTTGTCCTCGAAGCGCGGTGGGACGGACATCTTCCATATCGGCGATGCTGGGCTGTC
This sequence comes from Exiguobacterium sp. s16, assembly GCF_018618115.1. Taxonomy (NCBI): domain Bacteria; kingdom Bacillati; phylum Bacillota; class Bacilli; order Caryophanales; genus Exiguobacterium; species Exiguobacterium sp. s16. The sequence continues at coordinate 619,396 of NZ_JACSLM010000001.1, read as the reverse complement.
CGGAATCGCCACACCGGAGAATATCCAGGCGTTATCGATTGCGATTCGGGGACGGCGCCATACGTACATCCGTATGGCCGCCTCGGTCAACCGCTAATCAAAAGGAACGAAGCCGATTGTGGCTTCGTTCCTTTTTGTGTTACCAGTCGGTGACGTCCCGGCGTGGTTTCGCCGGAGTCGTCGTCCCGTGCCGTTTGGCGAGGAGCGCCTCAACGTCTTGTAATGACACGCCTTTGGCGGCGAGCAAGACGAGCAGGTGGTACAAGAGATCGGCCGACTCTTCGACCAAATCTTCATCGTTCAATGCCGCGATGACGACCTCGAACGACTCTTCCCCAAACTTCTTGGCAATCTTGTCAACACCTTGGTCGAATAGATAAGACGTATACGACCCTTCTTTCGGTGACGCCTGTCGTTCTTGAATCAACTTCTCTAATTCGTGAATCATCCTTCCACCTCCGTGAAAAAGCAACTTCGATTTCCCGTATGACATGTCGGTCCATTGGCACGGACACGAACCAAGAGCGCGTCTTGGTCGCAATCGACGTGGATGCTCTCGAGTTCGAGCGTATTCCCGCTCGACTCCCCTTTCATCCAGAGTCTCCCTTTCGAACGTGACCAGAACGTGACCGTGTTCGTCTCGAGCGTCTTCTGAATCGCCTCCTCGTTCATGTAGCCTAACATGAGGACGGCGTCGTCCTCTGTCGACACGATGATGGCTGGAATCAATCCGTTTTCGTCGTAACGAACCGCATCGGCAAGTTGTGCTCGCTGCATACGTGTTTCACCTCTTCCACTGTCGTTTTCCGGTCATGCAAAATCGAGGCGAGTAGCGCCGCATCGACCTTCTCGAGCGCGTCGACGACGTGATTCGCGTTCCCGGCACCGCCAGAGGCGATAATCGGGATATCGACGGCGTCCCGGAGCAAATCAAGGATTCGCAAATCGTAGCCGCTCTGCTTTCCGTCCTGATTCATCGACGTGACGAGCAGTTCACCCGCCCCAAGTGCGGCCACTTGCTTTGCCCAATCGACGGCCCGCAACTCGGTCCGGTTCTTCCCGCCATACGTATAGACGAAGTACTCGTCGTCTTCGAACTTGACGTCGATGGCGATGACGATACATTGTGACCCGAACCGCTCGGCCGCTCGTTTGATCAAATCGGGTGATTCGACGGCGAGCGTGTTGAGCGACACTTTATCGGCCCCAGCTTTTAAGAGCGAGGAAATATCCTCAAGCGACCGAATACCGCCGCCGACCGTGAGCGGGATGAACACTTTCCGGGCGACAGCACTGACGACGTCAAGCATCGTCTGGCGGCGTTCCGTACTCGCAGTGATATCGAGAAACACGAGCTCATCCGCACCGGAGGCGTCATAATACTTGGCAATCTCGACCGGGTCGCCGATGTCACGTAACGCGACAAACTCGATCCCTTTGACGACACGACCGTCTTTCACATCAAGACACGGAATGATGCGACGTTTAAGCATGGCGCGCCTCCCACTCGATCAAGTCATCAAGACTGACTTGTCCGGAGAGTAGTGCCTTCCCGACGACCGCCTCGTCGATGCCGGCCGCTTGAAGCGCCTCGACGTCAGCCTCGGTCGTCACGCCACCCGAGGCGATGATCGTGACTGAAACAGCATCACGGAGCGCCTTCATCCGCTCGAGGTTCGGTCCGTTCAATTTCCCGTCCGAACCGATATCCGTATAGAGAATCGTCTTGACCCCACGGTCGACGAGTTCTTTCGCGGCATCGATATCTTTTAAGTCGGTCGCTTCTTGCCATCCGTTGACGGCGACGATGCCATCATAGGCGTCGAGGGCGACGGCGACACGATCACCGTACTTCGCGAGCGCCCGGTCCAAGAAATCCGGGTCTGTAAACGCCTTTGTCCCAAGCAAGACACGGTCGGCGCCGGTCGCCATGACCGCATCGAGCGCTTCCTCGGAACGAATGCCTCCGCCGGTCTGGACGAAGAAGCCGCACGATTTGGCGAATCGGACGACATCAAGATGTCTCGGTTCGCCGGCTTTCGCCCCTTCGAGATCAATCAAGTGAAGCATCGGAACGCGCCCTTGCCATTCCTTCAATTTCTCATACGGGTCTCCGTACTGTTCTTCTGTATTGAAATCGCCTTCCGTCAAGCGGACGATTTTTCCGTCAATCAAATCAATGGCCGGTAGTAATCTCACGTTCGACCGCCTCCTTCCATTCTGTCAATAAACGTAATCCGAACGCGCCGCTCTTCTCGGGATGAAACTGCATCCCCGTGACGAGCCCTTTTTGCACGATGGCTGGCACGGTTTCACCCATATAATCGGCAGACGCGACGACGTGGACTGGATCAGTCACGACGTGATACGAGTGGACGAAATAGACGTCCTCGTCGCGCAAAATCGAGTTCCAGCCGACGTGTGGCAGACGTTTCGCCCGCATCCGCTCGACGCGCCCTTCAATCAAACCGAGTCCCTCCGTCGGCACGCCTTCCATACTCGATTCAAACAAGAGTTGCATGCCGAGACAGATGCCGAGGAACGGCTTTTCATTCGCCGATCGTTTCAACAGCGGAATCAGCCCCGTCTCGCTCAGCGATTGCATCGCCTGCGGGAACGCTCCGACCCCAGGCAGCAAGATGGCATCAGCTGCCTCGATTTCCACTGGGTCGTTCGTGATGATGACGTAACAGCCGATAGCTTGGAGTGCCCGTTCGACGTTGAACACATTACCCATTCCATAATCGATGACCGCGATTTTCATCCTTCGATCAGTCCTTTCGTCGACGGCAATCGATTCGACCCGTCTTGCCCAATCGCCTCGGCGAGGGAGCGACCGAACGCCTTGAACAACCCTTCAATCATGTGGTGCGAGTTCGACCCGTAGAGGACCTCTAGGTGCAGTGTCAACCGGGCGTTCATCGCCACGGCCCGGAAAAACTCTTCGGCGAGCTCGGTGTCAAAGTCTCCGAGTTTCGGATTTTTAATATCGGCCCGGTAGACGAGGAACGGACGGCCCGACACGTCGACGACGGCACGCGCGAGCGTCTCGTCCATCGGCAAATAACTCGTGCCGTAGCGGCGAATGCCGATTTTGTCGCCGAGCGCTTGATTGATCATCTGCCCAAGGGCGATTCCGACGTCTTCGACCGTATGGTGAGCGTCGACCCACGTATCCCCTTCGACATGGACCGTCAAATCGATTTGGCTGTGGAACGCGAACAGTGTCAGCATATGGTCAAAGAAGCCGACACCTGTCTTGATGTCACTTTGTCCTGTCCCATTCAAATCAAGCTTGAGCTCGATGTTCGTCTCTTTTGTCTCTCGTTTCGTCTCAGCTGTTCTCAAGTGAAGTCACCTCTTCTATCGTTTGTTGAAGCAAGCGGTACGCCTCGTCCGTGCCGGCACTGACACGAATCCCGTCTGCGAACGCGCGAACATGGACATCCTTTTCTAAGAAACGGGCGGCCCAAGCTTCGCTGTCCGGTGTTTTGACGTATAGGAAATTGGCACGGCTCGGTAAGACGTTTCCAATCGGTGCGAGCAACGTTTCAAGCTTTTGTCGTTGCGTTTGATGGAAGTTGATCGACTCCTCGATATATTCGGAGTCGTTCAACACGACCGTCGCCACGGCCGCACTCAGCCCGCTCACGTTGAATGGCGAACGGAACCGGTCAATCTTCTCGATTAAGCGCTCGTCGGCAATCATGAAACCGATGCGCAGATTCGCGAGTCCGAACGCTTTCGATAACGTACGGAGAATGATGACGTTCGCGTGGTCCGCGAGTCGGTCTTTGAATGAATCTTCCATCGTGAAATCGATATATGCCTCGTCCACGACGAGATATGGAACACGGCTGGCGACCGTTTCGAGTTCATCGAGCGTCCACATCTTTCCCGTCGGATTGTTCGGGTTCGACACGAGCACAAGTTTCGGCCGTTCCGCCTCGATCGTCTCGAGCAATGATTGAATCGACAATCCGTCCGCATCCGGCTGCACAAAATTCCCGCGAGCGATATGCGTATAAATGCCGTACATCGAAAAATCGGGAATCGGGGCGGCGACGACGTCATCGGCGTCAAGGATTGCCTGACAAAGAATCGCGAGCAATTCATCGCTACCGCTCCCGACCATGAGTTGTTGCGGATCCACACCAGCATATGTCGCATAACTTTGTTTCAGCGCTGCCAATTCATCGACCGGATAATGGCTCAAATCGAGCGGAAGCTCTCGGATTGCCGTCTTTAATCGCTCTGGGAACTCATATTGGCTCTCGTTTTGATTCAACGCATGTCCTTTGACCGCCTGCGGGACGTAGCGGGGAATCGTCTCATAGTTCTGTCTCATACGTCCTCCAATCGAACCGCCATCGCTCGGGCGTGGCCGTCAAGTTGTTCTTGTTGCGCGATGCGAATCGCGGCGTGTGTGACACGTTCATCGAGCTCCGTCATCTGAAGGAACGTCTGTCTCCGGTAAAAATCATCGACCGAGAGGCCGCTCGAGAAGCGGGCCGTCCCGCTCGTCGGCAAAACGTGGTTCGGTCCAGCGATGTAATCGCCAAACGCTTCCGCGGCTTCATGACCGAGGAAGAACGAACCACCGTGACGGATGGCTTGCATATAGGTTTCCGGGTCGGAAACGGCAAGTTGCACGTGCTCGGCTGCCATCTCGTTGGCGACTTCGATCGCACGTTCGCTCGACATGATGCGTACCCCGCCTCGTTTCAATGCCTCGACCGCAATGTCACGGCGTGGTAGCTCGGCCAGCTGGCGTGTCAATTCCTGTTCGATTCGTTCGGCCAACTCGTCTGACGTGACGAGAGCGAGTGCCGTCGCTTCAACGTCATGTTCGGCTTGGGCGAGCAAGTCGGCGGCGACCCATTTCGGATTAGCCGTCGCATCGGCGATGATGAGTACTTCAGACGGTCCAGCGACCGAGTCGATGCCGACGATGTGAGAGACGAGCGATTTTGCAGTCGCGACATAGGCGTTACCAGGTCCGACAATCTTGTCGACCGGTTTGATCGTCTCAGTGCCAAACGCAAGCGCGGCCACGGCTTGTGCCCCGCCGACCAGATGACACTCATCTGCCCCTGCGATTTTTGCCGCAATCAATAGCGACAAGTCGATGCCATCTGGTTTTGGCGGCGTCACCATGACGATCCGTTTCACACCGGCCACTTTCGCCGGGATGATGTTCATCAAGACGCTCGAGGGATAGACGGCCGTCCCACCCGGTACGTACACGCCGACCGAGTCGAGCGGCATGAAGCGACGTCCGAGTCTGAACATGCCATCTTCATACGCGTCGTCTTGACGACGCTGACGCTCGTGGAACGTGCGAATGCGTTCGGCGGCGAGCGTCAACGCCTCGGTCAACTCCCCGTAAGCTTCAGGTGGCGTGAAGGCTGTCAAGTCGACCGTTTCGATTACGTCGACACCGTCAAATTTCTTTGTAAACTCTAGGAGCGCTTCATCTCCGTTCGACTCCACGGCCTCGAGAATTGGCTTAACCGCTTCCGCCCAGCTTTCACGCCGGCTCCGATTCGTTTCCGTGCTCATTTCGCTTCCTCCTTGCTTAAACGACGAATCCAGGCCTTCAATTCATCAGGATCGTTGGCGAGAGCCGTCTCACTCGTGATGAACTTGGCGTTCACCGTGAAAATCGTTTCGTATTCCTCGAGGTCGTTCGCGCGAAGCGTCGCCCCCGTCTCGACGATATCGACGATGCAATCGGCGAGTCCTGTGAGCGGTGCGAGTTCGACCGAACCGTTCAACGCGATCACTTCGACGTTCTGTCGCTTCGAAGCGAAGTGAGAGATAGCGATATTCGGATACTTGCTCGCGACTTTCAATTTTTTCGTCCCGTTCTTCCGTTCTTTCGGTCCGCAAACCGCCATCCGGCAACGGCCGAACGGCAAATCGACGACTTCGAGGACGCCAGGCGTCTTCTCTCGCAAGATGTCGCCACCGACGACGCCGACATCAGCCGCGCCGTGCATGACATATTTATAGACGTCATCCCCTTTGACGAAGATGAACTCATGCCCGTCGACTTCGACGGTCAGTTCCCGGCCGCGTTTTTCGGGCCAGACGGTTAATCCGACTTGTTCGAAATAGTCTCGGGCCGCTTTTTCAATGCGTCCTTTCGCGATGGCCACTTTCATAAAATCACCTCACCTAACTGTTCTAAATCGAGCGACAATCCGAACGCCCGTCGCGATTGACCGAAATGTCCGTATAGCGAATCATAGCGACCGCCCGAGAGGACCCGCCGTCCATCGATGCTTCCTGTCACCGTCAATCCTGAATAGTAATCAAAATCGCCGGTCTGTCCAAAGTCGTACGATACGTTCAAACCGATGGCGCGTAAATGTTCGACCGCCCGCTCGACTTCATTGATCGCAGCCGTCAATCCTGGCTCGGCGACTTCTCGTAGTTCAGCGAGTGCCGAATCACCGATTAAGAACGGTAGCTTCGCGATTAACGGGTATTGATACGTATCTGCGAGGTCACGGAGTGATTCCAAGTTACGGAGCGCCAAATATTGACGGAGCGTCCGCTCTGGGATCCCGGCCTCTTCCGCCACGGCCGCGACCAAGGCAGCCGAGCCGACTTGAATCCGAAGCCCGTCTTGCGGCAACACCCGCTCGGTCATACTGAGGAACGATTCAATCAGCTCCATATCGGGTGCATCACCATCAATCCATTCAAGCCCGAGCTGTTGACGCTCATGCGGCTGACCCGAATGTTTCGGGGTACGCCGATAGACGGCACCGGCATAGGCGACCCGCATCGGTTCATGACCATCGGCGAGCTTCCGAGCGATTTGCAACGTATAGTCCGGACGCATGACGAGCAACTCGCCGTCATTCCCGAACAGACGATAATAGGCCGACTCATCGAACAAGGCCAAGTCTTGATAGTGCGAATAATATTCCACGAGCGGTGGCTCAATGACACTGTAGCCATTTGACTCGGCTCGCTCTAAAAATGACAACATCCACTGCTTTGGACGCAGAACGTCTTCCCCTTGCAATTCGTGCCATCCTTCCGGGATGGATCCTTTTGTATTGAACCAGATCATCAATATCACCCTTTATCTTATTATCACTTTACCAAACTAAAGTAGTGTGTTAAATTTATCAAACCAAGCCGTTGCTGTCAACCGGCGAACTCGAAAGGAATGTCGACTGATGATTGACTTTACCCGTGATGGTCACCTTCACACCCCATTTTGTCCGCATGGTTCATCCGATTCGCTCGAAGCGTATGTAAAGCGCGCCTTGAACCAAGGAATCAAGACGCTCACGTTCACGGAGCATGCGCCGCTCCCGGCCCGGTTTCAAGACCCGACGCCAGACCAAGATTCAGCGATGGCGCTCGATTTGCTCCCGCGTTATATAGAAGCTTTGCAGACGTTGAAGCGGTCGTATCCCGAACTTGATCTCCGCATCGGTTTGGAGATCGACTATTTGCCCGGATATGAGTCCGAGACGCTGGCGTTGCTCGAGCCGTATGCCGACGTATTAGACGAAGCAATCTTGTCCCAACACTTTCTCCTCGTCGACGACGAGCTCCTGCCTATCGACTTCTCGGCCGACACGTTTGATGCGCTCGTCAAACGTGTCGGCTCGTTCGAGGCCGTGATGAAACAATACTACACGGCGCTCGCTGCCGGACTCGCATTCCCTTGGGAGCGCTTGAAAGTGGACCGCATCGGACATATCGACTTACCGATCAAATATCAACACAAGTACACGTGGGCCCGCTCGAACGTGCAGGACGAACAGACGCGCTTGCTACAAACGATCGCTACACGCGGTTTCGGTCTCGATTTGAATACGGCCGGTCTCCGCAAGCCCGATTGCGGCCAACCTTACGCCATTGACGTCGCGTCCGAGGCGGCCGCACTCGGCATCCCGTTCGTGCTCGGTTCAGACGCCCATATCGCCTTCGATGTCGGCGCCGGGTTCGAAATTATACAAAAAAAAGCCACGTTCCTATGAACGTGGCTTTTTCACAGCGATCTAGCTATCTAGATCCCCATTTTTGGTTGTCGATAACGATATGGCGTTCCATTTCTTCATCTATTGACAATAATACCATACTGAACCCGCATTGCAACCCGAAAATGAAAAAAGGATGACGTGGGTGTCATCCTTACAAAGTTAGACCGCCATCTCGGCGTATAGGTCTTTCAACTCTTCCGTCGCTGCCTCGTCCATTTGTAACGCCACGAGTTCAACAAACCGGAGCGCCGGATCCGTATCCCCTGACAAGGCGACGATCTCAGCTGCGGCACCATCGAGCGCTAGCAAGATGCCCGAGACACCGAGCGTCGGATAGTAGCGAAGCAACGCCCGAACGTGCTTCAACTCCGAAACCTCATTTCCGTTGATCTTTAATGACTTAACGGCGAGCTCTTTATGCGTCCCGATGGCAAATTTATCTTCCCACACCTCTTCGAGTGTGATCAACGCTTCCACATCATAGGCACCATCTGTGAAACGAACTTGTTTTTCCATGTAACATTTCCCCTCTCGTTAATCTACTTTCATTATAAGAAAGAAACCCACGAAAAGATTGTGAAATATTGAACATTATGTGTAAACTTTGTCTCACCTGTGCTTAGCCATAAAAAAAGGTCCCTCCGAAGAGAGACGAATAATGGAAGAGTAAAACACCATTGGCAGTACATTAATAATATAACATCGAATGTAAACGTTTACAATGTGTTTTTGAAACTTTTTTCGAGTGGCATATGTACCACGTCAATCCCACTCTCACGCATCAAATCGAGGCCGTCACCGTGCTCATAGCCGACCGCATAGACGACACGGGCTACGCGTGACGCAATCAAAGCGAGCGAACAGGCATGACATGGTGAGTGGGTCACATAGGCTGTCGCGCCGAAGGCGTTCGTCGAATCCGCGGCGAGCTTACCAATCGCGTTGATTTCGGCGTGGATTTCATGTTGCTTCGACCAATTATGGTGGTCGTATGGGTCCGAACATCTAATAAATGTCACACCCTCATGGATGAATGAAACCGGTGCCTCGAGCAAATCGACCGCATCTTCTGACACGTACTCGGCCCGTTTATAAAAACCGTCTTCCCGTTTTAAAAAGATCTCATTGCAGTTCGTATGCCCGGGTGGCGTCCCATTGAGCCCAATCGAGATCGGCTTCTCATCTTTGACGATGACGCAAGCGACACTTTTCGAGGCGCATTTCGAATGGCGTACCGCCATCATATCAGCGAACTGCAACCACGTCTCATCCCATAGCCGTTGTTTTTCCATTTTCTTATCCTCCTCAAAGAAAAGGAAAGTCTGAGGGCTCAGACTTTCCTCGTTCAATATCCAGTCTCTTTTGGCAACTCTTTGTTTTTTGAAGCGATCTCGATGACTTTTTCTTTCAACTCGTGCTCCATGCGATCGAGTTCACGTTCGGCCTCACGACGCTTCTGACGTCCTTCTTGTTGAATCCGGAGCGTCTCGTCGAGCGTCGAGAGCAAGTTCTCGTGCGCCACTTTGAGCGATTCGACCGAAACGATGCCTTTCTCGTTCTCTGTGGCGATCTCGATCGATGAGTCTTTCAACATCTTCGAGTTCTGCTCGAGCAACGTGTTCGTCGTCTTCGTGACGTCTTGCTGCATGCGGAGAGCCGTCTTTTGTCGTGTCAAGCTGAGCGCAAGCACGACTTGGTTTTTCCAGAGCGGAATCGTATTGACGACCGCCGACTCGATTTTCTCGGCTAGAATCTGGTTGTTCTGTTGGATGACCCGGATTTGCGGTGCCATTTGCAGACTGATTGTCCGGCTCAGTTTCAAATCGTGCAATTTTTTCTCGAATCGGTCCGCGAGTTGAATCATGTCGTTCAACTGTTGAAGTTTGACCTGGTCTTTCGACATCTCCACTTCTTGACGGAGCGGGGCGATCTCATAGCTGCGCACGTGGTCAAGTTTCGTCTCACCGGCGGCGATATAGACGTTAAGCTCTTCAAAATAACGCTTGTTCTTATCGTACATCTGATCGAGCATCGTGATGTCCTTCATCAAACCGAACTTGGCCCGGTCTAGATTATGGATGACTTCTTCTAAATAGACGCTCATCTTTTCAAACTGGAGTTTGTAGTTCTCGGCTTTCTTCTTGGCCCGTCCGATGAGCGGCAAGTTGTCCATAAAACTCTTCTTCTCTGGCTGCAACATGTCCGGGTCCATCTTGCGTACGTTCTGCATCAAGTCGGACAATAGCTTTCCGGCGTCACCGCCATCCTTCATCCGGACCTCGGTCAAGATTTGGTCCGAGAATTGCGACAGTTCGCGTTGCACGTTTGATCCGAACAACATGACGGAATCCGTCTTTTTAATATCGATCGACTCGGCGATGCGCGTGATCCGTTCCCGGTGTTCTTGCGGGACATCTGGATTCACTTGAATCGCCGGCACCTCATGTTTCTCTGTCATAGATGACCAGTCCACGGACGGGTCCGAAATCGCATCGGTTTCCGTCTTCGTTTTCGTCTGTGAAGTGAGCTCTTCTTCTGGCCATGACTGCCAGTTCGTTTCATTCGATGAAGTCATGTTTTTTTCTCCCTTCTGGTTGATCGGCCAATACTTTTTCCATCATGATCAACTCTCGTTCAAAGTCGACCGCATCGTCTTCTAAGAGACGGCTGCGTTGCTGTTTGAACTTGTCGACGATGAGTCGCATATTGGTAATCAACTGTTCACGTGTCTCTTCTTGAATGACGACGCGTTTTCCTTCTAGTTCTTTAAATTTCAACACGACCGACACAAGCGAATCCAAATAGAACGTGAAGAGATCACGAACATGTTTCGCATCTTGTGGATTCTCGAACAGTTCAGCGAACAGTTCGTGCGCTTCCTTCGAGACGGCCTTCATCTCACGCCGCACCTCGATGTCTTTGATTTCCGGCAAGACGCGGTCGATTTGTTGCAGTTTCTCATACCCTTGTTCAATCGTCCGCTGCAAAAATTGAAGCTCTAAATCGTCGGTCGCCTCGAACTGACGTACCGGCGCCGCTTCTTCAAGCGGTTTCAAGATACGCGAGCCGACGAACGGTTCGTCTTCATCGAGCAACAGCTTTTTCTTGGCCCGTTTGGCAACGGGGGCCGGTGCCCGCTTCCGGCGTTTATTGGTCGACCACACTTCGTTTAATACGAGCGCCCCGACGATGATAAACAACCAAGAGAAATCAAAAACGTTTATGGCAAAATATAGGATCGCCCCGGTCAGGGCCCATTTCATCCATGTTTTCATCCGTTTCACCTCGTCTCATGATACTTCTATTGTACCTTACGTGACCCTTCAAAAAAAGTTTCGTCATCTTTATAAGCTTAGCATAATGACGCCGCACGCTCTCTCGGTCGCAAGAACGAAAAGTCAGGGTCGCTCGAATGTAAAAAAACCTCCTGATTCAATGAATCAGGAGGAGTTCGTCACGTTACACCGTGACCCACGTTGTCACCATGACGATGGCGACCGTCACCGGAATGACATACCGGATGAGGAAGTGCCAGACCGGGTACAGCTTGACACCAGCGCCCGATGTTTGAATCTCTTCTTTAAGAATGCGTTGATCAACGACATACCCGACGAAAATCGATGTCAAGAGCGCACCGACCGGCATCAAGACATAGCTGACGATATAGTCCATCGAATCGAAGAACGTACGACCGTTCAAGAACTGCATCTCGCTCATCACTCCGAACGAGAGGGCCGAAGGGATACCAACCGCAAAAACGATCGCTGCTGACAAGAGTGTGACGTTCCGTTTCGACATCGTCTGTTTCTTTTCGTTCAGTCGGTCGGTCACACCGGCGACGACGACTTCAAGCATCGCAATCGATGACGTGATCGAGGCGAACGTGAACAGCAAGAAGAACAATACCATGAAGAAACCACCGAGCGGGACTTGATTGAAGACGGCCGGCAAGACGACGAAGAGAAGCGCCGGGCCTTCAGCCGGGTCGAGACCTGATGCGAACACGGCCGGGAAAATCGCGAGACCCGCCAACAGCGAGACGGCGATGTTCAATAGAACGATCATGTTCGCCGAGCGATTGAGCGTGCCTTTCGTTTTAATGTAGGACGCATACGTCAACATGGCCGCAACCCCGAGTGATAGCGAGAAGAACGCTTGACCGAGGGCGAACAAGACCGATTCCCCCGTCAAGGCAGAGAAGTCAGGCTGCAAGAAGAAGCGAACCCCTTCCATCGCCCCGTCGAGCGTCAATGAGCGGATGACGAGGACGATGAAACTGACGAACAAGAGCGGCATCAAGATCTTGCTCATCCGCTCGATTCCAGCTTCGACGCCTTTTAGCACGATTAAGAGCGTGATCAATAAGAATAAGAATTGACCGAACACGGCGATGCCTGGTGACGAGACGACATCTCCGAAGACGGCACCGAATTCGTCAGGCGATCGGCCGTTCAATGTCCCGCTCAAGCCGAGACCGACATAGATTAAGACCCAACCACCGATGACACTGTAGAATGAGAGCAATAAGAAACATGCGATGACACCAAGGTAACCGACGAGCGTCCAACGGCCGTGTCCTAATTTTTTGAATGCGAGCAGTGCCGTTTTTTGTGTCGAGCGTCCGACGATGAACTCACCGATCAATAACGGGAGACCGAGTAAGAGCGTAAACGCTAAAAACATGAGCAAAAAGGCGCCGCCTCCACTTGTGCCGGTGACATACGGAAATTTCCAGATCGCACCGAGACCAATCGCTGACCCTGCGGCCGCTAAGATGAATCCAATTTTTGAGGCGAACGAGTTTTGCGCCATTACCATCCCTACTTCCTGTTTTCATATCTATTTTCATAATAATAGTGAAATACTAACACGGTTCAGAAATGAGAACAACAAAAAACAGAGAAAAGTCTGAATTCTTTTCTCTGTCTGGTTTTTAGTGGGATGGCACAAGGAATGTCAGTTCACTTGGCAAGACGTCGATGTGTAATCGGTCCGCCTCAAAATGTTCCCCATCGACGTCGATGATCTGTGATTCGCTCAAATGGACGGTCAGTTGAGACATCTGTAGATGGACCCACTCCGGCGACGACTGTTCGAGTCCGAGTTGTTGCGTAAGCAGTTGCCGAATCATTGGAAAGCCGATGGCCGAGCTGTGCACGACTTCGACGAGTCCGTCGGTGAACGATTGGGTCGGTAACTTTGTCGGTACCGTACCAAGATATGCCCCGTTTCCGACGTACAAAAAACTGACCGGCCCATCATGGACGACCTCCCCACCGTGTTCGATGCGGACGTCGAACGGGTCGAGTTCACGAAACTGCCGGATTGTCGCTAAAAAGTAGCCGATGGAACCAAGAGATTCTTTTTGAAGCGGATCGATTTGTCTCGATGCGTCGGCGATCAGGCCGACCCCAATAAAATTGAGGCCATATCGATCATTGACCCGCATGACGTCGACGGGCTGGACATGACTCATCTTAAATAACCGAGCCGCCTCAATCGGTTCGACTGGTAAATCGAGCGCACGGGCAAAGTCGTTGCACGTACCACCGGGGACGAGGCCGACCGTCGGCCGCTCGTCCTTCGGAAGTGACATGAGGCCGTTGACGACCTCATGCAGGGTCCCGTCCCCACCGATGACGATTAAATGCTCGAACGACCCACTCGCCTCGGCAAAACGGGCAGCATCTCCTTGTCCGAGCGTCTTTCGAATCAGAATCTCGTCATACAAGGATTCGACCGTCCCGACAACCTCACCGAGCATCGTTTCACTTGCACCGGATGTTGGATTCGAGATAATCATTGCTCTCATAGGAGACCTTCCTGCTCCAAGAAGTCTTGTGCGACGTCATAAGCACGCTCATTCCCATACGCGACGCGGCGGTTGAGTTCAGACATTTCTTCATCTGTAATTTTACCGGCCAATTGATTGAGCGCGTCCTCGATTTCAGGGTGCTCGTCTAATGTCTCTTGCTTGAGCAACGGTGCCCCTTGATATGGCGGGAAGAACTGTTGATCATCTTCAAGGACAAGCAAATCATTCTCGGCGATATCCGGGTCCGTCGCGTATGCATCGACAAGGTTGACGTCACCACGAGCGATGGCGCGGTAACGGAGTTTCTGTTCCATCGAGACGACCGACGGGAAGTCGAGACCGTAGGCTTGCTGAAGTCCAGGGTATCCGTCTTCCCGGTCCGTAAACTCGAGCGTGAAGCCGGCTTTAATGTCCGTTTGCACGTTTCGTAAATCAGAAATCGATGTGATGCCTTCCTCTTCGGCATAGTCGCGTGGGATGGCGATGGCATATGTGTTGTTGAACTGCATCGGCTCAAGCAAGGCATAGCCGTCGTCTGCCAGCGCATCACGAGCCTGTTCATACACTTCGCGAGCGTCATTTGAGTTCGGTGTCTCTTTCACGAGACTGGCGAGTACCGTCCCTGTGAATTCTGGGTAAATATCGACATCACCAGATTGGAGCGCACCCCAGACGAATGTCGTCTCGCCAAAGTTTGGTCGGACAGAAACAGTCAAATCAGTCTCTTCCTCGATCAATAATTTATACATGTTCATTAAAATTTCAGGCTCTGGTCCAAGTTTTCCGGCGACGACGAGATCGGTCTGTTGCGTGCGACCGAGCGCGAGCGGTGCCGCGACGATTAACGCCAAGACGGTAGAGACAGCAATCAATTTTGTCTTATTCCGCGTAGCTGTCGCGCCTTCCATTTGTCGGAGCAAGAAATCGAACAAGAGAGCGAGGATGGCGGCCGGGATGGCGCCGAGTAAAATCAAGTAGTTGTCATTCCGGTTGATTCCTAGAAGAATCAACGTCCCGAGCCCACCTGCTCCAACGAGGGCAGCGAGCGTCGCCGTCCCGACGATGAGGACCATCGCCGTTCGAATCCCGGCCATAATGACCGGCAAGGCGAGCGGGAGCTCGACTTTCATCAAGCTCTGGTTCGGCTTCATGCCGCAAGCTCGTGCCGCTTCGATGAGCGATTTGTCGACCTCGTTCAGTCCGGTGAACGTGTTTCGTAAAATTGGGAGTAAGGCGTACAACACGAGGGCGATCGTCGCCGGCAAGGCGCCAATCCCAACAAGTGGAATCATCAGTCCGAGGAGCGCCAAAGAAGGAATCGTTTGAATGATGGCAGTGACACCGATGGCGGTCTCGGCCACTTTTTTACGGCGCGTCAACCAAATACCGAGCGGGACGGCAATCAAGACCGCGATCAATAAGGAGACGACGGAGAGCTGCAAGTGCTCGATGAGCGCCTCGACGAGTTCCCCTCGTCGGTTTTGGAATGTCTCAAGCATCAACCTCACCTCTTCCGCGTTGTGTAAAGTCGAGGACGAACGGGTCCGTGCTCGCTCTGATTTCATCTGGTGTCCCGACGACGACCAACTCGCCGTCACGCATCAACGCGATACGGTCTCCGAGTTTCATCGCTTCCTGCATGTCGTGGGTCACGAACAAAATCGTTTTCCCAAGTTCATCGTTCAAGCGTTTAATATCGTCTTGGAGTTGGCCCCGGCTGATTGGGTCGAGTGCCGAGAACGGCTCATCCATCAAGATGACGTCAGGATCGGCCGCGAGCGCACGGAGCACCCCAACGCGTTGCTGTTGTCCACCGGATAGCTCGGTCGGCTTTTTAGCCCGCAAGACGGGATCTAATCCGGCGATTTCCATGAGTTCGGTCACGCGGTCTTTCGTCTTTTGCTTTGGCCACTTCAATAGTTCAGGAACGACAGAAATATTTTCTTCGACCGTTAAATGAGGGAATAAGGCAATTTGTTGAAGTACATAACCGATATTGCGGCGTAACTCATAAATATCGAATTGGTAAATCTCTTTCCCATCAATCAAAATTTTCCCGTCGGTATGATCGATCAGTCGATTCACCATTTTCATGGTTGTCGTCTTGCCACACCCTGATGGGCCGATCAAGACAAAAATCTCGCCTCTTCGTACTGTTAAATCCAAATCTTTGACGGCTAACGTCCCGTCTTCGTAACGCTTAGATACACTTTGGAATTCTATCAACTCTACCCCTCCTCGGCTCGTAACTTTTCATGAAAGTCAAATATTAGTTTGCCCGTTTCCAACGATTGTTAAACAATGAAACGTGCTGGGACGCGGTCGAAAGACTGCCAACCCACGAGGCGAGACAAAAAAGGTTCCCCCGCAGGAGAACCTTTAGATTATGGCAATGTGATTGTGATATGACGACGACCCCAATTGATGGCCTCGCTCTTCGTGTCGACGAGTAAATCGACGATGTTCCCTTTAATGCGTCCTCCTGTATCAAGGGCGATCGCTTGGCCGATGCCGTCGATTTGAACGACCGTACCGAGCGGGATGACAGATGGGTCGACGGCGATGATACGCATGCCGTTATAATAAATCGAGTCTGTCACGTCATGGCCTGTCGCCGTCAAGACGCGCCCCCCGTAAGAACCGTTGTCAGCTGCATCGTTCGTGTAGGCCGTTGACTCGGCTTGAATGACACGTCCTTGTGTCGAGACCGGTGTCACGGTCGCACTCGATGCCGCTTGTTGCTTCTTCTCGGTTTTTGCTGCGGCTTGGCGTTTCGCTTCTTCTTGTCGTGCCTGTTCGGCAGCGACGCGCTTTTCTTCTTCCAAACGTTCTGCTTTCGCTTTCGCTTCACGCTCGGCCTGTTCACGTTTGGCTTTCTCTTCTGCCAAGCGCTTTTCTTCGGCTAAACGTTTTTCTTCAGCGAGCCGTTTCTCTTCGGCAAGACGTTTCTTGCGTTCGATTTCTTGTTGGCGCTCCAACTCAATGGCCTGACGTTCTAATTCAAGTGGGTTTTGGACAATTTTCTGTTCAGTCCCGATTCCAATTTGGGCGGCATCGGCATTCGCAGCAAACACGAATGTTCCAACAGCGGCAAATAAAATCGCGATTATATATTTTAAGGAATGCATTAATAGGTCAGCACCTTTCTCGTCATCTAACGAACAGGAGTAAATTTACCATGTCGTTTCAATCACGAGAAGGGATTTTGACGAAGTGAAATATTTCTGACACATCGAGAAAGAACTGGTTACAATCTGTAACATTTACAATAAACCTAGTGTTACCAACCGTTTTCGTAAAAAATTACAGATTCGTTACAACATAACATGTAACAAACCTGTAATCTGATTGTCATTCTGTTTCAGCTTCAATCGAGCGTAAATCATGGGGGCGAACCATGCCCCAAGGTGCCACGTCGACATCCACTTCGAACGTTTTCGCACCTTCGATCGCCGACGTTTCTTCTTCGGCGACCCGATACGAACTCATGTCATCGATATACACTTGCCGGTCATAGTAATTGGCACGAGTGCCACCGAAGAACGGCCGTGAACTGACCCGATCAATGGTCGCGTAACCGTCGTCCCCCGTTTTGAACGACACGTATACCGTCCCTGATTCGACATCTTGTCTGCCGTCGAACGAATCGTATTCCAAATAGACAAAGTCTCCAAAGAACGGATCGTACGGCTCATAGGAGGTCGCTTTGAACGTATACGTCTCTCCGAACCAGGAGACCGCATAGACGAGCAGAATAAAACCGACAGCGATCACTACTTGCAAAACCGGCACTAGCCAAGGCGTCAATCGTTTCATGTCTGAGCATCCCCTCTCGTACGGCTACGGCTGCGCCACCACAAAGCGAGCGACAATGCGAAGACGATCAATGCTCCGATGAGGAAGAACAGCGAAATGTCGAGTCGATCCCAAACGTAAATGAAGTAAATCGTCATTTGGACGAGCAAGAAATAAATGAAAGCAAGCACGATCGGTTTGCGATTGTGGTCTTGATAGACGAGATAGGCGAGTGCGACCACTTCAAGTAGCACCGCTAGCAAGATGCCGGAGTCTTCGAATAATGAGAACGGGATGACAGCGAGTAAACTGACCCACATCAAGTCCTGGCGTCGGTGAAGTAAATAGACGGCGACGAGGACGACCGAAAGGATCGTCGCCTCGATGACCGAGGGCGTTCGTTGCGACAACCAGCCTTCCGTCGCATTGATTAAATAACCGATCGATAGGACGGCCGCGACGAAGAGGTACAAATAATTCCACTGGGCCCGCTCACGATAGATAAGGAATAGGACATGTAAGGCAGCAAGGGCCCATAGCGGCCAAAAGCGTCCTTCGTAGCCGGCATATTGACCGATTGTGATGAGGAGGCCATAAAAGCCGAACCAGGCGAAGATACGATCGAGCTCGTTGTCTCCGTAATGGAACCAGACCCAGGTCACGAGGAACCCGAACGCGATCAACGTGATGCCGATGCCTTGAAAACTGTTCGTGACCGCCAAAAAGGCAGCGAGCGCGGCCAGGAACGTGTAGATGGGATGCTTATAGATCAATTTATGCAGGACAGCGACGGCAAGGAAGAGCCAAAATAAGAGCGGGATTTGCGAGGACAGATTATAAGTGGAGAAGATGACGATCATCGTGGCGACGAAGAAAGCGACGCCTAAAAGCCGGAACAGCGTGACATAGCGTGACGCCTTCACTTGCAGGCGTTCGGCGGTCACATACATCCCGACCATAAACCCGAGGAAAATAGCGACTTTCACAAGGTCAGGAATCGCTTGCCAATTGGCCGCGACAAAGCTGAATAGACTGAGTGCGAGCAAAATAGAACCGATGATCACAAGAATAGGCGGTTTGTGCTCACGTTTGTCACCGACCGCCAATTTCTTATGTTCATATTCGACCAAGCGCTGACCGGTCACTTCATCAAGTAAACCGGCCTCTTCCCATTCACGAACTTTTTTGTCAATGGACACCTGAATCATCCCTTTCGATTAAAAGGTCAGCTGGCGCGTTCGATCAATTCCAAATCTTTTTTCAGTAAAACTTGCTTCTCAAATTCGAGACCAAGCTGTTGAAATTCTTCCATGATGGAAACGTCCCCGATGACCGTATTGGTCAATACGGCAGTCACTTCTGCGACCCAACCTTCACGAGTTGACTTGACGATATCACCCACAACGAATTCTACAGACACACCCATTCACTTCCAATCTTAAATTTGTTTCTATCATTATAACGAAATTATATCGGTTTGAATACGTTTTCTTTAAGCCGTTTAATAAATTGTGTCAAAATTTTTCCAGTCAATCCCCAAATAATGTAGTCTTCATGTTCATAAAAAGGTTCTTTCATTTTAATTACCCGTTTTTCGTACGCTTTAGCATTCGCCATCCGTTCAAATGGGATATTTTGATCCGGGTTCATCGTCCATTCCATCTCCCCATGGAACGGGTCTAGCAAAAGCAACGTCTCGACCGGGATTGAAAATAAATGGTCGACCTCATCCGTATGGTGCACGTCCGGTAGCAGTGGAATTACCCCGACGAACGGATAGATCAGTTGCCGGTGCGGCGTCGCGAGTGGCTGCAGGCGACCGATGACCTCGATATCGGATAAGGCGAGTAATAACTCCTCACTCGTCTCTCGAACAGCGGCCTCGACCGGTGTCTCACCGGGATCGAGACGGCCGCCCGGAAATGAGATTTCTCCGGGTTGACGCCGCATTGTATGGGCGCGTACTTCAAAGACGACGTGCCACGTCCCGTCGACCTCGGTCAACGGGATCAAAACGGCTGCCGTCTGTTCATAGTTTTCTTCCATCGAGAAACTGTCACGTAGTTGTTGTTCCGTGATCCACGATTTGTCCATTCTCTCCACCTCGTTCTCTTTGTTTCTACACTTCCACCGTTGTCTCCTCGTTTAAACGCATCAAATGTCGGAAATATCATTATTAACGATAGGAGTTGGTGGATGTGGTGGATAAAAAAGTTGATGTATTGATCGTCGGAGCGGGCCCGACCGGACTCACGCTCGGATTGACGTTAGCCAGATATGGGATCTCATTTGAAATAATTGATCGTAAGACGACCCCGTCGAACAATTCCCGGGCCATCGGGATTCAACCGCGAACGATCGAAGTGTTCTCTCGTCTCGATGTCGCCAAGGAAGTACTCGGCCGGGCACGGACCATCGAGAAAGGCAATCTATACTTCTCGGGTCAATGGACGGCCAAACTTGAATTTTCTCGCCTCGTCACGCCGTACCCGTTCGTGACGCTGCTACGCCAAAACGAGACCGAGGCGATTTTAGAGGATGCGTTAAACGGACACGGTCATTCCGTCCAGCGCGGTGAATCGCTCGTCTCGTTGACACATTACCCGTCTCGAGTGCTCGCCCACCTTGAGTCAGATGCATCAAACCGGACGATCGAAGCCAAATACGTCGTCGCGGCCGATGGGGCGAACAGTTCGATTCGCCGGATGCTCGCCCTTCCGTTTAGCGGAAAATCGTTCAAAGAGTCGTGGGTGCTCGCCGATATGAAAGCCAAATGGAACATCTCGCGCGAAGAAGTGCATATTTTCTTTTCCGACCGGGGCGTCTTAGAAGTTTTCCCGCTCACGGATGACACGATTCGCATCACAGGGAACCTCGCGAGCGACGAGTCGTTCAATGAGTCGGAACTGCGCAAGTTGATTGAACAGCGAAGCCATATGGATGTCGAGATCGACGAAGTTGAGTGGTTCTCGCTCTTCCGGGTCCACAACCGTATGGTCGACTCGTTCATCCACAATCGAGTCATTTTAATGGGAGACGCCGCCCATATCAACTCACCCGTAGGCGGACAAGGGATGAATACCGGCATCGCCGACTCGTTCAACCTCGGGTGGAAGTTGTGGCTTCATTTGAAGGCTGGTGCCCCGTTCCGCGTCGTCGCCTCGTATCGCGACGAACGTGAACACGTGGCTCGTAACGTACTTCAGACGACGAACGTGGCGACTGAGGTGTTACAGACGACGTTGCCTGTCCTCTTGCCGTTCCAAGCGCTCGGCGCCGACGTCTTTACGCGCGTCAACTTGGTCAACCAAAAAATAACGGAACGAATCGCCCAACTGCACTTGTCTTATCCCGGGCATTCCCGAATTCCGTTTTTGCGTGTCACCAAGGGCAAAATCTTCCCGGAGATCGAGATCATCCGGACCGATGACGGGTTGCGCACCAAAATCTCGGAGATTGCGGACGGCCGGTTCCAAGTGCTCATCCTCGACGATGATAAACGTGATGCGACCGCACTCTATGATTATTTGAACGATCATCAATCGTTCTTCCAAATCATCACGCTCTCGAAGACGAGTCGTCCCTTCTTCGACCAAGGCAACGAGCTCGCGAAATCATTGTTCATGAAGCGCGGCGTGCTCGTCATCCGACCAGACGGCTATTTGCTTCATAAACAGCGGCACCTGCGCCCTGAACCGTTGCAAGAGACGATGTCCACTTGGCTGCCGACACCATGACAAAAGCTCCACTCGAGATGAGTGGAGCTTTGTTTACGCTTGGTTATAATAAAGCGTCCCTGGCTTCGAGAGCGTCAAATCGTAGAACGCCTCAAACGCTTCGATGTCCTCTAACTTGCGGAAATCGACTTTGTCCGTCTCTTCATTCGGAATCGCGACGACGATTCCGTCTTCGGTTTGTTTGATCATCCCGGTCTGCCCGTTATGGATGCGGATGTAGAGCACGTGCTTGTCTTCTAGCAGCGTCACGGCTTCGCGACGCGATTGAATCGTTGTTTTCATCGTCATCCCTCACTTTCTTTTGAGTATACCGGTCTATCGTTGTTGCTTTCAAGCGGTTGCACCCTTAAAATTATGTAAAGAAGGGGTTGAACGCTTTGGATTTGGAAACGCTATTGATTATCGTCTTAGGCATCACATTCGTCGTGCTCGTCTCGATCCGCGCTGTCCGCAACTTACAGTGGGTCCGTTTCGGCGAGGCGTTTGGCAAGCAAGGCGAGGCGCTGCTCGACGACTATACGTATTTGACGGAACAAGGCATCACGTGTCGCGTCGAACACGGCTTGCCGACCGGGCGCCTGTTCCGCCCGCTCGCAAAAAACTTGGACGACCGGGTCGCTTTGTTCGTCCATCGTAAAGATGCAGAACAAGCCCGACAATTATTGAAATGAAAATGGCGCTGAAGCTTCAGCGCCATTTTCATTTATGTACTTGACGCTCCGAGCAATAGTAGGCGATGTGTTTGATTGTCGCCTCCGATAACAGCTCGAGCTTCGTTTTCGCGATGACGTCATCGATCACATCGAACGTATCAGCACAGTTGGCTTTGATGCGTTCGACCTTGAGACGGGATGTCTCAGGGAAAATTAAGAACGCCGTGACAGGGACTGCTTGTCCGCATTGCCTCTTCAGGACGCTCCTGACGTGCTTCGTCATCCGCTCAAACTCTTCCATCGGATGCGGATAGATGTTTTTCCAACCGAGCGACGTCTCGAGACGACAGTCACGGTTCGTCATATGGACGGCCGACGTCGTCCGATTGATGCGGACTAAAAAGACGCCTTTCGGGCCGACCAATACATAATCGAGCACATCCTCACCAAGCTCGACTTGTTCGATCATCATCCAATCAAACCGGCATGTGTGACGGATAATCTCGACGATCTCGTCCGTGTACGACTTCGGCGGTGCGATGACTTCTTCTTTCGTGCGGAACAAGCCTTTCGTCTGTCGTTTCTCAGGTTCTTTTTTGACGGCCGTCAATACTTGTAACATCTTCTCCACCTCCTCACTTTATTCGCTCGGGCCGACCTGTTTTCCGAAGACGGCCTTTTCTAAATTCGAGATGCGACGCAACATGTCATAGTTCGACGCGACAGGCTGGGCCGGTTTGACCGGTTCTGCTTGTTCGTTCGAACCGCGGCGGAGCGACTCGTTCTCTTGGCGCAACCGTTCGATTTCTTTCGTCATCTTCTCATAATCGCGGATGACGACGTCCAAAAACTGGTCGACTTCTTCTTGTGAGTACCCACGAAGGGCGGTCTTGAATTCTTGTTTATAAATGGCTTCGGCTGTTAATTCAGTTTGCATCATTTTCACTCCCAATGTTGTTCCCATTGTTTTTCTTCTTCGATCACGCGTAATTCTTCCTGTGTGATCAAGAATAACTCCATCTGGTGTTTTCGTTTAGCCCCTTCGACGAGAAAGCGTGGGCTTCCTCCCGTCTCTTCGTCATACAGTGTGATTAATCCTGCTGCTTTGTCTAAAAAGAAGGCGGTTTTTGCCCGCAACTGGCTCGGGTCCTCGTAAGGACGCTGGGTCAGCGCTTCAAAAAAGTCGGCCTCGAGCTGCAAACGAATGAACAATTCTTGCTCGTACGGCTTATACTTCTCTTCCATCTGTAAAAAAGGTGGAAATACGGCGATTTTGATTGGATAAGTTTCTCTTAACTCTAACAATACTTCTCCAGCCCATAATTCACAACCGTTCGTGCCACTAAAAATGAACCATTCGGCTCCGAGCTCGATGGCTTCGACAATTTTTCGCTCATACGCTTCCTTGATGATGCCGATACCGGGATGGTCGGCTTTGAAGATGCCGAGTTCATGCGGCCGGTATCCTGTGATGGCGACAACTTTCATGACTGCTTCCTTTCTAGCCGGTTCATCCGGTGCCGAAGCGCCCGCATCTCGGTCAAAGCGGTCTGTCGAAGCACCGTCTCTTTCCGTTCCGCCAAAGCGATGGCCTGTTCGGTATAGATGATGGCCCGATTGATGTCTTTTTCGCGATGTTCGGCGTATTTCGCCAATTCGACGAGCGCCTCGACCGTACCGACTTGTTCGAACAGCGGGATTGCCTGTTCTAATTGGCCTGTTCGCTTCAACAGGAGCGCTTGACGCATCAAAGCCCGCTTCGTTGGCTGTTCGAGCCGCTCGTACTCTTGAAGCGCCGCCTCGGCGTTGCCGAGGTCGTTCAACCAGTGCGCCCGTTCTTCACCAAATGGCGTCTCGTCGGCTTCGACGAGATGACAGAGCCGTTTGTAGAGCGAGACGAGGCTTAGACAGTCGGCATGATGGTGTTCGATGACCGGCTGTAAAATATCTGGTTCCCGGTCCTTCACATATTGGAAATAGTGCATCGGGGCCAAAAAGCCGGGCAAGTCGTCCGTCCGGGCGTGGCCGAAATGGGCCTCGACCGCTTTGAGCGATACCGATTCGAGCGTCGGTTTCAACAATCGCCGTGAGGCATGCAACAAATCAACATGGCCGACGGCCGGTAACGCTTTGACTTTCGAGCGGACGAACGTGTGCCGTGTCTTGATTTGGGGCCAGTCGAACGATTTTCCGTTATACGTCACGAAACGGACCTCGTCGCCGATGTCGTTCAAGAAGTGATAATAAAACGCCGTCTCGAACGCGGGATGAGGCAACACGTATTGGATCATCTCGAGATGGTCGTCTTGGAAACGTGCGAATCCGATCAAAAAGATTGAGGTCCCCGATCCGCGGAGCCCAGTCGTCTCGGTATCCATGAACAACACCTGCTCGGACGGGACATCGACTTGGAAAAAGGGATGGGTCGATGTCGCGAGCGAAGCTTTGGCGGAACCGAACGTAAAGTCGTGGTACGTCTCGTCGAGCGGATAAATCTGCTTCAAGCGGACACACCACTCTTGTTCGAACGTCAGGATTTCTCCACCCCGGGCCCGCCATTTTGCTTGTTCGACGTCGTCCGGCGTCACGGCCGTTTGTTTCAGTTCATTCGTTTTGATGAGTCGTGATAGTTTTGCTTTCATATCGATCCTTTCAATGCATGCAACTGCTGGACGACCTGCTGTTTGAAATCACCGTACCCAATCATGCCGACGCACCGCGGACAGCCGCTCTCACACGGACAGTCCTCGACCGTACGGATGGCTGCATCCAAGACCTCATCGGCGTCGCGATAGAGCGCCTCGCTCAGCCCGATGCCGCCTGGGTAGCGGTCGTATAAATAGACGGTCGGTTTGTTCGTATGGGTCGCTTTCATTTGAATCGTCGTGAACAAGTCGAGCGTGTCACACATCAAATAGAGCGGGGCGAGCCGCCGCAAGAGATCACTGACCGCTTCGAGCTGGTCTTCCATGTCGGCCTCCGAGTAGGTGAACCGTTCGTCGAGCGTGAACCACGTCGCCGTCGTGTGCAGTTCTCGTTCCGGCAAATGAATCGGCCCGGAACCGATATTCTCGTGCGTCCCGAACTTGATTTTCTTGAATAGTGTCGCCATCGCGATGACCGATACTTCTCCAAACGTCTTCACGCCGGTCGTCTTGTTCTCTTCCAACACTTTCAGTTCGACCGCCAAATTGGCGTCCGTATAGTAGTCGACGTCGACACGTCGGACGTAAGCTTTCTTCTCTTCAAAGTCGAGTCGTTCGACTTGATATTGCTCGGCCCCATGTAAATAGATGGCCTCGTCATGCAGTAACGTCATCGCGCTGAACGTATCCATCTCACCGATGACCTGGTTTTTCGCGGTCTGGTCGACGATGACGACATTCTCTTGGTCACTCGTCCGCAGCGAGATGTCATGAGCCGGGAATGCGTCCGTCATCCAATAATATTTATTGGCCCGTTCATGCAAGATGTGGGCGTCCGTCAAGAAATCGAGAATTTCTTCCGTCTCGACCGTGCCGAATCGTTCCCCTTTTGAGAAAGGCAGTTCGAAGGCGGCACATTTCATATGGTCAACGAGAATGATTAAATTGTTCGGGTCGAGACGAGCCGCTTCCGGAGACCGGTCTAAAATCAAATCGGGCTGTTCGACGACGAGTTGATCGAGCGAAGACGACGAGGCGACAAAAATGACGAGCGCCTCGGAATGACGGCGTCCGGCCCGGCCCGCTTGTTGCCACATCGAGGCGACCGTGCCCGGATAGCCGTTCAAGACACACGCCTGCAACTGGCCGATATCGACGCCGAGTTCAAGCGCATTCGTCGAGACGACAGCTTTAATCTCACCGTTACGGAGCCGACGCTCGATTTCACGACGCTCCGACGGTAAGTAGCCGCCCCGATAGCCAACGATCGATTTTGGTCCGAGCTCGCGCCGTGTCAGTTCTTGTAAATACGTCAACAATACCTCGACCCGTACGCGTGAGCGGGCGAAGACGATCGTCTGAATGTCAGCCTCGACGAGCTTTGAGGCGATCCGCTTCGTCTCGAGCGTCGCGCTCCGACGAATCCCGAGCGCCTCATTGACGACAGGCGGATTGTAGAAAATTAAATGTTTCTTCCCTTGGGGCGCCCCGTTGTTGTCGACAAGCACGACGTCCTCTTCGGTCAACAGTTCAGCCAGCTCGACCGGGTTGGCGATCGTCGCTGACGTCATGATCCATTTCGGATGGCTCCCATAATAGGCACAGATCCGTTTCAAACGACGAAACACGTTGGCGACGTGGCTACCGAATACCCCTCGGTACGTGTGCAACTCGTCGACGACGATATATTCCAAGTTCTCGAACAAGCGAATCCATTTCGTATGATGCGGCAAGATTCCAGAGTGAAGCATATCGGGATTCGTGATGACGATATTGCCGGCGTCCCGTACTTTCGTACGAGCCGCTGGCGCCGTGTCCCCATCGTAAGTGAAACAGCGGAGGTCACCTTCGAGCGCCTCGACCATCTCCATCAAATCACTGTTTTGGTCTTGGGCGAGCGCTTTCGTCGGGTACAGGTAGAGCGCCCGGGCATTCGGTTGTTCAATCATTTTCGATAAAACCGGCAGATTGTAACAGAGCGTCTTCCCGGAAGCGGTCGGGGTGACGATGACCGTCGAGTTGCCTCGAGACGTCTGCTCGATTGCTTCGGCCTGATGGGTGTACAGTTGTTCGATTCCGCGGCCATGGAGCACCCGGACGAGATCTGGCGGGACGCTCGCTGGAATCGGCGCATACCGGGCCGGCTTCGCCTCGACCGTGTGCCAATGCGTCACGTTGCCCGAGAAACCCGGGTCGGTCTTGAGCGTCTGAATCATTTCTTCCACGGAACGTTTTTTCCGCATAGAGTTCACCTTCTTTACGATTTCGAAGGTGCAAGACGTTCCACGACAGCCTTGACTTGGCTGATCCGTTCGTCGCGTACGAGCCGGTGGACGGCCGGCAAACGGAGCACGTCCATCGCTTTGAACGAATCGGCGACATGCTCATTCTCTTCTTCGAGACGCGTGATCGCATCGTCAAACAACCGTTGCGTCGACCGTCCGAACAAGACGATGGTATGTAGCTTCGTGCACTTCGAGTGGACCGCTTGTAAATGCTTCGTGTAACGCTGCACCGCTTTATGATAATCTTCATGCGTCGCGAGCGCTTGGCGCTTGCCCCGCAGAAGTTCAGGGTAGTATGACTCGTCGCCGAGAAACATCGTCTCAACGCCGATCCGTTTCAAATAGGGATGGCCACTGGCCTCGGCCACGGCTTGATCATCAATCAAGCGTCCGAACGGAATCGATTCCTCGAGGAGCAATCGGCCCATCTTCAAGCCATTGACGCCATGTAACGGGATGCCTAAATCATCCTCTTGCAGTCGGTCGATCACAAACAATACTTTCATCTTACGTTTCAATGAGAGTTGTACCATGTGTCACCATCCTATTCGCTTTCTTTTCATTATAGCAAACGAAACAGAAAAACAGGGCGCTGATGTCGCCCTGTTTCCTGTGAGTCAGATTAGTCACGACCCCCGTTGCCATTCCCGTTGCCGTTGTTACGGTCATCCGAGTCTGACGTCGATTGACGGCTGACGTCCCCCTCCGAATCCGACTCCCCGTCTGTCTCATCGGTTGTCGGTTCTTCTTCGGTCGGTTCTTCCGTGTTCTCGTCTTCGGTGTTGTTGTCGTTTCCGTTATTCTCATTGTTTTCGTTATTGCCATTGTTCTCGTTGCTCTCACCATCGGTTTGCTCGCCTTCTTCTTCAGGAGGCGTCTCTTCCGTGGCTGGCTCTTCTTCCTCTTCGGCAGCAGGCTCCTCGCTCCGTTCGACCGTGTAGGAAGTTTGGAGCGGGCTCGACTGTTGATCGCCGACGAGCGCGTTCGTCGCGTTGGCGACAATCGTGAACGTCGTCTCCCCTTCACCGAGGCCAGAAATGGCGATGCTCGTGTCTTCGGTCGTGCCGACGACACGCTCGCTACCGTCCGGACGTGTCTCCGTCACGGTGAACGAAAGTCCTTGGTAACCAGCTGCTTCGACTGCTTGCTTGTCGTATGACCACGAGAGCGTACCTGTCTCGCCTGGCACATCGTAGTCAATCGATGCGCCGGTCGGCGCGGCGAGTTTGTCCGGCTGCAAGTCTTTCGGTTTCGTTCCTTTGACGTACAACTCGTTCCCGAGCGAGAGCACCGATTCCGGTTGCTGGAAGCGATCCGGTTGACCCGTCGCTTTCGTCACTTCTTGCATCATATACTCGAAGTAATATTGGGCGTAGTTCGGTTTAAACAACGATACGGGTATGTCATTTGATACACGGGCCGTCCATACCGAAATTGAGTAATCGGTCGTATAGCCGGTAAACCATTTATCATTCTCCTCGCCCTTTTCATCGTTCGTCGTCCCGGTCTTCCCGGCGACGTCGTACGGGAACGCGCCTGGTTCATACGTCCCGTTCGAACCGCTGACGACGTCACGAAGCATGTCCGTCAACATGTAAGCCGTATAGTCTTCCATCGCCTGCTTCGCTTTGATCGGTGAGTTGATCGTCGAGCCGTCATTGAATTCAATTTTTTGAATCAAGTGCGGCTTCGTATACATACCGTTCGTGCCGAGCGCCGCGTAAGCAGCCGCCATTTGTGTCGTGCTCGCTTCTGCTACACCAAGACTGTTTGCCGGCAGAATCTCGTCACCCGCACGCGCCGGCTCGATGCCGACGTTCTCGACGAACGACTCAATCGCCTCCGAACCGAACTCTTCCTGTACTTCATAGAAGGCACGGACGGCTGGTGTGTTCCCGGAAACCGTCAAATAGTAACGCATCGTGTTGGCACCGCGGAACCCTGGATAGTAGTTCCCTGGTTTAAAGGTTTCACTTTCGTCAAACTCTTTATCGATCAAAATTTTCCCAGTCGACCACTGTGCGTTCTCAATCCCTGGGCCGTAATCGAAGAACGGCTTCGCCGTCGAACCGATTTGGCGTTTTTCGCGCGAATAGTCGCGATAGTTCTTATCGCCTTGTTTCGCTTGTTCACTGTCGATAACGGCGACGATTTCACCCGTCTTCGTGTTCAACACGGTCGCTCCCATGCGAAGATCTTCTGGGAACTCACTTGTTGGAAGGTTGACGTTATCGTTCTTAATGTCGTTATTGAACTTCGTATGCAAATCTTTATTGATTGACGTATACACTTTCAAGCCCGTCCCGTAAATGTCGGCCTGCTCGAGACCGTAGTCTTCCTCGAGCTCGGCTTGGACGCGAGCGTAAATAGAGCGCGTGTACGTCTCTTCTTCTGTTTCTTCACCTGGTGAGATGACGTCCGCGATCTCGACGTCGAGCGCCTGGTTGTATTCTTCTTCCGTGATATGACCGTCACGCTTCATCGCTGAGAGCACTTGCTCTTGACGATAACGCGTCAGTTCCTGGTCCCCGTTGATCGGGTCATAGGCACTCGGACGTTGCGGGAGACCCGCCAAAATGGCCGCCTCTTGGTAATTCACTTCTGAGACCGGCTTATTGAAGTAGCGTTTCGATGCCGTTTGGACACCATATCCGCCTGTACCGTAATAGTTCTTATTCAAGTACATCTCGAGAATCTGCTCTTTCGTGTACTCGCGCTCAAGTTTGATGGCGAGCCACTGTTCTTGCAGCTTCCGCTTCAATTTCTTGTCGGTCGACAAGAACGATTGTTTGACGAGCTGTTGCGTGATCGTCGAACCACCTTCGGCCCCAAAGCCGTCCGTCAAGTTCGCGACCACGGCGCCGCCGATACGGCGCAAGTCGATTCCGTTATGTTCATAGAAGCGACGGTCCTCGATTGAGATGACCGCTTGTTGCATCACTTCTGAAATTTCATCGATGGAGACGTACTCCCGAATTTGTCCGCTTCCTTCGAGCGGTTCGCCTTCAGCTGATAATAGTTGGATCGGATACGTATCGACCAACTTCTCTTCATCGAGCGGCGGTGCCGTCGCGATCGCATACGCCGTGTATGCGGCGCCGGCGATGACGCCGATAATGAATAAAATCCCTAAAATCGTTAAAATGCGTCGAAACTTTGACTTCTTCGTTTTTTGTTTCGGCTTCTTGGCCGCTGGTTTACGTTTATTGCTCGTCGTATCTTGTCGACGTGCCATCCGACTTCGTTCCATTCACGCTTCACTCCTTCTATTTCAATCGAGCCACGCCTCAATCGCCGTCAAATAATCGACGGCGGGCATCGCCCGGGTTGGAACTTCAATTGCTTCTTGCTCGATATAAGAGAGCGGAATCGACTTCCGTCCCGATTCGCGCTGTTCCCACCAAACTAATAATTGCTCCGTTGATAACACATATTGCGTATTATAGCGGCTAAACCGAATGATGACAAAACAAACCCCTCCATGCCGCTCGCACTCACGCATGTGGTTGATTTGGTGGTCGTGGAAGTTTCCGAGTGGAAATGACGTCTTATTGTTCGTCTCTTTCGCCTCGAAATCGATGTACTTCCCGCGATACACTCCGTTATAATCGGTCGTCGACGCTTGCTTGAAATACGCCTCGGTCACTTTCGCCGCACTCCGTTTCGGGTAATCGACTTTCACGATTTGCAGCGGTGTCGGCTTCTTATGGATGACCGCTCGTCCATGGAGTCGGTAAAACTCATTCGTGTCGTTCAGCAGCGTCTCAAGGTTCATGCCTCGATTCGCATACGTCTGCGGATTAGAGCGGACCGGCGTTGCCGCAGGTTTCGGCTTTTTCCCGTTCGGATAATGGAACAATGTCGTCACCCCTAGTCTCTAGTTTAACAGGTTGGTCCAGCCGTTCCTTCCGTCTGAAGTCTGATTGTCGAGTTCTGTCGCTCGACTCCTGTGTGGATTTTCCGCAATCCATATCGTACCAAACTCCCGTATGTTAAACTAGTATGTAGTTCATTGTGTAGTCAAATTGACACGACCTTGTTACGGAAGAGCTATTTATTTTTCTGAAATAAGTCTTCTACTTATTAGCCATAATCAAGACAGATTAAACGCAGATTGACGTAAGTTTGAAAAAGTGCGCAATAAGCAATGTAAACCAAGGTTGGAAAACAATTAGCAGGCTCGCTTAGATAAACAGTTGAGCCATGGTTGGAGGAGTAAGATGGAAACACAAAAGAAGTATGTCATGTTCGTCGATGAGACGGGCACGCCAAAAGGAAATACCCAGTTCAACCTCACCGGCGTATTGATGGAATACAAATATGCAATCGATGCCGACGAGGCCGGGATGCCATGCGAGTTGAAGCGCCGGTTACATGCCTTCAAACGCGACGTGTTCAAGACGGAGAATATCCCGCTCCATTTAAAAGAGATTTTAAAGGCCGAGCATCCGTATGGAAAAGAGGATGGCATCACGATCGATATGCTTCGTGACTTTTGGAACAAGTTGCCGGACTTCCTACGCGATATCAACTGCACGATCATCAGCGTCGAGGTCGATAAACAAAAACTTCACGACTTTTATTCAACGCCGAAAGACCCGTACGTCGTCGCCTTCGCCCACTTGATGAAATCGTTTTATGCATTCTTAGAAGAGACGGAAGCGGTCAGCGCCCGTGTCGTCTTGGAGTCGCGAGACGACTATCAAAACTTGCTCATCCAAAAAGCGTTCTTCGATATCTTCAATTCAGGGACGGTCCATCTCGACGTCGAGAAGAGCCGACAAAAGATTAAAGGTTTCATCTTCTCGGAGAAACAGAACACCATCTATCAGTCTGGGCTTGAAATCGCTGACCTCGTCTGTCTCCCGCTCTCGCGCGTACGTCGCGGCGTCATCGAAGTGAAACCACGGTTCGTCCATTATGGGGATGAGAACCGGATCTTCAAAGCCATCAAGGACAAGATTTACATTCGTAAAGAAAGTCCTGACCAAGATTTCCGTAACTGGGGATTCAAAAAAGTACCCATCACGAAAAAACGCCGCGAATGGAGCGACCATCCGTGGAACCATTAAAAAACTGCCTTGCCGAAGCTTCGGCAAGGCAGTTTTTTGATTAACGCAAACCTGGAAGTGTCTCCCGCAAACGACCGAGCGCATTGAGTCCGGCCAGGAACGGTAGGACGGCCACAAGCCCGATTGCCCAATCGATGGACAATATGTCGGTCAACACCCCGGCAAAGATGGCTCCGAACGCATAGCCGCTGTCGCGCCAAAACCGATAAACGCCCATTGCTGAGGCGCGCCAATACGGCTCGGCGACGTCACTGATCGAGGCTTGGAGCGTCGGATAGACCATTGCCGTCCCGATGCCGAGCATGACCGCGGCGAGCACCCATTGCCAATAGTCGGACATGACAAGAATCGCCCAAAGCGAACCGGCCTGGACCCACATCCCGGTGACGATCAATCCTTTGCGTCCGATGCGATCGCTCCATACCCCGGTGAACAGTTGGAAGAAGCCCCACGCCGCGGGATATACCGCCACGATTAATCCGACTTCAGCTAGACTGAGCCCTTGTGCGGCAAAATAAATCGGGAACAAGCCCCATGCCATCCCGTCTTTCAGATTGGTCGACAGACCGGCCACCGTCAGACTCGAGAGCGAGCGATCTTTCCAAGTCGTCGTCATAAATACGTCTCTCGCAGAACGTGTTTTCTCAGACCCGCTCGTCGGTTGGAGCTGTACCTGATTCGTCGTATCGCGGACGAACAGTGATAACCCGAGACCGATGAATGCGACGAGGACGCCGATATAAAACGGTTCCGGCCGACTGCCGTACGTGACGGCAATCATCCCAGAGACGGCGGCCATCACGGCGACACCGACATAACCGGCGAATTCATTCAGTCCGACCGCGAGCCCCCGCTCCGTCGGTTTAGCCAAATCAATCTTCATATTGACCGTCATCGACCACGTCAGTCCTTGGTTGATCCCAAGCAAGACGTTCGCCACGATGATCATCCACCAGGCCGGGGCCAACATGACGAGCACGGGGACGAATAACCCGATCCCCCAGCCGAAGACGAGCACTTTCTTGCGCCCGAATCGATCGGCGATGGCCCCTGCGAAGTAATTGACGACAGCCTTCGAGAATCCAAAGCTGATGATGAACGATAGCGCCGCACTCGTCGAGACGAGACCGAAGTCCTCTTCTCCGATGATGGGCAAGATCGTCCGTTCGAGGCCGACCATCGACCCGACGAAAAAGTTCGTCACGACGAGCAAGATGAAGTTCATTTGATTTTCTTTTATTCCAATCCGGGTTTCACCCATATACATCCTCCTTGCCAATCGCTAACTGGATTGAGTATACCAAAAAATACCCCCCTGCGTATAAAAAGCGTCTTCCTGATCATTGTAATCAGGAAGACGCTTGTTCATTGTCCGGTCGCTTGCTTGGACTTCATTCGTTTCTTGCCTTCGCGGCACATGTGCAACAGCGGACATGTCTCGCAGGCAGGACGTTGCGCTTTACAATGGTAACGTCCGAAAAAGATGAACTGATGATGGAGCTGAGACCATTCTTCGCGCGGGAACTTCTTCATGAGCGTGTCCTCGACTTGACGGACGTTGTCTTTCCAACGACAAATCCCGAGCCGTTTCGAGACGCGCTCGACGTGTGTGTCGACGGCGAACGCCGGTTCATGAAACGCGACGGACAAGACGACGTTCGCCGTCTTCCGTCCGACGCCAGGCAATGCCTCGAGCGATTCGCGGTCCGACGGAACGATTCCGTTATGACGTTCCACGATTTGCATCGACAGCGCCTTCACGTTTTTCGCCTTGTTCCGATAGAGACCGATACGCTTGATTAACGCCTCGATGTCGGCGACGTCTGCCGCGGCCATCGATTCGACGGTCGGATAGGCCTCGAACAGACCAGGCGTCACTTTGTTGACGAGTGCATCCGTCGCCTGCGCCGATAACGCCACGGCCACGACCAGTTCGAACGGGTTGCGGTGCGTCAACTCACAGTGGGCGTCCGGGAACATACGGCGCATCTCGTCCGACACTTCGTTCAATTGGGCTCTCGTCAACATCACTTTTTCCTCCGTTGATAATCGACGAGGTCCTCGAGCGACTCGACGTTATGGTCTTGCCACACCCGGAGGATCTTGTCCATATATTTGAAGTTCCGTACGTTGCGTAGTTTTGCTTCCCGAAGCGCGGCCATGATCAGCTCTTCGCTGAAGCCGTCCTCGGTCAACCAGCCGACAATCTGCTCGATTTCAAATGGAGTGATTGTCCCGAACTCGCGCTCAAACGTATGAATGATGTTCTCATTCAACGAATGGGCCGATTTTTCAGGTGCCGCCCCTTCCTCGAGCGCCAAGAACAATGGAAGCAGACTGTATCGTTCGACCTCGGCCGACGCGTCGATGGCGATCAACTCTTTTTGGAGCAGGCCGAGCAACACGGCGCGGGCCTCGCTCTCGGCCACGTTCATCCGGTCCCCGAGCTCACTCGGAAGCGGCATCTCGATGCCTTCCCCAATCATTTCAAGCAGATGGATGACGAGATTGAACTCGACCGGCGTCAAGTTGAGGCGACGTGCCTCGGTGAACAGTTTCCTCGGAACGACGACTGGATTTTGTTCGAACAGCTTGATTATATTATGTGCATCCATGTCGCACATCCTTTCTAGACAAATCAATCGGGGAAGACAAAGTCATCCCCGATCGGCGATTATGGGTGAATGCGGTTCAAGAGACGTGGGAACGGGATCGCTTCGCGGATATGCTCGATACCGCTAATCCAAGCAACCGTCCGCTCAAGGCCGAGGCCGAATCCAGAATGCGGGACCGACCCGTATTTACGGAGTTCGAGGTACCAGTCGTACGCGTCCGTCTCATCAAGACCTTCTTTGATGATTTCTTCTTTCAAGCGGTCGTAGTCGTCTTCACGCTGCGAGCCGCCGATGATTTCGCCGTAACCTTCCGGCGCGATCAAATCGGCACAAAGGACGAGTTCCGGGTTCTCCGGGTCGACTTTCATGTAGAACGGTTTGATGTCTTTCGGCCAATGGGTGATGAACACCGGGAGGTCATGCGCGTTGGCGATGGCCGTCTCGTGCGGTGCACCGAAATCGTCACCGTACTCGATGTCGTCGAAGCCTTCCTCTTTCAAGAACTTGATCGCATCCGTATAACGGACGCGCGGGAACGGTGCTTGAACTTTTTCAAGTTTTGACAAGTCACGTCCGAGCAGTTCCAATTCGTTACGGCAGTTCTCAAGTGCAGACTTGGCGATGTATGAGACGTAACGCTCTTGGAGCTCGAGGCTCATGTCGTGGTCGAAGAACGCCATCTCTGGCTCGATCATCCAGAATTCGATCAAGTGACGGCGCGTCTTCGATTTTTCGGCCCGGAACGTCGGTCCGAACGAGAATACTTTCCCGAGTGCCATCGCTGCGGCTTCCATATAAAGTTGGCCCGTTTGCGACAAGTAGGCCGGCTGTCCGAAATAATCTGTCTCGAACAATTCCGTCGTGCCTTCCGGTGCGCTCGACGTGATGATTGGTGGGTCGATCTTCACGAATCCTTCTTGGTTGTAGAACTCGTACGTCGCCCGGATCAATTCGTTACGGACTTTCATGATCGCGTGCTGACGACGCGAGCGGAGCCAAAGGTGACGGTTGTCCATCAAGAACTCTGTCCCGTGCTCTTTCGGTGTGATCGGATAGTCGACGGATTCCGCGATCACTTCCATATCTGTCACCTCGAGTTCGAACCCGAGCGGCGTGCGACCACCGTCCGATTTGACGGTACCGGTCACCCAG
The DNA here is from genome assembly GCF_018618115.1 of Exiguobacterium sp. s16. NCBI lineage: Bacteria > Bacillati > Bacillota > Bacilli > Caryophanales > Exiguobacterium > Exiguobacterium sp. s16. The sequence goes on along the minus strand of NZ_JACSLM010000001.1, from coordinate 583,615 downwards.
ACCGATGTTTCTTGTGTCACGCCTTTGGCGAGGGCAAACAAATCTTCGGCCACATCGGCTTTGACGACGACCGCTTGGGCGAAGCCGCTCCCGTCACGAAGTTGAAGGAACGCGATCTTTCCGCTCGAACGTTTGTTGGCGATCCAAGCTCCGACCCGGACCGTCTGGCCTTCATAGTCTTTAAATTGGCTGATTGAAATAGTTGTCATGTTCATATCCATCCTTTCGCTTATCGAGCGTTACGTGTAATGAAGTCTTCCACTCGATCGAGCGCTTCTAGTACTCGTTTTAATTCTGTTGCATATGACAAGCGGACGTAGTCGTCCTGACCAAAACCTGAACCCGGGACGAGCGCGACGTACGCTTCACCGAGGACGGCCTCGCACCACGCATCGACCGAGTCGTAACCGCTCATCGTGGCCGCTTCTTTGGCGTTGGCATATAAGTAAAATGCGCCTTGTGGCTTCAAGCATGTGATTCCTGGAATCGCAATGAGTCGTTCATAGACGATCTCGAGTCGTTCAGCAAACGAGACACGCATCATCTCGACGTCATCTTGTGGCCCATTGTAGGCTTCGACCGCCGCAGCTTGCGCGATCGACGTCGGGTTCGATGTCGAGTGCGACGCGAGGTTCGTCATCGCCTCGATGATCGTCTTGTCACCGACTGCATAGCCGATGCGCCATCCCGTCATCGCATGCGACTTTGAGACACCGTTGATGATAATCGTCCGTTCCCGCATGTCAGGAAGCGTCGCGATGGAGACGAACTCCGCCTCACCGTAAACGAGTTTCTCATAAATCTCGTCACTGACGACGAGCAGATCGTGCCGTTTGACGACGTCCGCAAGCGCCGAAAGTTCAGATTCTGTATAAATCATGCCGGTCGGGTTCGATGGGCTGTTCAAGATGACCGCCTTCGTCCGATCCGTGATAGCCGCCTCGAGCAGCTCCGGCGTCAGTTTGAACATCGTCGTCTCGTTCGTGTCGACGTAGACCGGAACTCCGTCAGCCAGCTTCACTTGCTCCGGATAACTGACCCAATATGGTACCGGGATGATGACCTCGTCCCCTTCATCTAAAATCGCTTGGAACAGCGCATAGAGGGCGTGTTTCGCACCGGAAGCGACCATGACCTCTGGACGTGTGAACGTTAAGTTGCTGTCGCGTTTCGTCTTTTCGATGATCGCGTCTTTGAGTGCGACCGTCCCGCCAGATGGGGTATACTTCGTGTCGCCATCGCGTGCAGCCTGACAGGCTGCCTCGATGATGCGTTCAGGCGTATTGAAGTCCGGCTCACCGGCCCCTAGCCCGATCACGTCTTGACCCGACGCTTTTAACGCTTTCGCTTTCGCCGTGATGGCGAGTGTCGTTGAAGGTGTCAACTGCTTTACACGTTGTGCCAATAGATGTTCCATTGAGATCCCCCTCTAGTTTCGTCAAGGCGAGTCCGTCAATTGGACCCGTCGAATGAATTCGCCCGCTTGGAGCGTATAGTACGAGTACGTGTAAGACGTGCCCGCTTTTGTCACGACTTCGATCAATGCCCGTTCATCGAAGCCATATTTACAGCTGACGAGCGTACCGCCGGTCTCTGCGACCGAATCGGCACAGATTTGTTCTGAATCGACCGTTGCGATATCCCGTGTCTCGATTGGCAACTTGTCGTCGACCGGCACGAACTGGACCCGATCCGTCTCCTCGAAGACGACATACGGTTCTGTCCCGTTAAACAGTTCGGCCCGTTCAATCGAGACGGACGGTTGCTCGTCGACGAGTCGCTCACGCGCTTCCTCGATCATTTTCTCTTTCGTCCGCTCGGTGTGGCCGACCGTGAACCAATAAATGCCACTAAATACGATGACGACACCGATGAGTGCCGTCATGAACGCAATCACTACTTTTGTCTTCCGTGTCATTCCGTCCGATAGATGGTGAACACCATCTCTTCTTTCTTCGGATCATTCACTTTTTTCTCTAAAGCAAGACCGAACATTAAATCTTGGCTCTTCAACGTACGATTCAACAAGTCGACGATTTTGTAGACGTCTGCCGTCGGCTCGATTCGAACCGTCGCCAACGTCTCAATATTCGAATTCATGATTACTCCTCCTTCAAAAAACACTATACCCATTATTATAAAGCGATAATTTCACGATGCCTAGCGTTATCTCTGATTTCCTAGCCCGGTCTTCTCTTTCTCGTCTAAAAACAGCTCAAGTTCAGCGAGTGCGGTCTCGAGCGGTCCGTCAATTCGATCGACGGATGGTAGACTGTTGATGAACTGCTTGCCGTAACGCGTCGTCTCGACGCGACGGTCGAAGACGAAGATGGCGCCATAATCCTCTTTCGAACGGATCAGGCGACCGACCCCTTGCTTGAAGCGGATGACCGCTTGCGGAAGCGATAGTTCAAAGAAAGACGATTTACCGGTCGCCTCGATCTTCTCGGACCGAGCCTGCATGACCGGCTGGTCGGGCGGCGCGAACGGAAGCCGGACGATGATGAGGCAGGTGAGTGCCTCGCCTGGAATATCGACCCCTTCCCAAAAGCTTGCCGTTCCGAACAAAATCGACTGGTCGATCCGCTTGAACTGTTTCGTCAAGCGGCTTCGCGATCCGCCGCTGACCCCTTGGGCGAGGAGCGTGTACGCCTCATCCAATTGGTCTTTGACAGCCTCGTGCGTCAAACGCAACAGTTCGTTCGACGTGAACAAGACAAGCATCCGTCCTTTCGTCACGTTGGCGATTTGGGCGATCGAGTCCGCGATCTGCTCGACGAACCGCGGCAACGGAACTTCGTTGATGAGCGGGATGTCGGACGGCACGAACAGTTTCGCTTGCTTCTTGAAATCAAACGGTGACGCCAGGACGACGCGGCGAACGTTTTCCCCATCGAGTCCGAGACGCCGCTCGATGAAGCCGAATCGTCCTGAGACGGTCATCGTCGCAGACGTCAGAATGGTCGGCCGTTTGGCGAACAGCCGCTCATGCAGGAGCGGTCCGATCTCGACCGGCTGGGTGTACACCGAGGTCAACTTGCGATTAGCCAGATTGAGCTCAACCCAACTGACGGCATCGTCGTCCCGCGTGAGCATCGTCTCGTAGAGGACGCTCTCGATATCGCGCACGTCGCCGATGAATGCCTTCAAATCACCGAGCACGGCCCGTTGTTTGAACGTCATATGCTCTTTATGCTCATCGAGGAGACGGTGCAGTTGTCGCAATGTCGTCCGTAACGTGCGCAGTCGGTCCTCGAGCCGTTTCGCCACTTCACGAATCGGTCGGAACGGTTCCCCTTCCCGCTCGAAGCGGACGGTTTGACGTTGCTCCCGCTTTTTCCCGAGCGACTGGAGCGCCGTGAGCAAATCGTTCAGCTCATCGTCGACGCGGGCGAGTGCTTGATCGGTCGCTTTGCTGAACGCCTCCGCCTCTTCCGAGACGGACGTCAAATCGGCGAGCCCGAGCACGCGCGAATGAAACTTGCCGTCGGCACCGTAGCCGAACCATTTGAACAGGCGGTCAAATTGAATCGCGTCAAACGTGACTCCGAAGTGATGCGACGCGACTTCCTCGACTTGATGCGCCTCGTCCAAGACGAGTGGCGTATCGGTCGGGAGAATCCCAGCCTGGTGTTGCAAATCAGAGAACAACAAAGCATGGTTCGTCACGATGATATCGGCCTCTTTCGAGCGCAAGACGGCCCGGGTGAAGAAGTCACGGCTATACCAAGGGTCGAAGCGACCGAAGTCAGAGGCTGCATCGGCCTGGATCAGCCGTTTGAACGAGGCCGGCCCTTGTGACGCCGCACCGGGCAATGACAACTCTTCCAAGTCCCCCGTCTCGGTCTCGGTCAACCAGACGAGGACCATCGCTTTGCACATCGCCGGGAGCAGCCCGTCATTCGTTTCTTCGAGAATCATCTCGAACTTTCGGAGGTCGATGTAGTTGCGTCTCCCTTTCAAAAGTGTGAACTCGATTTCAGGGAAAATCGCTTTTAAGATTGGTAAATCTCGATTCAACAACTGTTCTTGCAACTGAATCGTATGTGTGCTGACGACGACCGGGCGCTTCGTCTCGAGGGCGTGGTGTGCGCTCGGAATCAAATACGCCAATGTCTTTCCGGTCCCCGTACCCGCCTCGATCAACAGCGTCGCCTCGTCGTCGAGCGCCTTATAGACGTGTCGCATCATCTCGAACTGGCTTTGACGCGGTTCAAATTGACCGAATAGCGCCGGAAGCGTCTCTTCGATTGTCCGGTGAAGAAACGGCTCGAACGGTTCGCGTTCGACAGCGGGTTCGAATGTATCGACGAGACGTCGGAGTGCGATTTTCCGATGAATATCGAACGTCGTCTCATCGTCGGCTCGGATCCCGACCTCAAGAATCAACTCGTCGAGGAGCGGTTCGACGTTGCTCGTCCACGACTCGGACAGGCGTCGTAACTGTTGTAACGTCACGAGTGGTAAGGCGCGCAACCGTTCAATCAAACGAATGAACAGTTCTGCCGTCGCTTCGGCATCGCTGAGCGCCCGGTGCGCGTCAGTATGCACGAGATCAAACGTCTCGGCGAGCGACTCGAGCGCATGGCTCTCAAGCGTCGGGTATAGGATCCGGGCCAGCTCGACCGTATCGATCGCTCGCCCTTGGAACGGCAAGTACCCGGCTTGCTCGAGGCTTTCATTTAAAAAATTCAAATCGAAAGACACGTTGTGGGCGACGAATATTCGCCCATCGAGCATCTTCCATATATCTGGGATCACTTCCTCAAACGTCGGGGCTTCCGCCACGTCTTGGTTCGTGATCGTCGTCAACTGCGTGATAAAAGGCGGGATTGGGCGACTCGGGCGAATCAAGGTACTGTAGCGCTCAATCACTTCACTCCCTTGAACGACCACCGCCGCAAATTCAATCAGTTCGTCGCCGGACTTGACGGAATGACCAGTCGTCTCCAAATCCACTATCACATAGGTGTCCATAACATCCATCCCATCTTCGGCACGCTCGTGCTTTCTGTCTGTCTCATCTTACCATAGAACGATACACGAAAAAACGGGGATGCCTCTATCGGACATCCCCGCTCGTTTCATAGAATCGTATGGGCGATCTCTTCATAAAGAAGTTGATCGATCTCGTTCCGTTCGTTCAAGACGGCGACTTTCGGACGATGCTGTTTCGCTTCCTCGGCCGTCATTTGGCCGTACGCCATGATAATGACGACATCTCCGACTTGGAAGTGGCGGGCCGCTGCCCCGTTCAGACAGACGACACCCGAACCTCGTTCTCCTTTGATGACATACGTCTCGATACGAGCTCCGTTATGGTTGTTCGTGATGTGCACATGTTCGTTTTCCATGATGCCGACCGCGTCCATCAAATCTTCATCGATTGTGATTGAACCGACGTAATGCAAGTTCGCCTCGGTGACGGTCGCTTTGTGTAGTTTCGCGTGCATAAATGTTCGAATCATTGGATTCATCCTCTCTTCCAAATCACATTATCAATCAAGCGGGCCCGTTCGAACTGCACCGCTACGGCAATCAATAGTTCGGTCGACGCGGAGGTCACCTCGGTCAACGTCGGGTAGTCTTTGATCTCGACATAGTCGATCGTACTGTTTGGGATGTTCTTCAGACGTTCCTCGAGATGTGCTTTCACATCTTGAATCGTTTTGCCTTGTACAAGCGCATCCTTTGCTTCAGCCAATGCCCGATTGATGTCACTTGCATCCGCCTTCTCCGTCTCCGACAAATAGACGTTCCGGGACGACTTGGCGAGACCTGATTCTTCACGGATGATTGGACAGCGTCGAATCTCGACCGGGACGAAATAGTCACGGACGTATCCTTCGATCAAGGCGACTTGTTGCGCGTCCTTCAAACCAAAATAAGCACGCGTCGGACGGACCAAGTTGAACAGCTTGGACACAACGGTCAAAACGCCATCGAAATGACCGGGCCGGCTCGCTCCGCAGAGGACATCTGCGCCGGTACGTACCGTGACGCGAGCCATGTCGAGCGGATACATCGTCTCCGTGTTCGGGTAGAACAAGACGTCGACACCCGCCTCGCGGGCGAGCGCCTCGTCACGCTCGAAATCACGCGGATAGCGGTCGAGGTCCTCGTTCGGACCGAACTGGGTCGGGTTGACGAAAATGCTCATGACGACGAGGTCGTTCTCTGACTTGGCCGCCTCGACGAGACTGAGATGCCCTTCATGCAAATAACCCATCGTCGGGACGAAACCGATCGTCCCGGCGTCGGTCAACAGTTTCTGTAAGTCATGTGGTGTCGTGACGATGTTCATGCCTTGCCCCCGTAGAGCGTGTCGAGCAACGACTCATCCATCGTGAACGTGTGCCGTTCGAGCGGGAACGAGCCGTCTTTCGTCGCCTCGACATAATTGCGGATTGCCGTCGTCGCGACCTCGTTCACATCAGCATACGCCTCGACGAACTTCGGCAGACGGTCGACGCCATATTTCAAGATATCGTGATAGACGAGCACTTGACCGTCCACGTCGGCACCGGCACCGATGCCGATGACCGGGATTGTAAGTGCCTCGGCAATCTTTTTGGCCAATTGGTGCGGCACACACTCGAGAACGAGCATCTTCGCACCGACCCGTTCGGCCTCGAGACTGTCGGCGATCAACTGTTCGGCATCCTCGAGCGATTTCCCTTGTACTTTATAGCCTTCAAGTACACCGACCGATTGTGGGGTGAGGCCAAGGTGGGCCACACACGGCATGCCGACTTTCGTCAGACGTTCGATCGTCTCGAGCACCTCACCGGCCCCTTCAAGTTTGATGGCATCGGCCTGACCGTCTTGGAATAACGTCGCGGCCGCTTGAAGCGTGCGGTCGAAGTCGCCATGATATGTCGCGAACGGCATGTCGACGACGACGAACGTGTTCCGTGCCCCGCGGCGCACGGCCTTGGCATGGTGCACCATGTCGGAGGTCGTCACCGGGATTGTCGAATCGTAGCCGAGCACGACCATTCCGAGCGAGTCCCCGACTAAAATGATGTCGACCCCTGCTGCCTCGGCCAGTTTCGCCGACGGATAATCGTAGGCCGTCAACATGACCAATTTCTCTTCTTGCTTCATCTTCTTCAATAACGAAGTCATCGTGTGCATATGGTTCTCCTCCTAAATGTGGAGACAGGTTACAAAAAACGCCTTCCTACACGAATGGTAAGAAGGCGCACGAAAACAATCTCAAGTAGTTGAGTGTCCTTCTGTCCCTGTCAAAATGATCAAGGCAGACAAAATATAGAGTGGCGGTCTGCAGTTCCGGTACACTTCGCGAGCGATAGCGTCCGGCACATTCATTATAGACCACGAACCCGTTTCCATCAATCATTCCAAACTGCGATCTCCGCCGAATAAATCGGCTCGATGATTCCTTCTTGTTCCAAAAGGAGTGCGCCTTCTTCCGAAATACCGCGCATCGTTCCATACCTCGGCTTACCTGATGCCGTCAACGTGATCGATTCGTTCAGATAAGCGGCATGCTCGAGCCAATGCTTGCGCACAGGGCCGAACCCAGACTCAAGGAACAAGTCATATTCGCTTTCAAGCTCGGCGAGTAAGTTGGCAAGCAGCTCGCTTCTGCGATGCGTCTGATTCGTCTCGAGTTTGATCGATGTGGCCCGATGCGCGAGCTCTTCCGGGATGACCTCGCTGTTGACGTTCATCCCGAAGCCGAGGATGACGGCTTGAATCCGGTCACCCTCCGTCTGCATCTCGGTCAAGATGCCGCCGATTTTTTTCCCGTTGAGCAACAAGTCGTTCGGCCATTTGATGGTGGCCGGGATGCCTTGCGCGTGCAGGGCGCGCGCGAACGCGCTCGCCGCCATGAGCGTCAGCTTCGAGGCGTCTCGAATCGGCAACGCCGGCCGCAAAATCACGCTCGCCGCGATATTGACGTGGCTCGGATTATACCAGTTCCGGCCGAGTTGGCCTCGGCCCGCTGTCTGCTCTTCGCTGATGACGAGCGTTCCTTCGAGGACGCCCTTTTGCGCCAATTCATGGGCGATGCGTTGGGTCGTGTCGATTTGCTCAAACGCATGGACGACTTGTCCGAACCGCCCTTTTCGGAACGATACGAACGCCGGTTCATCGAGCCGGTCGGTCTGACCGAACAATTGATACCCTTTTCGAGGAATCGTTTCAATCGCATACCCGTCTTGTTTTAACGTCTCGATATGCTTCCAAATAGCGGTACGTGAAATATTTAATTGGCGGGCCAACTCTTGACCGCTCCAGACGGCCCCGTCCTGCAACAGATTTAAGACTTTTCCGCGTGTCGAAGCCATTGTTCGGCCTCCTTTCGTAACGATTCCGGCTCATTGGCGAGCTCGCCAATGAGCACGAGCCGCTCAACGTGGGCGAGCAGCTGTTTGATGAGCGGTCCCCGGGCACCGAGATGTAGCGCATCGCGACCATCGAATCGGAGTTCCCGACGCGACTGGATCGGCAACTGCCGCTTCAACTGTTCGGCCGTCTCGCTTCGTCCGGACATCCGCAAGTATGTCGCTAGCGTCTCCGGCGTCGTCTCATAGATGGTGAACGTGTCGAGCCCGCTGTCGAACAGACGCGCGAGCACGCCCGCCTCCCGCTTCAGTACGTTCGAGCGTTTCCACGGTGTCAGCCAATCGGTGGCGTCAGCATAATAGACGAACAACGCCCAGCCCCCGACCGGGTCGACCGGGGTCCGCTTGTCGGCGATGACACGGCGGATGAGCGTCTCCGTGACGTTCGGCAAGTATTGATAGATGCCGAGGTCAAGTATCGCCGCGAGCGCCTTTCGGTATGCCGGGCCCATCATCAACTTCTCGAACTCGATGGCGACCCGTTCCTTCGCGATGTCTTGCAGTTTGTGGCCGAGTTCGCGTGAAGCCCGTTGCACGTCTTCGTCGAGCCGAAAATCGAGCTGTGCCATGAAGCGGAACGCCCGCATGATGCGGAGCGCGTCCTCGTTGAAGCGTTCATAGGGGCTGCCGACGGTCCGGATGACACGTGCCTCGAGGTCCATCCGTCCGCCGAACAAGTCGACGACGTTGCCGTCGTGGAACGCCATCGCGTTCATGGTGAAGTCACGCCGTTTCATATCTTCTTCAAGCGAGACGCCGAGCGAAACATGGTCGGGTCGTCTCGAGTCCGAGTACGTCCCTTCCGAGCGGAACGTCGTCACTTCGAACGGATGATGGTCGAGGATGACCGTCACCGTGCCGTGGTCAATCCCGGTCGGTACCGATTTCGGGAACAAGCGCATGACTTCGTCCGGGAAGAGCGACGTGGCGATATCGATATCATCCGGAAGCGTACCGAGCATATAGTCACGGACGGCCCCCCCGACGATGTACGCTTCGCCACCGTGGGCGTTGATCGTCTCGATGATTCGTTTAGCGTATTCCCATTCCGTCATCGTCCCACCACCTGTTCATAAAGCGATTCATACGCCGTGACGATATCGGCCGAGGCGAACTGTTTGGCCCGCTCGAGCCCGTTCGCACGGAAGCGTGCATGGAGCTCGTGGTCGAGCAAGATCGCTTCGAGCGCTTTCGTCGCCGCGAGCGCGTCGCCGCGTTTGACGACAAACCCTTCCACGCCGTCGGTGATGACTTCCGGCAATCCGCCCGCATCGCTGACGACCGACGGCACACCCGTCGCCATCGCCTCGAGAGCGACGAGGCCGAACGCCTCTTTATCCGACAACAGGATATGGACGTCGCACATCGATAGAAGTGCCGCCACTTGCTCTTGCTTCCCGGCGAAGATGACTTGCTCTTCGAGCCCCATCTCGCTCACGAGGCGGCGCATCGCTCCCATGAGCGGGCCGTCACCGACGAGGAGCAGTTTTTTGTGCGGCACGTTCATCTGCTGGAACGATTCGAGCACGAGGTCGATTCGCTTCACTTGACGGAAGTTTGAGATATGGATGACGACCCGGTCCTGTTCCGATAAACCGTATCGTTCGCGAAGCGATGTATCGGCCTGCGGTTGATAGACGGCCTCATCGATAAAGTTATGGATGACGTCAATCGACAAATCGGACCCGATCCGCTCGAGCGTCTCTTGTTTCAAGCTGTCCGAGACGGCCGTGATCGCGTTCGATTGGCGCAACCCATAAAGGATGGCCGGCTTGAGTTCTTCGTCTTCCCCAAGCACGGTGATATCGGTCCCGTGGAGCGTCGACACGATTGGCGTCTTCGTCCCGGCCATCTCGCGCCCGAGGGCGGCACAGACAGCGTGCGGCACCGCGTAGTGGGCATGAATGACATCAAGACCGAACGCCTGGATGACGCTCGCGATTTTCGAGGCGAGCGTGATGTCGTACGGCGGATAGCGGAACACCGAGTACTGGTTGATCTCGACTTGGTGGAACGTGATATTCGGATGGTAGGCGTTCAGTCGGAACGGGATGCTCGACGTGATGAAATGAACGTCATGCCCCCGGTCGGCGAGTTTCATGCCGAGCTCGGTAGCGAGTATGCCTGAACCTCCGACCGACGGATAACAAAGGACCCCGATGCGTAGTCTCATGCGAGCTCACCCGCCTTCGTGACAACGTACGGACGGGTCGTCATGAGCCCTTCGGCGTACTCCGTTCCGATCAAACTGCCGAAATGCCGTTCCCGTGCCAACACCCGATCGAGATAGGCGTCCGTGAGCGGTGTCGCCACACCGTCGACCGGTGTGAACTGACTGGCATAAGCCCGTAAAGCGTTTAGTTTATGTTCAATCGTCGCCGTGATGTCGATGCAGACGTCAGGCGTCGTATGGGCGTTGATCATATATTGATAGACGCTCGACGGTCGATACGCGGCGACGTCCGGCATAAATTTACGGATTCCCGCGTTAAAGAGCGCCTCCTCGACGAGTCGGGCGCAAGCCCCGTGGTCAGGATGGCGGTCGACGCCGTATGGATAAAAGACATGTGTCGGACGTTCGGTCCGAATCAAACGGACGAGCGCCTCGACTTGTTCATTGTCCCCTGTCAAACCCCGGTCCGGAAAACCGAGGTTCACACGCCGGATGCCGAGCACACGGTCGGCCATCTCGGCTTCTTTCCCCCGGGTGACGACGTCCCCGTTCGATGACAGTTCGGCTCTCGTCAAATCGACGTATAGGACCTCGACCCCGTCCTCGGTCCATTGGGCGGTCATACCGGCGATGCCAATCTCAATGTCGTCCGGATGGGCCCCAATTGCTACTATTTTCATAAAATCACCTCTTCTGTGAAAAGTATATCGGACTCCGTCTCGATTGTCATATGTTCAGGGTAGGCAATCGAGAGGTTTTTCGAGTACGCTACTAGATGGGAGGTGAACCAGATGACGGTACAATTACCGATTCGGTTTCGCAATATATTCTTCATTTTGATTGGTTCCTTTATTTTCGCGTTCGGTGTCTACCACTTCAACGTCCAAAACAACTTGGCGGAAGGCGGCTTCACAGGCATCACCTTGATTCTGCGGGGCTTGTTCGATTGGTCGCCATCGATCACGAACTTGGCGCTCAACATCCCGCTCTTCTTCGTCAGCTATAAGCTGCTCGGGCGGACGACGTTCATCTACACGCTCATCGGGACGTTCAGCTTCTCGCTCTGGTACGCCCTCATTGCCAAGTACTCAAACCTCGTCATCGATTTGACGGACGACATGGTGCTCGCGAGTTTGTTCGCCGGCCTGTTCATCGGGGTCGGTCTTGGCATCATCTTCAATAACGGCGGCACGACCGGAGGCGTCGACATCATTGCCCGGCTCGTGCAACGTTACGTCGGCTGGTCGATCGGCAAGACGTTCCTCGTGTTCGACTTTTTCGTCATCGTCCTCAGTTTGACGTATCTTGATATTCGCGAGGCGATGTATACGCTCCTCGCCGTCTATATCGGGGCCCGCGTCATCGACTCGATGCAGGAAGGGACGTATGCCGGGAAGGCCGCCATGATCATCAGCGACCATCGGACGGCCATCGCCGACGGCATCCACGCCACGATGAACCGCGGGACGACCCGTCTTCTCGCCAAAGGCGGCTATTCGAACAAGGAACTTGAAGTCCTCTACGTCGTCGTCGGACGGAACGAAGTGAACCGGTTGAAGACGATCGTCAAACAGATCGACCCGCACGCTTTCGTCACGTTCCACCACGTCTATGAAGTCGGTGGTGAAGGGTTCACGTTCGATGAGAACCGGATTCCTTTGAAATAAGTCACGACGCACAACGCCCCGTTCGAATGAACGGGGCGTTGTTTCATTATCGTTCGATGCGGACGATCTCAAACGTGAGCGTGCCGCCCGGTGAAGCGATGGAGACGGTTTGACCGACGGCAGCTCCCATCAAACCGCTACCGAGCGGTGACGTCGCCGAGATCGACCCGTTTGCCAGATCGGCCTCGAGCTCGCCGACGATTTGGTACGTCTCGGTGTCACCATCCGGCAGTTCTCGCAACGTCACCGTGTCACCGAACCCAACCTTTCCGGCAGTCGCTTCCTCTTCCACGACGACGGCATCGGCGAGCGTTCGCTCTAGTTCGATGATTTTCGTCTCGATGCGCTCTTGTTCACGCACTGCGTCAAAGTACGTCACATCTTCTCGAAAGTCACAAAATTTCCGGGCCGCCTTGACACGTTCGAGTGCTTCACGCCGACCCTCGATGCGAAGCGTCTCGAGTTGTTCGATCAGACGCAGACGACCCGCCTTCGTCAACTGTGGTTTTGACATCTCGGTCCCCTTTCCAAACATGATAAGAAAAGTCCCGTCGCGAGACGGGACCGTTGATTCTACTCATCACGTGGCATGAAGACGATGAGTGCCAAGCGGATCAATTCGGCGACGGCGACGAGCGTTGCCGCCACGTACGTCCATGCTGCCGCGTTGAGCACTTTGCGCGCACCCGACTCTTCGGTTGCCGTGACGATTCCGTGGCTCGTCAGTTCAGCCATGGCCCGTTTCGAGGCATCGAATTCGACTGGGAGTGTGACGAGTTGGAACACGACCGCCCCGAGCATCATGACGACACCGAGTTGGGCGAGGCCCATCGCGCCGAGCAAGAAACCACCTAAGAGAAGCGGGAACGACAAGTTCGACGTGATGTTCACGACCGGCACGAGCCGGTGGCGGACACGCATCATCTTATAGTCGGTCGCATCTTGAATGACGTGGCCGATCTCGTGGGCCGCAATCGCAGCCGATGAGATTGTCGAGCCTTGATACACTTCACGTGAGAGACGGACGACTTTATTGACCGGATCGTAATGGTCACTCATCAGTCCGTCGACCATCTCGATGCGGACGTTGTTGACGCCGTTTTGTTTCATGATGAAGTCAGCGACTTGGGCGCCGGTGACGCCGCTTTGAATCGGTTGTTGAAGAAATTTTTTGTACGTACTTTTCACTCGCATCTGGGCCCATAATGGGATGAGCATAATCAGTGCAAGATAGAAAATATAGCCACCTAATGACATGTTCTCTATCACCTCTGCGTGTATTTGATACCCTGATTTTACATTCTTATGAACTTATTATCAAGTGAAGTGCGCAGGATGAGGTGGTATCCCATAAAAAAACATATTCCCGTCAACCAGAACGAACCGTAGCCGATCCAGGCGATATGCTCGGCGAGCGACGGATAGCGCGGCCATTGGCCGAGCACATAATCGACGACGTCATTGTGGACTACCCAGACGAGCGTCATAACGAACGAACGAACCGTCCATGTCATGAACGGTGCATACAACAGCGCCTGGAACGCCATCGCTCCGTGCGACACCATCAGCATGACGGCCATGAGCACGGTGAACGTCTCCGCGTCCGGTCCGAGTTCCCGCAAGAACAAGAGGTTCATGATGACGGCCCACACCCCATACTTGATGAGCGTCACGAAGGCGAGCGTCTCCATGAGCGGCGACTTCTTTCCGGCGAGCCATAGGCCGAGCACAATCGTGAAGAAGAGCGAGGCCGTCGGGCTGTCCGGTACGAACGGCCAATAGATGAGCGGCGTATCGCGAAGCTGGGGCTCATACCAGACGTACCCGTAGATCGTGCCGAGCAGATTGATGAGAAAGAGTAGTCCTAACACGAGCCGGTGTGTCAGGATCGGGCGCAACATATGTATCATTCGAGTATTCCATCCTTTTTTTCTTCATTGTAGCGCAACGAAACGAAAGTAAAAAGAAGTGTGGCCCGTTTGACGGGTCACACTTCTTGAACCAATCGTTTATTGGTTGTTTTCTCCGCCTTCACCGTATGAAGCGATGAATTCAGACATGGCTTGGAGGTCCTCATCCGAACCGTCCCATTGGCCGGCCGGCATCGTACCGACACCGTTGACCGCGATATCCGCGATCTCTTCGGCCGTGTACTGAGTGCCGACGAGTGCAGGAGCTGCTGCCCCGCCTTCGAGGTTCTGACCGTGACAGTTCACACATGACTGCGCCGAGTAAATCTCGTAACCTGGTGCGGCCGTATCGATTTCAGGGCCCTCGCCCGGTACTTCCAAGATTCCTTGTTCATGCACTTGATCCCAATGTGTCGTTTGAACCGATTCCCACGTCAAGTAGAAGATCGACAACACGCCGAGAAGCATGAAGCTGATGGCGACCGGACGTTTCGCCGGACGGCGTTCGAGTCCTTGGTCGAGCCATGGTGCGATCAAGAGCGCCGTGAAAGCGACGCCTGGCAAGATGACCGTCCCAAGAAGGATCCAGTCCCCTGCTGCGAATTGGTATTTGAGCAATTGATACAAGAACAAGAAATACCAGTCCGGTAACGGAATGTAAGACGTGTTCGTTGGATCGGCGATGTTTTGGAGCGGTGGTGCCTCGACGATCGTCAAGGCGATGAATCCGATCAAGAAGACCGAACCGACCATCCACTCTTTCAACAAGAAGTTCGGCCAGAACGCCTCAGTGCGTCCTGGGTATTCAGAATAGTCTTTTGCAATATTTTGTTTCCGATTCGAGATTCCTACTCGAGAGTCGGTTACAAATTTCATCCCTTTACCGCGATGCATATCGTTTCTCCCCCTTTATATCTTCGAATCGGCTTATAGCGGTCCTGAAATCCCTTGTTTACGAATCATCAAGAAGTGGGCTCCGAGGAGTCCGAACAAGGCCGCCGGTAAGAAGAAGACGTGAATGGCGAAGAAGTTCGTGAGCGTCCGTGCGCCGACGATCTCACCACCGGCGAGAAGCGTCTTGGCAATGCCACCAATGACCGGGACACTCTCGGCAATTTGAAGCGTAACTTTCGTCGCGAACAACGCTTTCATATCCCACGGCAACAAGTACCCTGTAAGACCGAGCGCCAAGACGACGAAGAACAAGAGAACACCGACGACCCAGTTGAGTTCGCGCGGTTTCTTATACGATCCGGTAAAGAATACGCGGAGCGTATGTAAGAACAACATGACGATGGCGACCGATGCGCCCCAGTGGTGCATCCCACGAACGATTTGTCCGTGTGCGATCTCGTTTTGTAAATAGTACACCGACGCGTGCGCGTTGATGATATCTGGTACGTAGTACATCGTCAAGAACATCCCTGACAGAATTTGAATCACGATCGTGAAGAACGTCAGACCGCCGAAGCAATAAACAAATGCTGAAAAGTGATGGGCAGGGTTGACGTGTTCTGGAACTTCATGGTCAGCGATGTCGCGCCATAACGGCGTGATGTCGACGCGTTCATCGACCCAATCATAAATTTTTTGTAACATCGACTATTCCCCCTCTCACAACTGTGCGACTGGACTGCCCAAGTATAGGAAGCCGTCTTTTTCTTCTTTTTCGTAGCGTGCAAGTGGTGCAGTCGGAGGCGTACCAGGAATGTTCGTTCCATCTTTCTCATAGCGACCGAAGTGACACGGGCAGAAGAACTCTGTCGGTCGAGTCGGGTCTCCACCATATCCTACTTGACAGCCGAGGTGCGTACAAATTGGAGACAAGGCGATGATCTCGCCGCTCTCATCTTTAAATACCCACGCCGAAAGCGTTTCTTCAAATTCATACCAAGCATCTTGCGTTTGTTTCTTAAAGTCGACACGTTGCGGCTCAGTCGTGATGTCATCAAGACTGATGACTTTTACTTTATCGCCCGCTCCCGATTTTTTTAAGACCGGATCGATCGCAAAGTTGACCATCGGACTGATCAATGTTGCCGCCATAAAGCCACCTACACCAGTCAACGTATACGTTAAGAACTGACGGCGTGTGACTTTTGACCCATTTTGAGCCATTTCGTTCCCCCCTCATTCGTGTGCATAACCCCATAATTCTTTATGCATTCTTCACAAAAATTTCTCACTCAACAAAATAGTATATCAATAAAACCTCCACGTCAACCGCTTCATGTCGCCATCCAACGGCTCGAAAGCTCGGTAATGACTTGCGTCGCAAAATTTTGAACCATCGTGTGCGACTGCTCGCCGGACATGCCTTTTAAAGCAAGCGGCGGAACAAACATAATCGGCAGTTCAGACCCTTTGAAACGCAAATCCGAGGAGATGAACAACACGTGGGAAAACCCAGAGGACACCGCTTTCGTGAGTACCGCTTCTGCCGTCGCCCGGCCAGCGTCCACGTCGACGTAACTGAGTGTCGGGCTGAGCATCGTCCGTCCCGACAGTTGCCGTTCGGTCTCGAGTGCCACCGCCTGAATGACTTCGTTCCCTTCGGCTTTTCGCACCATGTCCTCATCAAACGCCAGTTCGACGAGTGGGACGACGAGCGTGTCGACGTATTGGCGTTCTGTCAGCGATTTCATCGCGTCTATGCCATCGAACCTCATCTTCCTCCTCCTCTCCTCCAGACATACATCATCATGTCCATTGTAGCGTACCTACAAACGTTCCCTATGCGAAACTTATGAACGAAATGTGAAATTATTGTGTATTCCTACGTCATTAATATACCAAAAAACAAGCGCCGACCATAACGGAAGCGCTTGTTTTTATTAAAATAATTTTGAGGCTCGCACTTGATGCAGCTGACTCGTCAAATTGCGGAACAATTTTTCGTCACGCCGGTCGAGCGCCTTGTCGATTTCGACGAGCAGACGTTCTTCCTCGAACTGGGCGACCGAGGCCCGGATGACCGTTTGCGCGGACGTCGTCACTTCATCCTTAAGTTCGGCCACGGGTTCGAACGGGTTCAATTCAACGATGTCAATCCACATTTCGTCGATCATCATCCCTTGGAAGTTGAGCTCCACGTAGATGGCGCCGTCATGGAGCCGGATGTCGTGATACGCCTTCTCGGGATTGACCGTGATGAGGTCACCCCGGCGGTAACGGAACGGTTCCCCGTCAAAACCGTACGCCGTCATGATCAGGCTACGCGGTGAGACCGAGGCGTTCGTGACGAAATGAACGTTCCCGAGTTTTTCTGGATGTCTGAGCCAGTAGTCGATAATCCACTTGGCTTCTCGTTTGCGAAGCGTATGATGAGCGAGGAATCGCTTTAAGAACATCTTTTTCCGCTCGACCATATGACCCCATCTCCTTTGTATCGATTAATCGTGGTCCGTCAACCGTTCGAGCCGCTCCTCCAGAACTTGGCGGTCGTCGACATCGACGGTGAGCGCAAGCGTTTGCTCGAGCACTCGTTGCGCTTCGGCACGCTGTCCTTCTTCTATCAATAGTGTAGCCCATTCGATGGCAAATGACACGTCCTCTTTATAAACTTGCTCGATCGACCCGTATAACGTGACGGCTTGATCGTAGTCCTCGAGTTCATAGGCCGCCTTCGCTTTGTACCAGGTCATGAGCGGGGACGTCGAATGCTCTTCGAGCGTGTCGATCGTCTCGAGGACGGCCTCCATGTCACCCGATTCGAATAAGACTGATAAGAGGAGCTCGGTCGCCTGGAGCGATTCCGGGTTCAGCGCGAGCGCTTCCCGGAGTTCCGTGACCGCCTCGTCCGTCCGCCCTTGCTTCAAGAACAGCTTCGCCTTCACCGTCCGCAACTCGTCGTTGTAGTCGTCACGGTCGATTCCCTGATCGATCACATCCAATGCCTCTTCGAAGCGGCCGAGCGCGTCGAGCGCTTCCGTATAGGGCAAGTAAAGCGACGTGAAGTCCGGGTCCATCGCCCGGAGTGACTCGAACTGTTTCACGGCGATTTCATCGCGACCGATGCGATGGGCGGTCATCGCGTGACCGAACACGGTATTCAAGTTGCGGTCGTTTGCTTTCTCATACTCATTGAGCGCCTCTTCGAACGAGCCGATCATCGTCAGCGCCTCGGCGTAGTCCGCCTGATAGTCGAGTTCTTCCGGCAAGCGCAAGTGCGGCAGACGGGCATAGAGCGGGACCGCCTGTTCGAATGAACCGATCGACGCATACAACTCGGCTAGGCCATAGATGAGGAGCGGTTCGTCTGGATTCGCCTCAAGCGCCTCCATCAATTTCTTCACCGCGACCTCATCCAACCCTTGAGATTGATAGAGATCAGCGAGCAAGACGAGGCTGCGCATATGCGCTTCCTTGTCTGTCGTATCAATCTTTTCGAGGACGGCAATCGCCTCTTCTTCCCGGTCGCTGTCCAAGTAGGCCTCGGCGAGTGACAAGGCGACGTGCGGATTGCCCGCGTAGTCGACGTAGAGTGCCGCGAGTACGTTCACGGCCCGATCGGCGAGCCCGAGTTCGAGGTAGATGTCAGCGATGGCCAGGCGGTCTTCGTCCGACCCTTCCTTCTCGAGCGACTCGAGATGCATGAGGGCATGCTCGGTCTCACCTTTCTCGAGCATCTCAATAATATGATTCAATTCTATTTCGTCTAACATGTTTATAATTCCTCCTACCGGCTACTCGTATTGACGTTATTCTATCTCACGGCCGAGGCGTTGTAAATCGTCACGGAATCGTGGGTAACTTACATCAGCTGCCTCGACGTGTTCAATCGTCACACGGTCCGTCGTCAATAAGTCCGCGATTTGGAGCATCATCGCCAAGCGATGATCCCCGTGCGAGGAGACATGACCCCCGTGCAACCGGCTCGGATAGACGCCAAATCCGTCCTCGGTTTCGCGCACATCGACCCCGAGTGCCGAGAGTTCGTGCACGACCGTCTGAATCCGGTCCGTCTCTTTCACTCGGAGTTCGCCCGCGTCCCGGACCGATGACGGACTCGTCGCTTGCGACGCGACGAGAGCGAACAACGGTAATTCATCAATTTGGTGCGGGATGGCATCCCCGTCCAAGCGGATGCCGTGAAGTGTACTCGTCGACACTGTCACGTCGCCGACTGACTCTTCCCCGAGCGTGCGAACGTTCGTCACTTCCGTCTTCACACCCATCCGTTCGAGCGTACGTAAAAATCCGATTCGTGTCTCGTTCAAACAGACGTCGGTCGTCGTGACGCGACTGCCCGGGACGAGCGCCGCCCCGGCCCACCAAAAGGCAGCCGAAGATGGATCGGCCGGAACGGCCACCGTGGCCCCCTTGAGCACGGATGGAGCTAACCGGATCGTTCGGACACCGTCCTCTGCCGTGATGTCCAATTGCCCACTGAACAAAGGCAGCATGCGTTCCGTATGGTCCCGCGATAAGACGGGCTCGCGCACGATTGTCGGTCCGGTCGCACGAAGTCCCGCAAGCAGGACCGCTGACTTCACTTGCGCGCTCGCGACAGGCAACGTGTAATCGATGCCCGCCAGCGTCCGGCCGTGAATTCGGATCGGGGCGAACTCCCCGTCGAGGTCCGCGCCCATTTGTCGGAGCGGGTCCGTCACCCGACGCATCGGACGTTTTGAGAGCGAGGCGTCTCCGGTAAGCGTGAACTCCCCATCGTAACCGGCGAGAAGCCCTGTCAAAAGACGCATCGTCGTGCCCGAGTTCCCGCAATCGAGTTCGGCCGATGTGAGCGTCTTCGCCCCCGTGATGAGGAGACGGTCCGGCTCTTCGATGACCTCCGCTCCTAATCGCCGGATCGCCTCGAGCGTCGACCGGCAATCCTCGCCAAGGAGTGGATCATAAATCGTCGTCTCCCCGGTCGCCACGGCCCCGAACAAGAGAGCGCGATGCGTGATCGACTTGTCACTCGGTACCCGTATGAATCCATTCAATCCCATGTCAAAACCACCCTTTCATTTGATGGAACGCTCCAGTGAGTCGCTCGGCCGTGACGCTCGTAACGGTCACCTCAGCGCCGAGCAGGACGAAGCGGATCTGCCCGTCCCGATTCTTTTTATCGCGTCCCATGCCTGCGAGATACGTGTCAAACGATTGCCAGTTGACCGTTGTGATGCCTTCCCGCCTCATGAATGAAGCGAGGGTTTCGGCCCGTTCCTCGTCGCCGGAGACGAGGAAGGCGTACACCATCCCGTAGAGAATCGCTTCCCCATGCGACAACCGGTATGCCTCAGCCGACTCCAACGCATGGCCGAACGTATGACCGAAATTCAGCCACGCCCTCACGCCTTGTTCGCGTTCATCGGCCTCGACGACTAATCGCTTCACTTCGATCCCTCGTGCGAGCCACGTTTCCCAATCGAGCGGTCCTTGTGCCAAAGCATTGAACAACTCCACCTCGAACGAGTGACCGAGGACGTAACGTGACAGATAGGCGTGCTTAATCAATTCACCGAGCCCGCTCAAGACGTCCCGCGCGGACAACGTCTCGAGACGGTCCACGTTATAGTGGACGCCCGCCGGTTGATAGAAGGCACCGATCGCATTTTTCGCGAACGGATGGTTCACCGCCACTTTCCCGCCGACGGCCGAGTCATGCGCGAGAATCGTCGTCGGCACTTGTATGTAACGCACACCGCGCATATAGACGCTCGCTAAAAAGCCGGCTAAATCCCCGACCATGCCGCCACCGAATGCCACGACGAGCGTATCCCGGTCACAACCGCTCGTCAATCCGTCCGTGACGAGCCGTTCGATCGTGTCGAGCGACTTCGAGCCGTCACCCGGGCGGACGACCGACCAGACGACGTTCCGATGTTTATGCGCGAGCCGGTCCCGGAACGCACTTCCGTGCAACCGGTCGACCGTCTCATCTGTGACCACCCAGACGGTGGAGCACGAGAAGTAAGGGACGCGGTCGAGCCAGGCGTCCCCTCGTTCAATTGTGACGTCGTACGGGGTCGAGGCGTTCACATGGAGCGTCACCACGTCCGAATCTCCTCTCGGTATGCGGCGACACGTGACTGGATCCGGTTGACCGTGTCATGTCCGAACGTCTCGCATAACTCGCGGGCGAGCTCAAACGCGACGACGGCCTCCACGACGAGCGAGGCGGCCGGGACGGCACAGGCGTCACTCCGTTCGATTTGTGCGAGAAACGGTTCTTTCGTATCGATATCGACGGATTGGAGCGGTTTATATAGCGTCGGGATTGGCTTCATCACAGCCGTACAGACGATCGGCATGCCCGTCGTCATCCCGCCTTCGAAACCACCGAGATGGTTGCTCAGCCGCGTATAACCGTCCGGGCCATAGGCGATCGGGTCCATGACTTCAGAGCCTGGTCGATACGCCATCTCGAACCCATCCCCAAACGCGACCCCTTTAATCGCGTTGACGCTCATGACGGCGCGGGCGATGGCCGCGTCGAGTTTTCGGTCGTATTGGACATACGACCCGAGCCCTGGGATGACGCCATGCACTTCCGTACAGACGACACCGCCGAGCGAATCACCGGCAGCTTTCGCCTCGTCGATTCGATGCATCATCGCCTGACCTGCCGCCTCATCCATCGTCCGGACCGGCGACGCCTCAATCGCGGCGTGCAACGTGTCGAGCGACTCGTATGATGTCTCGGCCGTGACACCGCCGATCACTTTGACATAGCTCACGAGTGACATGCCGACCGCAGCGAGCAGTTGCTTGCTGAGTGCCCCGACAGCGACACGGGCCGCCGTCTCTCGAGCGCTCGAGCGTTCGAGCACGTCTCGCAGGTCGCGATGGTCATATTTCAGTCCGCCGACGAGGTCGGCATGACCCGGCCGTGGCCGGACGACGCGACGCTTGATTTCAACATCCGCGTCGACCGGTTCGGCCTGCATGACGTTCCGCCAATGGGTATGGTCCTTGTTCTCGATCCAAAACGAAATAGGGGCCCCTGTCGTCACCCCGTGACGAATACCGGCCCTCACCTCGATTCGGTCTGATTCAATTTGCATGCGACGGCCGCGACCATAACCCGATTGCCGTTTGGCAAGCTCGTCATTGATTGCCTGCACGTCGACTTCAAGCCCGGCCGGCACACCCTCGATGATGATCGAGAGTCCGGGACCGTGCGATTCTCCTGCCGTCAAATAACGCATGTGCGCCACCTCACTCTTCAAATTTTTCGTAGAAGAAACTTTGTTTCATCTTGTAGCCATACCGTTTCGGTTGAAAGATTTGCTCCGTGCCTCCGACGAAAAGGATCCCGCCCGGGCGAAGCGAACGGTGGAATGATTTATAAACTTTCTCTTTCGCTTCCTCGGTGAAATAAATCAAGACGTTGCGACAGACGATCAAATCAAAATTCCGCTCGTACACGTCGGCCAACAAGTTATGTTTTTTAAACGTCACCAATTTCTTGATGTCTTCTGTGATGTAATAGTCGTCCCCACGGCGAGTGAAATAACGCTGCCGAAAATCAGGGGGCAAGTCGACGAGCGCCCGCTCATGGTACTTGCCTTGCTTCGCTTTTTCGATCACCACATCATCTAGGTCCGTCGCCGTGATTGTGAACTGGGCGGGTGACAAATGTTTCGATAATAGCATCGCTAACGAGTACGGCTCTTCTCCGGTCGAACAGGCCGCGCTCCAGACACGCAATTTGCCTTGGCTTTTTCGGATGAGCTCGGGTAAGATATCCGTCTCAAGCTGCTGCCAGCGGACGGGGTTCCGATAAAACTCGCTCACGTTGATCGTCATGCGATCTAAAAATTCATCGTACAATCCTCGATCCGCTTCCATCGCTTTGAAATACTCGATGAACGTGGCATACCCTTTCTTCTCACGAAGCGCGATCATCCGCCGCTTCATCTGAGCCTCTTTATATAAATTCAAGTCGATCCCTGACTTCAAATAAAACTTTTTAACGAAGATGGCATAATCATTTATCACCAGTTCCAACCTCAATTCTTTCTCTTCTCCTAGATCATGTCGTGCCAAAACGAGTGAGAGCGCTTCAATCCCAATATAAAAAGGGACAGGAGGCCCCCGTCCCTTTTATCGTCATCAAACGTGTGATGCTTCAGTGGCGAACCAGAGTGACAATTCACGCTCTGCGCTCTCCACGCTATCTGAACCATGGATGACGTTTTGTGACATCGTCGAGGCCAAGTCGCCACGAATCGTTCCAGGTTGTGCGTCAAGCGGGTTCGTCTTCCCGATCATCAACCGAGAGACGGCGACGATATTTTCGCCTTCCCATTCCATCGCCACAACAGGACCAGACGTTAAAAAGTCGACTAGCTCTCCAAAGAACGGCTTTTCCTTATGTTCCGCATAATGCGATTGTGCAACTTCCACTGATGGTGTCAACAATTCAAGACGATTCAACGTATAGCCTTTTTGTTCGAAGCGCGAGATGATTTCCCCAATCAATCCACGTTTCACGCCATCCGGTTTCACCATTAAAAATGTTTTTTCCATTCCCCTAATCCCCCTAAATCGATATGTGTACCATGTACGTTATTAGTTTACACGGTCATCACCATTATTGAAAGGGTTTACAAGGTGTCGATTACCATTTTCGTTTCCCGATGTACTCGGCAATCTCGATGAGGGAGCGTTTGTCGGCCACGTCCGGTAACCCGTCAAGACGTCGGATCGCCCGGTTCACATAACGGTCGATCGTCCGTTGGCTCCGCTCGAGCGTCCCGTTGCGTTGCACTTCACGAACGAGCGTGTGCGTCAAAGCATAATCAGACGAATGACTGACTTGTTGCAACCGATCGAAAAATTCCGGATTTTCCGCTGAATAGAAGAGCGGTAGCGTTTTATGGCCGTGTTTCAAATCTTCACCGACCGGTTTTCCGAGTTGGAAACTTTTTGCGGTGAAGTCGAGCAAGTCGTCCGTCATTTGAAACGCCATCCCGATATCATAGCCGAACAACCGCAGCTGTTTGACAACGTCAGGAGAGGCTCCCGAGACGACGGCACCAGCCACACAACTCGTCTCGATCAACAGCGCCGTCTTGCGGGCGATGCGGTCGAGATATCGTTTCGGAGACTGGGCCCAGTCATATTGATCTTGGATTTGATTGATCTCCCCGACACAGATCAGTTCCATCGTATCAGCCATGATTTGCATCACGTCTGGGGAATCGATCTCAGAGACGAGCCGAATCGCTTCACCGAACAACGTATTACCGGTGTACATCGCAACCCGTTCATCGTAACGTTCCATGACGGTCGGTTTGCCGCGGCGCAATGTGGCGTCATCGATGACGTCGTCATGAACGAGCGAGGCCATATGAATCAATTCTAGACTCGCCGCCACTTTCGTCAATCGGATGTCTTTCGTCTGTCCGAATCCGGCGCTAAGCAGGACGAACGCCGGCCGAATCCGCTTCCCGCCCGCGTCTAACAGTTGTTTCGAAGCCGCTTCGATGACCGGATGATCGGTTTGGACTCGCGTCGACAAGAACCGGTCAATCTGTTCAATCTCTCGGTTCATGTGGCGATAAAGTCGCTTCAAAGACATCGGTCACCACTTCTTTCCTAAGTGCATGGCACACGCACCGCCGGAGAACGCCTTCACTTCGACTTGTTCGAATCCTGCCGTCTCAAACATCCGTTTTAGTGTCAACCGGTCCGGGAATTGATCGGTCGATTCTTGGAGCCACTTATATTGATCATACGAGCCGGCAAACACTTTACCGAACAGCGGCATGACCGATCCAAAGTAAAATCGGTATAGCTCGCTGAAGAGTGGTGCCGTCGGTTGGCTCGTCTCGAGACAGACGACCGTACCACCCGGCTTCAACACCCGGTGCATCTCACGGAGCACCGTCATATAGTCCGGAACGTTGCGAAGACCAAAACCGATCGTCACATAGTCGAACGAGTGATCGCCGAACGGCAATGCCATCGCGTTACCATGGATGAGTTCGATTGTCGGATATTCTTCCACTTTCTCTTGTCCGACCGCGAGCATGTTCTCGGAGAAATCGAGACCTTTGACGACACCGGTATTCCCGGCCGCCTCGGCGAGTTGAATCGTCCAATCAGCCGTCCCGCAACAGACGTCGAGACATTTAGCCCCTGGGAACACTTGCATGCGACGCATTGTCGCTTTACGCCACCATTTATGCAAACGGAAGCTGATGATTGAGTTCATCGTATCGTAGCTCGGTGAGATTGATTGAAACACGTCATATACTTTTTGCTCTTTTTCTTTCGGTTGCA
The DNA here is from genome assembly GCF_018618115.1 of Exiguobacterium sp. s16. Classification (NCBI taxonomy): domain Bacteria; kingdom Bacillati; phylum Bacillota; class Bacilli; order Caryophanales; genus Exiguobacterium; species Exiguobacterium sp. s16. Next base: position 558,255 of record NZ_JACSLM010000001.1, on the reverse strand, counting down.
ATACGTAACATCCTTTCCGTTCTAAGCGACAGCGTGCGCCAGGAGCGTCGATAGCTGTTCTCGTTGTTCTTGGCGCAGTTCCGCCGCCTTTCGTTCGATGATCGTTTTTCCGTATGCGGTCAAGTAAGCCTGACCGATCACTTCAGAAAACGTTTTGATCAATCCGAAGTTCGCTTCCATCCACGTCGTGACAGGTACGTCTGCGTCTAACGCAAGTGTACATTTCGCCCCATTGACGAGCTGGACCGTCCGGCCGAAGCGATTGCTATAATCGGCAGGAAACAGGGCCAGAATTTTATAAAATTGAGCCGAGGCATAATCGCCGGCGAGCACTTTCAATTGCCGCTCGAGCGATCCGTTCGGACTATCCTTTACTTGATCGTGCAGTTCGAGCGCTTGGTGCGCAAAATACGTCGCAAGCACGAGCTGACGTTGTTGATTCGATTCGATTTCAATCATCTCGACCATCCAACGAAGTAAAGGCATGTCGACTGCGGGTACAATCTCGTGTCTCGTCAAATACGGATGGGTCATGCGTTCTTCGATTTGACGAGCAAGGTCGGTGACAACGGTTTCGTATGTCATCTGTTCCATGCTATCCCCCCTCGTCCTCTTCGTTGTCATTCTGACATAGTATAGCACATTTTTGTCACATTCACGCCATGTGAACTCGCTTTCCACCACAAAAAAAGCCGCCTTTCGGCGACTTATGTATTGCACATTATTTGACCGCATCTTTGAGCGCTTTACCTGCTTTGAAGGCAGGAACTTTGCTCGCCGGGATTTCGATATCTTCTTTCGTACGTGGGTTACGGCCTTTACGGGCAGCACGTTCACGAACTTCAAAAGTACCAAAACCGATCAATTGAATTTTATCACCGTTTTGGAGTGCTTCAGTGATAGATTCGAATGTAGCTTCTACAACTTGTGTAGCTTCTTTTTTCGAAACGTTGGCTTTCTCCGCAACTGCTTGGATCAATTCAGTTTTGTTCATCACGATTCACCTCCTCTCACAGGGAGTTTACGGGATTAATCATATCGTACAAACGTTGATATGACAACATTTTTTAAGTGAAAAGCCCATATTCGACCCGTTCCGACGATCAGTTGTTTAAAAACTCGACCTCACCTTGTTCATTAATCGTGTACCCTTGCGAATAAGCAGGGGCGAACGGGGAGTCATTATAGAGCAAATACCGAATGTCTTCCCCGACTTTCGGCTCTACATCCGTGTTCTCAAGGGCGGCTTCGAGGTCGGTCCGGTAATCGACAAATAATTGCCCGGTCCCGTCGACATAGATCGGCAACTCGGTATCGGTGTATGGACTCGGGACCGTCGGTTCTTCTGAGACGAAGATGAGATCATAATCGATCGTGAATTGATTCTTACCGACCGACCCGTCAAACGGAAATTTCCCTTCTTTGGCCCGAAAGGCGTTAATGTTCGTCTGTAACGTTTGCAACCGTTCGGTCACGCGCAAATCAATGAGCTTGACCGTAGGCTCGGTCTCGGCGTCGACAAGGACATATAAGAACAAGCCGCCCCCTTCGAAACTGTTCGCCGGCGGATCGGCCAAATAACCAGGCACGAGACGGGCGAATTCGATCGGGTAACGCTCCATGAGAGGCGTTTCAGCCGGTTTCGTTTTGATTGGCAAGACACCGGTCGTCTCTTTGAACGAATCAACGGCCGTCTGGACCGATTTCAATTGATCTTCATACGGCACGTTATCGACCCGGTTCGAGTCCGGGAACATACATCCACTGAGCACGGTCGCCGCCAAAAGACTAGCGACCAACAAAATCCGTTTCACGTGTTATCCTCCTGTCGGTCCTGAAGCGACCACATAAATCATGATGATCGTTCCAAATAAAAATATGACGAATGCGATGACGCGGACGAGCGCCGCGAACCATCCCGATAGCTTCGTATGGCTGATTGCCACCATGAGCGCGGCGATGGCAAACGCTCCAATCCCCGCAAATGAAATCCACATCTTGATGAGTGACGGTGTCACGTCTATCCCCTCGACTTTCTCTTTAATTCTTTCTCCGTACATAAGTGTAGCAAAAAAAACAAAGGAACTGAACGAAAACGTCAGTCCCTTTGCTCTTCGCCGCCTTCGAAATGGAATACTTCTTCCATCTCATGCTTTTGCGGGCGTCTCATTAACTTTTGTACTTCATCATGCGGGCTCTTGCCTTCGAACAATACGTTGTAAAGGGCTTCCGTGATCGGCATCTCGACACCGGCTTCCCGAGCGAGCGTATGCGCCGCCTCACAGGCACGAACACCTTCGACGACCATGCCCATATGACCGAGCACGTCCTCGAGTTTTTCACCGCGGCCGATCGCATTCCCGGCACGCCAGTTACGGCTATGCTGAGACGTGGCCGTGACGATTAAATCACCAATCCCGGTCAATCCCGAGAACGAGGCCGGGTTGGCACCGAGTTTGACCCCGAGTCGCGCGATTTCGACGATCCCGCGCGTCATGAGGGCCGCTTTGGCATTATCGCCGTAACCGAGGCCGTCCGTCATCCCCGCAGCGAGCGCGATGATGTTTTTAAGGGCACCACCATACTCCGCTCCGATGACGTCCGAGTTCAAATACACCCGGAACTGATCGTTCGTGAGCAACTCTTGAATCTCATCGGCCACGTCCAAGTCCTCGCAGGCGATCGTGATGGTCGTCAATTTACGGACCGCCACTTCTTCCGCGTGGGTCGGGCCGGTCAAAACACCGATGGCCCGGCGTTTCGCCGGATCGATTTCTTCGGCGATGATCTCCGACAGACGTTTGTGCGTCTTCGGTTCGATCCCTTTAGCGGCATGGACGAGCACGGCCGGCTCTGTGAGAAGTGCGTTCAATTCACGAGACACCGGACGAATCGCCGAGCTCGGGACGACGAGGAACACGATGGAGCGGCCGGCGACCGCTTCTGCCAAGTCCGTCGTCGCTCGAATCGAGGTCGGTAACGGCGCATCTTTCAAATACGTCGAATTCGTGTGGTCGGTATTGATTTCATGCACATGCTCTTCTTCACGTCCATAGAGCAGGACGTCGTGTCCGTTGTCAGCGAGGACGAGTGATAACGCCGTTCCCCAGCTCCCTGCGCCGATGACAGCAACTTTTGCCATAGAAGGCACCCCCATTACTAGTTTTTCTGACGCGCCACGATATGAATCGGTGTACCAGTGAAGTCAAATGCGCGGCGAATCTGGTTGTCTAGATAACGTTTGTACGAGAAGTGAAGCAACTCTGGGTCGTTGACGAACAACACGAACGTCGGCGGCTCGATGGCCACTTGCGTCGCGTAGTTGATCTTGAGTCGCTGTCCTTTGTCCGTCGGTGTCGGGTTCATCGCGACCGCGTCGACGATGACGTCGTTCAACACGCTCGTCGAAATCCGACGACGGTGCGACTCGGCCACTTCCTTGATGACCGGAAGCAACGTCTGAAGACGTTTCGACGTGAGAGCCGACAAGAATACGATCGGCGCGTAGTCGAGGAACAAGAACTCTTTACGAATTTTCTCTTCCATCTTCTTCATCGTCTTATCGTCTTTGTCGACGGCATCCCACTTGTTGACGACGAGCACGATGGCTTTCCCCGCTTCGTGGGCGAGGCCGGCGACGCGTTTGTCTTGCTCGATGATGCCTTCTTCGCCGTCGATGACGACGAGGACTACGTTCGAACGTTCGATTGCCTTTTGGGCACGCATGACGCTATAACGCTCGGTTGATTCATACACTTTTCCGCGTTTACGCATACCGGCCGTATCGATGATGACGTACTCTTGCCCATCCCGTGTGAACGGTGTATCGATCGCATCACGAGTCGTCCCCGCGATATCCGAGACGATGACGCGTTCTTCACCGAGAATCGCATTCGTCAAGCTCGATTTCCCAACGTTCGGACGTCCGATGAGCGAGAACTGGATGACTTCTTCATTGTATTCATAGTCATCTTTATCTGGCGCCAAATCGAGAACTTTGTCGAGCAAGTCTCCAAGCCCGAGTCCGTGTGTCCCCGAAATCGGGAACGGGTCGCCGAATCCGAGCGAATAGAACTCATACATGAGTTCGCGCATCTCGAAGTTATCGACTTTGTTGACGGCGAGGACGATCGGTTTGTTCGAACGGAACAACAAGTTCGCCACTTCTTCGTCTGCCGCTGTAATGCCTTCGCGTCCGTTCACCATGAAAATGATGACGTCCGCCTCATCGATCGCAAGCTCGGCCTGGTGGCGCATTTGAACGAGAAGCGGCTCATCACCGACCTCGATCCCGCCTGTATCGATTAAATGAAACTTACGGTTCAACCACTCACCCGTCCCATAAATGCGGTCGCGTGTTACCCCCGGTTTATCATCGACGATCGACACGCGATCTCCGATAATCCGGTTAAAAATCGTGGATTTCCCAATATTCGGGCGGCCTACGATGGCCACTGCTGGAATTCCCATATAAACACCTCTCTAACTTTCATTCAATAACTAATCGTTTCTAATTGCAACTGTACTATCATATCACAGCGCTATTTCCGTGACCATACAAAAAGAAGCGGGAGTCTGGCTCCCGCTTGAACGACCGTCTTATTTAGAATCGTCCGAGGTCTCTTCTCCTGTCAATTCAGAGACTGAGAACCCTCCTTGGTCACTATACTCGTCAAGCAGTGATTGGTCCGCGTCTTCACGCGTCGAATCACTCGACTCGAGCGCACGCATCGAGAGTGAGATTTTCTTCTCATCAAGATGGACATCGAGCACTTTCACTTTCACGTCTTGGCCTTCTGACAACACTTCAGACGGCGTCGCGATGTGTCGGTTCGCAATCTGCGAGATGTGTAGCAAACCTTCGACTTGCGGCGCGACTTCGACGAAAGCACCGAACGTGACGAGACGTTTGACTTTCCCGTCGATCACGTCGCCCGGTTGAATTTTACCTTCCACCGATTCCCACGGTCCAGGTTGCGTCTCTTTGATCGACAACTTCACTTTCTCGTTGTCAAGGTCAAGTCCAAGCACTTTCACTTTGACTTTGTCTCCTTCAGTCACAACATCGCTCGGTTTCTCTACCCGGCTATGGGCCATTTCCGAAATGTGGACGAGTCCGTCGACGCCGCCGATATCGACGAATGCACCGAAATCAGTGAGACGTTGAACCGTCCCTTCGATGATTTGACCGACCTCGAGCGATTCGAGCGTCTCCGCTTTCTTCGCGCTCATTTCAGCTTCAGCAACCGCTTTATGCGACAAGATGACGCGATTTTTCTCGCGGTCAATCTCGACGACTTTAACCGTAATCGGTTTATTCAAGTAGGATGAGAAGTCTTCGACAAAGTGGTTTTCTACGAGCGAAGCCGGGATAAATCCACGGATACCGATGTCAACGACAAGTCCACCTTTGACCTTGTCTTTTACCATGACCTCGAACACTTCGCCAGATTCGAATTTCTCGACGATTTGATCCCAAGCTGCCTCGGCATCCACGTCTTTCTTCGAAACGACCACCTCTTCGTCCGTGACCTTTTTCACTTTGACACGGATTTCGTCGTTAACATGGAGTGATTCGTTTAAATCGTCTAAATGCATGCTTGATACTTCGCTGATTGGTAAAATTGCCTCGGTTTTATAACCGATATCGATCAACGCTTGTTTGTCCTCGATTTTGACGACAGTACCGGTCACAATTTGACCTCGATTAATCTCAAAATCAGGCATATCTTTCATTTCTTCGACCATTCCAACACTACCCCCTCACGATGAGTACAAAAAGGAACGCCCTAAGGCGCTTACACCTAGTATAAACTTCTTATAATTCGAAAGATTTGTCAAGGTGTTATCAGGTTAGTTCCTTTCCTAGCGCGAGATTAAACCTGAAATTAACGAACGTTCCGTGAATGCTGCATGTACAAATCACCGATCGTCGCCATAATCAAATCGGCCGCGGTTTGAGCACTCGCCTTCTCCGCTTTTAGCCCGCTCAAGTCGACCGGCTTGCCGATCACGACTTTAAGCTTCGAACGGAACTTATATGTGCCGATGATGGCTACCGGAAGCACCGAGGCGTCCGAGCGGAGCGCAAAGAACCCGACTCCGGCCTGGGCTTTGCCGAGCGTCCCGTCTTTCGAGCGTGTCCCTTCCGGAAAGATCGAGATGACCTCGTCTTCCTTCAACTTTTGCAAGACGACCCGGAGTGCCTGGCGGTCGCCTTCTCCGCGTGACACAGGGATTTGACCAGCGCGGTTCAAGATATGTTTCAATACCGGGACTTCAAACAACTCTTTCTTCGCAAAGAAGCGGAGCTGGCGTTGTTTCGGCATCGCCCCGGCGAGAAGTACCGGGTCCCAGTTCGATTGATGGTTTGAACAGACGATCATCGACCCGTCGAGCGGGACGTTTTCCCGTCCGATATATTCGACGCGGAAACTCAACCGGCGAATGATATTGACGACGCCCACCGCGAGACGATACATGCCGAACGGCCCATTGTTGAGTGGTCTCATCGTTCAATCACCTGCTTCATCAATTGCTCGATCGCCTCGACGACCCCGTCGATCGACAGCTCGGTCGTGTCGAGGTAGTGCGCGTCGTCCGCTTGGCGAAGCGGAGCGACCTCTCGTTCCGAGTCGCGCTTGTCGCGGAGGGCAATCTCAAGCTGTAACTGTCCGAGGTCGCTCGGCAACCCTTTCGCCACGTTCTCTTCGTGGCGACGGCGGGCCCGTTCTTCGACCGTCGCCGTCATGAACACTTTCAAGTCGGCGCCTGGTAAGACGTGCGTGCCGATATCACGGCCGTCCATGACGATTCCGCCTTTACTCGCGAGGTCACGCTGTAAATCCATAAGGGCAGCCCGTACTTCCGGCTGGCGCGCGACGAAACTGACGTTGTTCGTCACTTCGCTCGTCCGGATGACATCGGTCACTTCTTCCGTGCCATCGAACACGCGTTGACCGTTCTCAGACGGGACGAGACGTAAATCCATCTTGTCGATCATCTCAGCGAGCATCGGACCGTCTTCGAGACCGACGCCGTCTTGAAGCGCGCGATACGTGACGGCGCGATAAATCGCACCCGTATCGATATAGACGTATCCTAGTTTTTTAGCGAGCGTTTTCGCGATCGTGCTCTTGCCGGCCCCAGCCGGTCCATCTAATGCGATTTGTAATGGTTTATTCATAAAAATTGGGTATCGGCTCATCCCGATACCCGCCTCCTCTCGGTCATTTGTTCCGAGAACATCATACCAGTTTTTTATCGTGAAGAAAATACGGAGCCGGTCCGTTTTCTCGCTTCGAGCTGGGCTCGGAAGCAATAACGTAAAATCGTCTCCTGGTCCCGGTGTGATAACTCTTCAAAGCAAAGCGACAACTCTTGTTTGGCCGTCTGTTCATGGATGCGGACGAGGCGGCTCTTGACGCGGAACGTCTGCGGCACGCCCCGGTCATCATTAATATGGAACGTGACGATCATCGACTCGTCGACCGCGACCGGGGCTCGATTGGCCACGATTCGCATACCGCCGGCCGACACGTCGAGCGACGTCGTCTCAAACGATGGGAACGCCTGGCCGTCCTCGGCGGATACGGTCACATTGATCATTTCAGGGACACGTAAATATTCACGGCGCTGCACGCGCTTGATTTTCTTTTCATCCGGCAACGCGAAGGCGTAGCGAAGCGTCAGTTGCGCATCGCTCACCCGTCTCGTCACGACCGTATCAAACGCATAGAGCTGCTCTTCTCCTACGAAGAAATAGACACGCATCGATTCGTCCTCGTGCAAGAAAAACGTCTTTAAGGTATCCGTCTCACTCGGGGACTCGATCCAGACGACTTGGTCGTTGATAGCCGCGATTTTTGTCTTTCCTTCTTTTCTCCCTTCGACTTCTACCCGTAACTCTTGTCCTACTTTTAACATGAAACGATTCCCCTTTTATTCTATTTGTACTGGCGATGGTTGGAGCGATTGGCGGTCCGCACGAGCAAAAGCGCGACCATCCAAAGAACGACGATGTAGACGACAGCCGGCACTTTGTTCATCGGTTCGACGAGCAAGATATAGTCGAACATGCCATGCAACAATGTCGCCGCCATGACGGCCGTGAACAGCCAGAAGCGCTCATGGGCGGAATGTTTGGCCCGGCCGAGGCAAAACCCCATCACGACAGCGAAGAGCGCATGCCCACTCACCGGCAACACAGCACGCCAAATGGCGATTTCAATCGAGTCGTACACCCATAAATATAGAAAATTCTCTAACGTGGCAAAGCCGAGTGAACAGGCGACCGCATAGAGAATCCCGTCGTAGTAATCATCAAAGACTTTATGTATGTATATTGTATAATAAATCATGAACCACTTAAAAAACTCTTCTAATAGCGCGGTGGCCACGAACGCCTTCCAAAACGGGCCCACGAGCACCCCTTCTTCCACGAACGCATACTGCACGAACATGATCGGAAAGACGAGAATGGCCCCGGCGACGAACGAACGGATCACATAGCCGAGCGGTTCCGCTTCCAATTCATGCCGGAGATAGAAGTAGGAAAGAAGGGCGAACCCTGGCGCAACCGCAGACAAGGCGATTGCAATCATGATGCATCTCTCCTTTCTCACGTTAAGCATACACTGAAATAGAGGAAAGAAAAAGTAGGTCGAACCTAGAAATTGGAAGAAACGAACAAAAAAGTTGGAGGTCTGTTTATGAACCATTTATTACTGATCCACACCGGCGGCACAATCGCCATGTCTCAATCGGGGTCGGGACATGTCATGCCGAGCGAAGTCAATCCGATCGACGCGACGTTACCGAAAGCGACGGACATCGCGAATATCACAACGAAACATTTCTCGAACATCCCGTCGCCGCACATGACGCCCGAGAAAATGCTCGAGCTCGCCCAGTTCATCAATCAACAACTGACACAAGACACATACGATGGGGTCGTCATCACTCACGGGACCGACACACTCGAAGAGACGGCCTACTTCTTACAAATCACGCTTGGTGCACCGGTACCGATCGTGTTGACCGGAGCGATGCGCTCGTCAAACGAGGTCGGCTCGGACGGCGAATTCAATCTCATCACGGCGCTTCGGGTCGCCCAAAGTGATGTGGCACGCGGCAAAGGCGTGCTCGTCGTCTTCAACGGTGAAATCCACTCCGCGTTCAACGTCACGAAGACGCACACGTCCTCGGTCGACACGTTCAAATCGGTCCACTTCGGCAACGTCGGTATGGTGACGAAAGATCACGTCCTCATTTACAGTCAGCCGACGACAAAACAACCGAAAATGATTCCATCGATTACGAAACGGGTCGCGGTGCTGAAAGTCGTCGCCGGGATGGAGCCGGACCTGCTCGAGGCGGTGCTCGCGCTCGGCTATGACGGGCTCGTCCTTGAAGTACTCGGGCAAGGGAATGTCCCACCGTCAATCGTCCCCGCGCTCGAGATGCTCGTCGAACGCATGCCGGTCGTCATCGTCAGCCGTTGTTTCAACGGAATCGTGCAAGACGTGTACGGCTACGTCGGCGGCGGCCAGCAACTGAAAGAGATGGGCATCATCTTCTCGAACGGTCTGAACTCACAAAAAGCGAGACTTCGCCTCCTTGTCGAGCTCGAGGCGGGTTCGTCCCAAGCGGTCATGGAACATAGCTTCAGCTTCCAACAGTGAGTTGGCGGCTTGCCAACCGTTTCGTCCTTCCATACAATGAGGGATGAGGTGATTTCATTGAATAAACATGCTATCGTCGTCGGCGCCGGACCATGTGGGCTGTCGGCTGCGATCGAATTAGAACGGATCGGCATCTCGTGCACGGTCATCGAGCGCGGCAATATCGTCGATGCCATCTATCGGTATCCGACCCATCAAACGTTTTTCTCTTCTGCCAGCTTGCTCGAAATCGGGGATATCCCGTTTATCTGTAAAGATTTGAAACCGCGTCGTCAAGACGCGCTCGTCTACTATCGGGAAGTCGTCAGCCGGACCGGTCTCAACGTCCAACCGTTCGAGACGGTCGAAACGGTCACGCGTTCCGAGGACGGGTTCATCGTTCGGTCACGCCATGACCGTGACGGCGTCAAAGAGCGTCAGGCCGATTATGTCATCTTGGCCACCGGGTATTATGGCCGTCCTCGTACGTTGGACGTCCCAGGTGAAGAGTTGCCGCACGTCACGCATTATTTCAAAGAAGCGCATCCGTTTTACCGACAACGCGTGACGGTCATCGGCGGTAAGAACTCCGCGGTCGACGCGGCCATCGAGCTCGAGAAGGCCGGCGCCCACGTCACGGTACTCTACCGTGGAGACGGTTACAGTCCGTCCGTCAAACCGTGGGTTCTGCCGACTTTTGACTCGCTCGTCCGTCATGACAAGGTGCGACTCGAGCTCGAAGCGGAGATCGTTCGAATCGAACCGCATCACGTCGTCTATCGTCAGCACGGTGAAGAACATCGGCTCGAGACCGACCACGTCCTCGCCATGACGGGCTACCTGCCCGACCATGGGCTGTTCGCCGATGCCGGGGTCCAAGTCGATGAGGAGACCGGTGTGCCCTCGTTTGACGAGACGACGTTCGAGACGAACGTCGACGGCTTGTTCATCGCCGGTGTCGTCGCCGCCGGAAATGATGCCAATAAAATCTTTATCGAGAACGGCCGATTCCATGGCCAAGCGATCGCCGAGACGCTTCGGGAGCGCAACGGTGTGACCACGTAATCGACAAAAAGAGGGAGAACCTGAAGCCAGGTTCTCCCTCTTTTCGCTGTCTAATTATACCCAACCGCGGAAGCGCGACGCTTCTGCCATCTTGCGCACACCGACCATATAGGCGGCGAGACGCATGTCGACCTTACGCGCCGACGAGGTATTGTATACCGTATTGAACGAGTGGACAAGCACTTTCTCAAGCTTCTCTTCCACTTCCTCTTCCGTCCAATAGTAACCTTGATTGTTTTGAACCCATTCGAAATACGAGACGGTTACCCCACCGCTCGAAGCGAGCACATCCGGGACAAGCAGGATGCCGCGTTCTGTCAAGATGCGGGTCGCTTCGTTCGTCGTCGGTCCGTTGGCGGCCTCGACGACGATGGACGCCTTGATGTTGTCGGCGTTGTCTTCGGTGATTTGGTTCTCGATCGCGGCCGGGACCAAGATGTCGCAGTCGAGTTCTAACATTTCTTTGTTCGAGATCGTGTTCTTGAAGAGCGTCGAGATCGTCCCGAACGAATCTCGACGATCGAGAAGATACGGGATATCGAGCCCGTTCTCATCGTGGATCGCACCATATGCATCGCTGACGGCGATCACTTTCGCCCCGGCGTCATGCATGAACTTCGACAAGAAGCTACCAGCATTCCCGAACCCTTGGACGACGACACGCGCCCCTTTCAATTCGATCCCACGGCGCAGCGCTGCTTCCCGGATCATGATGGCGACACCTTTTGCCGTCGCCGTCTCACGTCCATGCGAGCCACCGAGCACGAGCGGTTTACCAGTGATGAAGCCCGGCGAATTGAATTCATCGATGCGGCTATACTCATCCATCATCCACGCCATGATTTGCGAGTTCGTGAACACGTCCGGCGCTGGGATATCTTTCGTCGGTCCGACGATTTGACTGATGGCTCGGACATAACCCCGGCTCAATCGTTCGATTTCACGGAAACTCATCTCACGCGGATCACAGACGATCCCGCCTTTACCGCCACCGTATGGAAGGTCGACAATTCCGGCCTTCAAGCTCATCCAGACCGACAACGCCTTCACTTCGACCTCCGTCACGCTCGGGTGGAAGCGAATCCCACCTTTCGTCGGTCCGACCGCGTCATTATGTTGCGCCCGGTATCCTGTGAAAATCTTTGTCGATCCGTCATCCATACGTACCGGGATGCGGACGGTCAACATCCGAAGTGGCTCTTTCAAGAGCTCATACATCTCTTCTGGATACCCGAGCTTATCAAGCGCCTCGTGTATCACTTCTTGTGTCGATTCAAGGATGTTTTTTCGTTTTTGATGACCTTTTTCTTGATCCGTAATCATGAAGGTTTCCTCCCCTAAATTGTCAATTCTCCCCCAAGAATCAACCTCGTATTCGTTTAAAAGTATAGCTGATACGCGCCCAATTTGAAAGGCTTTTACAAAAATAATGAAAGCGTTTTCTAAAATGAAAAAAGAAGGGGGAATTCCCTTCTTACTTTTCTAGTGCCAGTTCGATGAATCGCTCTAACAGCTCACCGTACGAGATCCCGACGGCCCGGGCGCTGTCCGGGAACAAGCTGAGCGGTGTCATACCCGGAAGCGTGTTCGTCTCTAAAATATAAGCGAGCCCATCTTCAGAGACGAGGAAGTCCGAACGAGAATAACCGCTGCAACCGAGGGCACGGTGCGCTTTGATGGCAGCCGTTTGAACTTCTTCAGTCAACGCGTCCGGCAACTCGGCCGGACAAACGTGAATCGATCCACCTTCTGAATACTTCGACTCATAGTCATAAAATTCATTTTTCGGGATGATCTCGATGACCGGGAGTGCGGCCTCAGCCCCGTGATTCCCAAGGACGGGTACCGTCAACTCACGGCCTTTAATATATTGCTCGACCAAGACAGCCGTATCGCACGCGAACGCTTTATCAATCCCTTCACGGAGCATCGCTTCGTCCATCGCGATCGTCAATCCGTTCGATGACCCTTCTTGGGCCGGCTTGACGACACATGGGAATTCACCACCCCACTCGACGATTTTTGCGTCGATGTCGTCGCCCGACTCGATGAGGACGTCACGGGCGATGCGAATGCCGGCAGCGGCGAAAATAATTTTCGCACGGGCTTTGTCCATCGCGAGCGCTGATGCCAAAACGCCCGACCCCGTGTACGGCAATCCGGCCATCTCTAAGAGCGACTGAACACGGCCATCTTCGCCGTATTTGCCATGCAGGGCGCTGACGACGACGTCGGCTTGAAGCGTCAACAGCTCATTGGCCCGGTCCGGGTGAAAATCAATCGCCACGACGTCGTGACCCCGTGCTTCGAGCGCTTCAATCATTCCTTTACCACTCGTGAGCGACACTTCCCGCTCACCTGATACACCACCATATAATACCGCGACTTTCATCAAATCTCTCCTTCGGCTAACTTCTCAAAAATTCAAGTTTTATCATACCATGTGTCGGCCGAAAACAATAGAAACAGAACAGTAAAAAAGCCGTACTTACGCGAACGTATCGTACAGCTGTTTCACGGCTTGTTCAGTTTGAATCGTCTTGCCATACTCCATCATGACGTAAGGGCTAACGGTCGTCGTGCGGCCGTATTCCGACAAGATGGCGGCCAACCGCTCTTCGACGTCCGGTTTGAGCACTTCGACAAAGTGTAAATAATAGTGTCCGTCATAATGGTAGAGCGCCCCGCCCTGCTCCGTATCCTGCATGTGCGGGAACAAACGAACCGAGGCGTTGATGACGTCCTCGATATCATCAAACTGATAAATCAGATGATGAATCACATCGATCGTCAAACGGATCTCGACTTGTTCTTGATCCGCATCCGGGACGGCTGCCTCGACTTTTTGGACGTCGATGACGAGCCCATCACGGGGAAACATCGTCACGTTCAAGTCGACGGTGCCTTGGGGCATGAAACCGAATTCCGCTTCCGCCGTCTCGAGCAATTCCCGCCACAAGTCTTGACCACTCTCGCCAACGATCGTATCGATGGCAATCCCTCGAATCGAAAGGTCACTCGCCGTCAAATATACCCTTAAATGTTCTTTAGTTTGCTTTTCAAATCTCAAACGAAAACCTCCAAAGATTAATCAATCCTACTTTATAAGCTACTCTCGTTTGTGCAACCTGTCAAATAGTTGACAACCACTCGGTCCATGCCTCGGGCGTATCTCCAAGGAAGGCCGACTCAAACTCGGTCGCGTGAAGGCTGACGGCATATCCGCCGGCCCCGATGACGAGATCGGGATGATCCGCTTGGATAAATCGCATCGCCTCTTTCAGGTCCTCGAGATGTTCCGTCAACGTGCAGGAGAAAATCAAGCACTTGGCGTCGATATCGTGCAACGCCTCATTTAAATCCTCTTTCGGGAAGCCCGCACCAAGGAAAATCACGTCGTATCCATATTGACGCAAGTAAAGCGTCACGAACAACAGACCGATCTCGTGCATCTCGCCCGGGGCACACACACAAATGATCCGCGGTAAAAATGGGTTCATCGGCATCTGCAGCGAGAGGGTCGACAATCGGGCCCGCAAAAAAGCGGTCGCAAAATGCTCATGCGCGATCGTGATATCCCCATTCTCCCAACGCGTCCCGATCTCCATCAACAACGGACCAATGATATCTTTCGTGACCTTCTCAAAACTGAACGTATTAAAGGCACGATTGATCAAATCGTGCGCCTTGCGTTCGTCAAATGAAAGTAACGCCTCGAGCAACCCGTCCATGAGCTCCTCGTCATAGAGGCGGGCAGGCTTCGGCTTCGGGGCTTCATGAAGTTGTTGAATCGCTTGGGACACGGTCAAGCCTTCCCGTTGTTTTTCAACGACCCATTTAATCTTTTCGACGTCTTGGTCGGAATACAATCGGTGGCCGGATTCGGTCCGGCTCGGCACGATGAATTGATAGCGGCGTTCCCACGCTCGAATCGTCGTCGGGTTGACCCCGGTGAGCGACGCGACCGTCTTAATGGAGTACTTCGGCACAGCAGCCCCTCCTTTCCTACAAGTTCTTCTTATTTAGTATAGACCCATCTGAAGCGCTTTACCTGTTTTATTGTGCAATTCCTGTGAGAAATTGGTGAGATTGTGCGATTGGTTCGACAAAACAGAGATTGCTCATAAAAAAATACGACGTCCCCGTCGTATTGTCAGAAAAATATTGTATGACGACCTATATATAAAAATACGAGAATAATGGCAAACATCGTCAATGTCAGCATCATGGCGAGCGGCCGTTTCAGCCAATTGTCGTTCAATTTTTCTTTCCGCTCATGCTCTTGTCGTTCAGCGCGAGACGGCAACGTGTCCACCACTTGTTCACGAAGTGAGTCCGCTTGGTTCCGATGTCGCAACGTGTGCCCTCCTTTACCTTTTTTATCATTTTACTATGATATCAATCAAAGGAGAAGATACGAGATAAACGATGTTTCCAATCTGTCACATTTTTAGACACAATTTGAACCGACGGCGGGAACACAATCTCCCCACAGACGTCGCAACAATCGGCTTGTTTGACCGGTTGTTCCGAGAAATAGTTCAACAAGTAATCGCGCCGGCACGTCTTGATGAGGGCGTAGTCCATCATCTGTCCGAGTTGACGATAGCGGGCCCGCTTTCTATCTTTTACCCAATCGATCGCCTCGGCAAGCGTCCGCTCGGCGAGCATTTGGTTCAACAATCCCCAGACCGGGTCTTCCTCGTTCAACCGCAAGAGACGCGGTAACTGGGCCAGACTCGTGCCGTTGTCGCGTTCCAAATACGCGAGACGGATGTCTTTGTCTTTCGGATATTGTTGGTCGATCAAAAACTGTTGGATGCGTTCGTCGCCTTCGGCATAGAGCAAGACGGCAAATGCGGGTTCGCCGTCTCGTCCGGCACGCCCGATCTCTTGCATGTACGCCTCGAGCGTGGCCGGGATTTGATAATGGATGACCGAACGGACGTTGTCTTTATTCACACCCATCCCGAACGCACTCGTACATACCATGATGGCGACTTCATCTCGCAAAAATTGCGATTGCACGAGCCGGCGGTCCTCGGTCGACATGCCACCGTGATAAAACAAGGCGTCGTCAAGATGAAGAGCGAGTGCTTCGGCCTCACGCCGTGTCGCCGTATAGATGACGACCGGTTTCGGGACGTCATGGACGAGCTCGCTCAACCGCCGCATCTTGTCCTCGGACTCGAGACGTTCGACGATGAGTCGAATCTCAGGCCGGTTTGCCGAATGCACGAACTGCGCCGGCGAAAACAACGCCAACTTCTCGATGATATCCCGTTTCACCGTCTCCGGGGCCGTCGCGGTGACGGCCATGCACTGCGGGCTACCGAGTTGTTTACGCAACTCGCCTAGACGGGCATACTCAGGTCGGAACTCATGGCCCCACTGCGAGATACAGTGGGCCTCGTCGACGACGAGCATTTGAATCCGCGTCCGAGCGAGCGCCCGCGTCACGTGCGGCACGGCGAGTTGTTCGGGCGATAAGTATAAGAAGCGATAACGCTTCAAATGATTCAAGATGTCTTGTTTCTCCTCGAGCGTCTCCATCGATGTCAATCGCGCCACTCCCCGCTCGCCGCGTTCACGGATGTGGAGCATCTGATCTTCGATTAGCGACAAGAGCGGTGACACGATGATGGTCAGCCCGTCATTTTTAAGATAGGACGGGAGTTGGAACGTCAACGACTTGCCCGCTCCGGTCGGCATGATGGCCAACACGTCCTGGCCGTCGGCGACCGCTTCGATCACATCCCGTTGCCCGGGACGGAAGCTGTCGTAGCCGAACACCCGCTTCAACGTCTTCTCAAACAAATGTCTCACCTCGTTTCAATCTCGCGAACACCAATCGGATTTGATAGTAACTGATCCCGTCGATTTGTTCAAAAATCGGCTTGAGCGCCCAGCTCGACTCGTCACGCAACTGCTCGACTTGCTTGATTTGCTCGAACGGAACAAATTGGTCGAGCGGGAACTCCTCTAAATACATCGCCATCTCGACGACGTGGTCTTCAATCGTACTCGTGCGCAACCGTCGCTGGGACTGGACTTGTTGGAACGTCCGACCAGCCGAAAACTGCTCATACGACTCGCGCGCCGACAACGTCATCCGCTCGCTCGACAACCCGTGCGCGAAGCCGAGCAACTTGGCATCCCTTGGCAACTTCCACAACAGGGCGTTCCAGCCGGCCAAGAAATAGAGCCGAGCCGTGCGCGCATCGACATCGAGAAGTGAGGCGATTTGTTCATACGTGTATCCTGTCTCGAACGCACCGGTGAACCGATAGACGACGGCGGTCGCGTACGGGTCCCCCACTTCTTCAAGCGCCGTTTCAAGCTCCTGGTGAAAGCTGTGGATCAACGGTTGCCACTCCCGCTCGGTCCGGACGATCTGTTTGACCCAGCGTTCGGCCAGCCGATCGGCCTGCACCGGATAGAACGTCCGCTCATGCTCGAGCGACATGAACGTCTGGACGAACAAACTGAGCCGCTTCCACGTCATCGTCGTATAGTCCCGATACTCACCGCCGAGTCGGTCGAACAGCTCACTGACCGCCTCCGGCGAAGCGAGCATCTTGCCGGCCTCGGTCAACGTGAAGCTCGAACGATTGAGCCAGCCTCGCTTCTCGAACGAGGCGAGCAGTTTCTCATAGTCGTACTTCGTATAGGGGAACAATCCGAAAATTGGTTCCAAGTCATAAAAAAAGGCATCTTGCAGTGTCGTCGCCGAACGTTTGCCGTTCAACACATGAAACAAACTGCGCTCGCTGCGCTCCCCTTTCAAGCGCTCAATCGAAAGCAACAACACCCCATCCGCTAAATGAACCATCGTTCCACCTCCTCGGTCAAAATTATGCTTCCAAAACGTTATTCGTTTCCTCATTGAAATATTTGGGTATGTAGACTACAATTACTCATAGTCAGTAGAAAATCATTTCTATGCAGAGAGACGAAACGTATGGAGGGTTACAAATGGCAAAATTTACGATTGTTGATAAAGATACATGTATCGCATGTGGGGCCTGCGGAGCAGCCGCCCCAGACATCTTCGACTATGACGACGAAGGCCTCGCGTTCAACTTGATGGACGACAACACGGGCACGATCGAAGTCCCGGACGAATTGTATGAGGACTTGATGGACGCGTTCGAAGGATGCCCGACCGACTCAATTAAAGTCGCGGACGAATCGTTCGATGGCGACGCACTCAAGTACGAATAAGAGAGACATGTGTGCCTGAAGGGCGCACATGTCTTTTTTTATCGCGTCGCTTTCCGGAAACCCGCTTCACGCGCCTCTTCTTCCGTACAGAACATCTCTTCTGGGATCGTTCGCTCATAGCTCGCCCCGCCCGGAACGTGATAAATCTTCTCTCCGTCCCGATTGATATTCCCTTTAATGTCACATCCATCCGTGTCTCGTTTCGGCTGGGCCGGCTCGGTCGCCTCGTGGTCGAAGCCGTTGCCGGTCACGTAGTCCTCAAGACTCCAAATCCCGAGCAATTCCTGACGCGCGGCCTGCTCGACCTCCCGAAACGCATCGACGTGTTGCGTGTTCGGCGCGTACACATAGGCGACACGCGCCAACCCGCGGCGCAACAATTCCTCGTTCAACATCGCTTCGTCATACCAGACGTAGGCGAGTGTCCGTTGATAGCGATCGTAGCGCCCGACGTCATACTCGAGCGTGATCGTATCTCCTTCTGGCAGCCAACGCTCGACGAATGATTTCGCATCCTCTCCGAACGGTTGGACCGGCAGCGTCGGATGGCTCGTCTCTGGCGTATCGACGAGCAAGAGACGAATCGATTCGGTCGCTCCGTTCTCAAACTCGACTTTGAGCGTATCTCCGTCGATGACGCGGTCGAGCGTGACCGTCTCGGTCTTGCCGAGCGGCCGTGCGACTTGTTGCGCGACCGACGCCGACGGAAAATCGGACTCGAGTTCGACGAGCGATTCTGGCGGGTCGATTTGTTCGGCGAACCAGTCGTCGACGGAGCATCCCGCGAGCGAGATGCTCAGCACGACGGCGATCAGCAGTTGCCACCATTTTTTCAATTGTCTCACCTCTACACCAGTATAACAAAAAAGGTTGTTTGACTTAAGCGTCAAACAACCTGGATGAAATGGACATTTGTCCTTTTGATGATTAGCGTTTCCCTTTAATATATGGGATACCGACCGATTTCGGTGCATCCGCACGTCCGACGACACCTGCGAGAGCAAGGATCGTGAGCGCATACGGCGCAATCAAGAGTAACACTTGCGGCACGTTGCTGATGACCGGCAAATTGCTACCGATGATCGACAACGCTTGGGCGAATCCGAAGAACAGACCGGCACCGAGCGCGCCGAGCGGATTCCACTTCCCGAAAATCATGGCGGCGATGGCCAAGAAACCTTGACCGACGATCGTCGTCCCGCTGAAGTTTGTCGTGACGGTGACAGCGTACACTGCACCAGCGAGTCCGCCGAACGCTCCTGAGAGCATGACGCCCATGAAGCGCATTTTCGTGACGTTGATCCCCATCGTGTCAGCCGCCATCGGGTGTTCCCCGACCGAACGGAGACGAAGACCGAACGGTGTCTTGAAGATGACGAACCAGACGACGAACGCGAGAATGATCGCGATGAACGACGTGTACTGCACGTTGATGAAGAACATGCGAAGCACCGGGATATCCGATAGAATCGGCACGTTCTCTTTGGCAATCCGAAACTCGATGAAGTCGGTCTGCCCTTTGTTGTAAAGCACACGGACGACGAAGATGGCGAGTCCGATCGCGAGCATGTTGATCGCGACCCCGAGTACCGTCTGGTCAGCCCGCCAAAGGATGGCCGGCACCGCCAAGAAGAGCGAGAAGAGCGCACCGACGACCATAGCGACCAAAAGTGAGATCCATGGACTGAGACCGCCCAGCCCCATATCTGTCAACGTGAGCGTCGTGATAATTCCTGTCGCAGCACCGATGACCATGATGCCTTCTAAGGCGATGTTGACGACACCCGAACGTTCACTGAAGATGCCGCCGAGCGCCGCGATGATGAGTGGAGTCGCATAGGCTAAGGCAACCGGCACGACGATGTAGAGGACTTCTAAGAAGCTCATTTTTTCTCCACTCCTTTCTTACGATTTCCTTTGAATTTGTCAATCACGTAGTTAAAGGCGTAACCTGAAGCCACGAAGATGACAATCGCGGCGATGATGACTTTGACGAGCTCAGATGGGATGTTCGCACCGAGCTGCATCGCGAGTCCGCCGATATTGAGTCCAGCGAACAAGATAGCTGCCAAGACGACACCGACGGCCGTGTTCGCACCGAGGAGCGCGACGGCGATCCCGTCAAAACCGACTCCGGTGAACGAGGCGCTGAGCGTCATGCCGTTGAACGTACCGAGACCTTCCATCGCCCCTGCGAGTCCTGCGAACATACCCGAGATGACGAATGAGAGAATGATGTTCCGGTTGACGCTCATTCCTGCGTACTGTGATGCGTGTTTGTTGAAACCGACGGCACGAAGCTCATAACCGAGCGTCGTCCGTTGCAAGATGTAGTAATAGACGATCGCTGCGAGCACGGCGATGAGGACACCCCAATGCAAGCGCGAGAACGTCGTCAATTCTTGAAGCATCGGTGACGCGAGCGACGCCGAATCTTTAATGGATTCGGTGCGTTCGTTCGTTACCCCGATGACACTGCGCAAAATCGCGTTCGTCGTGTAGAGCGCGATATAGTTCATCATGATCGATGTGATAACTTCGTGGACGTGGAACTTGGCTTTCAAGAAACCAGGTACGAACGCCCAGAGCGCTGCTGCGAACATGGCCGCGAGAAGCGCGAGCGGCAAGTGGATGAACATCGGCAAATCAAAGTTGATCCCGACATACACCGCTGCCACCCAGCCAATCAACACTTGGCCTTCGACCCCGATGTTGAAGAGGCCGGTCCGGAACGCGAACGCGACGGCCAAACCTGAGAAGATGAGCGGCGCTGCGGCGCGAAGCGTCTCACCAATTGCGTACGGGCTGCCGACCATGCCTTCAAACAGTGACGAGAACCCTCGAATCGGGTCATAGCCACCGATGAGCATGACGATCGCCCCGACGAGAAGTCCCATCAAGATCGACAAGAGCGGGATGAGCAGTCGATTAAATCCTAGTTTATTCATACTGTTTCTTCTCCTCTCTTACCGCCGGCCATCAAGAAGCCGAGTTCTTGCTCCGTCGTCTCTTTCGGATCACGGATTCCGACAATCTTCCCTTCATACAAAACGGCGATTCGGTCCGCGACGTGTAAAATCTCTTCGAGCTCGAACGAGATCAACAAGACGGCGCGTCCTTTTTCACGCTCTTTGATGAGCTGTTCATGAATGAACTCGATGGCCCCGACGTCAAGACCGCGCGTCGGTTGCGCCGCGATCAACAAGTCAGGTGACCGGTCGACTTCACGGGCGATGATGGCTTTCTGTTGGTTACCACCCGACAAGGCACGGGCAGGTACGTCGACCGATGGAGTTCGGACGTCAAACTTCTCAATCAACGCTTTCGCTTTCTCAGCCACGGCTTTATAGTTCATCAAACCGCGCTTCGAGAACGGCTCTTTATAATACGTTTGGAGCACCATGTTGTCGCGAATCGTATAATCGAGGACGAGGCCATGTTTATGCCGGTCTTGCGGGATGTGGCCGACACCAGACTCCGTCACTTTGCGCGGCGTGAACCCGGTCACGTCTTTCCCGTTCAACATCACTTTTCCAGACTCGGGTTTCTTCAAGCCCGAGATGGCTTCAATCAATTCGGTCTGTCCGTTCCCGTCAATCCCGGCAATCCCGAGGATTTCCCCTGAACGAATCTGTAAATCCAAGCCGTCGACGGCTTTGAGCCCGCGACTGTCTTTGACGACAAGTTTTTGGACGTCGAGGACGACTTGCTGTGGATCTGCCTTGGAATATTCCGCATCAAAGTTAACTTCACGCCCGACCATCATTTCTGCCAAACGATCTTCATTGACCGTCTCATCGATATCAATCGTACCGATATAACGTCCACGACGGATGACCGTACAGCGATCGGCGACTTGCATGATCTCTTTCAGCTTATGCGTGATCAAAACGATCGATTTACCTTCTTCAATCAGACGCTTCATGATTTGAATGAGTTCTTGAATCTCTTGCGGCGTCAGTACAGCGGTTGGCTCATCGAAAATCAAGATTTCGGCCCCGCGATAGAGCGTCTTCAAAATTTCGACCCGTTGTTGCATCCCGACCGAGATATCCTCGATTTTCGCATCCGGATCGATCCGAAGACCATACTGTTCCGAGATGTCCATGACTTTTTTACGCGCCGTCGCCCGGTCGACCGTCAGTCCACTCTTCGGCTCTGAGCCGAGGATGATGTTCTCGGTCACCGTGAACTTCTCAACGAGCATGAAGTGTTGGTGTACCATACCGATTCCAAGGTCGTTGGCGATGTTCGGATTCTCAATGTTCACTTTCTCCCCGCGCACGCGGATCTCCCCGCCTTCCGGCTGATAAAGACCGAACAGGACGTTCATGAGCGTCGATTTTCCGGCCCCGTTCTCGCCGAGCAACGCATGAATCTCTCCTTTGCGCAATTGGAGGGTGATATTGTCGTTGGCAACGAACGTTCCGAACTCTTTGCGAATATTGAGCATTTCAATTACATATTCCAAGAAAGTCCACCCCTAACTTTAAGTAAAGGGAGACCGCATGGGTCCCCCCTAACTCAATGAATTATTTTACTGTTTTCATGAACTCTTCGAACTCAGCGTCAGTCGCTGGAGCCGTGATGTCTCCGTCGATCAACTGTGTGCGGTACTCTTCAACTTTTGCGAGGACGTCAGCTGAAACGTTCTCATCAGATGTTTCAGCAATCCCTACACCATCGTCTTTCAAAGAGAACTCAACGATTTCGCCTGCTGGGAACTTATCTTCCATCGCAAGTTTCGATACTTCGTAAGTAGCCGTGTCAACACGTTTGACCATTGAAGTAAGCGTTACGTTTTCTGGAAGACCTTCTTCGTATTGGTCACGGTCAACACCGATGACCCATACATCTTCGCCGTTCTTCTTACGGTTTTTCGCTTCTGTGAATACGCCAACCCCAGTACCGCCTGCTGCGTGGTACACGATATCAGAACCTGCTCCGTACATACCTGAAGCGATTGCTGTACCTTTTTCAGCTGAGTTGAAGTCTTCAGCGTACTTCACGTCGATTGTCGCATCCGGGTTAACGGCCATGACGCCAGCTTTATAACCGTTCTCGAACTTCTTGATCAAGTCAGACTCAACGCCGCCGACGAATCCAACTTTGTCAGTTTTCGTAGTAAGACCAGCGACAACACCGACGAGGAACGAACCTTCTTGCTCTTTGAACGTGATTGATGCGACGTTCGGTGCATCAACGACCATGTCGACGATCGCGAAGTTGTTGTCTGGGAACTGCTCAGCAACTTTTTGGATGTCTTCGCCCATCAAGAAGCCGATTCCGTAAATCAAGTTGAAGTTATCGCGTGCCAATTGTTGCAAGTTTGGCTGGTAGTCGGCTTGCTTCGATGATTGAAGATATTTGAATCCTTCGTTCTCAGTCAAGTTGTTGTCTTCCCCGAACTTCGTGAGACCTTCCCAAGCTGATTGGTTGAACGACTTATCATCGACACCGCCAGTATCGGTTACCATTGCTACTTTGAAGTCACTGCCTTCGCCGCCGCCTTCGCCGTTTGAAGCACCTTCATTGTCATCCCCGCCACATGCTGCGAGTACTGTCGAGAGTGTGAGACCTGCTGCTAAAGCTGAGAGAATTGTTTTTTTCTTGTTCATCGTCGTGTTTCCCCTTTCGGATCATAACAATTAAGGTTGTCATGTCATCAGTAGTCTTTACACCGGTATAAGAAAGCGCTTTCACGCTGTTCCCCAAAAATAACCGTTTCCGGATAAAACGAACGTGCTTAAACGCGTTTGCGGACGACGTGGAAGTCGAAGCGGTCCGCTCGGAAAAAGTTTGCCGAATCGAGCAGCGGTAAGTCGCTCTCATCGTAATGCAATTGTTTCAATGCCAGTAACGGTTGGTCCGTTTGAAGTTGCGTCGAAATTTCAGCGTTCACACTCGGTTCGATGTGCGTGATCGCATATGCGACCCGACGTCCTACCTCTTTTTCGAGCGCATCAAACAATGACTTTCCTTCCGTCAACGCCTTCGGATTCGAGACGAGATGGGCTGGGATTTTATCGACACAGTAGACGACTGGTGTCTCATCCGCATATCGAATCCGGACGATCCGATAAATCGGTGAGTTCGGTTCGATTTTTAAACGCTCGGCTTCTCTCTCGGTCGCTAGAACCTTTTCGGCCACCAACACTTTCGTTCCTGGTGTCATTTTGGCGCGCATGATCATGTCCGTGACGCTGAACAGCTCTTCAATCCCTGAAGTAAACGGGGGTTTTGAACTGATGAATGTCCCGACGCCATGTTTCCGCACGACAAATTTCTCGTCTTCGAGAATACGAAGTGCTTCCCGGAGTGTCGCTCGACTGACTCCTAGTTGCTTCGATAACTCGAATTCTGAAGGAAGTTTCTCTCCTTCACGATAGACACCATCGTCGATATCTTGCTTGATTTTCTCAATCACGCGAAGATAGAGCAAGCGATGATCGAGCTTGATCGACATGGGCCTCACCACCTTTACCTATTTCTTACCAGTGCTCAGACATCTGACGTATGAATGTCCTTGCCAATATTAAGTATAGGGATTCGAGAAATAGAACGCAATACTTTTTGTTCGGAATCAGGGAAATATTTTAAAGTGAAGGGATTATGTACACTTCATAGTCTATATTACCTGTTCTGGCAGGCTTTGAAAAGAAATCGTAAAATGAAAACGGTATTAAAAAATGAAAGCGGTTCAACATTTTTAGTAGTATGTCCTAATGAATCAAATAGGTCAGATGTGCTATATTAGTTCGTCCCAACATGACGTCGACCCCGATCGTGTCGTTTGAACCGGATTATCTGAAATTAGATAAAAAACGAACGATTAGGATTGATTATACCTAATCGTTCGTTTTATTTATTAACCCTCTGGTTGGTTAATGAGCACTTTCCGCGGCTTCGAGCCTTCTGACGGCCCGACATATCCGGCTTGTTCGAGTGAATCGATCAAGCGGGCTGCCCGGTTATAACCGATGCGGAATCTTCGTTGAATCATCGAAGTGGACGCCGTCTCTTGCGTCAAGATGAATTGAACGACTTCTTCGAACAATGAATCGTCCGAATCAATGGTCGTGACCTCTTCTTCTTTCGGCATCATCGCCTCGACGTATTGGGCCCGTTGCTGGGCGATGACATGATTGACGACCGTTTCGACTTCTTGGTCCGACACGAACGCACCTTGCACACGGATCGGTTTGTTCATCCCGTTGGCGAGCATGAGCATGTCACCCCGGCCGAGCAACTTCTCAGCACCTCCCCCGTCAAGGATCGTCCGTGAATCCGTCTGCGACGAGACGGCGAACGCGATGCGGGACGGGATGTTCGCTTTGATGACGCCCGTAATGACGTCGACAGACGGACGCTGGGTGGCGAGCACCATGTGGATGCCGGCCGCCCGTGCCATCTGGGCAAGACGCATGATCGCGTCCTCGACGTCGTTCGAGGCGACCATCATCAAATCGGCGAGCTCATCGACGATGACGACGATGAACGGCAGACGTTTGGCGTCCTCATCGTCCGATTTATCGACGAGTTCGTTATAGCCTTCGATATTCCGCACACCATAACGGCTGAACAACTCATAGCGCCGCTCCATCTCGGCGACAACTTGTTTGAGTGCTTGGGCAGCTTTCTTCGGATCCGTCACGACCGGCGTCAGCAAGTGTGGGACACCGTTATAGACGTTCAACTCGACCATTTTCGGATCAATCATCATGAGCCGGACTTCATCAGGACGAGTCCGCATCAAGAGCGACACGATCATGCCGTTGATACAGACCGATTTCCCGGAACCGGTCGAACCAGCGACGAGCAAGTGCGGCATCTTGTTCAAGGCGATCGTCACCGTCTCGCCACTGATGCTGCGCCCAAGGGCGACGAGGAGCGGCGACTGCTCCCGCTTGACCGGATCGGCCTCGAGCACTTCACGGAGACAGACCGGGGCCACTTCCTGGTTCGGCACTTCAATCCCGATGGCGGCCTTTCCTGGGATCGGCGCCTCGATCCGGATGTCTTTGGCGGCAAGCGCAAGGGCAAGGTCATCGCTGAGCGAGGTGATGCGGCTCACTTTGACCCCGATATCCGGTTGCAGTTCATATTTCGTCACGGTCGGACCAAGATGAATCTTTAACACCTTCACACCGACGCCGAACGATTTGAGCGTCTGGACGAGTTTTGTCGCATTTGCTTTCAGACGGGCGTTCTCGCCGGACAGGTCGGTCACGACCGGTTCGCTGAGGATGGTGAACGTCGGCAATTCATACGTGTCCGACACGTCTTGTGACGCCGTCATCATCATGTCCTCGGTCGGTAGCTCCGTCACTTCCTCCGTCGAGGCCACCTCTTCCGTTTTCGGACGTTTCTCGGCGACGACTTTCTCGCTGAACCCGACAATCGGGATGTCATGCATCGTCACCGCGTCTGCTTCAGGCTCGGCTTCGACCGGCTTCGATTCAACTTTTGCCGGTGCCGAAACCGCCTTCTTCCGATTGGACACCGGAGCCGGTTTGACCCGCTCCCGGTCGTTCCACTCTTGTTTGATGGCCGTACCGGTCTCGAGCAGGCGCGACCCGATCGTCCGCCAAATCGTTGGCGATAAGAGCGAGATCCCGATGATCATGCATAGCACGCCTAAAAAGATGATCCCAAAGTCGGAGAGCAAGTATTGGTTGAGCTGATACAGCGCCCCGTTGATCGTCCCTCGTTCCGCTCCCCATACCAAATCTCCGAACATGAGAAACGAGACGAACAGGAACAGGATGCCCGTCCGTTGCATCGGACGAAATTCGTTTAAAAAGACGAGCAACGTGAATGCGATTGCCAAATACGTGAGTGCCCCCCAGCCTCCGAATAACGTCGTCGCGAGGAGTGACGTCTGATTCCCGACCCAACCGAAGTCGAACAAGGAGAAGATGAACGCCGTGATCGACATGACGAACATGACCCAGCCATATGTACGTAGTGGGATTGGCTGTTTTTTCGCACGCCTTGTCGTCGGTCGCTTCCGCTTCGCCGGAGTTTTTCTCGATTTTTGTGCCACCTTAGATTCCTCCTAAAAAAACGAGGCAAAAGTCTGATGACTTTTGCCTCAATCTCAATTCCTTAAATCTCCATGATGATCGGCAAGATCATCGGACGACGTTTCGTCTGTTCGAACAAGTAGACGCTGAGCCGCTCGCGGATATTTGATTTCAACTCGGTCCAATCACTTCCAGCCTGGAGACTCTTCTCGATCTGTTTCGTGACGATGCGGTTCGCTTCTGAGATCATCTCTTCGGATTCACGCATATAGACGAATCCGCGCGAGATGAGTTCAGGTCCTGAAATCAATTTCTTCTGTTTCCGGTTCAACGTGACGACACAGAGGACGACACCGTCTTGTGACAAGAGACGACGGTCACGGAGGACGATGTTCCCGACGTCCCCAACGCCAATCCCATCGATCAAGACGTTGCCGGCCGGTACTTTACGGCTCATCCGAGCTTTACGTCCCGTGAACTCGACGACATCCCCTTTTTCGACGATGAAGATGTTGTTCGATTTCACACCGACTTGCTCGGCGAGTTTCGAGTGGGCCATCTGCATCCGGTATTCTCCGTGAATCGGAAGGAAGTACTTCGGTTTGACGAGGTTCAGCATGAGCTTGAGCTCTTCGGCCGAACCGTGTCCCGAGACGTGTACTTTCCGTTGGTTATAGATGACGTTCGCTCCTGAGCGGAACAAAAGGTCGATCGTCTTCGAGACGGACTTCTCGTTCCCAGGAATCGGTGTCGCCGCGATGACGACCGTGTCGTTCAAGCGGATGTTCACTTGCTTATGGGCGTTGCGCGCCATGCGCGTCAAGGCCGCCATCGGCTCGCCTTGCGAACCGGTCGTCAAGATGACGACTTTGTTGTCAGGCAAGCGATTCACTTGCGACAGCTCGACGAGCGTCTTCGGCTTGAAGCGAAGGTAGTTGAGCTTCTGCGCCACTTCGACGATATTGACCATGCTGCGACCGACGACGGCGACTTTGCGGTCGTTCGCCTCGGCTGCCGCGAACACTTGTTGAAGACGGTGCACGTTCGAAGCGAAAGAGGCGACGATGACGCGGCCCTCAGCTTGATAGATGACATCGTTCAACTCGGCGCCGACGAGCGACTCCGAACCAGTTTGGCCAGGGCGTTCCGCATTCGTCGAATCTGACAATAAGCAGAGGACGCCGCGTTGGCCGATGGCTGCCAACTTGTTAAAGTCCGACTGTTTCCCATCGACTGGCGTGTAATCAAACTTAAAGTCGCCCGTGTGTACGATGGCGCCTTGTGACGTTTGAATGCAGACACCGACACAATCCGGGATTGAGTGGTTGACGCGGAAGAAAGTGATGAAATGATCAGCGATAGTCAATTTCGTTTTGGCGTCAATCAATCGGAGGTCGACTTCTTTTAACAAGCCCGCCTCTTTCAATTTGAGCTCGATTAAACCGAGCGTCAATTTCGTCCCATACACGGGAACGTGCTTTAAATCACGGAGTACGTAGCTGAGCCCACCGATATGGTCTTCGTGACCATGGGTGATGAAAATCGCGCGTACCCGATCTTTATTTTCTTTTAAATACGTAATGTCTGGGATGACAATATCAATCCCGAGCATCTCATCGCCTGGAAACATAAGGCCGGCATCGATGACGAAGATGTCGTCGTCTAGTTCCACGACGTACATGTTCTTCCCGATTTCGCCTACGCCTCCAAGCGCAAAGACGCTAACGTTCTCTGTCTTCTTCTTTGACACTAACAAAAACCTCCTAGATGTTGCATATTCTGTTTCGTCCACTTATCGCTACTGAATATTGTATCGGAAAACTGCTGATATGCCAACATTTCCGTTCAATTGACGAGAGGTTTCATCACATCGGCGAGTGGCATCGTCGCTTTGTCGTCCGGACGTTTCCCGGAAGCGAGTTGGCGAATCGACAAGCCGAAGTCCATTTGTAAATGCGGGTAATCCGGAAAACTTCTCCAATCCCCGCCCCATTCGAAGCCGAGTGCTTTGCCGAGTTCTCCTAACTCTTGCCAATCGGGTTCGTCCGATCGGTTGTGGTCCGACTCGAGATTGTAATCGGCACGGTTATTGTGGATGATGACGAAATCGACGGCGAGCCCATAGTTATGGTAACTTTGTCCCGCCTTGGCGTTCGTCACGACTTGTCCCGGTTTCGAGCGCCCTTGGGCATAGAGCGCGTTCTGCTCATCGGCCGACCGATACCCCGACGTCAGACGGACCTCGAGGCCGAGGCAAGAGTAGGCCAGGCGCACGAACGACTCGCTCCGCTCGCGGACGTGCGGATGAAGCTTCGCGAACGCCTTTTCACTTCGCTCGACGACGACATCTTCCGAGCCCGGGTTGCGTTCACACATTCCCGCTTCAAATGTCGGTTCATCGACCCATGGCATCGGGCCCGGACGTGACAACGTGTACGCTAAAAAGATTCCGACTAAAAACGCCGTCATCGCGAACGTCAAAACGCCGGTCCATTTCATCGGCGCAACCGTTTACGGAGTCCTTTGACGAGCGGTAATCCCGTCTCGAGGGCGAAATAGAGCGGACGATTCAAGACGAGGTCGAACTCGCCGACTTTCTCGATCAAATCGCTTCCCCAGCCCGACTTGAACGCATAAAGCCCTGCATACTCGTCATCAGGCTCCGTGCTACCCGATACGCCACCGAAATCGTAGCGTTCGGCCCCGCTCGCCTTGGCTGCTTGCATCATCGTCCATTGCATGAGGTGGTTCGGCATGAACTCACGAAACTCGTTCGAGGATGCCCCGTACAGATAATACGAGCGTCGTCCGGCAAGCGTCAACAGACCGCCCGACAAGACGAGACCGTTCGGGTATTTCTCGTGTAACTCCGTCAGTTCAGGTAACGCGGCTTGAATCTTCTCGATTTGCTCACGTGTCTGCTTTTGACGGTTCAACAAGCTCGTCCGTTTCTTCTCGACCGTTTCCGTCTCGAGTGACCGTTCGATTTTCCCAAGGTCACGCTCCGCTTTTTTGAGCGTGGCCATCTGTTGGTCGAGTGCGAGTTTCGGCTCGAGTTTCGTCAAAAACAAACGGGCGTCATCAGGTTGCAGACAATCGTATAGGTTCTCGAAATAGTCAAGTCCACGAATGGCAAAACCGTCACGCTCGCCCGTCACTTTCATCAAGTCGGCGAACGTCTTAAGCCCGTCGCGCCCGACTTCCGTGCAGACGATCCCTTTCCGTTCGGCCAAGCGAACGTTATAGCGGAATTTATGATGGAATTTGCCGAAGATGTCTTTCTCGCTCGGGCGTAAATCCGTCTCCATCGTGAACCGCGGTTGGGCGTAATCAAACCCACCGCCGTATCCTTTATGGGCGAAGCCGAGACTCGCCATCTCGGTCAATAGACCTGGCACTTCATCTCGATCGATATTCGGATCGATTTTCACGACGATCGCTTTGTTCGCCTTGGCGACCCGCTTCGCCTCCTCGGTCAATGCCCGTAAAGAAGCCACGTCGTCATAGTCGACGACGAAGCCGCGTGGCGCATAGCAGAGTGTGAATGGGAGCTTCGGTACACGTTTGAATAAGAGTAACGCCACCCCGCTCGTCACCCCATCGTTCGCGACGGCGACCCGCTCGGCGAACCAGCCGTTTTGTCGTTTGACGTCGGCCCAACTCGAAAGCTGAAGCAAGTCCCCACGGTCGTGTGTTTTGACGAAATCGTCATGCTCTTTCTCTGTCAAGGTGATCGGTTGTACTGCCATAAATCATATTTCCTCCGTCTTCAAAATTGTCGCTCGGACGATTGCTTCTTCATCTAGCGGAATTTTCTCATTACCGATGATTTGATATTTCTCATGCCCTTTTCCGGCCAAGACGACGATATTGTCCGGTTCGGCCAACCGAGCCGCATAACGGACAGCCTCTTCCCGGTCCCCAATCTCGACGAAATTATCGTGGGTCATCCCGGCGGCGATTCCGCTCGTGATCGAGTCGTACGCTTCAAAACGCGGGTCATCCGTCGTGATGACGACCGTCCCCGCATATTTCGAGGCCATCTCTCCCATCGTCGGCCGCTTCGTAACGTCACGGTTCCCGCCTGTACCGATCAAGAATACAATCTTCTCTTTCGGGACACCGACGAGTGATTTCAAGCATTGCTCGATGCCATCCGGTGTATGCGCATAGTCCGCATAGACGTTATACCCCGGTACGTCGAGACGTTGCATCCGCCCTTTGGCAGGATGAATCGACTCGAGTGCCTGAACGATCTCGGGCAAACGATAGCCGGCAGCGATCAAACACCCGGTCGCGAGCAAGATGTTGTACACGTTGAACCTTCCGATGAATTGAACGGTCAACGGATGACTCTCCCCTTGGTAGTTGAGGCTAAAACTCGTCTCTGACAGCGTCTGAACGATATCTGATGCCGTCACATCGGCCATCTCGTCGATTGCATACGTGATCACTCGGGCGCCCGTCATCGTCTCGTACAGCTTGCTGTACGGATCATCCGCGTTCAACACGGCAACTTTGTGACGCGACGCCATCTGTCCGAGTTGAGCGAACAATAAGCCTTTCGCCCGCGCATAGTTTTCGAACGTACCATGGAAATCGAGATGGTCATGCGTCAAGTTCGTGAAGCCGACGATATCGAAGTCCGTACCGATGACGCGACCGAGTTCGAGTCCGTGCGATGACACTTCCATCATCACATCGGTGACGCCTTCTTCGTGCATCCGGGCGAGCAACTGTTGCAGCTCAGAGCTTTGCGGTGTCGTGTTTTTGCTCGGGACGACCGTATCGTTAATGCGTACCTCGACCGTGCCGATCAAGCCGGTGCTATGTCCGAGCTCGGTGAGGACATCACGTAAAATGGTCGTCGTCGTCGTCTTGCCGTTCGTTCCCGTGATCCCGAACAGACGCATCTGCTCAGACGGATATTGATAGAACGCGGACGCCAATAGACCGACCGTACGCGTGCTGTCACGCACGATCAAGTTCGGCACACTCAAAGAGAGTGGCCGTTCACTGACGACGGCGACTGCGCCTTTAGTGACTGCTAAATCAGCGTAGTCGTGACCGTCGACCGTATAGCCTTTAATGGCGACGAACAGCGTCCCTGGGACGACTTCACGCGAGTCGGTCGTCACATGGGTCACCGTGATGCCTTGTAGGTTTGGTTGATTAATCAATTGTATGTGGTTAGCTAAATCCGTTAAGTTCAAGTCTTTCCCTTCTTTCACCTGTTCCTGTCCAAAGTAAAGAATACCTCTTAATCAGTGTAGAGAACTTACAATTCGGTTTCAAGTCAGTCTTCGGACGGAAGGACATATGATTTGGCAGGGGCGTGGCCGAGCACCTCATTGATAAGGGTGTTGACGTCACGCGTTTCAATGCGATCAACTTTGTCGAGCACTTCGTTCAAATCCTCGACTTCATCGAGCAGGACGAGGTTGCGCCCGTTGCGGTTCATCCGTGCGCTCGTGCTCTCGTTCCCAAGGACGAGCGACCCTTTCAGTTGTCGTTTCCCTTTCTCGACTTCCTCATCGGACAGCCCATCCGCTTTTAACGTTTCGAGCTCACGCGTCATGATCGTCTCGACTTGCGCGAGCGTTTCTGGTGACGTTCCGATATAAATGGTGAACGTCCCGTGGTCGTCGAACGTCGTATAGTACGAGTAAATCGAGTAGGCGAGGCCTTCCTCTTCTCGAATCGACTGGAACAGCCGTGACGACATCGTCGCCCCGATCGCATTGTTCAACAAGGCCAAATGCGGCAATCGATCGTCTTTGGCGGCAATCGCCTCGAAGTTCCAGCACAGGTGCGCTTGCTCCGTCTCTTTCTGTTTTTTCACCACGTCGCTATACAAGATCGGCGTCGTCGATTCTTTCGGTGATTCCCCTGATGGAAGGTCGGCAAACCTTCTCGTGACCGCCTCGACCAACTCTTGCGGCACGTGGCCGGCGATTGAGACGACGACACTGTTGCCTGTATACGTCGAAGCGACGTAGCGGAGCAATTGCTCCCGAGATAGTCCGAGGACGCTCGCTTCCGTCCCGAGAATCGGTTCGGAGAGGATGTCGTCCTTATAGACGGCTTTCGCGAGCAGCTCGTGGACGAGATCTTCCGGGGTGTCCTCATACATTTTAATCTCTTCTAAGACGACCCGCTTTTCTTTCTCGAGCTCCGTCTCATCAAACAACGAATCGAATAGCATGTCGGCAAGCGCGTCGAAGGCGATGACCGCGTGCTCGTCAAGCGTCTTCACGTAATAGCACGTATGATCTTTTGACGTGAACGCGTTCACGCTTCCGCCAAGTTCATCAAAGAACGACGCGATCTCTTTTGCCGTTCTCGTCTTTGTTCCTTTGAATAGCATATGTTCAATCAAGTGGCTGATGCCAATCTCGGTCATGCCTTCGGTGCGAGTGCCAGCTTTGATAAAGACACCGGTCGACGTGCTGCGGACATCCGCCATCGGTTCAATCACGATGCGGACGCCGTTGTCTAATGTGATCCATTCCATGTTATCACTCCTATGAAAAAGGCCATCGCACCAGACGATGGCCATCATGATTAGTTTGTCGGGCGTGGCGGACGACGGTCTCCGTCACGACGCGGCGGACGGCTGTCACGTGGTGGACGGCTCTCGCGCTGCGCTTTACGTTTCGCTTCGTATGCTTCGCGTTCTTCCGGTGACAATCCTTCAAGGATGAGCACTTTGTGCGAGGCATTGACTCGGCCTTTGTCATCGATTTCCGTTACGCGGACTTTAATTGTATCACCGAGTTTAACGACGTCTTCGACGTTCGCGACGCGATCAAGACTGAACTCAGAGACGTGGACGAGCGCGTCCTTGCCTTTGAACAACTCAACGAAAGCGCCGAATTTCTCAATACGACGAACCGTCGCATCGAACTCTTCGCCGACGACGACTTCGCGGACGATATCGCCGATAAGCGCCATCGCCATGTCGATGCCTTCTTGATCGGTCGACGCGATGAAGACTGTACCGTCTTGCTCGATATCGATTTTGACACCCGTTTGGTCGATGATGCTGTTGATCATCTTCCCGCCCGGTCCGATCACGTCGCGGATCTTGTCCGGATTGATCGTCATCGTCACGATTTTCGGTGCATACTTCGACAACTGCGGACGCGGTGCGTCGAGCGTCTCAAGCATATGGTTCAAGATATGGAGACGGCCTGAACGTGCTTGTTCGAGTGCCTCTTCCAAGATCTCACGCGTGATCCCGGCAATTTTGATGTCCATTTGGAGCGCCGTGATCCCGTCTTTCGTTCCTGCTACTTTGAAGTCCATGTCTCCGAGATGATCTTCGAGACCTTGGATGTCAGTGAGGACCGTATAGTGTTCGCCTTCCATGATGAGACCCATTGCGATCCCGGCAACTGGTGCCTTGATCGGCACACCTGCGTCCATGAGGGCGAGTGTCGAACCACAGATTGACGCCTGTGAACTCGAACCGTTCGACTCGAGTACTTCCGAGACGAGACGAATCGTGTACGGGAAGTCGGCTTCTTTCGGGATGATTGGAAGAAGTGCACGTTCTCCGAGGGCACCGTGACCGATTTCACGACGACCTGGCGCACGCACCGGACGAGCTTCTCCGACCGAGAACGGCGGGAAGTTATAGTGGTGCATGAAGCGCTTGTTCTCTTCTAACCCGATGCCGTCGATAATTTGAGCATCTCCGATGACGCCGAGTGTCGCGACCGACATGACTTGTGTTTGTCCACGTGTGAATAACCCAACGCCGTGGGCGCGTGGCAACAAGCCCGTTTCTGATGCGAGCGGGCGGATGACTTCCGGGCGACGACCGTCCGGACGAACTTTGTCGACCGTGATCAAACGGCGGACTTCGTCTTTGACGAACTTGTTCAAGATGCCAGATACTTCTTTCAACTTGGCCGGTTCGTCAGCGAGTGATTCTTCGTATGCAGCTACGTATTTGGCAATCACTTCGTTGATTGCTGCGTCACGTGCATGCTTCTCTTCGACTTGAACCGCGGCGTTGATTTCTGGACGTGCTGCTTCGAGCTCAGCCGACAAAGCGTCATCAAACTTCGATACCGTATATTCGAACTTCGGTTTCCCGACAGCTTCGACGATCTCTGTTTGGAACGCGACCAATTTCTTGATCTCTTCGTGACCGAACAAGATTGACTCGAGCATGACGTCTTCCGGTACTTCGTTCGCGCCTGCTTCAACCATGTTGATCGCAGTTGCTGTTCCGGCGACTTGGAGTTCAAGGTCCGTCTGTTCGAGTTGAGCTGTCGTCGGGTTGACGACGAACTCACCGTTGACACGTCCGACTGTCGCTCCGGCGATCGGCCCGTCGAACGGGATGTCCGAAATCGAGAGTGCGATCGACGTTCCAAGCATACCGGCCATTTCAGCCGAGCAGTCTGGATCGTTCGACATGACGTAGATCATGACTTGAATATCGTGACGGAATCCGTCAGGGAAAAGCGGACGGATCGGACGGTCGATGAGACGTGATGTCAAAATCGCGTTCTCTCCAGGACGTCCTTCCCGACGGAGGAAACCTCCTGGGATTTTACCGACCGAGTATAATTTTTCTTCATAGTTGACCGTGAGCGGGAAGAAATCTAAATCCTTCGGCGCTTTCGATGCTGTGACCGTGGCGAGCACGACCGTGTCCCCATAACGGACGAGTGCCGAGCCGTTTGCTTGTTTCGCAAGTTGCCCGACTTCTACAGATAGCGGACGACCGCCCCATTCAGTAGAAAAGACTTGTTTCGTACCTAACATGAACATTCTCCTCTCAAACCTTATCTAGTTTATTATGTAACTCATTCATATGAATGTCTAATGATTTTCCTCCCAAAAAAGAAGAAACGGACTAGGAACAAGTGTCCCAGTCCGTCACATGGTCCGTTCGGATTAACGACGGAGACCAAGGCGTTGAATCAATTCACGGTAACGTGTAACGTCCTTGTTACGAAGGTACGTAAGCAAGTTACGGCGACGTCCAACCATTTTCAAAAGACCGCGACGTGAGTGGTGGTCTTTCTTGTGTGTACGAAGATGATCGTTCAAAGTGTTGATTTGTTCAGTCAATACTGCAACTTGAACTTCCGGTGAACCAGTGTCACCTTGTTTTGTCGCGTATTCCGCGATGATTTCGTTTTTACGTTCTTTTGAGAGTGCCATTGCCTCTCCACCTCCATTTAATAGAAAATTGCCGCGTTGCCGAGCCGTCGTTGGTGAATCGTCCAGCCAAGCGAAGCGGTGTACTTTGCGTACCAAATTAGGATACCGTACCACCCATTCAAAGTCAAGACAGGATTGCCCGGGCGGCTGTCTCATCTTGCTTGAGTTGAGCGATGAGTGCGTCGAGTCCGTCGAACGCCCGCTCGTCACGCAAATAATGCATCCATTCGATCTCGATCAGTTGCCCGTATAGATCCTCTGAGAAATCGAACAAGTGGCTCTCGATCGAGACGTCCCCGGTCTCATAAAACGTCGGCCGCCGACCGACGTTCGTCATCGCGTCGAACGTCCGGCCGTCCTGAAGCCGTACACGCGTCGCGTAGACACCGAGACGCGGCATGACATACGATGCGTCCATGACGACGTTCGCCGTCGGGAAGCCAATCGTCCGGCCACGGGCGTCGCCGTGGATGACTTCCCCGCAGATGACGTACGGCGTACCGAGCAACTCGCTCGCCACATCGACGTCACCGGCACCGAGCAATTGGCGAATCCGCGTCGACGACACTTTTTCGCCGCCGCTCGTCTGTTCGGCGACGACCGAGGTCGTGAAGCGACCGCGCGCATGATACGGCAGCGTCTCCATCGTCCCTTCGCCAAATTTACCGTACGAGTAGTCAAAACCTGCCGTCACGTGGACCGCACCGGCACCGATCAAATAGTCATCCACGAATTGTTGCGGTGACAGGCTCGCCAACTCTTTCGTGAACGTGATGACGATACACCGTTCGACACCGAGTCCGGCAATTCGGTTCAATTTCCGCTGGAGCGGTGTGATATAACGGACCGCATCCGGTTTGTTTGAGAGCACTTGTTTCGGGTGCGGGTCGAACGTGATCACGGTCACGGGTACATCGAGCTGTTTCGCTTGCGCCTGTGCATGCCGAATCACGGCCTGATGTCCGGTGTGGACGCCGTCGAAAAATCCGAGCACCATGACCGAAGGGACCAGGTCTGGTGTCTCAGGATACGTCAGATGGATCGTTTCCATACTTCAATCTCCCCTTTAGTCGATGGTCAACATGACCTCGACATTTGCGTCTGTTGTTCCGTCAAGCCGTCGATAGAGGGCAAGTGGAATTCCTTCTTCATTATAGACAGTAAACAGTTCAAATTCGAGCGAGACGTCGTTCAAACGTCCCCCGTTTCGAATATACCGCTCCCGATTGGCCGGAATCGTCATGGCAGGCCAACGCTTGATGACCTCTTCGAGCGGGATGAGGTGGTTCATGCGTTCCTCGACCGTCTCGAGGTCGGCGAGTTGTTGCAACGTGACAGCGGCCGTCTCCTCGAACGAACCAGACCTCGTCCGCCGCAGGTCGCTCATATGGGCCGGATAGCCGAGACGCTCCCCGATTTGGACGGCGAGCGTCCGAATGAATGTGCCTTTGCCACACTCGACGTCGACACGGAAACGGCAGACACCGTCTTCGATGACCGGGTCATTCGTCCGGACGAGGCGATGAATCTCGACGATACGGCGCGGTCGTTCCACCGTCTGACCTTTTCGGGCGTATTCGTACAATTTCTTGCCGTTCACTTTGACGGCAGAGAAGTACGGTGGGACTTGCTCAATTTTTCCTGTCAACGTCTCGAGGACGCGATCGATGTCTGCAGCAGTGAACGCCTGCGGACCGACTTCGCGCGTCTCGACGACCTCGCCATGGGCATCCTCGGTCATCGTCGCCGTCCCGATTGTAATCTCGGCGGCGTACCGTTTGCCTTCATCGGTCAGAAAACGTGACAGCTTTGTCGCCCGGCCGAGACAGATCGGCAGGACACCGGTCACTTCGGGGTCGAGCGTGCCGGTATGACCGACTTTCTTCGTTTGGAACAATTTACGGAGCTTGAACACGCAGTCGTGGCTCGTCATGCCGCTGTCTTTATCTAAAATCAATACACCTGTTGGTTCCATCTGGATTCCTCCCATCAAAAAAGGGGAGACGCGAGTCCCCCCTTCAATTTATTGGTCGTTCCGATTTAAGTCACGAATCAATGAATCGATATGGCTACCATATGCGACCGATGAATCGTATTCGAACGACAATTCTGGCGTTTTCCGAAGACGAATGCGGCTCCCGATCTCGCGGCGAATAAATGCGCTCGCCTTATCGAGACCAGCTTGCGTCTCAGCCTTCACTTCGGCGTCGTCTCCGAGCACCGTGTAGTAGGCTGTCGCTTGCTGCAAATCTCCTGTCACATCGACACTTGTAATTGTAGCGTTCTTCGTACGTGGGTCGTTGACTTCACGGAGCAAGATATCTGTAATCTCTTTACGCATCTGCTCTGCGACGCGTTGGGCACGAATGTTCATACGTGTTCCCTCCTCGCTTTATTTACGTTCGACTTCTTTCATGATGAACGCTTCAATAACGTCCTCCACTTTGATGTCGTCGAACTTCTCTACTTTAATCCCACACTCGTAACCTGTCGCGACTTCTTTGACGTCGTCTTTGAAGCGGCGGAGCGTATCGAGTTTTCCTTCGTACACAACAATCCCGTTACGGATGATGCGGACGCCGGCGTCGCGTGAGATTTTACCTTCTGTGACGTAACAGCCGGCAATCGTACCGACTTTCGAGACTTTAAAGACGTCACGGACTTCAACTTGTCCTGTGATTTCTTCAACGAACTCAGGGTCGAGCATCCCTTTCATCGCGCTCTCGATTTCATCGATCGCGTTATAGATGATGCGGTGCAGACGCATTTCAACATGCTCTTGCTCGGCCATCGACCGGGCGTTACCATCTGGGCGAACGTTGAATCCGATGATGATCGCATTTGCCGCCGAAGCGAGAATGACGTCACCTTCTGTGATTGCACCGACACCTTGGTGGACGATGTTGATTTTAACGCCTGCGACGTCGATTTTGCGGAGTGAACCAGCGAGTGCTTCAGCCGAACCTTGAACGTCTGCTTTGATGATGACGTTCAAATCTTTGACTTCGCCTTCTTGAATGCGGCTGAACAAGTCATCAAGACTAACTTTAGCCGATTCGCGACGCTGTGATTCGAGGTAACGTTGGTAACGTTTTTCTCCGATTGCACGTGCTTTTTTCTCATCTTCGAATACGATGAACTGATCCCCGGCTTGTGGGACATCGTTCAATCCTGTAATCTCGATTGGCGTCGATGGACCGACTTCTTTCACACGACGACCGATATCGTTGACCATGGCCCGGACGCGTCCGAACGTGCTGCCGACGACGATCGAGTCACCAATCCGGAGTGTCCCATGTTGAACGAGAAGCGTGGCGACAGGACCGCGGCCTTTATCGAGCTTCGCTTCGATGACCGAACCGCGAGCTGGCATTTCAGGCGTCGACTTGTACTCTTCGACTTCTGATACGAGTAAGATCATCTCGAGCAACTCATCGATCCCCTCGTCTTTCAAAGCTGAGATCGGTACGAAAATCGTTTCGCCGCCCCACTCTTCCGGTACGAGACCGAACTCTGTCAATTCTTGTTTGACGCGGTCAGGGTTTGCGCCTTCTTTATCCATTTTGTTCACGGCGACGATGATCGGCACGTTTGCCGCTTTCGCATGTGAGATGGCTTCTTCCGTCTGTGGCATCACGCCGTCATCCGCTGCGACAACGATAATCGCGATATCTGTCACTTCGGCTCCACGAGCACGCATCGTCGTAAAGGCGGCGTGACCTGGTGTGTCGAGGAACGTGATCTTTTTATCGTTGACTTCAACTTGATAAGCACCGATGTGCTGCGTGATTCCGCCGGCTTCACCAGCAACGACTTTCGTGTTGCGGATCGAGTCAAGAAGTGTTGTCTTACCATGGTCGACGTGACCCATGATTGTGACGACAGCAGGACGCTCAACAAGCTCGTACTCAGAGAAGTCGATTTCCACTTCTTCAAAGTCCGTCTCATCGATGAGTACTTCTTTCTCAACTTCGTAACCGAATTCAGTTGCAAGCAACTCAATCGTCTCGTCATCAAGTGTTTGGTTGATCGTCGCCATGACACCAAGACCCATCAACTTCATGATGATCTCGTTTGGCTTTTTATCCATCTTCGCAGCGAGGTCCGATACGCTGAGGACATCATCGTACTTGATGACGTTGCCCATTTCAGACTCTTGCGCTAAACGAGCTGCTTTACGTTGACTCGTTTTCGAATTCGGATCCGCTTCCAATGGCACGGCTGCTTTCGCAGGTTTGCCTTTGAATTTACCACCGCGTTTTTTGTTGCGGTTGTCGTTGCGGTTGTTGCCGAAGCGGTTGCCACCACGGTTGCCCGCTTGGTTGCTTTGACCGCCAGACGCTTGTGGGCGTGCTTTCGGTGCTTCTTGCTTGGCAGCAGGTTTCGCGTCAGCCGGTTTTGACTCGGCAGACTTCGTTTCAGCTGGTTTTGTTGCAGCTGGCTTTTCTTGCTTGTCAGCCGAACGGTATTTCTCAGGATTGAAGACACGATCGAGTTGCTTGACCGACTCCTCATCTAAGACAGCCATGTGGTTTTTCACTGGCTTGTTCATTTTCTCGAGCTGAGTAATGACTTGTTTACTTGTTACATTCTGTTCTTTTGCAAATTCATAGACGCGTTTTCCCAAAGCATCCACCTCCGTTAATAGTTAAGAGAGAAGTTGCTTAAGCTTGTTCGCAAATCCGGATTCTGTCACAGACACGACGACTCGCATGTCTTTACCTAAAGCAGCCCCGATCGTATATCGGTCGCTCACTTCAATCAATGGAACACCATACGATGTACACTTGTCGGTAACCCGTTTTCTCGTAGACGCTCCAGCGTCTCCGGCAAGGATGACGAGTTTGGCTCGGCCAGCTCGCACATCCTTCAACACAAACTCTTCTCCCATCGTTACTTTCCTCGCCCGTGCGGCAAGGCCTAACAATGATTCCCACTGACTCATGATTCCGCTCCTGTGACAGCTTGAAGCAGCTGCTCATAAAGCGCGTCACTCGTCTTGACTTTTAAATGATGATCGAGTGTCCGTTTTTTCTCTGCTAAACGAATCACATCCGCATCTTTCGACAAATACGCTCCACGTCCGTTCAATTTACCGGACTTATCGATGACGACGTCACCTTCCGGCGTCCGAACGACACGAATCAACGCTTGTTTCGGTAACATTTCTTGCGTGACCACACATTTGCGCAAAGGAAGTTTCTTTTGCTTCATGGTCATTCCTCTTCTTTCACCGTTGTCGGCTCGAGGGCGACGTCAACCGAGTCAGTCTGTTCCATTTCATTGTGAACAATTTCTGGCTCCGGTTCAACTTTTTCGGCGTACGTATCATACAAGTCCATGCCTTCTGCATCCGTCTCGCTCTTGATATCAATTTTCCATCCCGTCAATTTAGCGGCAAGACGGGCGTTTTGACCACGCTTCCCGATGGCGAGTGACAATTGATAGTCTGGCACGACGACCGTCGTCGACTTATTCGGTTCATTGACGTACACGTCAACGACTTGAGCCGGGCTGAGTGCGTTTTTCACGAACTCTTTCGGGTCGTTCGACCAACGAACGATATCGATTTTTTCGCCGTTGAGCTCATCGACGATCGTTTGGACACGTTGCCCTTTCGGACCGACACAAGCGCCGACTGGATCGACGATGTCTGAATGGACGGCAATCTTCGAACGATCACCCGCTTCACGTGAGACCGACATGACATCGACCGTACCGCTCGCGATTTCTGGCACTTCGAGCTCGAACAGACGACGCAATAGACCTGGATGCGTCCGCGAGACTTGAATGGCTGCGCCAGAACCTTTCGTCGTCGAATCGACTTTCGTCACGTAAACTTTGATACGGTCATGAATCTGGTACGATTCATTCGGCATCTGTTCGTTCGGTGTGAGCACCGCTTCGATATTGTTTTCAAGACCGATATACAAGTTGCGTGGGTCGAACCGTTCCACAATCCCCGTCATGATCTCGTCTTCTTTATCGACGAAGTGGTTATAAATGCGCTCGCGCTCGGCTTCCCGCATCTTTTGCGTGACGACTTGTTTGGCTGTCATCGCCGCGACGCGACCGAAGTCGCTCGGTGTGACTTCTTCTTTATGGAAGTCCCCTAACTCGTAGTTCGGGTCAATCTCATGCGCTTCTTCGAGCGACAATTGTTGCTCCGGATGCGAGAGACGTTCAACGACTTCGAGAAGTGCGAAGACACGAATATCACCAGTCACTTGATCGAATTCAACTTTTACGTTTTCATTCGGATTGGCGACGTTTCGACGATATGCCGAAATGAGCGCCTGCTCGAGCGCATCGATGATAATCTCTTTCTCGATTCCTTTTTCGTTAGCAATCTGTTCGATTGTTGTGAGTAATTGTGGCCCCATCTTTACCTCTCCTTAACTAAACGTGACCGCTAGGCGGGCTTGTGCAATTTTGTCTACCGGTAGCGATATCGCTTTTTTTCTTGTCTTGATGCGCGTCTCGACGACGGCGGTCTCGCCGTCATATTCCGTCAAAATGCCTTCGAACTCTTTGGCACCTTCAATCGGGGCAAACGTCTTGATATAGACGTTCTTCCCAATCGCACGTTCAAAGTCGGTCGGCTTTTTCAGTGGTCGCTCGGCACCGGGACTCGAGACGTCAAGATAATAGGCTTGTTCGATCGGATCGCTATCGTTTAGTTTTTCCGAGAGTTGTTCGTTGATGTTGACGCAATCATCTAAATCGACGCCCCCCGGCTTGTCGATATAGACGCGCAAGAACCAATCTGGCCCTTCTTTCACGAATTCGACATCGACCAATTCCATGTTCTCACGCTCCACGATCGGCAACGCGATCGCTTCGACGACTTCTGTTATTTTGGACACTCTCATCCCTCCTTCTGGCTTTTACATACAAGAAAGGAGTAGGGTTCCCTACTCCTTTCCGTCGTAGTATCCAACATTGTTCGATACCAATATATCATATTTTCCCGGTTTTTCGCAACTTACACCCCAAAATCAAAGAACGAGAGTTGGTTCTCATCCGGGAGGCCTTCGAGACATTTCATCGTATCGAGCGTCTCGACGATCGTCTTCGACAACTTGGCCCGTTTGCGCAAGTCTTCTTTCGATAAAAACTGTCCTTCGGCGCGCGCCTCGACAATCGCTTTCGCCGCGTTCGTTCCGAGGCCATCGACCGCATTGAACGGTGGGATGAGCGTGTTGCCTTCGATCAAGAACTCGGTCGCGCTCGAGCGATACAAATCGATGTTTTGGAACTTCATGCCGCGCTCTAACATCTCGAGCGCAAGTTCGAGCACGGTGTGAAGCCCTTTGTCTTTCGCCGTGGCTTCGAACCCTTTTTCACGGATATCCGACATCGCCTTGCGCACGGCCTGTGACCCTTTGATCATGGCCGACAAGTCGAAGTCTCCGGCACGGACCGTGAAGTACGTCGCGTAATACAAAATCGGATGATGCACTTTGAAGTAGGCGATCCGGACGGCCATGAGTACATACGCCGTGGCGTGGGCTTTCGGGAACATGTACTTGATCTTCTTACAAGACGAGATGTACCATTCCGGGACGTCATTGGCCCGCATCTCCGTCTCCATGTCTTCGGATAGACCTTTCCCTTTTCGGACCGACTCCATGATTTTGAAGGCGAACGACGGTTCCAAACCGGCATAAATCAAGTAGACCATGATGTCATCACGACACCCGATGACGTCTTTCAATTCACACGTCCCGTTATAGATGAGTTCGTTCGCGTTCCCAATCCAGACATCTGTCCCGTGAGACAGTCCCGAAATTTGAACGAGTTCGGAGAACGTCGACGGTTTCGTCTCTTCGAGCATCTGCCGGACGAACTTCGTCCCGAATTCCGGAATGCCGAGCGTACCCGTCTTCGATTCGATTTGCTCCGGCGTGACCCCGAGTACTTCCGGCGATGAAAAGATTTTCATGACCGTCGGATCGTCTGTCGGAATCGTCTTCGGATCAATGCCCGATAAATCTTGCAGCATGCGAATCGCGGTCGGGTCATCGTGACCGAGAATATCGAGTTTGAGCAAGTTGTCATGAATCGAGTGGAAGTCAAAGTGGGTCGTTTTCCACTCGGATGACTTATCATCGGCCGGATATTGGATCGGCGAAATTTCGGCGATGTCCATATAATCCGGGACGACGATGATCCCCCCCGGGTGTTGTCCCGACGTCCGTTTGACGCCGGTGACGCCCGAGACGAGCCGATCGACTTCGGCGTTCCGATAAATCTTATCGTTCTCGGTCGCATAACCTTTCACATATCCATACGCCGTCTTATCGGCAATCGTCCCGATTGTACCGGCACGATACACATACTCTTCACCGAACAACACTTTCGTGTAGGCGTGGGCGTGTGGTTGATATTCACCCGAGAAGTTCAAAT
The DNA here is from genome assembly GCF_018618115.1 of Exiguobacterium sp. s16. Classification (NCBI taxonomy): domain Bacteria; kingdom Bacillati; phylum Bacillota; class Bacilli; order Caryophanales; genus Exiguobacterium; species Exiguobacterium sp. s16. The sequence goes on along the minus strand of NZ_JACSLM010000001.1, from coordinate 513,686 downwards.
CGATATCAGGGACCTTGTCCCCTTTGAAACCAAGGAACGTCTCGAACGGGATATCGTGGCCGTCTTTCGTATACCAGGTCCCGCACTCCGGACATTGTTTGTCCGGCAAGTCATACCCGGACCCGACCGATCCGTCGTCGAAGAAGTGGGAATGTTGACACTTCGGACAGACGTAATGCGGCGGCAACGGGTTGACCTCGGTGATTTCGGTCATCGTCGCAACGAAACTCGAGCCGACCGAACCACGTGAACCGACGAGATAGCCGTCGTCGAGCGATTTCTTGACGAGCTTATGCGAAATCAAATAGATGACCGCAAAGCCGTGTCCGATAATCGATTTCAGCTCTTTCTCGAGCCGGGCCTCGACGATTTCCGGCAGTTGTTCTCCGTAAATCGAACGGGCCATGTCGTAACTCATGTTCCGGACCTCATCGTCTGCGCCTTCAATCTTCGGCGTGTACAAATCGTCCGGAATGATTTGAATCGACTCGATTTGATCGGCGATCGCATTCGGGTTCGTGATGACGATTTCGCGGGCGAGTTCGTCCCCGAGGAACTTGAACTCTTCCATCATCTCTTTCGTCGTCCGGAAATGGGCGTGCGGCAGTTCTTTCCGCGTGTTGATGAAGTTGGCACCACCTTGCGTCCGAATCAAGATCTCTCGGTACGAGCGGTCTGTCCGGTCAAGGTAATGAACGTTTCCGGTCGCACATACCGGCAGGCCGGCCTGTCCGGCGACGCGAATGATCCGCTTGATGATTTCCCGTAACTCGAGCTCGTTGGCGACGATTTCTTTATCGATCAAATGCATATAGAGCGCCGGGGGATGAATCTCGATGAAGTCGTAGAACGCCATCATCTTCTCAAGCTCTTCGTCTGACTTGTTCAGGGCGGCGTCAAAAATTTCACCGTTGTCACACGCCGAACCGATGAGAAGTCCTTCACGGCGCTTCACGATTTCCGAGCGCGGCATGCGTGCCATCCGGAACAAGTAATCGATGTGGGACAACGAGATCAGTTCGTATAAGTGACGAAGTCCCGGTTTTTTCGTTTTCGCATAAATCGTCGCATGGAACGGACGGATTTTCGAGACGTCGCTTCCGACTTTCGCGTTCAGTGAGCGATGCGTCTGCATCTCAAACATCTGTTTGGCGAGTTCGAGCAGTTTCATGAGCAAATACGCCGTCGCCTCCGCATCATAGATGGCCCGGTGATGCTGGGTCAACTCGATATCGAATCGCTTCGCGAGCGTGTTGAGGCGGTGGTTTTTGAGCGTCGGTAAAATCGTCCGGGCGAGTTCGAGCGTGTCGATGACGGGATAGTCATCCGGCTCGTGCCCCCCGCTCCGAAGCGTCGCTTCTAAGAAGCCCATATCGAACGATGCGTTATGGGCGACGAGGATGCCATCCCCGCACCAATCGACGAACTGTTTGGCGATGACTTCGGGATCGGGCTGGCCATGGACCATGTCGTCCGTGATGCCCGTCAGCTCGATCGTCGTAGCCGAGAGCGGATGTTTCGGATCGGCGAACGCCTCGAACCGGTCGATGATTTCACCGTCTTTGATTTTGACCCCGGCGAGTTCGATGATTTTGTTGTAGACGGCCGAAAGTCCGGTCGTCTCGACGTCGAAGACGACATACGTCGCATCATCGAGCGGGACATCGGTCGGGTGATACGCGACCGGCACGCCGTCATTGACGACGTTCGCCTCGACCCCGAACAGCACTTTGATGTCATTCTTTTTCCCGGCGTAATAGGCTTCCGGGAACGACTGGACGCCGGCGTGATCGGTGATGGCGATGGCGCGATGGCCCCATTTGGCCGCCCGGGCGACGAGCGCCGACACGTTCGTGACCGCGTCCATCTGGCTCATTTGCGTATGCGCGTGTAATTCGACGCGTTTCTCACCGGCCCACTCGTCACGGGCCGGTTCGACTTTCACTTCTTGCAGTTGCGATGCCATCATGCACAGTTCGCGCATGAAGCTGTCATCCTCGACCCGGCCGGCCGCTTGGATCCACATGCCTTTTTTGACGGCGCTTAGCATCCGGTCATCATCGTCATCGCGTGCGAACACTTTGACGATGAGTGAATCGGTATAGTCTGTCATCTTGAACGTGAACAGTTTCTTCCCGCTCTTCAGTTCTTTCCGTTCGGCCGAGAAGACGAGACCTCGGATGGCGACGCGTCGTTCTTCTTCGATGATCGTCTTGATCGGGACAATCTCGTCTTTGATCAAGGCGCCCATCCGTACCTCGGTGACCGGTTCATCGTTCGTCTCGGTCGCCTTCGCGAATTGCGCTGCGAGCGCGAGCTTCGCTTGTTCCAAATCTTCTTGCACGACTTGTTCACGGAGCGCTTGGTTTGCTTCTTCATTCTCCGAGAACAGCGCTTGGCAAGGTTTCTTCATAAAGCCATAGGCGCTATAGAGCGCTTGGACTTCTTGGCATAACTCTTTATCGACATAGTTCGCCTCAGGGGCCGAGCGCACCGGGATGAGCAATTTGTTCTGCTCAAAGCGTGGTGAGACCGATGCGAAATAACTGCGCATCGCACCCGACACTTGGCTGAGTTCACTGACGATACGCGGCCAATAGTCGATATAATCCTGTTCGGCACCGCCTGAGGTCGTCGTGAAACGCGCGTACACCTCGTCAGCGAACGTCGCGTACCGGCTCTCGATTCGGCTCATGAACAGTTGATACACCTCGTACGGCAACACGCGCTGCAACTGGAAATAAAACGTCCACGTCCGGCGCTGCTTGTTGACGACAAGTCGCGTCAATTCCGCATCGTCGAATTGTTCCGTCTCGGTCGTGATGCCGAGATCGGTCAAGAGCAATTGCATTTTTTGATTAGCTTCCACGGGTAAGAAGTCCCCCCTTTTATCATTCGATGTCGAAAAATGAAGGTGACGGCAAGAAACCGTCACCTTCATCGATCATTTTGCCTCGTTCAGTTGCGCCGTGATCACACGTGGCAACTCATCTACCGTCGTCTCAAGGACTTCGCCAGTGGCACGTACTTTCACTTCGACGATACCTTCGCTCGCTTTTTTCCCGACGTTGATACGAATCGGAAGACCGATCAAATCAGCATCGGCGAACTTGACGCCAGCCCGTTCTTTACGGTCATCATACAACACATCGTACGTCGATGACAGCTCATCATATAAACGGTTCGCGAGTTCGACTTGCGCTTCGTCTTTCGTGTTGATGGCAATCAAGTGCACATCGAACGGAGCGAGGCTCTTCGGCCAGACGATACCGCGATCGTCATGATGTTGCTCGATGACGGCCGACAATGTGCGTGAGACGCCGATGCCGTAGCAACCCATAATGAGCGGTTCGGCCCGACCTTCTTCGTTCAAGAACGTCGCGCCCATCGCTTCTGAATAGCGCGTGCCGAGCTTGAACACTTGTCCGACTTCAATCCCGCGAGCGAAGCGGACCGGACCCGACTCGTCAGGTGCCATGTCGCCTTCGACGACGAAACGGAGGTCATGATACGTCAAATGCGACAAGTCGCGTTCGGCGTTGACGTGCGTATAATGGGTGTTCGCCTCGTTGGCGCCACATACCGCGTCGACCAAATATTTGACGGCGTAATCGGCCACGACTTTGACCGGTGCATGAATCGGTCCGAGCGTGCCCGGCTCACAGCCGAACAAGTCGATGATCGTCGCTTCTTCTTCCATTTGGATGTCGAGTCCGCCGAGGGCGTTCTTCACTTTGACGTCGTTCGCCTCGTGATCACCTCGAACGATGGCCATGACCGTCTCGCCATCGACGTTGAAGAGGACCGACTTGATCGTCGTCTTCGTGTCGACGTTCAAGAAGCGCGCCACATCTTCAATCGTCTTATTGTCTTTCGTGTCGACCTTGTCGAGGGCAAGCACTTCGGCCGCTTGCATGTCATAGCGGTCGAGCGTTTCTGCCATCTCGATATTGGCGGCGTAGTTCGACGTGTCCGTATAGACGATCGTGTCTTCCCCGATATCGGCAAGCGCTTGGAATTCGTGCGTGTCTTTCCCGCCGATGGCACCCGAGTCAGCTACGACCGGGCGATATTTTAAACCGATGCGGTCAAAGATGTTGGAATAGGCGTTATACATGTTCTTGTATTCGTCGTCCAAGTCATCTTGTGTCGCGTGGAACGAATACGAATCTTTCATCAAGAACTCACGACCCCGGAGCAGTCCGAAACGTGGACGACGCTCGTCGCGATATTTCGTTTGAATCTGATACAAGTTGACCGGTAATTTTTTGTAGGAGTTGAGTTCATCGCGCACGATCGACGTGATGAGTTCCTCGTGCGTCGCACCGAGGGCGAAGCGACGATCGTGACGATCGGTCAATCGCATAAGTTCAGGACCATAAATACCCCAGCGACCCGTCTCTTCCCACAGTTCCGCCGGTTGAATCGCTGGCATGAGCAATTCTTGGGCACCGGCTCGGTTCATCTCTTCGCGGATGATCGTTTGAATCTTTTGTAACACGCGGTGGCCGAGTGGAAGATACGAATAAATTCCAGCGGCGTTTTGGCGCATGAAGCCCCCGCGGACGAGGAGTTGATGGCTGACGGCTTCTGCGTCGGCCGGCACTTCTCGAAGCGTAGGCATGAACAGTCTCGATTGTTTCATAGGTATCAACGTTTCCCTTCTATAACCCGATTAGATCTTACTTTTATTATTTAAAGAATGATTGAATATCATTCCACGTGACGATCAACATGAGGAGCATGAGCAAAGCGAACCCGATAAAGTGGACGAATCCTTCCTTTTTCGGATCGATCGGCCGTCCGCGCACCGCTTCGAACAAGAGGAAGATGAGTCGTCCTCCATCGAGTGCCGGGAGCGGCAACAAGTTAAAGATGGCCAAGTTGACTGATAAAAGTGCCGTCCAGTTGAGGAGCATGATGAGCCCGCTCGCCGCCACTTCATCGGTCATGCGGACAATCCCGACCGGTCCGGCCAATTGGTCGACGCCGACTTGACCGGTAACCAAATCACCGACCGCGGAAAAGATGAGCGTCGACATCGTCCACGTCGTCTCAGCCCCAGTCGTGAAGGCTTTCGTCGGTGAACGCTCGAGCGCGTTCGTCACGCCCAATATCCCGACCGTCTCGCCGTTTTGTTCGACCGCTTGCGGCGTGAGCGTCACCGTTTGTTCTGCATCATCCCGAATATACGTCACTTCGGTTGGCGTGTCAGCCCGGTCGGCAAGCACAGTCCGAAGGTCGAGCCAGTCATCAATCGTCTCGCCTTCGATGGAGACAATTTCATCTCCCGCCATGAGACCTGCTTGATCTGCAGCCGAATCTGGCTGCACCGTACCGATTCGTCCATCGTCCGTTGGCGTCCCTTGGACGAGACCGACGATGACAAGCAAGATGAAGGCAAGGACGAAGTTCATCGCTGGGCCGGCTGCAATCGCGAGCACACGTTTCCATACCGATTGAGCTCCGAACGTGCGGTCGTATGGGGCAATTTGAATTTCCATGCCTTGGTCGACGAGAAGCGTGTCCCGTTCAAGTGAATAGACACGGACCTCATCATCGACGAGTAACTGGATCTTCAATTCGCGAATCGAATCGAACTTGTCGACCGTCCCGACGATGTGCACGTCTTTTGCCTGGTCCGGCTGGAAGTAGACACGATCGACCGTGCCAGCGTTCGTCAGGCGTAACCCGACGTGTTGACCGGCTTTCACTTCGATCGGCTCAAAATCTTCTCCTGCCATTTTGACATACCCACCGATTGGCAATAAGCGAATCGTATACAGCGTCTCATTCTTTCTGAACGAGAGGATTTTCGGTCCAAACCCGATTGCAAATTCATGACAGAGAATCCCTGCCCGTTTCGCCATGACGAGGTGTCCCCATTCATGAACCGATATGAGTACCCCAAACATCAAAACGATGGCGATAAAAGTCGTCATTGTCTATTCCCCACCTTCACTTTCCTTGCTGAATTTGTTCTCGAACCGCTCGGTCGACTTGAAGGATCTGTTCGAGCGTCGGTTCTGCAATTACCGTATGTGTCTCCATCGCTTGTTCAACGATCCGTTCGATATCGAGGAAAGCGATCTCCCCGTTCAAGAACAGCTCGACAGCCGCCTCGTTGGCCGCATTAAGCACCGTCGGCATCGAACCACCGGCGCGCCCGGCCTCATACGCGAGGCGTAAGGCCGGATAACGCGTCAAGTCGGCTTCTGCGAAGTGAAGCGTTCCGATTTCTCTCAAGTTTAACCGCTTGTTCCCGTCGATTTCAAGACGTTTCGGGCCTGAGAGCGCATAGAGAATCGGTCCCCGCATATCCGGATTTCCAAGCTGCGCCATGACGGCGGCGTCTTTGAATTCGACCATCGAGTGGATGATGGACTCACGATGTAGCACCACTTCAATATCATTATAATCGATATCGAACAACCAGTGCGCTTCGATGACTTCGAGTCCTTTATTGAACATCGTCGCCGAATCGATCGTGATTTTCGCCCCCATCGACCAGTTTGGATGTGCGAGCGCCTCTGCGACGGTCACGCCGTCTAATTCATCCCGCGACTTGTCACGGAAACTCCCGCCTGATGCCGTTAAGATGATTTTCGAGACGTCCTCTCGGCGTTCACCGTTCAAACATTGATAGATGGCTGAATGTTCACTATCGACTGGAATCAGGCTGACCCCATGCTTCTTGACGGCTGCCGTGACGAGATGGCCCGCCGTGACGAGCGTCTCCTTGTTCGCCAAAGCGATGTCTTTACCTGCCTCGATGGCAGCGAGCGTCGGCTCAAGACCGACAGCCCCGACGACGGCTGTGACGACGATGTCAGCCCGCTCTGCGGTCGCACATTCGATCAACCCTTCAAGTCCGATAAAAAAGAGTGGTTCGTATGTAAGTCGTGGTTTGAGTTGTTCGAGCACTTCGATGTCTTTGGCGGACACGTATTTCGGCCGCAGGCGGTTGATCCATTCCTCGGCCACATCTACATTCGTTCCGAAGGCATAGGCCTCAAGTTCAAACAAGTCGGGGTGCTGTTCGATGACGTCACATGTCTGTACGCCAATCGAACCAGTCGCCCCGATTAAGCTGATTCGCTTCATCTTGACACTCCTTTATAACAAATTAAATACCCAGATGACGGTGAATACCGCGATCATACTATCAAAGCGGTCCAAAATGCCACCGTGTCCCGGTAACAGATGACCCGAATCTTTTACGTTGAATTGACGTTTATACGCCGACTGCACCAAGTCCCCGAGTTGCCCGACGACGGATACGACGACCGCGAGCACCAATACTTCGAGAATCGGCAACACCGGTTCGACGAGGACGTAGACGAGACCGACGACGATAGACGAGATGATCCCACCGACCGCCCCTTCAATCGTCTTGTTCGGACTGATTGAGGGCCACAGTTTTGTCTTACCGATTGCTTTGCCCGTGAAGTAAGCACCCGAGTCGGTCGCCCAAATCATGAACAAGACGAGAAGTACTTTGACGAGCCCATCCTCCGAAAGACGGACGAGCGCAAAACTAGAGAAACCGATGACGAGATAGACAGCAGATACAAAATAAAAACTCGCGTCTTCATACGTGAAACGGTTTTTTGTGACGACCGTCCAAAACAGGAGGAGCATTAAACCGAGCACCATCCATTGATTCGTCGACATCGGCATCTCGCCCATGACAAGCTGTCGCTCGAGCAACATCAATACGAACGGGAAGGCTACAAGGAGCGACGTCACAAGGAACGGAAACGCCGTCAACTTGTGATTGCGCATCATCGTGAACTCGCTCAGTCCAATCAAGGCGAGCACACCCATCAAGATGACGAACGGACTGCCCCCGAGGGCGATCAAGCTGACAAAAATGGCACCGGCCCAAAGACCGGTAATAATTCGAGTCTTCATGTCACACCCCACCAAACCGGCGCGTCCGCGCGTTATACGCTTCGATCGCCTCGACGAAGTGGTCTCGTTTGAACTCAGGCCATAACACGTCTGTGAAATGGAGTTCAGCGTACGCCCCTTGCCAGAGCAAGAAGTTCGAGAGACGCTGTTCCCCACTCGTCCGGATAATCAAATCGACGTCTTGCATATTTGTCATGAGACGCTGTCCGATCATGGCGTCATCGATGTCGTCCGGTTGGATCTTCCCTGCCGCTACATCGCTGGCGATATGGCGCATCGCTTGTACGAGCTCGTCGCGGCCACCATAGTTTAAGGCAAAGACGAGATCCAGACCTGTGTTCGTCGCCGTGCGCGTACGAGCCTCATCGACTGCATCCCGCGTGCCGCGCGGTAATTTTGACACATCACCTGCGACGAGGACGCGAACGTTTTGTTCGTCCAGTTCTTTTAAGTCCGTCTCTAAAAATTGTTTCGGCAATTTCATCAAGAAGTTGACTTCTTCTTCCGGACGCGTCCAGTTCTCCGTCGAGAACGCATAAAGCGTCAACGAACGGATCCCGAGTTCTTGGGCGGTGCGAACCGCTTCCCGGACCGATTTCATCCCTTCCCGGTGACCCATGATGCGAGGGAGTCCACGCTTTTTCGCCCAACGGCCGTTGCCGTCCATAATGATGGCGACGTGTTCGGGGATGCTCAGTTCCGCCTCGGTCTTCGTTTTAGGATTCACCCATTTAAACATACTCTATCCTCCTGATTGTATGAAAGAGGGACCCTCTCAGTAAAAGGGTCCCCACACAGCTTTTTGGTATACCACTTCCGTGATTACACTTCCATGATTTCTTTTTCTTTCGTCGCTGCAGATTCATCAATCTTTTTGATATACGAATCCGTTAACGATTGAACGTCATCCGCGTAACCGCGAAGGTCGTCCTCAGTCAAGTCCCCATCTTTTTCAAGCTTCTTCAAGTTTTCGTTGGCGTCACGACGAACGTTACGGACAGCGACTTTCGCTTCTTCCGCATATTTCTTCGTCACTTTCACGAGCTCTTTGCGACGCTCTTCCGTCAAAGCTGGGATGGCGAGACGAATGACGGTCCCGTCCGACGACGGCGAGAGACCAAGGTCGGCTTTTTGGATCGCTTTCTCAACGTCAGACACCATCGACTTGTCCCATGGTTGAATCAAGAGAAGGCGTGCTTCCGGTGTATTGATGTTCGCTACTTGATTGAGCGGTGTCGGTACGCCGTAGTAATCGACTTGAACCGGGTCCAAGATCGACGCGCTCGCGCGGCCCGTCCGAAGTGTCCCGAAGTCACGCTTCAGCGCGGAAACGGCTTTCTCCATTTTCTCTTCAGCAGTTTTCAATACGTCATTTACACTCATGAATTGATTCCTCCTACTACCGTCCCGATATGTTCCCCGAGTACGACACGTTTGATGTTTCCTTCTTCAAGCAATGAGAATACAATCAGTGGGATATGGTTGTCCATACATAGTGACGTGGCTGTCGAATCCATCACTTGGAGACCGTCCTTTAAGACGTCCAAGTACGTGAGCGTGTCGTATTTGACTGCATCCGGAACGAGTTTCGGATCGGCCGAATAGACGCCGTCGACGTTGTTTTTTCCCATCAAGATGACGTCAGCTTCGATCTCCGCTGCGCGGAGTGCCGCTGTCGTGTCTGTCGAGAAGTACGGGTTCCCCGTCCCTGCCGCGAAGATGACAACGCGACCTTTTTCAAGGTGACGCATCGCCCGGCGACGAATGTACGGTTCAGCCACTTGGCGCATTTCGATTGAGGTTTGGACGCGTGTTTGGACACCGTTCGTTTCAAGGCTATCTTGTAGCGCGAGCGAGTTCAATACCGTGGCGAGCATGCCCATGTAATCCGCATTCGCTCGGTCCATGCCGAGCTCGCTACCGGTCTTGCCGCGCCAGATGTTCCCGGCGCCTACGACGACGGCAACTTCGACGCCCATGGCGACCAATTCTTTAATTTGCCCAGAGATCGAATTGACGATGGCCGGGTCAATCCCGTACCCTTGATCTCCAGCGAGCGCTTCCCCACTCAATTTTAACACAATTCGCTTATATTTCGGTTCCATACTTTGCCTCCTCTTGCTTGAAAAAAGGGAACACGCTCCCTTAACGAACTAACTCAAGGTTATACAGACGTGTTCCCAATTTTGATAGCACCATGTGAATGATGCAGATTATTTTTTAAGTTGGTTCATTACTTCTTCAGCAAAGTTTTCTTCGCGTTTTTCCATACCTTCTCCAACTTCGTAACGTACGAATGAGTTGATACGGCCGCCTTTAGACTCTACGTATTTCCCAACTTTGAAGTCAGCGTCTTTAACGAATGTTTGGTCGACGAGGCAGATTTCCTCGAAGTACTTGTTCATACGTCCCGCAATCATCTTCTCGACAATGTTGGCAGGCTTTCCTTCGTTGAGGGCTTGCTCAGTCAAGACTTTCTTCTCACGATCTGCTTCTTCAGCCGATACTTCGTCGCGTGTCGCGTAAAGTGGGCGTGCTGCTGCTACGTGCATGGCTACGTCTTTTGCAACTGTTTCGTCTGTTGTACCGTCGAGGACAACGACTGAACCGATGCGGCCGCCCATGTGGAGGTACGTGCCGAAGACTGCATCGTCCGCTTTTTCAAGGACAGCGATGCGACGGAGTGAGATTTTCTCTCCGATTGTCGAAGCTTCTTCTTGAATGTGTGTTTCAAGCGTTTTACCAGCTACGAATTCAGAAGCGAGTGCCGCTTCAACTGTCGTTGCGCCTGAAGTGAGAACAGCTTTTGCTACGTCTGAAACGAGTGTTTGGAACTTCTCGTTTTTTGCAACGAAGTCTGTTTCTGAGTTAACTTCGACGAGCGTAGCTTTGTTGCCGTCAACCGCTACTGCCGTCAAACCTTCTGCTGCGATACGGTCGCCTTTAGCTGCTGCTTTCGCGATCCCTTTTTCACGAAGGAAGTCGATTGCTGCTTGCATGTCACCGTTTGTTTCAGTGAGTGCTTTTTTGCAATCGAGCATACCTGCGCCTGTTTTTTCACGAAGTTCTTTTACCATTGCTGCTGTAACTGCCATCGGAAATTCCTCCTTGTAAAACTTACGAATTTTTAAGAAAAAGCACTAAGGCTTTATATACGTGTCCTAAAAAAAGGTGATAAAAGGCTTTCCCTTTATCACCTGTTGTCTGACTGATTACTCAGCTTCTGTCGCTTCAGCTTCTGGAGCTACCGCTTCTTCAGCTACTTCTTCTTCGCCTTGTTTCGCTTCGATGATTGCATCTGCCATCTTCGAAGTGAGCAATTTAACCGCACGAATCGCATCGTCGTTCGCTGGGATGACGTAGTCGATTTCGTCTGGGTCACAGTTTGTGTCGACAATCGCAACGATTGGGATGTTCAATTTGTGAGCTTCTGCAATCGCGATCCGCTCTTTACGTGGGTCAACGATGAAGAGGGCATCAGGAACACCTGGCATGTCCTTGATTCCGCCGAGGAACTTCTCAAGACGTGTCATTTCTTTTTTCAAGATGATGACTTCTTTCTTAGGAAGTACTTCGAACGTACCGTCAGCTTCCATTTTCTCAAGCTGCTTCAAACGGTTGATACGTTTTTTGATTGTTGAGAAGTTTGTGAGTGTTCCACCCAACCAACGCTCATTGATGAAGTACATACCTGAACGGAGTGCTTCTTCTTTGATTGTGTCTTGAGCTTGTTTTTTCGTACCTACGAAGAGGACGTTTCCGCCTTCTGCCGCGAGTTCACGAACGAAGTTGTACGCCTCGTCTACTTTTTTGACCGTTTTTTGAAGGTCGATGATGTAGATGCCGTTACGCTCCGTGAAGATGTATTTCGCCATTTTTGGGTTCCAACGGCGTGTCTGGTGACCGAAGTGTACACCAGCTTCGAGCAATTGCTTCATTGAAATTACTGCCATGATAAATTTCCTCCTTGTGGTTTAAAAAAGTCCTCCGCCTCGTTCATCGTTGTATTCCGACCTTTCGGCACCGAGGAATACCATCCCGAGACGTGTGTGATGTGTTTAACACCAAAAAATACTATAGCATATGTCCGCCAATCCGGCAACTCTCACTTTTTACGAAGTTTGGCATATAAGGCGACTTCTCCTTCGCCTTTTCCGAGGAGTCGGGCCGTCTCCCGGACCGAATGGTGCAATAACACATCCTCCACGTGCGGGGCTGATTGCGTATCGTCGTCCGATGTCTCTCGCTTTGGCTCCGCATGGATCGACTGAGCACCTGTAACCTCTTCGTTTGAGGACGCTGGTTGTTTCACGACATCGTTCATCGATTCCATGAACGACAACAGGAGGGCCTCGGTCTCACGTTTCTCGTGCTCGAGTTGCGTGACGCGAGCGGTCAACGCTTGGACTTGACGAAATAAGATCAGCAGTCCGTAAGCGACGATACAGGCGATTGCGATATATACGATGGTCATCTCCACCCCTCCTTCACGATGTCTTTTCTTCTAAATACGAACGTCCAAGTGCAAGCTTTAACGTCTTTAACGCCTTGGAATGGATTTGGGAGATACGTGACGTCGACAGTTCCAACACTTCGCCAATCTCGGTCAACGTCAACTCGTCGAAGTAGAACAACGAGACGACGAGACGTTCTTTCTCGGACAAGTGCTCGATTTCGGTCGTCAGCACGTCGAGCAGCTCGCGCTGCAATAGCGTATCCTCCGGTTTCTCAGAGTCAGGGTCGAAATACGTGACGGACATGACCTTGCCTTCTTCTTGAAGCGTCACCGCTTCATCGATCGACAACATGTTCGCGAAGTACCCTTCCGCCATCGCCTTCTCGATTTCCGACACCGGCAGTTCGCAGGCGCTCGCGAGTTCTTCTTTCGTCGGGGCCCGGTGCAACTTCTGCTCGAGTTGTTCGGCGATGTGATCAATTTTTTTCACGCGTTCGCGCACCGAACGCGGTAACCAATCGATTTTCCGCAGCCCATCGATGATGGCGCCACGGATCCGAAACGCCGCGTACGTGTCAAACTTGTTGTTGTGTTCTGGATCATATTTCATGAGGGCATCGTACAATCCCATGTAACCCAAACTTTTCAATTCGTCGCGTTCGACGCTCTTCGGGAGCGTCACGATCATTCGTTGCACGTGATAATGGATGAGGAACTCGTAGTGCGCCAATAGTTCATTCGCTGTATCCATATCGCGGTCAGTGTTCCAACGATCCCACAACTCGGTAAGCTGAGTCGTCATGTCGATCCCCCCTAGATTTCCTTAGTTCCTACGCTGACCGTTCGAATCGATAGGACGCAAGTCGCCACATCAAATTCGATCGTCCGTCCGTTATGCCCGCCACAGTCTTCTGCGATGAGCGGGATACGGTGCGCTTTCAGTGCGTTGCGCACGGCTTCGGCGTTTCGTTCACCGATCCGCATCGCCTCGTTCTCATACTTGAATTGAAACATTTGGGCGCCGCCGGCCATCTTCGCTTGCAGCCGACCCGCTCCGGCCCGTTTCAACGAAGCGACGAGCGCATCGATGGCCGTATCCGCATATTTTCCTACTTCAACCGTTTGGTGTTTCCGGGCAATCGCCGAATCCGGCAACATGACATGGGCCATCGCCGCGATTTGGAGCCGGACGTCATACAAGATGACGCCGACGCACGAACCGAGTCCTGCCGTTCGCAATTTGTTCGGCGCGGTCGTCTGCTTCCATTCCGCGATGCCGATTTTGATGACTTCAGCCATGGCCAATCAACCGCTGTTGTATCCGTTCGAGCGAGCCATGCGTCGGTAGGAACAACACATGCCCAGCACTTACTTTCTCATCGATGCGGAACGTCGTATCGATGTAGAGTGCCGCATCTTCCTCAGGTTGGACCGACGTGACGACGAATTCGACGATCGAACCCGCCATGTCGACCGCTGTCGCCGGGACTTGGATGGAGATTGGAGTATCGAGCCAATCCCCGAGTGCCCGGGCGTAAGCCCCGCTCATGATGTTTCCGATTTCTTCCCATGCCGACTGGCCGAGCTCATCCGCCGTTTGGAACGAGAACGTGCTTCCGATGAGGGAAGCGACCATTGTTTCGGCATCATCGACCGGAAACAAGATGAGAATCATGCCACTAATGTCACCACCGAGCTCCAACAAGACGGACGCCACGTGACGTTCCGGCCCGCCGACGCGTTCCGGCAAATACGTGATCGGTTCCATCTCCGCCGAGGAGACGGTGATCGTGACCGGCTTGCCCAAGAGCGTCGACAATGCCGTCGCGGCATGACCAGAACCGATATTGCCGAGTTCTTTCAATAAATCTTGCTCGAACTCACTCAGCATGCTGTTCCTCGAATAATGCGTTGGCATCGAGGAGCGAGAACAATTTGTCCTCGCCCTTGGCGATCGCCGTCAAGTGAGCCGACAACATGTCTCGGCTCGATTCCGGAATCGGCTCGATGCGAACGTCTTCACTTTCCACGACCTCGTTGGCCCGGTCGACGATAAAGCCGGCATCGCCTTGATTGAGTGAAGCGATCAAAATCCGTGTTTCTTCGGTCGGTTCGACTGCCTCGTAACCGAGACGGAGCCGAAGGTCGATGACCGGTGTGACGACCCCGCGCAGATTGATGACACCTTTGACGTGAGCCGGTGCGTTCGGGACGCGTGTGACCGGTTGTACCCGTTCAATCGAGCGAACTGACTGGACATCGATTCCGTATGTGTTCGATCCCAATGAAAAGACTACCCATTTTTGTTCCATCCTTCTTCCTCCTTAGAACAGATCGTTGCTGTCGACAATCAAGGCGACACGCCCGTCTCCGAGTATCGTCGCACCAGAGATGGCCGGAATGCCCTCGAGATAAGTTCCGAGCGGCTTCATGACGATCTCTTGTTGGCCAATCAAGTCATTGACGACCACACCGACGAGCTTGTTTCCTTTGCGGACGACGACGACCGGGAATTGCGTCTTCGTTTCCGTTTCGATTGCGAACATTTCTTTCAAGTAAACGAGCGGGACGAGCTGACCTCTGAAGTCGAAGACGCGTTCGCGATGGGCCGTCAATATGTCGGCCTCGTCGAGGAGCGTCGTCTCGAGAATCGATGACAGCGGAACGGCGTACGTCTCATCACCGACTTGTACGAGCATCGCCGAGATGATCGAGAGCGTGAGTGGCAAGCTGACTTGGAATTTCGTCCCTTGTCCGACGACCGTCTCGAGCGTGACGACCCCGCCGAGCGATTCAATTTTGTTTTTGACGACGTCTAGTCCGACGCCGCGACCTGAAAGATCGGTGACGACGTCTGCCGTCGAGAATCCAGGTGCGAAGATGAGCATGGCTACTTCATTGTCCGTCATCGCCGTCGCTTCTTCCGACGTGATGACGCCTCGTTCGAGTGCTTTTGAGCGGACTTTATCGACATTGATCCCTGCCCCGTCATCCTCGATTTCAATGAAGACACGGTTACCGCCATGGTAAGCGCGAAGCGCGAGTCGACCTTGCTCCGGCTTCCCGGCTTCGAGGCGGACTTCCGGCAACTCGATGCCGTGGTCGATGGCGTTACGAATCAAATGGACGAGCGGGTCACCGATCTCATCGATGACTGTCCGATCGAGCTCGGTCTCAGCACCGGTGATCTCGAGTTGGACTTTTTTATGGATATCTTTCGCGACCGAACGCACCATGCGCGGGAAGCGATTGAACACTTGCTCGATCGGCATCATGCGGAGCGTCAAGACGAGCGATTGAAGTTCGTTCGTACCGCGTTTGATTTTCTCGACCGTTTCGTTCAGTTCAGGTTGACCGACTTCGTCGGCGAGCCGCTCAAGACGACCGCGATCGATGATGAATTCTTCGAACAAGTTCATCAGACGATCGATCCGCTCTAAGTTGACACGAATCGTCTTCGCTTGTGCGACGGCCTGTTCTTTCGGTTCGTCCGTCTCCATCGCTTTCGGTTTCACTTCGGCCACGGCGACGCTCTCGGCACTGACGGCGACTTCCGGCGCACCGGCTGCCGCACTCGTGTAAGGTGTCACTTGGACGTGCTCGACTTCCGACACTTGGGACACGGCATGCTCAATCACGTCCGCTGACTCCTGAGATACGAACAAGACGTCAAATGAGAGATCGAACTGTTCTTGCTCGATCGCCTCGGTCTCAGGAACCGTCCGCACGACTTCGCCGAGTTCTTGGAGGCGATCGAACACCATGTAGGCGCGCGCCGCTTTCAACACGACGGCATCCGATAGCTTCACATGAAGTTGGAACGCTTCGAAGCCGGTCTCTTTCGCTTGCGTGATGACCGAATCGGTATATAGGTCGGCCGTGAAGACCGTCTCATCGACCACCTCGACTGCTTTCGGAGTGCTACCGATAAATGACTGGAACGCGGACACTGTCGCCGTCACATCGATGTTTGCGCCTCTGCCTCCCGTCTCGATATCAGCGATCATCTCTTCGATTTGTTCCATTGCCGAGAACATCGTATCGAGCAACAACTGGTTGCTCTCTTTCTTTCCGGCTCGAACCAAATCGAGCGCGCTCTCCATCTCATGCGTCAAGTTGGCGACACTCTCGTATCCCATCGTCGCCGACATCCCTTTGAGCGTGTGTGCCGAGCGGAAAATCTCTTGAATCGCTTCCTGACTGCCCGTCTGTTCTAGTTTCAACAGCTGGGTGTTAACCGATTGGATATGTTCTTGAGATTCGTCTAAAAACAATCCTAAGTATTCGTTCACGTCCATCTATAATGCCTCCCTGTCGTTAGACTCGGTTCCACTGACGTTTCAAGTTCCCCATCAAGCGTTCCATAAAATGACGCGGCTTCGGTGGCGTCCCGGTCAATGTTGTTAAAATCCGTTCAAGCCGCCAACTGATGTCACTCTTCCGGTCCAGATGGTAAAACGGGACTTGGGCGATGACCGCTCGTCTGACCGTGGCGTCATCTGGTAAATACCCGAGGAATCGAATCGATTTCTTTAAAAACTGCTCACATGCAACTTCCATTCGTTCAAAACATTGCAGCGCTTCTTCACCCGATTGGGCCCGATTGACGATCACACCGAGCGGTAAGTCCGGACTTTGACGATGAACGAGCTTCGTATAGGCATATCCATCCATGAGCGAGGTCGGTTCAGGCGTCAAGATAAGGAACATCTCATCGCATCCCTCGATGAACTGGAGCGACGTGTCGGTCGCACCGGCCCCCATGTCGAATAACACATAATCGTATTCGGTCAGCACTTCGAGTTCACGCATAAAAAATTGCATATCTGCATGTGAGAATTGGACTAGTTCGTCGAGCCCACTTCCCCCATGTAATATATCGACACCATGCACGTCTTTCTGAACCGAGGCGGCGAGCGGAATTCGCGCTTTTACCGAATCCATCATCGTTCGTGACCGCGACGCGTTCAATAAGATGTGCACGTTTGCCATCCCGATGTCGAGGTCGACGATCAAAACACGTTTCCCGAGCTCGACGAGACCGATGGCCGTATTGACGCAGACGTTCGTTTTACCGACCCCGCCTTTCCCGCTCGCAAAAGCGATTGTCGTCGGTGCGGTCTCCGTTTTCGCCCTCAGACGTCTTGCTTGGTCCATTGGGTCCACCCTTCTTTCTCAAGTAAACGATCCGTCAATCGGTCCGGCTCTCCGGCGACAAGGTCGTCCGGCACTTCTTGTCCATCCGTCAGCCAAGCGACCGGCAGTCCGCTCTCGCGAACCATCCGATACATCGCGTGAATGTCACTCGTCTCATCGGCTTTCGTGAAGATGAGCGACTGGAGCGGCAACGGTTCGAATTGGCGATAGATCATGTCCATATCCCGCATCTTCGACGTCAAGCTGAGGACGAGCGACAAGCTCGTTTCCGAGAAATCGTGATGTCGCTCGAACTGTTCGACGTACGCCTCGTCGCGGAAGTTGCGACCGGCCGTATCAATCAAGATGATGTCTTTCCGTGCGAACAGTTGTTTCGCTCGTTTGAAGTCATTGAAGTCGTAGGCGACCTCGACCGGGATGTCTAAAATCTCGGCGTACGTTTTCAATTGTTCGATTGCCGCAATCCGGTACGTGTCCGTCGTGATGAGACCGACCGAGAGCCCATGCTCGAGTTTGTAGTGAGCGGCAAGTTTGGCGAGCGTCGTCGTCTTGCCAACCCCGGTCGGACCAACGAGCATCATATACCGTTTCGGTTCAGGGACAGCCAAGAAGGAACTCCGGATTTGATCACGCACGTAGCGTTCGACGACTTCCACCGATTTTGTCGTGTAATACAGCTCGTTGATCGCTTCGTCCCACGTCTCACCACGGAACGACTCGGAGGCGAGCAGTGATTCGACATGCGCCAGCGCTGCGGGCAACCGTCTCGACGTCGACACGGTCGCCGCCTGACTTGATTCGTTCGTTTGTTGCGGTGGACGCGTCGGAGCCTTCACGGGCTTCGATGGTGCGACGGGTTTCGTCGCGGCACGCGGTTTGACAGCGAGCGGTGCTTTCTCGAGCGCGGCGATGACCTCGACGTGTTGCGATGCGAACAGGCCGAGCCAGCCTTTCTTCACTTGACGGGAGTTCAAAATCACGGCGTCGTCACCAAACTCCTGTTTGACTTTCGCCATCGCTTCCGCCATCGTCTTGCCGGTATATTTTTTGATTTGCATTTAAATCACCCCAATACTTTTCACTTCAATCGAGCTGAGCAGCTCGTTGTAGGCGAGAACCGGCACGTCCGGATAATATCGTTCGAGCAGTTGTCTCACGAACAAACGGATCGTCGGCGAGCATAAAATGACGGCCGAAGCCCCGTAGCGTTCGAACATCGACAGTTGCTCACCCGAGCGTTCGATAATCTCGCGCGCCTGTTCCGGGTCGAGCGCCAAATAGTTCCCGAACTCGGTTTTTTGAACGGCGTCTTGAATAAGCTGTTCGGTCTGGCCACCGAGTGTGACGACGTAGAGCGGTCCGTCCGGCGGGCTGACTTGGTCCGTCAATTGACGGGACAGGCCTTGACGGCAATATTCGCCGAGGATATCGGCATCTTTCGTCACTTTTCCATAGTCGGCCATCGTCTCGAACAAGAGCGGTAAATTGCGAATCGAGACGTGTTCTTTCAATAGATGACGGAGCACTTTTTGAATGTCGCCAATCGATAGGACGGATGGTGTCACGTCTTCGACGAGCACCGGGTGCGTCTCTTTCAAGTGTTCGACGAGTTGTTTCGTCTCTTCACGGCCGAGAAGGTCTGCCGAATGTTTCTTGAGCGTCTCCGTCAAATGCGTCGCGACGACCGATGGCGGATCGACGACGGTGTACCCGCTCATTTCAGCGCGAGTCCGCGTCTCTTCGTCAATCCAGAGAGCCGGGAGGCCGAACGCCGGTTCCGTCGTTTCGATGCCGTATACTTCCGGGTCTTCGATGCCAGGGCTCATCGCCAAGTAATGATCGAGCAACAGCTCCCCTTCAGCGACGACGTTGCCTTTCACTTTGATGCGGTACGCATTCGGAGACAGTTGCAAATGATCTCGAATTCGGACCGTCGGCAAGATGAAGCCGAGTTCGAGCGCGAGCTGACGACGAATCATGACGACCCGGTCAAGCAGGTCGCCGCCCTGCGACTCATCGGCGAGCGGGATGAGTCCGTAACCGAACTCGAACTCGATGGCATCGATTTGTAACAGCGACACGACGGTCTCGGTCGGTGCCATTGGTTCTTCTTCCGGTAGCGGTGTATCGATGACTCGTTTCATGTTGCGGCGCATCGCATACGCCCCATAGAAAGCGACACCGGCGATGATGACCGTCACCGGGAGCAGACTCGGTGAGATAAACCCGAGCATGATCACAATCGAGCCGGCGATATAGAGGAGCGTCGGATTTTGACCGAGCTGGTCGACGACGTCTTCTCCTAAATTCCCATCCGACACGGCACGGGTGACGATGATGCCGGTCGCCGTCGAGATGAGGAGCGCCGGGATTTGACCGACAAGCCCGTCCCCGATTGTCATGAGTGAGAACGTCTGGAACGCTTCACCGACCGGGAGGCCCATTTGGACGGTCCCGATGATGATTCCAAAAATCAAGTTGATGACGACGATAATGATCCCGGCGATGGCGTCCCCTTTGACGAACTTCGAGGCCCCGTCCATCGATCCGTAAAAGTCGGCTTCACTTTGAATTTTTTTCCGACGGATTTGAGCGTCCTTGTCGTCAATCAATCCTGAGTTCAAGTCGGCATCAATCGCCATCTGTTTACCAGGCATGGCGTCGAGCGTGAAGCGAGCCGATACTTCCGACACGCGTTCCGCCCCTTTCGTGATGACGACGAACTGGATGATGACGAGGATGAGGAAGACGACGAACCCGACGAGCACGTTTCCTCCGACGACGAAGTTCCCGAACGTCGCAATAACTTCTCCCCCGTACCCGGTCGAAAGAATCGACCGCGTCGTCGACACGTTCAATCCGAGCCGGAACAGCGTCACGATCAACAAGAGCGAAGGAAAGACTGAGAAGTCGAGCGCTTCGCGGGCGTTCATCGCGACGAGCAAAATCAGCAAGGCGATCAGTATATTAACAATGATTAAAAAATCTAATATGAACCCCGGTAACGGGATGACGAGCATGACGACGATCATAAGAACGCCGATCAATACCGCGAAATCTTTCGCTTTTACAGCCAACACATACTCCTCCTCAAGACGGTTGTTTCAATTGATAGACGAACGCGAGCACTTCAGCGATCGCCTGATAAAACGACTCGTCAACGACTTCCCCGATATCCATTTGGGCGTAAAGTGCGCGGGCCAACGGTTTATTTTCCACAATCGGGATGTCATGTTCTTTGGCCACGTCGCGGATGTTGAAGGCGACTTGGTCGACGCCTTTGGCGACGACGAGCGGCGCAAAGTCTTTCGTGTCGTCATAGCGAATGACGACGGCATAATGGGTCGGGTTCGTGATGACGACGTCCGCGTTCGGAATCTCTTGCATCATGCGGCGCATCGCCATCTCCCGTTGTTGTTGTTTGATTTTAGACTTGATGAGCGGGTCACCTTCACTGTTTTTATACTCGTCCTTCACATCTTGTTTCGACATGCGAATCGATTTTTCAAAATCGAATCGTTGATAGAAAAAGTCGAGCAACGCGAGTGCGAGCAAGGCGACGCTCACCCATAGTCCAAGTTCGATCGTGATGCTCGCGAGCGCGATAACCGATTCACGGACATGTTCGACAGCCATCCGGGACAGCTCTTTTTGGTTTTGCCAGAGCACGGCAACAGCAGTCGTCAGGATAATCAATAATTTGAATAAGGACTTTAAAAATTCGACGACCGCTTTCATACTGATAATCCGCTTGACCCCTTTGATCGGGTCGATGCGTTCGAGTTTCGGTTGGATCGCCTCTGCCGAGAACAACGTCCCGATTTGAAGATAGTTGATCAAAATCCCGAACACGACCGCGACGACGAAGAACGGTCCCACAATCAAACCGACACGAAGCAACAAGTCGGTAAGCATCCCGGACAATCCATTCGATAAGTCGAACAACAAGTAACTCGTACCGAGCAAATCTTTCGTCAACCCGAACAGTTGCTTGCCGAGATACGGACCTAAAAACGATAACATGAGAAACATCGCGAACAAGGCGAACGCGCCGGTCAAATCGGCCGACTTGGCGACTTGTCCTTTCTTGCGCGAGTCCTCCCGCTTACGCGGGGTCGCTTTTTCGGTTTTTTCTCCTGCAAAAAATTGAAGATCGACCGATAAGGTATATAGAGGCTTCATGAGGCGTCTCCTAGCAATTTCATAAAATCACGCAACACTTCTTGTAAAATCGGGATGAACTGGCTGATGCCGTTCAAGGTCAACCCCATCATGACGACCATGACCGAGAAACCTGCAATCAGTTTGAATGAGAATCCGATCGCAAAAATATTGAACTGCGGGGCCGATTTCGCCAAGAACCCAAGCGCCATGTCGACAAGCAAGAGCGATGCCATGAGCGGAAAGGCGAGCTGTAAAGCGACCATCATCGTCATCGTGACGACCTTCACGGCCATCATGAGCGACGCTTCACTAAAGTTGATGATCGGCTGGCCCGGTGGATATATTTGAAAGCTATAATAGATGCCATCGATCAGCAGTAAATGTAAATTGCTCGACAGCATGATAAACAATGTGAAGATGTAATAAAAACGTCCGATCAATGGCGACTGGCCTCCGAACATCGGGTCATAGGCCGATGCCATCGCGAGTCCGAGCTGCAAATCGATGACCCCTCCCGCAATCTGGGGCGCAAAGAACAAAATATTGATCAATATGCCGAGCACCAAGCCGATCAGCACTTCGTATAACACTTGCAAGATATAGGCTTGCCCGAGCTCGAGCGGCTCCGTCACCGTGAACATCGCATAGTAGGCTAAAAAAGCACTGAAGGCGACGCGATGCATGACAGGTAGCTGTCGGGATGAAAACAACGGGACGCTCACGAAGAAACCGGACAGACGTGCGAACGTCAAACCGTATAGACTGATAAAATCGACCGCGTTCATTTCGAGGCGACCTCGACCATCAGTTCAAAAATCAATCGGGTGAACCCTTCGATCTGTTGCAGCATCCAAGGCCCAAAGATGACGAGCCCGATAAACACCGAGACGATTTTTGGGACGAACGATAACGTCTGCTCTTGAATCTGTGTCGTCGCCTGTAAAATCGAAATGACGAGACCGACGACGAGTGAAATCAACAAGAGCGGCATCGAGATTTTTAATAACGTCCACACACTCTCCGTCGCCAAATAGATGACCATTTCCTGCGTCATATTCGTTCCTCCTACATACTTCTAAGCAAGGACTCCACAATCAAGTGCCATCCATCCACCAACACAAACAATAACAGTTTGAACGGCAAGGCGATCATGACCGGTGGAAGCATCATCATCCCCATCGACATGAGGACACTCGCCACAACCATATCGATAATTAAGAACGGCAAGAAGATCATGAATCCGATTTGAAATGCCGTTTTCAGTTCACTAATCGCATAGGCCGGGACCATCGCGAGGAGTGGGACGTCTTCGACCGACTCAGGTTGCTCATAGTTCCCATATTTAATGAATAATTGCAAATCTTCTTGGCGCGTGTATTGGGCCATAAACCGTTTCATCGTATTCCCCGCTTCTTCGAACGCCTCGTCTTGACTGATTCGGTCGTCCATGTATGGCGAGAGTGCCTTGTCATTCAACTCCGATAGCACCGGTGACATGACGAACAACGTGATGAACAGGGCGAGCCCGATAATCAGTTGGTTCGGCGGTGTTTGCTGCGTACCGAGCGCCGGACGGATAAAGGAAAGTACGACGACGACGCGCGTGAAACAAGTCATCAAGATTAAGAAAGATGGCGCGAGCGTGAGCAGTGTCAACACGACTAACAATTTGATCGAAGTTGATGTGCTGTCTGGCGTCTCTAAGTTGATCAGTTGTTCAATCGTCGTCATCGTTTCTTCCTCACTTCTTCAATCTGGGCCAATTGCTGTTTAAACGTGTCGAGAAAAGCCGATGTGTTCGAGGTGTTCAAGGCTGGCGCGTCGTGGACCGCTTCATCCATCGCTTCGGCATCGACCCGATCAAGCAGTTGAATCGAGTCACCGACTCCGAGCACGTAAACTTGTTCGCCGAGCTTGACGAGTTGCACCGATCGGTCTTTGCCGAGCGGTACCCCACCGAGATGTGTCAAATGCTGTGCCGTTTTGACGCCTTGCGTGCGTGCGTTCAACCAACGCACGAGGACGAGAAAACCGCCGATGACAACGACCATGCTCAAGATGAGCTTGATCGCTGTCCCGACCGATGAGACGGCCGATTTCACCGGCTGGTCTTCAGCGTCTGGCTGTTGTTGCTCGAACTGTTGATCGACGGTGGCGGCCTCGACCGTGGCCGGGACGCTTAGCCCGACCACGAGAAGGATAATCAACCACCACTTGTTCATTGTGCGACCGTTTTCGAAACCGCTTCGACGACCCGTTCCGCATTGAACGGCTTGACGATGAAGTCTTTCGCCCCAGCTTGAATTGCGTCGATAACCATCGCTTGTTGTCCCATCGCAGAACACATGATTACTTTCGCGTTTGAATCAAAGCCACGAATTTCTTTCAAAGCGGCCAAACCGTCCATCTCTGGCATCGTGATGTCGAGCGTGACGAGGTCCGGCATGAGTTCACGATATTTTGCGACCGCATCCACACCGTTCTCCGCTTCCCCTACGACTTCAAATCCATTCTTTGTCAAGATATCCTTAATCATCATGCGCATGAACGCCGCATCATCTACCACCAAAATTTTTGCACTCATTGTTCTTCCTCCTTAAACGATGCCAATCCGCTCGTGCGGTTGGATAATTTCTGTTACACGGACCCCGAAGTTCTCTTCGATGACGACGACTTCGCCGCGGGCAATCCGTTGTTGGTTCACATAAATATCGACCGGCTCACCGGCAAGTTTATCGAGTTCGATGATCGAGCCTTGCGACAACTCAAGCACTTCGCGGACCGAACGTTTCGTCCGCCCGAGCTCGACCGTCACGCTGAGCGGCACGTCATACAGCAGACCGAGGTTCGCTGGAATCGAATCGTTCGTCGCAGGCGCATGCAGCGGCATGAATTCCGCTTGACTGACAGCGACTTCCGGCGCCGACTTCACTTCCTGACGTACAGGTTGTTGGGGAGCCGGTGCGGCCGGTTCTTTTGGCGCTTCTTGCTTCGGGGCGGCCGCAGCAGGTACGACCGGCTGAGGGGATGTGGCCGTCATCAATTCATTGACGAGCTGTTTCCCGAATTGAATCGGTGCGATTTGAACGATTTTTGAGTCGATCAACGTACCGACCTTCAAATTGAACTCGATCAACACCATCGTCTCCCAAAGTTCGAGACGATCAATGATCGTTTGGGTCTTCGTCGCATCGAACACTTCGACGAGCGGCGGTGAAATGTCAATTTTTTTTGAGAACACCGTCGATAAAGATGTCGCCGCTGCCCCCATCATTTGGTTCATCGCTTCTTGCACGGCCGAGAGTCGAATTTCGTCCAACCCTTCCGGATCGACATCGATCCCGTTCCCGCCGAGCATCAAATCCGAGATGATAGCCGCATCCTCACGTGTCAACACGAGGACGTTTTCGCCTTTCAAACCTTCTGTGTAACCGACGCGAAGCGCCACGTGCGGTGTTGGATAACGCTCACGGAGCGCATCGATTGTGACTTCACTGACGATTGGGGTCGTGATTTCTACTTTTTGTTGCAGTAACGTCGATAGTGCCGTCGCCGAGTTACCGAACGAGATATTCCCGATTTCTCCTAAGGCGTCGCTCTCCATCGAGTCAAGATGCTCTTCGGGCTTCGCCTCTGGTTTTGACGAGTCGCTCGTCCCTCGTAATAACGCGTCTATCTCATCTTGTGACAACATCTCACTCATTGCTCTTCCTCCTTCACCCGGTGGAGCACTTGGACGGCCATCCGCTTCCCGCTCACACCGACTTGCCCTTTGAACACTTTATTTTCCCCTACCATGATGGATAATGGGTCTTTCACCAATTGGTCGAGCGTCAAACAATCCCCGACCTCTAAATGTAACAAGTCACCGAACGTGATCGTCGTCTCTCCGAGCAGAGAAACGACCTCAACCGTCGAGTTCATCAATTGGGCTTTGAGCGGTTCCTTGCTGTTGCCGCTCGCATTGCGGCGGTTGGCCTCCTGCATCCAGTAATGGCTCGACAGTTTGGATAACACCGGCTCGATCGTCACGAACGGCAAGCAGACGTTGATCGTGCCGCTCACCTCGCCGATGGTGACACCGATCGAGATAAGGACGACCGTCTCGTTTGGCGAGACGAGTTGAAGAAACTGCGGATTGACCTCGACCGCGGTCATCTCTGACTTAATCTCGGCAATCGACTCCCACGCCTCCCCGTATC
This sequence comes from Exiguobacterium sp. s16, assembly GCF_018618115.1. NCBI lineage: Bacteria > Bacillati > Bacillota > Bacilli > Caryophanales > Exiguobacterium > Exiguobacterium sp. s16. The sequence goes on along the minus strand of NZ_JACSLM010000001.1, from coordinate 487,793 downwards.
CGGCAAACGCTCGTTTATATAACTGGGTCAAGATGCGCATCTCGATTTCTGTGAAGCTCTCGACTTTTTCGATTTCGACCCCCGGACCACCAAGCAGACGGTCGAGCATCGCATATGAGATGTTCGGGTTGACCTCGATGATGAAGCGGCCGTTGAGCGGCGGAGCCTCAATCAAGTTGATCATCGTCATACTTGGGATGGAATGAATGAATTCATCGTACGGGAGCTGCTCGACCGAATTGACCGTGAACTGCACGTACGTCCGGAGCTGAGCCGAAAAGAACGTCGTCAACATGCGCGTGAAATGTTCATGGATTCGGGTCAGACTTCGGATTTGGTCTTTCGAGAAGCGGACCGCCCGTTTAAAGTCATATTGCCGAACCTTCCGCTCTTCTTCTTGATTTAAAAAGGAGTCGGCTTCGACGTCGCCACTGCTTAACGCCGATAGCAAGGCATCAATTTCTTGTTGAGATAAGACTTCTCCCATGATGCCACCTCACTGTATGATTTTCTTCGTCATATAGACTCGTTGGACCTCACCTGACTCCAACAGTCCGTTTAATTGTTTACGGAGCGACTGCTCAAATTTCTGCATGTCTTCCTTCGTCGTCAACTGGGCTTTCGTCATGCCGGCCAAATCACCAAGGATGACGTTATGCACTTGAAACTTGCGAAGTTCGAGATCTTCTTTCGTTTCAGCGGCATCGGTCACGATCGTGAACTGGACGTTGATGAAACGCTCATCTTGAATGTTCGTTGTCATGTCGTCTGTCGTGAAGCTACGTTCGGCCAACTCTTCGGCGGTGACCGGTTTCGTTTTCGCCGTCACGTTGTCTCCGAACAAATATTTATAAGTCATGAATCCGGCCCCGCCCATGACGAGCAGGACGACTAGCAAGATGAGCACCATCTTCATGGCGCCACCTTTTTGTTTTTCTTCACTCATCTTCTTCACCTCGTATGCCTGTCGTTCCAATCAGACCGATCGAGGCATAAAATGCCGTCGTCCGGTCGATGATTTGTTGTTTCGTCTCGCTGACGATATACGTTTTTCCGTTATACAAGTGAATGATCGTATCCGGTTCGGCCTTGACCGTCTCGATGAACAAGGCGTTCAATACGAGTTCTTCACCCCGGAGTGTCGTGACGCGAATCATCAGCGTTTCAAGTTGACGAGTTCTTGGAGGATCTCGTCCGATGTTGTGATGATACGAGTGTTCGCTTGGAAACCACGTTGAGCGACAATCATTTCTGTGAACTCTTCCGACAAGTCGACGTTCGACATCTCGAGCGCGCCCGAGACGAGTTCTCCACGTCCATCTTGTCCAGGGATGCCGATGTTCGGTTCACCTGAGTTTTGCGATTGAATGAAGTTGTTTGCTCCGACTTTCGAGAGTCCGGCATTGTTGGCGAACGTGACAACTTGGATTTGACCGACGACCGTCGATTCCCCGGCATTGTTCACATAGCTGACTTGTCCGTCTTTACCAATCGAGAGTGACTTCGCACCGGCTGGGATGTTGAGGCGGTCACCCGTCGTACTGAGGACGTAGGCTCCATCTCCATTGACGAGGTCGCCCGTGTTATCTGTATAGAAGTTACCGGCCCGTGTGTATTGCGTTTGACCGTTCACATCCAAGGCGAAGAATCCTTCTCCTGAGATCCCGACGTCAAGTGCTCGCCCTGAGTTTTGCATGGCTCCTTGGTTATAGACGTTGTCGACGGTCGCCATCGTGCCCCCGAGACCGACTTCTTTCGGGTTGACCCCGCCGCTGACTCCGTTCGCCGCGGTCGCACTACCGACTTGCTGACTGACGAGGTCCTTGAACGTGACCCGACCTTTTTTATAGCCGAACGTGTTGACGTTGGCGATGTTGTTCCCGACGACGTCAAGCTTGGATTGGAAGTTCTTTAAACCACTGATTCCTGAGTACATTGCTCTTAACATGATGAATCCTCCTATGCTTGTTTGATGGAAGTGATGTTATACACGTTGATGGACGTCCCGTCCTCAAGGTCGGCGACATAGCCGGCTTCGGTCTTCGAAATCGAGAGGACACGACCCGAGCCTTCAATCGTCTCGGTTTCCGTCTCCGTCATATAGTCGACCGTTTGACCGATCATATTGCTGAACTCCGAAATCGAAGCCATTTGCCGATCGACAAGGGCCGAATCGAGTTGTTTCGAAATCGTCTGCATCTGTTCGAGAGAAGAGAACTGGGCCATCTGGGAGATGAACTCACGGTCTTCCATCGGTGACATCGGGTCTTGGTTGGCGAGTTGCGCGAGCAACAGCTTCAAGAACATGCTTTGATCATATTGGTTCGTTGCTTTCGGCATCGATTGATCCGGTAACGTATAGTCACTCGTCTTCGGCTGGATGGTCGTCATCTTCTGGTTCTCCTTTCGGTTGTTCCTGCTGCTCCGGTTCCGGTTGGTCGAACTCGTTGAATCCGGATCCTTTCGTCTCGAGCGCCTGTTGGGTCAAGTTGATCTCGACACGGACGTTTTGCGTCAACGGTTGAAGCGTCTGTTGCAACTGTTGGACCTGTGACTGAAGCAACTGCTTCGCTTCTTGGTTGCTCGCAAACAGTTTGACGACGAGTTCCCCATTTTGACGTTCGAGTTTGACGACGAGCTCGCCTAACTGTTCAGGATAGAGGCGGACCGTGAACACTTTGGATCCGTCGGCTCCGCTCTTGAACGGTGCACGTTGCAAAGCGGCTTCGATTCGGGCCTGCAAATTCTCCGGCAGTGAACCTTTTGAGGCATACATCACCATTTCCGAATCAATTTGCGGTTTCGACCAGGTCATCCCTTTTGGCATCCATTCGGTCTCTTTTACCGAGGGTTGCAATTGCGCAACTTGTGTTTCGGTTTGAGTAAGTCCGGGTATAGATTTAGGGGTCTGTCCGAGCGTCCCTTTAAACTGCGCAACGACTTGTTGGATGATGCGCACGTTCTCTTCCACTTGATCGGTCGGCACGGGTGTAACGAGTGCTTCCGTTTCCTTTTTCGTCAGTGTGAACGAGATTGTCGGTGCCGTCATTTGTCCAGCGAGGAGTGCGGGCGTCACGGCCGATGTCGTCTCAAGAGCTGCCGCTGACTGATCCGGGGCGACTTGATTTAAAATTCCAATATAAGCATCCATAAATTTTCGGTAAGCATCTGCTGGCAGTGATTTCAACCATTGCAGGCTGTCGGGCTGTTGAAGCCATTGCTCCAATCGGTTCGATACATTCTCGAGCGGAAGCGATTCCTCGTCTTCCGTGGCGACCGCCACCTCTGGAGATGGCGTCGATGTCCCGAGCATCGCCGAGAGTAACTCCAAAAACTGTCCGGTCGGGGTCGCAGCCGCTTCCCCGCCTTTTTGGGTCGTCCCTTGTAGCGATTGGGCGAGTAAGGCGATATTCATCATCACGTCCTCCTTTCCTGTCATTGGAGCAACTGGGTCACGACGGCGGCCTGTTGGGCATCCATCCGTCCTAAAATGTCGGCTTGTTGCTTCGGTGACAATTCTTTCAATAAGTTGGCCACTTGCGGGCTCTCGAGTTCATTCATGATGGCCGCGGCTTGTTTCGCGGACATCTCTTCATAGACGCGAGAGACGTCCGATGTTTCTTCTTCCGCCGCACTTGCCGTCGCCAGTTCGGCGACGAGCCGGTCACGCTCTTTAATCAACTTCGATACTTCCTCTTGGCGCGCCTTCACTTCGTTCGTCAACTCGACATTGTCCGCCCGAAGCTTCTCAATCTCGGCGTTCGCCACTTTCAAACGATTCGCGGTATCCGCGTCGATCCCGGTCACGTTCACGTCCGTCTTCACTTTTTCTTCCGGCTCTTGTTTCGCACCGATCTCTAGAAACGGGACCGATAACAACGGACGGTCCATCGCATAGTTCATGACGACGATCCCTCCAACGAGTAGAAAGATGGCCGGGACGAGAACGAGCGCGACCAGTAGCTGTCTTCCCCGCTTCGAGTTGTCTTTTTCCATCGGTTTACTTCCCTTTCCCGTGATGAATCACTGCCAGCTCATCGATGAAATGTTGCTCGATGAGCTTCGTCGCAGCCACTTCATGTTGACTGACTTTTTCATGCAACGTTACATATTTCTTTTCCTCAACGACTTTTCCGAGCAGGCGCTCCTGTGACAGATGGTACCGATTGCGCGCCTGCTGGACGACGAGCTGTTGCGTCTCGATTTGACGTTTCAGCCGTTCGCGTGTCTGCTCACGATATTGCGACATGAGCAGGTCGATGACGCCATCCTGTTCATCTTGACTCTTCATGAGCGACTCGTACGTCAACACGAGCCGATAGAGCGCCTCCATCTCCGTCTCGAACCGTGCTTTCTGTTGTCTCATCTCCGTCGCGGACTCTTCTTTCTCATGTTCCGCGATCGGCATGATGCGTTCTAACAATAGTCTGTTCATGGTTCACCTCGCACGATCTTGGCCAAACGTTCGAGCGATTGCTCGAGCGGGGCCTCTTCTTCGATGGATTGCTTTAAAAAAGTCAATAACTCTGGGTATTGCTCGATCGCCGTATCGATTGCCGGGTTCGTCCCTTTTTTATAGGCCCCGATATTGATCAAGTCCTCGGCGTCCAAGTACGTCGCCAACCAGCCGCGGAACGTTTGGGCGGCCTCACGGTGCATCGGCCCCGCAATTTGGTTCATGACACGGCTAATCGACTTTAAGACGTGGATCGCCGGGAACTGGCCACGGTTCGCGAGCGAACGGTCCATGACGAAGTGTCCGTCCAGTATGCCTCGCACCGCGTCTGCGATTGGTTCATTCATATCATCCCCGTCGACAAGGACGGTGTAAAAAGCGGTGATCGAGCCCGTCACAGCGGTACCGCTTCGTTCCAACAGTTGCGGCAACATCGCGAACACGGATGGGGTATACCCTTTTGACGTCGGAGGTTCACCGGTCGCAAGACCGATTTCCCGTTGCGCCATGGCAAAGCGGGTCACCGAGTCCATCATGAGGACGACTTCCTTGCCTTGGTCCCGGAAGTATTCAGCGATGGCTGTCGCCGTATAAGCCCCTTTCAATCGAACGAGAGGCGGTTGGTCGCTCGTCGCCACGATGACGACCGAGCGGGCCATCCCTTCTGGTCCGAGCTCTTTCTCGATGAACTCTTTCACTTCACGGCCACGTTCACCGATTAAAGCGATGACGTTTATGTCGGCCGATGAGCGTTTGGCGATCATCCCGAGCAGAGTCGACTTCCCGACTCCTGAACCCGCGAACAACCCGACCCGTTGCCCTTTACCGACTGTTAACAGACCGTCGATGACGCGGACGCCGGTCGACAAGACATCTAAAATCCGCGGTCGCTCGAGCGGGTTCGGTGGCTTCCGAAGGACATCGTAGCGTTTTCCCGGTGTGACTGCTTCACCGGACAAGGGACGGCCGAGACCATCGAGCACTTGTCCGATCAGTTCGTCACCGACCGGGACTTGGAGCATCCGACCCGTCCCTTTGACCATACAGCCCGGAGCGATCTGGGTCGTCTCCCCGTAAGGCATGAGGAGCACGCGGGCCTCATTGAATCCCACGACTTCCGCCTCGACATGTTGGCCGGACGGGAGTTCGATCAGACAGCGCTCTCCGATAAAAGCGCTCGGCCCCGTCGATTCAATCATCAATCCGACGACTCGGCAGACCCGGCCGACTTTCCGGACGTATTCGTCCTCGGCGGATGCCGTGATCGACTGAAGGACGTGGTCAATAAGCACCATCGGCCAAAACCTCCTCGATTTTGGATTGGATGCGTTCAAAGCTGTAAGTCAAATCGAGTTCGTCACCGTGGTGCGGTGTCTCGATCCGGACGCTCGTCTCACTCAAACCGGCATCCGCCCGATATTTCAAAGGCGGACCGTCTGGTGTCGCCCACTCCGAATCGAAACGTTGAATCGAAGCGAGACGGGTCGGATGGACGTACACCGTCAACGACTCGGCATCGAGCTGACGGAGCAACTGTTCTCGAATCCGGTCGGCGAACAGCGCCTCATCTTTCCGGACAAGCTCTGTTGTGACGCGGGCGCTGACCTCGAGGGCGAGGGCGACGAGTTGTCGCTCCGCGTCCCGCCACTTCGTATCGAACAGTTGTTCAAGTTCGACGGCGACGGTGTTCAGCCGCGTCGTCAACTCGTCGTACTCCGCCTTGCCTTCCCGTCTACCGTGGTCAAATCCTGCGTCAAACCCTTCTTGTCGGGCTGACGTCAACACTTCCTCTCTCAGCACCGCGAGTTCCTGTTCCATCGAGGCACGGCGACTCTGAAGCGCTTCTTCGTCTAAACGGAGTTGTTCACGCTTTTGTTCCAACTGCTCATTTTCTTGGTCGTCATGCTCCACCGATACCGGCTCAAGAAACGGTTTCGAGTCGATCCGTTGCGGTTCGAGCGGTGTCGCGTAATAGCGTTTAATCACGTTAGACAACGATGTCATCTCCTCCGCCGCGGCTGATCACGATCTCTCCGACGTCTTCTAAGCGACGGATGATGCCGACGATACGGCTTTGCGCTTCTTCGACGTCACGCAACCGGACAGGCCCCATGAATTCCATGTCTTCTTTGAACGTTTCGACCATTCGCTGTGACATGTTTTTGAAGATGATCTGTTTGACTTCTTCGGACGACACTTTGAGGGCAAGCAGTAGGTCGTCGTTTGCCACTTCGCGGATGATTCGTTGAATCGCACGTGAATCGAGGGTGACGATATCTTCGAAGACGAACATCCGTTTTTTGATTTCCTCGGCCAGTTCCGGGTCTTCAATTTCAAGCGCATCGAGGATGGTGCGCTCGGTTGTACGATCGACCCCGTTGAGCACTTCGACGACCGCTTCGATGCCGCCAGACTGGGCGTAGTCTTGCATATCGGTCTGGGACAAGTTTTTCTCGAGAATCTGTTCAATCTCGTGAATGACGTCCGGATTGAGTCGATCCATCGTCGCGATCCGCTTGGCGACTTCCGATTGAATCTCAGGCGGGAGTTCCGATAGGATTTGTCCCGACTTGACCGGTTCGAGATGCGCCAAGATCAAGGCGATCGTCTGCGGATGCTCGTTCTGGATAAAGTTGAGCAACTGCTTCGGGTCGGCCTTACGGGCAAACTCGAACGGTCGAACTTGGAGCGTCGATGTGAGCCTATGGATGAGGGCCATCGCTTTCTCTTCTCCGACCGCTTTCTCGAGCACCGTTTTCGCAAACCCGATCCCGCCTTGCGTGATATAACTTTGTGCCATGGCGAGTTCGTGGAACTCGCCCATGATCGCTTCTTTTTGTTCGGACGATACTTTCTTCAAGGCCGAGATTTGTAACGTCAACTGTTCCATCTCTTCTTCCGACAGATGTTTGTAGACGTTCGCAGCCACCTCAGGTCCAAGCGAGATCATGAGCATGGCCGCTTTTTCCCGGTTCGCTTGTTTTGCGTAATTCACAGTACTCACTCCTCAGACATCCAAGTACGGAGAAGTTTGGCGAACTCTTCAGGATTGCTCTCTGCCAATTTCTCCAACTGTTTCTTCTTGACGGCCCCTTCGCCTCGTTCTTCAAGGTCGAGGTCCGGTACTTCGTCTTCATATGGGACTTCCCATTCGTTCGACTCGGCAATCGGTTCACGTTTGCGTTTACGCATCGCGAAGAACAAGAGCGCGAGCAAGACGACGGCCCCTGCTGCTGCCGCATACATCCACCACTGGGTAGGTTGTTCGACCGCAGCCGCTTCTTCCGTCTCAGCGAACGGACGCGATACGACGACGACTTTCTGTTCAAGTTCCGCCTCTGTGAGCGCCTCGCCGGTCTTGGCGAGTGACGTCCGGATAATCGAGTACATCATCGTCTCGAGGTCACCTTCGAGTTGTGGGTCAATCGTCGTCGCCCCGTTCGGCGGTTCGACGATCAATTGAACACCGAGATCACGGATCGAGTACGGTGCGTTTTGAATCTGTTTCGTGATGCGGTTGACTTCATAATTGATGATTTCATGATTCTTTTCGCTCTCTTCTTCCCCGGTGCCGGTGGCGGCCGGGAAATTGACCGTGTCATTCTCGGCCGTGCCCGCCGCGGTCGCCGCGCCGGTACCGCCGGTGTACGCTTCGGCGATTCGTTCGGCCGATGTGACGATCCCTTCCATGCTGTCCTCGTTGACAGGTGTCACGAGGTTCTGCTCTTCTGCCGCTTGCGTCGTGTCGATATCGGCCGTAACCGAGACGAGGACGCTCCGCTCTCCTAAGAGGACGGAAAGCATCTGTTGAATCTGTTGACGGACATCTTTCTCAACTTGACGCTTCAAGACGAGCGGATCGGTGGATGATCCTCCTGCCGTCGTCGTTTGGTCCAAATCGTAATACGTAAAATATTGGTCCATGACCGAGATGTTTTCTGGTTTCAAGTTCGGTACGCTCTTACTAATCAAATGGTAGAGCCCTTTGACCGTCGCCGGTTCAAGATTCGTACCTGCTCCTAAATTTAAGACAATCGACGCCGTCGGCTCGCCCTGGTCTTCCGCCAAGAAGACCGATTTCTCAGGAATCGAGATGATGACTTTCGCTTGGTTGATCCCTTCGATCTGTGTGATCAACCGTTCGAGCTCGGTCTGCATCGCACTCCGTTCGATGACGGCCATCTCGCGGTCGGTCGTTCCGAAACCGGCATTTTCACTGAAGAAACTGTAGTCGATTGCGCCTGACTTCGGGATGCCCGCTGCCGCGAGGCTGACTTTCAATTGATCGACCTGTTCGCTCGGTACGTATACACTCACGCCGTTCGATGTCGCTTTAATTTCGGCTTTCACACCGTCAGCCGTCAGCTTCTCCGTCACCTCGCCCGCTTCTTGGGCGGACAGGTTCGTATAAAGCGGAGCCATGTTCGGGCGCGACAGCCAGACGGTCAAGACCACCGCGACGAGAAGTACGCCGGCGATGACGAGGCCCCAAAAGATTTTACGGTTCGTCTTCATCACTTGAAGGGAACCGGTCAGTGAACCGAATCGTTCTTTTAACTTTTCATTCATCGCAACTCGTCATCCTCTACATTAAACTTGCATTCGCATCATTTCTTGATAGGCCTCGACCGCTTTGTTTCGCACCTCAATGGCGAGTTGCATCGCAATCGACGACTCTTCACTTTGAATCATGACTTGATGTAAATCTGCTTTGCCGACAGCAAGGTCGGCCCGGGCTGAACTCGTCGCTTGTTGGACATCGTTCAACGAGCGCATCGCCTCGTTCAAATACGTACCGAACTGAGACGGTGTCTCTTTTACCGTCGGCGTGACGGTCGGTTGTGTACCGATCAACTGTATCGGGTTAATTTGCATCGTTTGTCACTCCTTATCCTTTACCGATTTCCATCGCTTTGACGAGCATCGCTTTCGTGGCGTTCATTGCTGCGATGTTTGCCTCGTATGACCGGGTGGCCCCCATCAAATCGACCATTTCTTTCAACAAGTCGACGTTCGGCATTTGAACGTAGCCGCGGTCATCCGAATCTGGATGGCTCGGGTCATAGACGAGCTTGTACGGGCTTTCATCTTCCACGATTTGTGATACTTCGACGCCGCCGCTGACGGCGGACAACTGTTGTCGAAACGGTGCTTCCTGCAAGACGGTCATTTTCCGCGTATACGGTTGCCACTCTCCGTCGACGAGTTTGCCTCGTGTCGTCTGGGCGTTCGCGATGTTTGCGGATACCGTGTCCATCCGAAGCCGCTGTGACGTCAATGCCGTCGCCGAGATATGAAAACTATCAAACATCCCCATCGTTAACGTCCTCCTCTAATGACGGTCTTGAGTCCGCCGAGCCGGCGGTTCAATTGTTCCATCATCGCTTCGTATTGAAGTTGGTTCCGGGCCAACTCGCTCATTTCATAGTCGAGGTCGACGTTGTTCCCGTCACTTCGCATCGCTCCTCCGGCCCGGTCCGTGATCGTCGTTGCCGCTCGCTCGCTCGGACGTCCACCCGCCAATTTGAGACGCATCTCGTTGTTCAACGTCTGTTCGAACACGGCTTGTTTCGCCCGGAAGTTCGGGGTATCGATATTTGACAGGTTATGGCTGATGACCTTCTGATTTACGACCGAATGATTGATCGCTTGCTTCATTAATTGATAGTCGGTGCCGATCCAATTCATGCGTTTCACTCACTTTCACCAAAAGAATGCATGTATATACCTTATTTGGAAAATCTACTATTACATTGAAACAAATCTGTAACAGTGTTGAAAGATATTTTTGTTAAAACAGGTAAATGCTATCTTCTGTTTTTGTCGAATTTACGACGAATTCTGAAAATAATTACTTTTGCACTAAAAAAAGTCGCCCCCGACGTATCGGAAGCGACTTTGTAAGTCGAAAGTCCTAATTCAATAGACTTTCCTATAATTCATATACTGAATTGTCTATATTTCAATTCGATTTCAACTTTTGTAATTCGAACAAGAAGTTGTCATTTAGTATCTTAATATACGTTCCTTTCATACCAAGCGAACGTGATTCGATGACGCCTGCGCTTTCCAATTTGCGGAGCGCATTGACGATGACCGAACGTGTGATTCCCACTCTATCGGCAATTTTGGAAGCAACTAACAGCCCTTCGTTTCCACCGAGCTCCTCGAAGATATGTTCGATTGCTTCGAGCTCTGAATAAGAGAGCGAGTTGATCGCCATTTGAACGACCGCCTTCTTACGGGCCGACGCCTCGGCTTCAGCCGCTTTCTCACGCAGGATTTCCATTCCGACGACCGTCGCGCTATATTCTGCCAAGACGAGGTCGTCTTCCGTGAACTCATTGTTGAGACGACCGAGTACGAGTGTCCCGAGACGTTCGCCGCCTCCGATGATTGGGACGATCGTCGTCATCGAGTCGAGGAACAGTTCACGGTTCTCAACCGGGAAGGCTGTATATTCACTGTCGATGCCGATGTTTTCTGTCGTCTCTTTCACGTTGAACAAGTTCGAGGCATAAGGCTCCGGGAATTGGCGGTCGACTAAAAACGCCTTCATCCGTTCGTTCTCGATCTGTTGTTTGATCGCGAAACCGAGCAAGCGGCCGCGACGGCTCACGATGAACGTATTCGCTTCGAGTACTTCGCGCATTTTGTCCGCCATTTCTTTAAAATCAACGTGTGCGCTTGCCTCTTGTTGAAGCATCGTGTTCAATTGGCGTGTTTTGTCTAGTAAGTTCATAATTCTTATTTTCCTCCCTGTATGTGCATACAGAATCTTATAGTATAAATTGGCTCAAGTCTCGATCTTCCGCGATCGATCCGACTTTTTCTTTCACATAAGCCGGTGTGATTTGAACGTGTGTCTGCGGCATATCGGCCGCCTCGAACGACAAGTCCTCAAGCACGCGCTCCATGATCGTGTACAAGCGGCGGGCCCCGATGTCGTCCGTCTCTCGGTTGACGTGCGTGGCGATACGAGCGATCTCTTCGATGGCCGAATGCGTGAACTCGACACTGATCTCCTCAGACTCGAGAAGAGCGGTGTACTGCTTGATGAGTGCTTGGGACGGCTCGGTCAAGATCTTGACGAAGTCTTCTTCGGTCAAGCTGCCCAATTCGACGCGAATCGGGAACCGACCTTGAAGTTCAGGAATCAAATCGGACGGTTTGGCCATATGGAACGCGCCGGCGGCGATAAACAGCACGTGGTCCGTCTTGACCGGGCCATACTTCGTCACGACGGTCGACCCTTCGACGATTGGGAGGATGTCACGTTGGACCCCTTCCCGCGAGACACCGGCGTGATCTTGCGACTTCGTCGCAATCTTGTCGATCTCATCGACGAAGATGATGCCCATCTGTTCACTGCGGCGGACGGCCTCGTCATGAACCTCGTTCATGTCGAGCAAGTTCTCCGCTTCTTCAGCGACGATGAGCGGTCGTGCTTCACGGACTGGCAGTTTGCGCTTTTTCCGTTTTTTCGGCACGATTTGACCGAGCATGTCTTGGAGATTCGATAACCCTTCCATGCCTTGTCCTTGGAACAAGTCGACGGTCTGTTTTTCTTCGAGGTTGACCTCAATCAACCGTTCTTCGAGCTCACCAAGTTCAAGCAAGCGGCGCAGTTGCGCGCGATCGGACGACTGTGTGCTCGTCGGTTCCTCGGTCTTTTGACCTTGACCCCCGAACAGCGCCTCAAACGGATTGGATGCGGTCGGCTCGACCTTGGCTTTCCCTTGCAGGGCGTCGAGGATGCGTTCGGTCGCTGCGACCTCGGCTTGTTCTTTCACGCCCTCTTTCTTCTCTTCCTTCACGAGACGGACCGAATCTTCGACGAGGTCCCGGACCATCGACTCGACGTCACGGCCGACATAACCGACTTCCGTGAACTTCGTCGCTTCGACTTTGACGAACGGTGCGCCGACGAGTTTGGCCAACCGTCGCGCAATCTCCGTTTTCCCGACACCGGTCGGTCCGATCATCAAGATATTCTTCGGTGTCACTTCATCGCGCAAGTCGGCGCTCAGTTTTTGACGCCGATAGCGATTGCGGAGCGCGATCGCGACCGCGCGCTTCGCATCTTTCTGTCCGATGACGAAGCGGTCTAACTCCGCTACGATTTGGCGGGGTGTCAGTTCACGTTTCATTCAGAATCGCCTCCGATCGTTTCTACGATGACTTGGTCGTTCGTGTAGACGCACAGTTCCCCGGCAATCTCGAGAGCGGCACGGGCTATGTCTTCTGCTGTTTTCTCCGGCGAATGCCGCACGAGGGCACGTCCGGCGGCGAGGGCGTAGTTCCCGCCCGAACCGATGGCCAAGATGCCGTCGTCCGGTTCAATCACTTCCCCGTTCCCAGACACGAGCAATAAGTGATCGCTGTCCATGACGATCAACAACGCCTCAAGTTGGCGGAGCATCTTATCCCCACGCCACTCCTTGGCCAGCTCGACGGCCGCACGCGGCAAGTTTCCGTTGTACATCTCAAGCTTCGATTCAAACTTTTCGAAAAGGGTGAACGCGTCGGCGACGCTGCCGGCGAATCCGGCGACGACTTTGCCGCCATAAAGACGTCGTACTTTTTTGGCCTTGTTTTTCATGATGACGGCGTTCCCGAACGTGACTTGTCCGTCTCCGCTCATCGCGCCGTGTCCGTTATGGCGGACCGCGAAAATCGTGGTTGCATGAAACATCTGATGACCTCCTACTTTCTCGGATGTGTAGCTTGATAGACCGCTCGCAGACGCTCGGTCGAGACGTGGGTATAACGTCCGGTCGTGGAGAGCGACTCGTGTCCGAGCAGTTCCTGGACGGCGCGAAGGTCCGCCCCGCGCTCGAGCAGGTCCGTCGCAAAACTGTGACGGAGTGAGTGTGGCGTCAACGGCTTGTGAAGGCCTCCCAGCTTCCGGAGTCGCTTCATGACGTAGCGAATTTGGTCCGTTGTCACCCGATTCCCTTTTTGACTGAGAAATAATGCCGTTTCCTGAGTCGTCGCGCACGTTTGCCGCATGTCTACGTAACGGTCGAGCGCCGTGATGGCGAACTGCCCGATTGGGATGTAACGTTCTTTCTTCCCTTTCCCGACGACATGGACGAACGCGAGGCCCGCATCGTAGGACGACACGTCCATGCCGCACAACTCGGCGACACGCATGCCTGTCCCGTACAACATCTCGACGATCGCGACATCACGTGCCCGTAGGAATGGGTCGTCTTGCCCTTCGGCTGCCTTCAAAAGCTGTTCGACCTCGCTCGGCACGGCGAACGTCGGTAGCGTCTTTCGCCGTTTCGGTGACGTCAAACCATGAAACAACGGTTCACCGCCCGTTTCACGTGCCACAAATTTCCCGAATTGTTTGAGACACGATACTTTTTGGGCGACCGTCGTCGTGGCGGTGTCTGCCTCATAAAGAGCATATAAATAACGCCGCGCCGACTGCACATCATAAGGATCTTGATGTGTCGATTGGCAATAAACGGCGTACTGGTCGAGCGTCTGCTCGTAAGAGCGTTTTGTATGAGGAGACAGTCGGCGTTCGACTTGGCAATAGCGCAAAAACGATTGTTGATCGTCAACGAATCTCATCCTCTCGCCTCCTCGTTTTCAGCTTAAAAACGCATGTTCCCGTCAAATCGAAATTAGCATAGCATACACAGTCAGAGGTGACAATAGATACCTCTTCAATAATCTGAAAATTTTCAAAGTGTTGTACAAATTACACAATTGAAATTTAGATTCATCAAAAAGGAGCCAAAAAATGGCTCCTTTCCCTTAAATCTCTTTATACTGTTCAATCGTTTCGAGGGCACGGTTCGCGTAGCGCTCGTAACGTTCTTGTTTCTTCATCTTCTTCGGAGCGTCTTCAAGCGACGGCACGAGACCGAAGTTCGCGTTCATCGGTTGGAAGTGTTTCCCGTCCGTTGTCGTGATGTAGTGCGCCATCGAACCGAGCATCGTCTCACGCGGGAGAACGACGAGCTCTTCCCCAGCGATCAGCTTCGCCGCGTTGATCCCGGCGAGGAGACCGGAGGCCGCCGACTCGACATACCCTTCGACACCGGTCATCTGGCCGGCAAAGAACAACGTGTCGCGTGTGCGGGCCTGATACGTCGGTTTCAAGAGGCTCGGTGAGTTGATGAACGTGTTCCGGTGCATGACACCGTAACGCACGATCTCGGCGTTCTCAAGACCTGGAATCAATTGAATGATTCGTTTCTGTTCGCCCCATTTCAGGTGCGTCTGGAAACCAACCAAGTTGAAGAGCGTCCCGGCCGAGTTATCTTGCCGCAATTGCACGACCGCATGCGGACGTTTGCCCGTCTTTGGATCTTCAAGGCCGACCGGCTTCATCGGTCCGAACAAGAGCGTCTTCTTGCCGCGTTGGGCGAGTACTTCAAACGGCATGCAGCCTTCGAAGTAAATCTCTTTCTCGAACTCTTTGAGCGGGACGACTTCGGCTTTGACGAGTTCGTCATAGAACAAGTCGAACTCCTCTTCTGTCATCGGACAGTTGAGGTAGGCCGCTTCGCCCTTATCGTAACGTGACTTCAAGTAAACCTTGTCCCGGTCGATCGTCTCGCCGTCCAAGATTGGAGCGGCTGCGTCGTAGAAGTACAAATAGTCTTCACCAGTGAACGCTTTGAGCGAAGCCGAAAGGTCAGGCGATGTGAGCGGCCCGGTCGCCATGATGACGATCCCGTCCGGAATCGCCGTGATCTCTTCGTTGTGCACGGTCACGTTCGGATGGTTTTTCAACGTGTCGGTCACGAATCCTGCGAAGTCGTGACGGTCGACGGCGAGAGCGCCGCCGGCCGGTACGCTCGCCGTATCCGCCGCTTTCAAGATGAGCGAGTCGAGCGTACGCATCTCTTCCTTCAAGACACCGACCGCATTTTGGAGCCCGTTCGCCCGGAGCGAGTTCGAGCAGACCAATTCCGCGAATTGGTCCGTATGGTGTGCCGGCGTCTTTCGCACCGGTCTCATTTCATACAAATCGACTTGAATCCCGCGCTTCGCGAGTTGCCAAGCCGCCTCGGAGCCGGCGAGGCCCGCTCCGATCACAGTTACACGTTGCTGCAAAGTTAATCCTCCTCTAACTGATGTACCTCGGCATGGGTACAGTTCGTACATTGATATTTCACGCCGTCTTTGATTTTTTTCTCGACCATCATCTTACCACATTCCGGACACGGTTTCGCGACCGGTTTGTCCCATGAGACGAAGTCGCAGTCTGGATAGTTCGAGCAGCCGTAGAATAGACGACCTTTTTTACTGCGTCGTTCGACGACTTGTCCGTCTTTGCAGCTCGGACATGGGACGCCGATCTCGACTTGTACCGGTTTCGTGTTCGTACAGTTCGGGAAGTTCGAGCACGCCATAAATTTACCGTAGCGGCCCATTTTGATGACCATCGGCGCACCGCATACTTCACAGTCGATGCCAGCCGGTTCATCTTTCACTTCAATCTTCTCGATCTCGGCCTCGGCCCGTTTCAAGCGTTTCTCGAAACTGCGATAGATTGGGGCAACGACGTCGGTCCATTGGACTTCCTCGTTCTCGATCGAGTCGAGGAGCGTCTCCATGTCGGCCGTGAACTGTACGGTGATGAAATCGTTGAAATACTCGTCAATCATCTCGATAACAAGTTCACCGAGCTCCGTCGGGACGAACTTCTTCTCTTCGAGGACGACGTAGCCGCGTTTTTGAATCGTGTCGAGCGTCGGTGCATATGTCGACGGACGACCGATCCCGAGCTCTTCCATCGCCCGGACGAGCCGTGCCTCGCTATAACGCGGCGGCGGTTGGGTGAAGTGCTGTTTCGGCTCGATCGTGTCGAACTTGACGAGGTCGTCGACTTCGAGCGGTGGGAGCAATCCTTCTTTTTCTGGATTCGTATCTTCGATATCATCATCTTTCGATTCGATATACACTTTCATGAAACCTGGGAATTTGACGGTCGACCCGTTGGCACGGAAAATCATGCCGTTCGATTCGACGTCGATTTTTACCGTGTCGAGGATGGCCGGCGCCATTTGGCTCGCCACGAGACGTTCCCAAATCAACTTGTACAGTCGGAGCTGGTCGCGTGACAGGTATGCTTTGACCGAGGCCGGGTCACGTAACGCCGATGTCGGACGAATCGCTTCGTGGGCATCCTGGGCGTTTGCCGCCTTCTTCTCTTTTTGTTTCTGCAATGCGACGTACTCTTCTCCGAATGTGGATTCGATATACGATTTCGCTTCTTCTTTCGCCAAATCTGAGATCCGTGTCGAATCGGTACGCATATACGTGATCAAACCGACGGTACCTTCTTTCTTACCGAGGTCAATCCCTTCGTAAAGCTGTTGCGCGAGCATCATCGTTTTCTTGGCACGGAAGTTGAGCTTACGGGCCGCATCCTGTTGGAGCGAACTTGTCGTAAACGGGAGCGAGGCGTTCCGCTTCCGCTCTTTCTTCGTGACATCGATGACTTTGAACGAGTCGTCGATCGCGTTGAGCACCGCGTCGGCGTCTGCCTCGCTCTTGAGCTCCAGTTTCTTCCCGTCTTTCCCATAAAACGAAGTCTCGAACAATTCGCCTTCATGGTTGAGCATGAGTTTGATCGTCCAATACTCTTCTGGGTCGAAGGCGTTGATCTCCCGCTCCCGGTCGATGATCATTTTGACGGCCACTGATTGGACACGTCCGGCCGATAAGCCTTTTTTGACTTTCTTCCATAATAATGGGCTCATCCCGTATCCGACGAGACGATCCAAAATTCGCCGCGCTTGTTGGGCGTCGACGAGATCGTGATTGATTTTACGTGGGTGCTTGAATGACTCCTTGATCGCATCTTTCGTGATCTCGTTAAAGACGACCCGACATTCTGTCGTTTCGTCGACACCGAGGGCACGCGCTAGATGCCAGGCGATCGCTTCCCCTTCGCGATCCGGGTCAGCCGCGAGAAAGATTTTCGTCGCTTTTTTGGCTGCCGTCTTCAATTCTTTCAAAACTGGGCCTTTTCCACGAATCGTAATGTACTTCGGTTCAAAGTCATGTTCCACGTCGACACCGAGTTGACTTTTCGGTAAATCGATAACGTGACCCATTGACGCTTTGACCGTGTAATTCGATCCTAAATAACGTTTAATTGTCTTTGCTTTCGCCGGTGATTCGACGATCACCAAATATTTTGCCATACATCTGCTCCCCTTTTAGAGGTCGTTTTAAATCCCTACCATAATATTCATGTTGTCGCTAGTTTGTCAACGTCCAATCCTTGAACGCATTAGAATTTGGTCGGAAGTCGTCAATGGAATCGCCCCGTCCTCAATCAATCGATTCGGACCTGCCGCGAGCGGATCAAGCGGGCTTCCAGGTACCGCAAACACCGTCTTTCCTTGCTCGAGCGCATGTCCGACCGTATTCATCGTCCCGCTCTTCTGACGGGCCTGAATGACGACGAGCTGATCGCCGAGTCCGCTGACGAGACGATTACGTTCTAAAAATTGAAATTTTTTGACAGGTGTTTCCGGTGGGTATTCGGTGAGGAGTAACCCGTGTCTCGAAATTCGTTCGAACAGTGGCGCATGCGCTTGAGGATACATGTGTGAAAAGCCCGCTCCGAGGACAGCGATTGTCGGACGGTTATGCTGGAGTGCCAACTCATGGACGAGACCATCGATGCCGAGCGCACCGCCCGATACCGAGACAGTTTCTTCTATTAAAGGGTAGAAATGCTCGACGAGACGATGGCTGATGCGATTCAATTCACGGCTTCCGACCAAAGCGGTCGTTTGTTGTTGTAGTACCTCTAAATCGCCTCGGTAAAACAAACAATACGGAGGGTTCGGAATGTCGAGCAACGCGCGCGGGAACGCGTCGTCTTCCCACGTCAAAAAACGGTCGTACGTGACCGTTGAACGAAGCGCCCGTTTTGCTTTGTTCCAGACGTTCGGATGGAAGGGACGAGTGCTCGAACCCGGATGCGATAAGTAATGATGGACGAACTCGACCGGCAGCCGTTCAGCCGCGAATCGAGCGATTGTTTGATTCATCACAATCACCTCTAAAAAAATGAGGGATGGCGCGCATCCCTCATTTCCGAATGGTTTACGTGGTCGGTTGACCCGTCACGCAAGCTTCATACAATCCTTCTTGCTTCAACACCCGGATGAGCGTCTCTCCGATGACGGCAGGCGTCTCGGCGACTTCGATCCCGTTGGCGTTCAACGTCTTGATTTTCTCGGCGGCCGTTCCTTTTCCGCCTGAGATGATGGCGCCCGCATGGCCCATCCGTTTCCCTTCAGGAGCGGTTTGACCACCGATGAAGCCGATGACTGGCTTCGTCATGTTCGCCTTCACCCATTCGGCGGCTTCTTCTTCGGCCGTTCCACCGATTTCACCGATCATGATGACCGCTTTCGTGTCCTCATCTTCGTTGAACGCTTGGAGCGTATCGATGAAGTTCGTCCCGTTGACCGGGTCTCCACCGATTCCGACCGCTGTCGATTGTCCAATCCCGGCCGTCGTCAACTGATGGACCGCCTCGTACGTGAGCGTCCCTGAACGCGAGACGATACCGACGTGGCCTTTCGTATGGATATAGCCTGGCATGATGCCAAGTTTTGCTTCCCCTGGCGTGATGATTCCCGGGCAGTTCGGTCCGATGAGACGGGCCGGTTTGTCCTCGAGGTAACGTTTCACTTGAATCATGTCGATGACCGGGATGCCTTCTGTGATACAGATGATCAGTTCAATCCCGCTATCGGCCGCTTCCATGATTGAATCGGCTGCGAAAGCCGGTGGTACGTAGATGATCGATGCGTTCGCGCCCGTTGCTTCAACGGCCTCTGACACCGTGTTGAAGACTGGTACGCCGTCAAGTACGGTCGTGCCACCTTTTCCAGGTGTCACGCCTCCGACCAATTTTGTGTTATAAGCCAGCATCTGTTCGCCGTGGAACAGACCTTGTTTCCCCGTGATCCCTTGAATGATCACTTTTGTATCTTGATTCGCCCAAATACTCATGTCGTTTCCCCCTTATCGAACGAGTGCCGCGATTTTTTCTGCACCGTCAGCCATCGAGCTCGCCGAAGTGATCGCAAGTCCAGATTCATCGAGAATGCGTCGTCCCGCATCCACGTTCGTGCCTTCTAAACGGACGACGAGTGGTAAATCGAGACCGATTTCTTTCGTCGCCGCGACGATACCTTCAGCGATGATGTCACATTTCATGATGCCACCGAAGATGTTGACGAAAATGCCTTTGACTTGGTCGTCTGACAAAATCAATTTGAACGCTTCCGTTACTTTTTCTTTCGTCGCACCGCCGCCTACATCGAGGAAGTTAGCGGGTTCGGCGCCGTAGTGCTTGATGATATCCATCGTCGCCATAGCGAGACCGGCTCCGTTGACGAGGCAACCAATATTTCCATCGAGCGCGATATAGCTGAGGTCGTGTTTCGACGCCTCGACTTCACGCGGGTCTTCTTCCGTCGTGTCACGAAGATCGACGATGTCTGTATGACGATAGAGCGCGTTGCTGTCGAAGTTGAGCTTCGCATCGAGGGCGATGACGTTTCCGTCTTTCGTCGTGACGAGCGGGTTGATCTCTGCGATCGTACAATCCGTCTCGACATACACTTTGTACAGTTTCATGACCATGTCACTGAACTTGTTGACGAGCTTGGTCGGCACTTCCATCTTGAAGGCAAGACGACGCGCTTGGAACGGACGGAGTCCGACGACCGGGTCGACGACTTCTTTATGAATTTTTTCTGGCGTATGTTCAGCGACTTCTTCGATGTCCATACCGCCTTCTGATGAACCCATGATGACAATTCGGCCGATCGAACGGTCAAGCACAAGTCCTAAGTAAAATTCTTGATCAATCGCAGATCCTTCTTCGATGTAAAGGCGTTGCACGACTTTCCCTTCAGGTCCAGTCTGGTGCGTGACGAGCGTCTTGCCGAGAATCTCTGACGCATACTGTTTGACTTCCTCATCCGTCTTCGCAAGTTTGACACCGCCGGCTTTCCCGCGGCCCCCTGCGTGAATCTGGGCTTTGACAACTTTTAGTTCACCGTCTAGCTTGGCAGCGGCTGTAACTGCTTCTTCAACACTAAACGCCGGATAGCCCGTAGGTACGGCCACTCCGAACGCACGAAGCAATTCTTTCGCCTGATACTCATGGATATTCATTTCGTTTCCCCCTTAGTCCCCTTTAATATCGGCACGTCTATTGTAACGAAAAACTGAAAGCGCTGTCTATCGTTCTTGCTTTAAGTTTTCATCTTTTTTTCACATCTACCCCTAGACATCTTCGATTTTTCCTTGTTCCATCTGATAAAGAAACACGAAAAGCTCGGCGATGACCTGATAAAGGTCGTCCGGGATATGCTCCTCAATCTGTAAAGCGGACAATAGTGACAATAGCGCCGGGTCCTCATGGATCGGGACCCCGTTCTCCTGCGCGAGCGCGAGCATGCGCTCGGCGACGAGTCCGCCCCCTTTGGCGACGACACGCGGGGAATCCATCGATTGCTCGTAGGACAAGGCGATCGCTTGCTTACGGTCCGTCATATGCGTTGGTCCACCTTTCCGAGCGGGGCGAACGTGTCTGGCACGGATTCCCGCTTTTCTTCGAAAGAGAAGCGTGACAGTTCATAGCCGCTCGCTTCAAGCGCCTTGCTGAGCGACGGCTCATAAGCGTTGACGAACGGGCTCAAATTGTGCCGTTCATTGAACACTTTGATCGTGACGTGTCGCTTTTGGACGAGCAGATCGATACCCGTCTCTCCAAACTTCGGTGTCTCCAAAAATAGGACGATGCGTGCGTGGTCGGCGTCAATCATCTCGCCCTTCGGCGCCTCGAGGCGGAATCGGACTTGTTCAAACGGTCCTAATTGCGGTATGTGAAATGCTTGAGCGACGTATGGCGGCGTCTGAAGGGCATTGAACGTCTCCTGTGCCCGGACGAACTGCTCGAACTTCGGGTCCCCTTTCGCTTTGAACAATTCGCCGATGAGTTGCTTCACATCCGACCCGGCTCCGCTCTCGAGCAGTTGACGCCCTTGCGCCTGAAGCGATTCAGGCGTGTCGAGCGGCTGACGGGCGAGCCGTCCGAGTTCCGAACTTAAAAGGGCGAGCGGGGACCGTGCTGCTTGCGCAAGGGCTTCTGCTTGTTGCGGCACGACTTTCAAGACGAGCTTCGGTTCGAGCTCGGTGACGACCATCTTGTACGTGACATTCTCTTTGACGTCAGCGTTCACCCCGACCCGGAACAAGCCTTGCGGCAGTTGCATGACCGCCTCGCCGCCCGGCAGCAGCTGGAGCACCCGACCGACGACCGTATTGCCGATGAGCAATTGCCGCGAATTCTGTTCCGTGACTTTGAACGGCATGACGCCTTGATGATCGATCCGCATGATGACCCCTCCTACATATGTTTAATCGGCGCGAACGATTTTCGGTGGATTGGCGTGATCCCATGTTCCGCTAGTCCGGCCAAGTGCGCTTTCGTCCCGTAACCGGCGTTCTGTTCGAAACCGTAGCCGGGATAGAGGACGGCGTAGTCTTCCATCATGTTGTCACGGACGACTTTGGCGACGACGCTCGCCGCCGCGATCGATACGCTCCGGGCGTCGCCTTTGATGAGCGATTGTTGCGGGACGTCGAGCTCGAGCGTCATCGCGTCAATCAAGAGCGCATCGACTTCACCGAGTTGCCGGACCGCCTCCATCATCGCGAGTTTCGTCGCCTCGTAAATGTTGACGCGGTCAATCACGTCGGCGTCGACGATGCCGACGCCGACCATGGCCTCGTCCATGAGGGCCCGATACGCGACTTCACGTGCTGATGGCGACATCAGTTTCGAGTCGTTCAAGCCCGGATGATAAAATCCTTCCGGCAAGATGACGGCCGCGGCGACGACCGGACCGGCGAGCGGTCCTCGACCGACCTCATCGACGCCACCGATGCGGACGTAGCCGTTTGCCTTCAACTCGTCCTCGAACACGCTCCGGGCCGCATAATCGTCCTGGCGCTCACGTTCGACCTTGAACTGGCGCTCACGCTGCCTGAGCAACGTCTGGACGCCTGCGCGCGGGTCATCCTTCAGTTCGGCCCGGACTGCTTCCCACTCTTCATATCGGACCGTCTGTAGCCGTTGTTTAATCGCTTGAATCGTCATGCTGTTCCTCCTATTCAAAAAAGCCCTGTTTGCACAGGACTTCACGCCATGTCATGGTCGGCCGGTGTCTCAAGAGAGACCCGTCCGATTTTCTCATGACGTAGTTCGTTCAATAGTAATTCGCTCGCCTTCTCGAAATCGACGTAGCCGCCGCTGACGAGTCCACGTTTCTTCCCGATCAATTCGAGCAGTTCGACGGCGTCTTCCGGCAGTTGATCGATTTTGAATCGCTCTTTCACCTGTTCTGGATAGCGGGCCGATAGCTCACGGGCCGCATAGAGCGCGATATCATCAAGGTTCAAAATATCGTCCTTGATGGCACCGGTCGCCGCCAAGCGATAACCGACCATCTGGTCCTCGAACTTCGGCCACAGAATCCCCGGCGTATCGAGCAATTCCATCTCGCCGCCCTTCATCTTGATCCATTGCTGACGCTTAGTGACACCCGGACGGTCGCCAGTGACAGCGATATTGCGTCCAGCGAGGCGGTTGATGAGCGTCGATTTCCCGACGTTCGGGATGCCGATGATGAGGGCGCGGATCGGACCGGGATTCCGGCCTTTCTCACGCATGCGGTCATGCTTTTCTTGCATGAGCTTCTCGGCGCCCGACATGAGCTGCTTCAAGCCTTTGCTATGTTTCGCGTCGACGGCGACGACCTCGACGTCGTCACGCTTCAAGGCGCGGAGCCAGGCGTCGGTGACGACGGGATCGGCCATATCGGCTTTATTCAAGACGATGAGACGCGGTTTGCCTTCTGTGATCTCATCGACCATCGGGTTACGGCTCGATTGTGGGACGCGTGCATCGACGAGTTCGATGACGACATCGATGAGCTTTAACTTTTCTGTTACTTGTCTTCGTGCCTTGGCCATGTGGCCAGGGAACCATTGAATTGCCAAAAAAACACCACCTTATTCTTGTACGGTCCCGAAATCGCCGAGCGGCCAGAACACGAAGTTCGTTTTGCCGACGACGTCCTCTTTCGGGACAAAGCCGATTTCACGGCTGTCTTTCGAGTTTTGTCGATTGTCACCCATCACGAAGTACGAACCTTCCGGGACGACTGTTTCGCCCGTCACTTGTTCGAGCGTGAAGTTTTCGGTAAGAGGAAAGCCGTTCATCTGGGCCTGGAAATCCTCTAAATACGGTTCTTCGACCGCTTCGCCGTTCAAGTAAAGCGTATCGTCCCGATATTCGAGCGTGTCGCCAGGAATGGCGATGACGCGTTTAATATAGTCTTTTGATTCCGTCGCGTGGAAGACGATAATATCGCCCCGATCGAGCTCACCGACGTAGTTCGAAATTTTGCTGACGATCATGCGATCGGCATTTTGGAGCGTCGGCATCATTGACTCTCCCTCGACGATGACAGGTACAAAGATGAACGTCCGGATCACGAACGCGATGACGAGCGCCACGACGATCGCCTTAAGCCAACTGAACACTTCTTTCAACTTGCCTCACTCCTCTGTCCGTTTGAACTTATTGTACTAGAAAAAAAGAAGCTTGTCGCAAGCGACAAGCTTAATCCCCATCTTAACGACGGATTTCTTTAATACGTGCTGCTTTACCGCGAAGGTTGCGGAGGTAGTAGAGTTTCGCACGACGGACTTTACCGTAACGAACGACTTCGATTTGCGCGACACGCGGTGAGTGAAGCGGGAATGCACGCTCAACACCTACGCCGTAAGAAATCTTACGGACTGTGAATGTTTCGCTGATGCCGCCACCTTTACGCTTAATGACAACGCCTTCGAAGATCTGGATACGCTCACGCGTTCCCTCTACGACTTTAACGTGGACACGTACTGTGTCACCAGGACGGAAAGCAGGTACGTCCGATTTGAATTGTTCTTCTGTGATTTCACGGAACAGTTTTTGTGTGTTCATGAATTGTTCTCCTTTTTCTTCAATGTTCATATCTTCATCTGCCCAAGCATCCAACAGCGGAACATCGGTAATCGGTGGGGGTTAACCCACATGCTCAAACATAGCATAATTTGGTCAATCGCGCAACGATTCAATGAATTTTTTATCCGCCTTCGACAGGTCGATTTGCTCGAGCAGTTCCGGCCGCCGTCGATACGTGCGTTCAAGTGACCGTTCACGACGCCACGTCTCGATGTTGGCATGATTGCCCGACAAGAGGACGTCCGGTACCTTGAGACCCCGGAAGTCGGCTGGACGCGTATAGTGCGGATATTCGAGGAGTCCCGTCGAAAACGAGTCGTCCTCGTGGCTCGCCTGGTCGCCGAGCACTTCCGGGATGAGGCGCACCGTGGCATCGATCATAACCATCGCCGCGAGCTCACCGCCGGTCATGACGAAATCGCCGATTGACACTTCGTCCGTCGCGAGCTCGTCATGGATCCGTTGGTCGAACCCTTCATAATGACCGCACAAAAAGATGAGGTGTTCCTCGGACGCCCACTCTTCTGCCATTCGTTGATCAAAACGGCGTCCGGTCGGTGTCGTGACGATGACACGGGGACGCGTCTTCGCGATCGCGTCAAAGGCGTCAAAAATCGGTTGCGGGGTGAGTAGCATGCCCGCCCCGCCCCCGTACGGATAATCGTCGACTTTGTGGTGCTTGTTCGTCGAGAAGTCACGGAAGTTCGTGAACGCCATCTCGACGTGACCGAGCGTGCGCGCCCGTCCGACGATCGAATGATCGAGCGGGGCGAACATCTCAGGGAATAAGGTTAAGACATCAATCTTCATCGTCGATCATTCCCGGAATCGGGGTGATGACGACACGTTTCGCCTCGACATCGATGTCGCTCACGACCGATTCGATGTACGGGATGAGCGCATCCGACTTGCCAGGACGTTTGATGACCCAGACGTCGTTCGCGCCGGTCTCGAAGATGTCATCGACGACTCCGATGACCTCACCATCGACGACAGCCTCACAGCCGATAATCTCATGGTAATAAAACTCATGTTCCGGCAACTCGTGGACGTGCTCGACGTGGACATACAGCTTCATCCCTTTATATTTCTCGACGAGATTGATATTCTCGAGCCCTTTGAACGTGACGAGATGGAACTGCTTGTGTGGACGATACGTCGTCACTTCGAACGGCACTTTCTTGCGGTCGATGTCTAAATAGAGCGTCTCGCCCTTCTTGAAGCGCTCCGCCGGAAAATCGGTCGCGGCGAGCAACTTCAATTCTCCTTTTAAGCCATGGGTGTTGGCGATCTTACCTACGTATAACCATTCCATTGTTATGCCTCCTCACAAAAATGGGCCGACCTCATAAAAGGTCGGCCACATCCTTACTTCGCGTTTTTCGCGTTGTGGAATTTCTCCATGATCCCTGCTTTAGAGAACAAGTTACGTACTGTGTCAGATGGCTTCGCGCCGTCTGCCAACCATTTGAGAGCGAGTTCTTCGTTGATGCGAACTTCTGCTTCTGGTTTTGCAACCGGGTTGTAGTGACCGAGTTGCTCGATGAAGCGGCCATCACGTGGTGAACGTGAATCAGCTACAACGATCCGGTAGAAAGGTGATTTGTTTGCGCCCATGCGCTTGAGACGAATTTTAACTGCCATGGTAATATACCTCCATCATGTGTTTAAGAATTGACAACTTCAATAGTATACTGCTTTTTTGTCCGACTGACAAAAGTTTTCTTAGAAGAATGGAAGGCCAAGACCTTTTTTCTTCCCTTTCATTTGTCCTGACATCTGCTTCATGAGCTTCTTCATGTCATCGAACTGTTTGATGAGACGGTTCACTTCCTGGATGGAGCGACCGCTCCCTTTTGCGATCCGCTTGCGACGACTCGCGTTGAGCACTTCAGGATTGGAGCGCTCATGCTTCGTCATCGAGCGAATGATCGCCTCGACATGATCAAGTTGCTTCTCGTCGATTTGGACGTTCTTCAACCCTTTCATCTTACCTGCACCAGGTAACATCGAGAGCAATTCATCAATCGGGCCCATGTTTTTCACTTGACCCAATTGCTCGATAAAATCATCGAACGTGAACGATGCGTCGCGAATTTTGCTTTCAAGCTCTTTCGCGGCATCTTGGTCCATCTGTGACTCGGCTTTTTCAATGAGCGTGAGCACGTCACCCATTCCAAGAATCCGTGACGCCATGCGTTCCGGGTGGAAAGGTTCGAGGGCATCCAACTTTTCACCGAGACCGACGAACTTAATCGGCGCTCCCGTGACTGCCTTGATTGAAAGGGCTGCCCCACCACGTGTGTCACCGTCGAGCTTCGTGAGCACGACGCCGGTGATTCCGAGTTTCTCATTGAAGCTATCGGCCACGTTGACCGCATCTTGACCCGTCATCGCATCGACGACGAGGAAGATTTCATTTGGTTTGGCAATCGTCTTCACGTTTTCGAGCTCGCCCATGAGCGTCTCGTCAATATGAAGTCGACCGGCCGTATCGATCAACACGAAATCGTGATGATTGGTTTTGGCGTACTCGAGCGCTTTTGTGACGATTTCTTCCGGCTTCACTTGGTCGCCAAGTGAGAACACCGGTAAATCGAGCTGCTTGCCGAGTGTCTCGAGCTGTTTGATGGCCGCAGGCCGATAAATATCTGCCGCGACGAGAAGTGGACTCCGGTTATGCTTTTTGCGAATCAAATTCGCGAGCTTACCGGTCGTCGTCGTTTTCCCCGCACCTTGTAACCCGACCATCATGACGACTGTCGGTGGTTTTGGGTTAAATGTGATTGGGACGACGTCGCTTCCCATCAAGTTCGTTAGCTCTTCATGAACGATTTTGACAACTTGTTGGCCAGGTGTCAACGATTTCATGACGTCTTGGCCGATGGCCCGTTCTTTCACGTCGTTGACGAACTGTTTGACCACTTTGAAGTTGACATCGGCTTCAAGGAGAGCGAGACGAACTTCTCTCATCATCTCTTTGACATCTGCTTCGGAAATTTTACCTTTCCCCCGCATTTTCGCCAGTGTCGATTGCAACCGTTCGGATAATCCTTCAAATGCCATGCT
Source organism: Exiguobacterium sp. s16 (assembly GCF_018618115.1). Lineage (NCBI taxonomy): Bacteria > Bacillati > Bacillota > Bacilli > Caryophanales > Exiguobacterium > Exiguobacterium sp. s16. The sequence goes on along the minus strand of NZ_JACSLM010000001.1, from coordinate 460,179 downwards.
TCAGCCCCCTACTCTAAATTCTCAAGCGCCGAAATCGTTTCCGTCAAATCGGGCGAGTGCTCGACTTGACGTTTGAGCGTTTGAAGCAGTTGTTGCCGCTGTTCGAATTTCTCGAACAAGGCCAACTTCTCCTCATACTGCTCAAGCATCGCTTCGGTACGCTTTATGTTATCGTAGACCGCTTGACGGCTGACTTCAAACTCTTCCGCAATCTCTCCGAGCGAGTAGTCATCTAGGTAATAAAGAGACATATAGTTGCGCTGTTTCGGTGTGAGAAGCGCTTGATAAAAATCGAACAGATAGTTCATTCGATTCGTCTTTTCGAGCGACATGACCTCCACCTCCACATGTTAAGTGAAATCCCTTTACAACTACCAATAGTACAGCCGTCCCCACCTCTTGTCAAGTTTTTTTCTTAACAGTGAAAGTTAGGCGAGGTCATCGTTTGTCTGTTGTTTTTCTTCGAAGATGTCCCCGAATAATCCGTACACGAACTGTTCCGGGTCGAACGCCTGTAAATCATCAACTTTCTCACCGAGACCGACATATTTGACCGGGATATCGAGCTCGTTTCGAATCGCAAGCACGATCCCACCTTTAGCCGTCCCGTCGAGCTTCGTGAGGACGATCCCGCTCACGTTCGTCGCTTCTTTGAACGCTTTCGCTTGAACCATCGCGTTTTGTCCCGTTGTGGCATCTAACGCGAGCAATACCTCGTGCGGCCCGTTCGGTACTTCACGTTCGATGACGCGCTTCACTTTCTCGAGCTCTTTCATCAAGTTGACCTTGTTTTGCAAACGTCCGGCCGTGTCACAAATCAAGACGTCGACGCCGCGTGATTTCGCTGCCTGCACAGCGTCGAACACGACCGCGGCCGGGTCCGATCCTTCGGCTTGACGGATGACCGGGACTCCGACGCGTTCGCCCCAGACTTGGAGCTGATCGATGGCACCGGCCCGGAACGTGTCGCCTGCCGCGAGCATGACCGAACGCCCTTCCGACTTCAATTGATGGGCGAGTTTGCCGATCGTCGTCGTTTTGCCGACACCATTGACGCCGACGAACAAGATGACCGTCAATCCGTCCTGCATGTTCAACTCACGATCCGCCTCGTCTTCTTGGAGACGGTTCGCCACGACTTCGACGAGGGCGTCACGGACAGCGACCGGGTCTTTCAAATTGCGACGTTTCACTTCTTCTTTCAAATCTTCGACGAGGTCCATCGTCGTCGTCACGCCGACATCCGCTTGGATGAGCAAATCCTCGAGTTCATCGAAGAAATCCTCATCGACTTCGCGGAACCGATAGACGAGGTCGTTGACGGCACTGGCAAATCCGTCTCGTGTCTTCGTCAATCCGTCGGTAAACTTTTGCGACACCTCTTGTGTCGAGGTCGTCAATTTATCTTTTAACTTCTTAAAAAAACTCAACTTAATTCCTCCATCTCTTGTTCCGTCTCGACGACGCGCTTCGCTTCGGATAGTTCGACCGAAAGCACCTCGGAGACACCGTTTTGTTGCATCGTCACGCCGTAGAGCGTGTCCGCCGCCTCCATCGTCCCTTTACGGTGGGTGATGATGACGAATTGTGTATCGATTGAGAGCGTCCGGATATATTCCCCGAACCGATGGACGTTCGCCTCGTCGAGAGCCGCCTCGACTTCATCGAGCACACAGAACGGGACGGGTCTCGTTTTCAGGATGGCGAACAGAAGCGCGATCGCCGTCAAGGCCCGCTCTCCGCCGGATAACAGACTGAGCGTCTGCAACTTCTTCCCGGGCGGTTTGGCGACGATCTCGATGCCCGTGTTGAGCAGGTCGGACTCGTCGACTAGTTTCAAATCTGCCTCCCCCCCGCCGAACAGCTCGTTGAACGTCTGTTTAAAGTGACCACGAACGAGCGTGTACGTCTCTTTGAACAAGCGCGTCACTTCACGGTCCATCTCGGTGATGATGTCGTATAAATCCTCTTTGGCGCTGACGAGGTCGTCCCGTTGCTCGGACAAGAACATGAAGCGTTCATTGACGAGGTCGAACTCCTCGATCGCGTTCAAGTTGACCGGTCCGATTTCTTCGATTTGACGAACGAGCAGTTTGAACTCTTCTTTCGCCTCATCGAGCGGTATCGTGAGGGTCGGAAGCAAATCGAGGACGAGCCCTCGTTCCTCGAGCGCGTCGAGTTTCCACTTCCGCTTCAACTCGAGCTCGTTCGCCTCGGTCTCGAGCTTGCGGACATCCGCCTCGACCCGACGACGCACGTCCGACGCCTGTTGTTCACGCTGTCTGAGGATGCGATACGACTCTTCTTCGGCGTGGAGCTGTTTCGTATGCAACGCCATCCGCTCTTTCAATCCGTCCATCTGTTTGACCGCCTCGACGTGCTCGAGCTCGAGCTCGGCAGACGAGACGACCCGGCCGCTTGCCACATGTTCGAGCTCACGCTCGATCTGTCCGAGACGGGACGTCTGTTTAGCGACCTCGGCCTCGAGCCGCTCGACTTCTGCGCGGACGCGGTCGAGGTCGAGCATATTGCGTTGACGATCGAGTTCATTTTGACGAATGGCTGTCTGAAGTTGCCCCGTCGTCTCGGCGCCTTTGGCTTGCTCGCCGCGGAGCGCCTCGAGTTCGGTCCGAATCGAGGCTTGCAATGCATCAGTCGCCTCGAGTTCTTCGGCGAGCCTTGTCAACTCATTTGTGGCGGATGCGATTGTTTGGGCGTAACGCGCCATCTCATGGTCGAACAGTTCGAGTTGCGCTTTGGCGTCTTGCGACACCCGTTCCAAGTTTCTAAACGCCTGTTCCGTCGAACGGAGCGTCTCTTCGGCCTCGCGCTTCTTGAGCCTGAGCGTCTGGAGCGACGCACGCAGTCGGGACATCTCATCGGTGTACGTCGACACCCGCAACTGTTGCTCGTGAAGCATGGCCAACCCTTGCGTCAATCCTTGCTTCAAATCATCGAGTTCACGGGACTGGGTGAACAAGGCGACACCTTGCTTCCGGCTACCCCCGGTCATCGAACCGCCAACGTTGACGATATCCCCTTCGAGCGTGACGATGCGATAGCGATACCCCGTCGTCTTGGCGATCCGGTTGGCCACCTCGAGGGAATTGGCCACAATCACGGCGCCGAGGAGCGACCGTTTCAATTTCTCGTAGGCCGGGTCCGTCTCGACGAGGTCGGCGGCGATGCCGACGAATCCGTCGACTGATTCGAGACGGTGTGCGACTTCACTCGGGACGTAACGTTCCTTTACGCTCGTCATCGGTACGAACGTGGCTCGTCCGGCACTTGCTTTCCGTAATCGTTCAATCTCTCGGCGTCCGACCTCTTCCGTCTCGACGACGATATGTTGTTGCGTCTGACCGAGCGCCGTCTCGATGGCGGCCTCATAGGACGGGAGAACGCGAATCAATTCTGCGACGGCACCGAGCACGCCCGGTCCCCGTTCTTTCAAGACAAATTTGACCGCATGGAAATAGCCTTCGTACGACTGCTTCATCCGTTCGAGCAAGTCGATCCGGTCCTCGGTCTTCTGACGCCGGCGGTCAAGGTCGTGGTACGACTGCTCGGCCCGCGACAATTTGTCTCGAAGCGTCGCTTCCCGTTCGGTCAAATCAGCTTCTTCCGCCATGAGCGTCTCCCACGTGTCCCGAGCCTCGTCGAGACGAGCTTGTTCGGCCTCGAGTGATGCCGTCTGTTCGGTCCGCACGTCAAGGCGATCCTTGTTTTCACGAAGCAGACGAGCTTTCGCTTCTTCCGCTTGTTCGATATCGCGCCGTTCTCGCTTCTGTTGGTTGCTCAGCGTGGCCCGTGTCGTCGCCAACTCGAACGCTTCGCCTTGAAGCTGTTCGATTTCTGCGTTAAAGTCACGCGTCGCCGCCGTCAATTGCGCGTCAAGTTCGGCCCGTGCCGCTTCCACGGTATGTAACGCCTCAGCTTTTGACGCCATATCCGCGTTTGCCACGTTCAACTTCTGCGTCAACTGTTCGGTCTCTTCGGCCAATTCGACACGTTGGCGCTCGAGGCGTTCTTTCGTCTCCGCCCCGTGCTCTTCACGGGCTTTCGCGAGCTTGATCTCACCTGTCAACCGTTCCAGCTCGGTCGCTTGAGACCGTTCTTCTTGATGGAGCGTGTCGAGCGTTTCTCGATCTTTGGCGAGTGCCGCCTCAAGCGTCGTCCGCTCTTCTGAAATCGCGGTCAACGCGCCGTCTTGCTCGGCGAGATTCGTCTCGGCCGTCCGCAGTTGCTCGGACACACGAGCGATGCCCGTACCAAGTTCTGTGATCTCGGCGCCGAGAATACCCGTCTCGAGCTCATCGTGGCGCGCTTTGGCGACTTGATACTCGCGTGCGAGCGCGGCCTGCTCTCGGAGCGGTTCGACCCGATCGGCGAGTTCATACAAAATGTCATCGACCCGAGACAAGTTCAACTCGGTGTCTTGGAGCTTCCGTTCGGCTTGTTTTTTACGCTGCCGGTACTTCAACACCCCGGCCGCTTCTTCGATGACAGCCCGACGATCTTCCGGTTTCCCGGAGATGACTTGCTCGACCCGTCCTTGCCCGATGATGGCGAACGCATCGCGTGATAGGCCCGTATCCATGAACAGGTCGATCACATCTTTAAGCCGGCACGGCTTCTTGTTCATGAAGTAGTCGCTGTCGCCGCTCCGCGTGACGCGGCGCGTCACACTGACTTCTTCATATGGCAACCGCAAATGGGCGTCCGTGTTGTCTAGGACGAGCGTCACTTCGGCGACGTTGCGATGGTTCTCACCTTCACTGCCGGCAAAGATGACGTCTTCCATTTTCGCTCCGCGGAGCGATTTGGCCGACTGCTCACCGAGTACCCAGCGAACAGCGTCCGATATATTTGATTTTCCGCTCCCGTTCGGCCCAACCACGGCTGTGACGCCGGGACGAAAATCCAGTTCAATCCGCTTGGCAAACGATTTAAAGCCAGCGAGTTCGATTCGTTTTAAGTGCATCGTGACCATCCTATCCTCAGTAAGCATTCATTTGTTTATTTTACCACAGTTGCCAGTTCGTCAAAATGCTAGAATCATGCTATTCTAAAAAGAACTGTAGAAAGGGGTACGACCGATGACTAACGAACAAATGATTGAGGAAATTCTCGACAAAATGAACATCATCAACCGCGGCGCCATCAAAGCGGAAGAATATAACCGTGCCGACGCCTCGGCCGTCAAAGAGATTTACGACTACGTGATGAACCGCTCATCGCTGTCGATCTCTGAAGTGGATGGGATTGTCGAAGAACTCGGACAATTGACGTGATGAGATGACAGAAAAGGAGTGGACCCATTGAGGTCCACTCCTTTTCTTATAGGCCGGCGTACTGCCGGTTGAATTCGATCAACGCTTCTTTCGCCGCGAGTTGCTCGGCTTCTTTCTTCGATCGGCCGATGCCTTCGCCGACGATATCGTCTGACAGACGGGCATGGGCGACGAACTCCCGGCTATGGGCCGGACCACGCTCTTCGATAATCGTGTACGAGACAGGCCCGAGACCTTCTCGCTGGACGCTTTCTTGGAGCTGACTCTTATAATCGGTCTGTTCTTCAAACACACCGGCCAAGACTTTCGGAAAAACCGCTTCGGCGAGGAACTGTTCGACTGGTTCAATCCCTTGGTCCAGATAGAGCGCGCCGATGTATGACTCGAACACATCCGCGAGTAGCGCCGGACGCTTGCGTCCGCCGGTCAACTCTTCGCCTTTCCCAAGCAAGATAAAATCAGAGAAAGCATAGGCTTCCGCAAAGTTGACGAGTGACGGCTCACAGACGATGGCCGCCCGCAACTTCGTTAATTCCCCCTCGGAGCGCTCCGGATACGTCTCATACAAAAATCGAGACACCGTCAACTCGAGCACCGCGTCGCCTAAAAACTCTAAGCGCTCATTGTCTTTTTTCAGACCGCGTTGTTCGTTGACGTATGAGGAGTGGGTGAACGCTTGCATCAATAGGTCTTGGTTCGCGAATCGAACCGACAGCCGTTCTTCAAGTACTTTAAACTGCTCGAGAATCCGTGACCGCTCGAGCTCATTTCGCCGACGCCGTTGCGCCGACCCTTGACGGTCAAACCGTCGCTTGTCCTTTGTCATAATTCCCTCCGTGTATAAGCACAAGCCCACCGCTCATGACGAGCGGTGGGAGGCTTGATTACAATTTAGTTTCGATGTAAGCGACGACGTCGCCAACAGTCGCGAGCTTCTCAGCATCTTCGTCTTCGATTGTGATATCGAACTTGTCTTCAAGGTCCATGACCATTTCCATTACTTCGAGCGAATCCGCACCGAGGTCATCCTTGAATGATTTGTCGGCTGTGATCTCAGATACATCTTTCCCGAGTTTCTCTGCCACTGCTGCTTGTACGTCTACTAAGATTTGTTCTGTTGTCATGATAAAATCCCTCCAAATTAAAGTATATAAAATGTGTTTCGATTGGTAAAGTTCTGATTTTAAGCCATCGTCATGCCGCCGTCAACGGCAATCGTCTGACCCGTCACGTAAGCCGCTTGGTGAGAGGCGAGGAATGAGACGAGGTTCGCCACATCTTCGACCTGACCGAAGCGATTGAACGGGATTTGACCGAGCGTCGCCTCGCGTTGCGCATCTGTCAACGCGTCGGTCATGTCCGTCTGGATGAAACCAGGGCAGACGGCGTTCACCGTCACGTGACGTCCGGCGAGTTCACGCGCGACCGACTTCGTCAGCCCGATGAGCCCCGCTTTCGCCGCCGCGTAGTTCGCCTGACCGGCATTCCCCGTGATCCCGACGACCGAAGCGATATTGATGATGCGTCCCGTCTTCGATTTCAAGAGCGTCCGCGTCGCGGCTTGCGACGTCAAGAACGCACCTTTCAAGTTTGTCGACAGGACATCGTCAAAGTCAGCTTCTTTCATGCGCATAAGCAGACCATCCCGCGTGATGCCTGCATTGTTGACGAGACAATCGATGCGGCCGTACGTGTCGACCGCCGTCTTGATGAGTGCTTTCACATCATCACTGTTCGAGACGTCGGCTTTGACGGCGATGGCCTCGCCACCGTTCGCTTCGATCTCGCTGACGACAGCGTTCGCTTTCTCAACACTACCCGAGTAATTCACGACGACCCGAAAGCCGTCCTCCCCTAAACGCTTCGCGATGGCGGCCCCGATTCCTCGAGATGCGCCTGTCACGATTGCTACTTGGTCATGCACGTACTTCTCCTCCTAACGCGGCCACCTCTTCGAGCGTCGTCGCCTGTTTGATCGTCACTTTCGAATCGATCCGTTTGATAAGACCTGACAGTGGTGACGTCGGACCGAATTCGATGAACGTGTCGACGCCAGCGTCGATCGCTTTGCGAACACACGCTTCGAATCGGACCGAGGCGTACAATTGCTCGGTGAGAAGTGCTTTCAATTTTTCCGGGTCGGTATGGATATCCGCATCGACGTTGGAAATGATCCCAATCGCCGCCGGTTTGAACGGCGAAGAAGCGAGCACATCTTTGAACCGCGTCGCGGCCGGCATCATGTAGGAGCTGTGGAACGCCCCTGAGACGTTCAGCGGCAAGACGCGTTTCGCGCCTGCTTCTTTCAAGTCTGTTTCGGCCTGTTTGACCGCATCGACATGCCCCGAGATGACGAACTGACCCGGACAGTTGTAGTTGGCGATTTGTACAAGGTTCCCGCTAGCACTGATTTTCTCCGTCACATGGAACGCTTCGTCGACATCGGTCATACCGATGACGGCTGCCATCGTCCCATCCTTCACTTCTGACATGAGCTTGCCGCGTTCGTGGACGAGCACGCTCGCTTCTTCCAAGTCGATGACGCCGGCGACGACGAGTGCCGCATATTCTCCGACGCTGTGACCGATCACCAAGTCTGGAGTGGCCCCCGTTTTGGCGTGAGCTTGTGCGAGTGATGCCGCATGCGCCACGATGGCCGGTTGGGCCACTTCTGTCCGTTGAAGCTCTTCTTTTGATCCTGCCGCCATGGCGTCGAGTAAATCAAATCCGAGGCGACGGTTGATCGCTTGCAGTTGTTCAGGATTGTCGAGGAACGTTTGGCCCATGCCGACGGCTTGTGACCCTTGTCCCGGAAATACCCATGCTGTTTTCCCCATGTACTCACCTTCTTTGAATTAGTTTGTGGCTTTTGCTTGTTTGATTTTCGCGACGACGTCGTGATCGACCATGATTTTCGCCTGTTTAAGCGCGCTCATGATGGCGAGCGCGTCGCTCGAACCGTGTGCTTTAATGACCGGGGCGTTGATTCCGAACAAGCCGGCCCCACCGTGTTCCCGATAATCTAATGTTTGTTTCAATCGCTTCAACTTCGGTTTTAAGACGAGAGCGGCGAGCTTCGAGACGAGATCGCTCGTGAACTGCTCTTTCATCATCTTCATGAGCATCGACGACGAACCTTCGACACCTTTGAGCAAGATGTTTCCGGCGAACCCTTCCGTGACGATGACATCGACATCACCGGACATCGCCTCGCGCGCTTCCACGTTGCCGACAAAGTGGACCGGGGCTTGTTCAAGGAGGGGGTACGCCTCTTTCGTGAGGGCGTTTCCTTTCCCAGCCTCGGTCCCGATGTTCAGTAGCGCGACCCGCGGACGTTTGACGCCGCGAACGTGCTCGGCATAGAGCGAGCCCATGATCGCATAGTCGACCAAGTGCTCGGCCTTCGCGTCCGGGTTGGCCCCGACGTCTAAAATGACGACACCGCTACCCGTATATGTAGGGAACGTAGGTGACAACGCGGGGCGCTCGATTCCTGGGATCCGTCCGATGACGAACAGTGACGCCGCCATGAGAGCACCGGTATTCCCAGCCGAGACGAGTGCGTCGGCCTCTCCGTCTTTGACGAGTTTGGCCGCCACGACGAGTGAGCTGTCCTTTTTGCGACGGACGGCTCGGACCGGTTCGTCGTCCCCGGTGATGACTTCGCTCGCTGGAACGATTTTGATTCGCGGGTCGGTCAACCCGTACGAAGCGAGTTTGACCTCATCTCCGACTAAAAACAGTTCCATCGATTCGTTCGGGAATGCGTCGGCAAACTGCTTGACGCCTTCCACGATCGCTTTCGGGGCGTGATCCCCGCCCATTGCATCAATTGCTAATTTCATGCCTGTTCCTCCTCACCGCGACGATAAATCGTGAAGTCTCCGCTAAAGACACACTCTTCGCCGACATAACTATCCACTGTGACGTCCGTTCTTCCGTCCCGACGCAGTTTGATCACACGAGCCTTGGCAACGACTCGCTCTCCAAGATGGACTTGGCGACTGAAGCGGATGTCCGCTTTAGTGGTCAACGCCAATTCATCATTGATGAGCGCCACCGCTAACGAGTTGGCCTGGGCGAACAATACATGTCCCCGGGCGATCTCGTTGCGGCTAAAGACGTGTTCTCTCTCAATGTCGAGAACCGAGATGGCCGATTCATCGAGCTTCAAGTCAATCATATCACCGATGACCTCGCTCATGGCGAGCGACTTCACTTCATCGAGGTGTTCAGAGGCTACATGCTTAATCCGTTCTCTCACTTCCGGAATTTTCAACTCCATCCGATCGAGACGAATCGTTTGAATACTGACGGCGAACTGCTTCGACAGCTCTTCGTCTTTGATGAACGGGTTACGATCAATCGTTTCTTGCAATAAGCGTTGCCGCTCTTTCTTAGGTACCCGCATTCAGTTCCCTCCTAAACTCTATGCTAAAGAACTTAATACCTGGTACTAATAGCAGTATATATTCTTTAGATTGTATTTTCAAGTGTTGTTTCTCATTCCAAGCGGCTCCCGACGAGTAAGTCGAGTCGCTTCAAGTATTGACGGAGCGGCGCATACGTCGCTTCATTCCAAAACGCCTCGCTGCCGAGCAGACGAACCGCGTCTTGCATCGCTACCTCCATCACTTTTAAATCAAGTACGGGATCGGCGACGCGGAAGCTCGGAAGACCGCTTTGGGCCGTCCCAAAGAAATCACCGGCCCCGCGCAATTCCAAGTCTTTCTCGGCCAAGACGAATCCATCGTTCGTCTCCGTCATCGTCTTCAAACGAAGTTTGCCGACATCGGACTTCGGGTCCCCTACCAATATACAATAAGATTGGTCGGCGCCTCGACCGACGCGTCCGCGCAACTGGTGTAGTTGCGCCAAGCCGAACCGCTCCGCATCATGGATGATGATCAGCGAGGCGTTCGGGACGTTCACGCCGACCTCGACAACCGTCGTCGAGACGAGGATTTGGAGGGCATTGCTGGCGAACGCCTTCATCACGTCATCTTTCTCGGTGCTCGACAGTTTTCCGTGCATGAGACCGACCGCGTAGTTTGGGAAACGTTCCCGCAACACTTCGTAGAGCGCAGTCGCACTCTCGACCTCGAGCGTGTCCGATTCCTCGATGAGCGGGGCAATCACGTAAGCTTGGCGTCCAAGCGTCAGTTCACGGTCGACCATCGCGTGGACCCGATCGATTTGGTCGGTCTTGGCCCAATACGTCTCGATCGGTTTCCGGCCGGCCGGCATCTCATCGATCGTCGAAACGTCCATCTCGCCGAAAGCACTGATAGCGAGCGTCCGTGGAATCGGTGTCGCCGTCATATAGAGCACGTCGGCGAGCTCCGCCTTGTCACGGAGCATCTTGCGCTGTTCGACTCCGAACCGGTGTTGCTCGTCGGTGATGGCTAAATGTAGGCGCGAGAACTCGACCGGCCCTTGGATCAAGGCGTGCGTCCCGACGATGATATCGACGTCCCCCGCTTTGATGGCCTGAAGCAACTCAGTACGGGCCTTGCCTTTGACCGAACTCGTCAATAAACCGACTCGAATCCCGTACGGCTCAAACAGCGCTTGAAGCGAGGCGAGATGCTGTTCAGCCAAAATTTCGGTCGGGACCATGAGCGCCCCTTGATAGCCGGCGCTCACCGTCGCATACAAGGCGATCGCGGCAACGACTGTCTTTCCGCTCCCGACATCCCCTTGTAGCAACCGATTCATTCGTTCTGGCACTTCTAAATCCCCGACGATTTCCCGGATGACACGCGTCTGCGCCCCGGTCAACGGAAACGCAAGTTGTTTGACGAATTCGTTCAATTGAGGCTTATCGAGCGTGAGGGCACGGCCTTTACCCGACCGTTCCATCTTCCGGAACGCCTGAAGCTTCAATTGATAGAGCAGACATTCTTCATAGACGTAACTGCGGCGTGCCTGTTTGTACGTCTCGACCGAATCAGGGAAATGCATCCCTTTTAACATCGTCTCCCGGTCCTCGAGACGATAGCGTTGCCGAATCAATTCCGGCAGGCGGTCCTCGAACGAGGTCGTCTGTTCAAACGCAAGCTTGACGATCCGGCTGAAGTTCTTCTGGGTCAACCCGGCCCGAAGCGAATAAATCGGTTGCAGCCCGTCCGACAGTTCACCGAACTCGAGGTCGGTCGCGCTGATTGTCATCCGGTTCATGTCCCATTTCCCTTTGACCGTCACGGTGGCGCCGAGCGTGAGCTTGTCTTTATAGAACGCCCGGTTGAACATCGTCACGTGGACGACGTAGCGTTCCTCGAGCAATAGCCGAAATTGGAGCCGGTTCTTGCCTTTACTGTAATAACGGACGAGCGGTTCCGCTTGGACGGTTCCGCTCCATTTGACGAGATCGCCGTGGATGGCCGTCGTCACCGTGCCGCTATTATAATTTTCATAACGAAACGGGACGTGCTCCAGCACGTCCTCGATTCGTTCGAGACCCATCGTCTCTAATTTTTTGGCCATCTCTGGCCCGACCCCTTTGAGCGTCGTCAGCGCCTCACTTCTCGACATTTTCTTTCTCTCCAAAGATGTTTCGTTCGAGACGGCGGGCCGTCGGCGTATTGGCAAGTCCGCCGCGGGCTGTCTCTTTCAACGCGGTCGGCATCATCTGGCCGATCTCATGCATCGCCGAGATGACCTCGTCACAAGGGATGCGAGACGTGATACCAGCGAGGGCCATATCGGCCGCGACAATCGCGTTCGCTCCACCCATGGCGTTCCGTTTGACACACGGCACTTCGACGAGACCCGCCACCGGGTCACAGACGAGACCAAGCATGTTTTTCAAGGCGATCGCAAACGCCGTCGCCGATTGTTCCGGCGTCCCACCGGCTGCTTCGACGATGGCCGCCGCGGCCATTCCGGTCGCCGAACCGACTTCCGCCTGACAACCACCGGCCGCCCCTGAAATCGAGGCGTTGTTGGCCACGACGAACCCGAACGCACCAGACGTGAACAAGTACCGGACCATTGCCTCGCGGTCCATCTCCAGACGTTCTTTGACCGCAAACAACGTACCCGGTACGACACCGGCGCTACCGGCCGTCGGGGTTGCACAGATGCGTCCCATCGCCGCGTTGACTTCATTCGTCCCGATCGCTTTGGCGACCGCGTCTAAAATCAAATTCCCAGCGAGCGACTTGCCCGAGCGGATATAGTCGGTCATGAGCACGGCGTCATTCCCCGTCAACCCCGTCACGGACGTCACGCCTTCGAGTGCCCGCGCAACCGCCTCTTCCATCACCTCGAGGTTGCGTTCCATCATGCCGACGACGTCTTCACGCGTCGAGCGTCTGACGTGTACTTCTTGCTCAATCATCACTTCTGAGATCGGGATGCCCCGCTCTGTTGCCGTTCTGACTAATTCTTCTACTGATTTAAACATATTGGTGTCTCCTTATTCCCCAAAGATGGCTACCCGCTCGATTTGAGGTAACCGCTCGATTTCCGCTAACACGTCTTTTGACAAATGATCATCAATCTCGATCGCCATGAGCGCTTGCTTGCCTTTCTCATGACGGCTCACTTCCATATGGCCGATGTTCAGCTCGTGTCTGGCCAAAATCCCCGTCACGGCCGCGATCGCCCCGAAGCGATCGTGGTGCAAGACGACGAGTGCCGGCCCGCCGCCCGACAATTTGAGCGGGAATCCGTTCAACTCGGTGATCTCGATCGTCCCGCCGCCGATTGAAATCCCGACGATCTCAAACGTGCCGTCCTCGTCTTCTAGGCGGACGCGGGCCGTGTTCGGATGATCCGTCAGCGCATCGCTCGTCTCAAAGACGACCTCGATGCCACGTTCTTTCGCGAGATCGAGCGCTTGCGGGATCCGTAAGTCGAACGTATCGAAGCCCATGATGCCACCGACGATGGCCACATCGGTCCCGTGTCCCCGATACGTATCGGCGAACGACCCATAAAACGTGATGTGCGCGAGCCGTGGCGTCCGCCCGAACAGTTTTCCGGCCATGAGACCGATGCGGGCGGCGCCCGCCGTATGCGAACTCGATGGACCGACCATGACCGGTCCGATGATATCAAACACACTGCGATATTTCATCGCATTTCCCCCTTTCAAAAAAACCCTACCTTCATTATACAGAAGGTAGGGCTGAGTTACAGCTTATTCCACACTAAAAATGTAGGAGTAGAGCGGTTGCTTCCCGTCATGAACCTCGATTTCGATCTCGTCGTTCTTCGACTCGATGTACGCCGAGAGTGCCTCCACGTCTTCTGCTGACGAACCTTCGCCCGTCAGGATCGTGATGATCTCATCGTCGGCATCGACGAGGGCGTCGACTAATTTCTTCGCCGCTTCGAGGCTCGAGGCCGATGAGGCGACGATTTTCTTCTCGGCGATCGCCATGTGGTCGTCTTTACGAATCTCGACACCGTCGATGCTCGTATCACGAACCGCATACGTCACTTGACCAGACTTGACGGTACTAGCCGCCGTCTTCATGACGCTTTCGTTCGTCTCCACATCGGCTTCCGGGTTGAACGCGATCGCTGCCGCAAGTCCTTGTGGCACCGTCTTCGTCGGAATGACCGAGACGCCGCAAGGTGCGACCGATGCCGCTTGTTCGGCAGCCATGATGATGTTCGAGTTGTTCGGGAAGATGAAGACATGGTCCGCGTTGGCCGCTTCGATCGCCTTGACGATATCTTCCGTCGACGGGTTCATCGTCTGACCGCCTTCGATGACGTGAGCCGCACCGAGTGAACGGAACAAGTCGCTGACGCCTTCACCCATGGCGACCGTGACGATCGCATACGGTGCTTTCGCCTTCGGAGCCGTCGGTTGGACGCCATGTTGGTTCGCGCCGTGCTCTTCTTCTAAGATGGTCGAGTGCTGTTGACGCATATTCTCGATTTTGACAGCGACGAGTTCACCGTAACGCTGTCCTTTCGTGATGACGTCGCCTGGCGTCTCGACGTGAACGTGAACTTTAAGCAACTCTTCATCTGCGACGACGAGGAGTGAGTCCCCGAGTTCAGACAGTTCGTTGCGGAACGCGTCCTCGTTGAACGGGGCATCCTTCAACTTCGCATCTTGGAAACGAACCATGATTTCCGTGCAATAACCGAACTCGATGTCTTCGGTCGACATGAATCCTTGCGCGGCGTGGGCATGATGTTCGGCTTCGATGAGCGCATCCATGACCGGTGCATGTGGCTTCTCGAGCTCTTTTCCTTCGAGGCTCGCAAGGAACCCTTCATAAATAACGAGCAAGCCTTGGCCGCCCGAATCGACGACGCCGACTTCTTTTAAGACCGGCAATAAGTCCGGCGTCCGCTCGAGTGAAGCTTTCGCTTCCACGATCACACGTTCCATGAACTCGTTGAAGTCGCTCGTCGACTCTGAAGCACGGAGCGCTTCGTCGGCCGCTTCACGAGCAACCGTCAAAATCGTTCCTTCAACCGGTTTCATAACCGCCTTGTATGCCGTGTCGACACCACGTTTCAATGCCTCAGCGAAATCGACTGTCGACACTTCGGTCTTTCCTTCGATCGCTTTACCGAAGCCACGGAACAATTGGCTTAAAATAACACCGGAGTTCCCGCGTGCCCCCATCAAGAGACCACGTGCAAACTTCGATGAGACGTCAGCGATATTTGCCGTGTTGAGTGCGGCCACTTCCTTCGCACCCGATGTCATCGTCAAATTCATGTTCGTCCCCGTGTCGCCATCCGGCACCGGGAAGACGTTAAGCGAATCTACATAATCCGCATTCTGGCTCAAGTTGGCTGCACCGTTCGCGACCATGTTCGCGAACACCAATCCATCTAAACGTTTTAAACCCACACCAAATCCTCCTTCGTTCTCGTCAGTCATTCGTCAGACGAACGCCTTGTACGAATATGTTTACCGACGAAACGTTTAATCCTAAAGTTTCACCGAGCGTGTATTTTACACGGCTTTGCACGTTATATGCGACTTCCGACACTTTCGTCCCGTAACTCACAATGATGTGCATGTCGATATGTACGTCTTCTCCATCTTGACGTACGACCACGCCTCGGGCGTAGTTTTCACGCTTCAATAGTTCTGCAATCCCGTCTTTCAATTGAGCTTGAGACGCCATTCCCACAACGCCGAAACATTCCATCGCCGCACCGCCTGCGAGTGTTGCGACCACGTCGTTCGTGATGTCAATATTGCCATATGTTGTCTTCATTTCAATTGCCATATGGAGTAGCCTCCTTCATTCGGAATGATTCCTTCACTACATTCTACAATAAGTACCTAGTTATTAAAAGAACCTGCTCCATAAACTCGGTCAATTGTAGCCGTAACCCTCATTCATTATTAAAATCCTTTCCAGTAATGTCAAGTTTTTTTCTTGTCATCCTATGATTTTCTAGTTGCATCGTGAAAAAACCCGTGCTAATATAAACGAGTGTCTATTAGGACGAACCCACATAAAAAAGGAGGGGAAACGCATGGCACGTAAATGCTACGTAACAGGTAAATCACCTAAATCAGGTAACAACCGTTCGCACGCACTCAACAAGACAAAA
This sequence comes from Exiguobacterium sp. s16, assembly GCF_018618115.1. Taxonomy (NCBI): domain Bacteria; kingdom Bacillati; phylum Bacillota; class Bacilli; order Caryophanales; genus Exiguobacterium; species Exiguobacterium sp. s16. The sequence goes on along the minus strand of NZ_JACSLM010000001.1, from coordinate 444,340 downwards.
CGCACTTGGGGTGTAAACGTACAAAAAGTTCGTATTCTCGTTGACGGTAAACCTAAACGAGTTTGGGTTTCAGCTCGCGCTCTTAAATCAGGTCTCGTTGAACGCGTATAATTTTTATACACGAACGAAATAAATCCCAGCGGCATTCGCCGATGGGATTTTTTTGTGTTCATTTTTTGATATACAGCACGAGGACCATACCTTCGTGCACGATCAAATCCGCTGATTCGCCGGCCCACTCGTTCGAGATCGTGAGCGCCTCATGGCTGACGACATCGTGACGGTCGAGCGGATATTTGACGCCGCGGATTGACACGTTCGCCCGCTTCCACGGGATGAGCGACAAATAATGATCAGCTTGACGTGGGAGCTCGTGACGCCCAGCTCCAACAAGACGAATGGTTTGCCCGGCCGTGAACAAACGCATCTCTGGATATGCCTCGAGCAGTCCGATATTGCCGAGCGTCATGTCGAGGCGTCCACCGAGAGCGCCGTACACGAGCATCTCCGTCGCCCCGTGTCCACGGGCCGCCTCGAGCGCAATCTCGAGGTCGGTCACGTCTTTTTCAGATGGGTAACGGACGGCGTCAATCGGCACTTCGCCCGTGAAGGAATCGAAATCGCCGACGACGAGATCCGGGTTCAGCCCGTGGTTCAACAGTGTCTCGTATCCCCCGTCGACGCCGATGATGTAATCGACGTCACGCGGGAGTCCCGAGATTGGTTCCGGGCTGGCCGCCACAATCAACACCCGCATTAGCGGAGACCCCGGGTCGCGAGCGTGGCGAAACGTGGTGCCGAGACGAACAAGAGAACGAGGACGACGGCCGACACGAGGAAGGACGGCAACATATACGTCATGTTATAAGCGAACGAATAGGCGACGACCGGCCCTTCCGCGTACTCGGCGAAGAAGACGATCCCTGATAAGACGTGGGCGCCGTAGCGAAGCAAAGAACCGAGGAGCGCCCCGAGCACCAAGTAGACGACGAGCGTCTTTTTCGCCTCGTCCTTGGCGGCCCGTTTCACTTGACCAGCGAACAGTCCGGCCATCCCGACGACACCGTAAGCGAACGTGTAGTCGAGCAGGAACTGGACCGGTGTGAAGATGTAAGCCCCGAACAGCAGTTGCAGCGTTCCGACGAGCGCTCCTGTCGCCAGTCCGCCTTTTAATCCATGGCGGTACGCCATCACAAAGATCGGCAACATCGCCAGGCTGATCGATCCGCCCTGCGGCATCCGGAACGGGATGAGCAAATCAAAGATCAAGCCGAGTGCGGCGAACAATGAGATTTCAATGAGCGCCTGTAGTTTTAAACGTTGTTTCATCTTATTCCCTCCTTATTATATGAGCGAACGACAAAAAGCAGCATGACGTAAACGCCATGCTGCTATCGAGTAGCAACGTGCATTTTCGCCACATCCCTACGTCCGTGTGAACGGAACAGGTTCAAAGGGTTAGCAAATGCCTCTCAGCCACAGAATGTGACACCCCTTGCGACAATATTTGTTGTTCTATCGACGATTATACACGAGAAGCGTGACGAATGCTATCGATTGCGTCTTTATAGCTCGGCTCGTTATAGATGGCTGAACCAGCCACGAGCACATCAGCGCCAGCGTCGATGCATAATTTCGCCGTCTCTGCGTTGACACCGCCGTCAATCTCGATTTCAAAGTCGAGACGACGCGCTTGGCGCATCTCGCTCAGCGCCGAGATTTTCGGGACGACCGATTCGATGAATGCCTGGCCCCCAAAGCCAGGGTTCACCGTCATGAGGAGCACCATGTCGACGTCACCGAGCACGTGTTCAATCGATGACAGCGGCGTATGCGGATTCAAGACGACACCACACTTGGCGCCGGCCGCTTTGATTTGTTGCAACACGCGATGCAAATGATTCGTCGCTTCAACGTGAACCGTGACGATATCCGCCCCGGCCTTGATGAAATCTTCGACGAACCGTTCGGGCTGGTCGATCATCAAATGGACGTCGAGTACCATGTCCGACTTCTTCCGTAAGCTCGCTAACACCGGTAGGCCGATTGAGATGTTCGGGACGAATTGACCGTCCATGACGTCAAAATGGATGTAATCCGCTCCGGCCTCTTGGACCGCCTTCACTTCTGCCTCTAAATTGGCGAAGTCCGCCGCTAAAATCGATGGTGCAATTTTAATCATGTTAGTACCTCCGTTGTCTATCGTTTAACTCTGCCATAAACGTAACATAATTCTCATAGCGGGTGGAAGCGATTTCTCCCGCCTCGACGGCCGCTTTGACGGCACAACCTGGTTCGTTCAAATGGGCACAACCGCGGAATTTACAGTCATCATGCCGCTCGACGAACTCAGGGAAACACCAGCGCATCTCTTCGACTTCGAGTTCTTCTGGGAACTCGAGGCTCGAGAAACCAGGCGTATCGGCCACGAGCCCGTCAGCGAGCGTGATCAGCGTGACGTGACGCGTCGTGTGCTTACCGCGCCCAAGTGATTTCGAGATCTTCCCGGTTGCAAGTTCAAGCTCAGGTGCGACCGCGTTCAAGAGCGAACTCTTACCGACCCCGGTCTGTCCGGCGAACACACTCGTCTTCTCCTTAAACGACCCGCGGATTTTTTCGATCCCCGACCCGTCCTCGGTCGACGTCTCGATGACCTCATAGCCGATGGAACGATATAAAGCCGCTGCTTCGTGAATCTTCTCCCGTTCCGCCTCCGTCAACAAATCCATTTTCGTCAAAACGATAATCGGATGGACTTGCTTCGACTCGATCAAGACGAGGAAACGGTCGAGCAGATGGAACGAGAACGCCGGCTCTTTTACCGAGAATAACAAGAACGCTTGATCGATGTTGGCAATCGGCGGGCGGACGAGATGGTTCGACCGCTCGTCAACAGCCAATATATAACCGGTACCATCCCCTTGGTCTTGGATGTCGACATCGTCACCGACGACCGGCGAGATGTTCCGGTTGCGGAAATTGCCGCGGGCGCGACAACGGATCTCTTGTTTTTCTTCCGTCATGACGTCATAAAATCCGCCTTGTAATCGAATAATCGTACCTTTCATTCCATTCCCTCCTTAGAAAAAGAGGCGACGCGCACGCCACCTCTTCATTGTGAATCTTTTGCTTGTGCGTAAGTCACCGTATCCGTGCGAACGACTTCGCCGTCGACTTCAATCGTCGCGGTTCCGACTTCGTCCGGTGCGATGACGAGCGTATACGAGTAAGTCGTTGTCTCCGTTATCTTATCACGCAACACCTCGACTTCGCCACGGGCGTCGACCGTCCGAATGACGACTTCGAGTGCCTCGGCTTCTTCGCCTTCAGCGGGCGGCTCGATTTCGACGTTGACTTCCCGTTCAATCGAGACGTCCGTCGGTTCTACCCCTTGTGACACGATGACGGTCAGTTCCGTCCCCGGGTCGACTGCCGTACCGGCCGTCGGGAGTTGACGGATGATTTGATTCGCAGGAACGCTCGTTGAATACTCATCACGTTTGACGATTTTCAAGCTATTCTGTTCGGCATACGTTGTCGCTTCCTCGAACGTATAGCCCGCCAAGTTGGCGAGTTCGATTTTATTGCTGCCGGTCGAGACGACGAGCGTCACCGTCTCTTCAGATGGGACGACCTCGTTGCCTGGGGCGATCGATTGGGAGATGACATCCCCGCTATCGACCGTCTCGGATGCCTCCGACTGAATCTCGATGTCCGTGAACTCAAGATCTTTGAGCGTCCGCTCGGCCGACGACTGGGACAGTCCTTCAACATCCGGCATCTCGACCGTCTCTTTTCCGGCCGAGACGACAATCGTCACGGTCGTCCCACGTTTCGGCTTCCGTCCGGCTTGCGGTGTCTGCGAGATGACGTCGCCAGCGGCGATGTTGTCACTTGCCCGTTCAGTTGCCTCGACGACAAAACCGGCCGTTTCGAGCTCGGTCGTCGCCTCGTCGCTCGTCATGCCGACGACGTCCGGCACGACGGCACGGGACATCTCGTCAGCGATGACGTAAGCCCCAATCCCGCCACCGATCAACAGGAGCGCAAGCAAGAGCCAAAGCCACCACTTCTTCTTCCGTTTCGGTTTGTCTTTCACGGGTTCACTTGCTGCGACCGGTTGCTCCGGCGCCTCTTTGACGTTTGGCTCATCCGGTACGACCGGCGCCATGACGAGCGTCTGATCAAACGCATCTTGCTCAGCATTCGACCGCTTCGGTTCATTCGCACGTTCCGAATCAAGTGACGTCATGCAATCCTTTTTAAACGCGGCGACCGAGGCATGACGTGCGCCCGGTGACTTCGCGAGCGCCTGCATAATACAGTTCTCGAGCGCTTGCGGGATGTTCGGGTTCAAATCCATCGGTCGAATCGGGTCGTCTTGCAGATGCTGCAACGCGACGGCGACCGGCGTCTCGCCGATGAACGGCACCCGGCCGGTCACGAGTTCATAGAGCACGGCGCCGAGCGAATAAATATCTGACTTCTCATCGGCGAACTTTCCGCGCGCTTGCTCCGGGGAAAAGTAGTGGACCGACCCGAGGACCGACATCGTATGGGTCAGCGTCGCGTTCGACATGGCCACCGCAATCCCAAAGTCCGTCACTTTGACGTTGCCGCTCTGATCAATCATCATGTTTTGCGGTTTGATGTCCCGATGAATGATTCGATTCGCATGGGCATGGTCGATCGCATCACAAATCTGTCCCATGATGCGAAGCGCCTCGTCGACAGATATGTACTCTTCTTGCAAATATTGTTTCAGCGTCATCCCGTCGACATGTTCCATGACGATGTAATAGATGTCGCGTTCGTCTCCGACGTCGTAAATGGCGACGATATTCGGATGGTTCAGACTCGTCGCCGCATGGGCTTCTCGTTCAAACCGGCGTATAAATTGTTCATTATGCGAGAATTCAGATCGCAACACCTTGATGGCGACGGTTCGGTTTAAAATCTCATCGTGAGCCCGGTAGACATTTGCCATGCCGCCGCTGCCGATTTGCTGTTCGATCCGATAACGATCGTTGATTCGTTCTCCACTTCGCATCGGATTCATCCTCTCTTTCTATCTGTGAACTGGACGAGGGCAACAGTGATGTTGTCACTCCCACCCAAACGGTTGGCTCGATCGATCAATTGATCCGCCTTGACGTCCGCCGAGACGGGGCGTTCCAAGACTTGCTTGATCTCGTCATCGGTCAAATGCGTCGTCAAGCCGTCCGTACAGATTAAAATCGTGTCAAACTCGGGTTCGGCAAACACTTGCAGATCAGGTTCGACATGCTCTTTCGAGCCGATCGCACGGGTGATGATATTACGTTTCGGGTGGACGCGCATCTCTTCCTCGGTCAACTCCCCGAGCTGCTTCAACACGTTCACGTAGGAATGGTCTTCTGTCAACTGCTGAAGTTTATCGTCACGCAAGGCATACACACGACTATCCCCGACGTGGACGATGACGATCGTCTCGTCGTGCCAGCAGACACCGGCGATCGTCGTCCCCATCATGAGCAGGTTCGCTTGTTTCGAGAAATCGAGCACTTGCTCATTGGCCAGTTCCACATTGTGGCGAAACCAATTCTCCATCTCCATCGGTGAGGCCGGAAGCGTCGGGAAGGCACGACGAAACTGCTCGATGACGAGCTGACTCGCGACCTCCCCGGCTTCATGCCCTCCCATACCGTCGGCCACGAGTGCGATCCCGGCGTGCTCGTCCCCTAAAATCAAGACGGCATCCTCGTTTTGCGCTCTCACTTGCCCCCGGTCGGTTCGGTATGCTAATTCCATCTTCCTGATTACCTCGTTTCTTGTTCGCGCTCCTTCGCTCGAAGCTGCCCACAAGCCGCATCGATATCCGAACCTTGTTCGCGACGAATCGTCACGTTCACTTTTCGGTCTTTGAGCACTTTTTCAAAGGCAAAAATTTGTTTACGTGGTGTGCGGACGTAGTCGCGCTCGAGCACGTGGTTGACTGGAATCAAGTTGACGTGACATTTGACGCCTTTCAACAAGTCCGCCAACTGATGGGCGTGTTCTTCCGTGTCGTTGACACCACCGAATAAACCGTATTCGAACGTGATGCGGCGACCACTCTTCTCTGTATAGTAGTTGACGGCTTCCATCAACTTATCCAAGTTGTAGGCACGGTTGATCGGCATGAGACGAGTCCGAATCTCTGTCGTCGGCGCGTGAAGCGAAATGGCGAAGTTGATGCGCATCCCTTCATCGGCGAACTTGTAAATCTTCGGTACGATTCCACTCGTCGACACCGTAATATGGCGTGAACCGATGTTCAAGCCGTCATCGTGGTTGACCGTGCGCAAGAAGCGCATCAATTCGTCGTAGTTATCGAACGGTTCGCCGATACCCATGACGACGATCGAGTCGACTCGCTCTCCGCTCGCGTCGAGCGCGCGTTGGACGTCGAGGACTTGCGCCGTGATTTCACCGGCTTCTAAGTTACGTTTTAAACCGCCGAGTGTCGAGGCACAGAATGTGCAACCAATCCGGCAGCCGACTTGTGTCGTGACACAGACCGAGTTGCCGTACTCGTGACGCATGAGCACCGTCTCGATCGAATAACCGTCTTGAAGCTCGAACAAGAACTTGATTGTGCCGTCCTGTGATTCTTGACGGACGAGTTCTTTCAACGTCGTCAATTGGAACGCCGCGTCTAATTTCTCGCGGAGCGGTTTAGAGACGTTCGTCATATCGTCGAACGATGTCACACGTTTGACGTACATCCAGTCATATAACTGTTTCGCGCGGAACGATTTTTCTCCTGCTTCGATGAGCCACTGTTCGAGTTCTGAATACGTGAGGGAATAGAGTGACGGCTTGGCACCGACCAATGGATTTTTTTCAACTGCTTTTGGATTCATGTTTATACCTCTTTCTTGAATGCGGCGATATAGAAACCGTCCGTCCCGAACGTCGTCGGGAGTAATTTGAGTTCAGCGCGGTCCGATGACACCATCGGGCGCAATACTTGGGGAAGACGGTCTTGGAGTGTCTCATCCCACGTCAATCCGTTCGACAAAATGTAATCGGCCTGCTGCTCATTCTCAGACGGGTCGATCGTACATGTCGAGTACACTAGCGTACCACCTCGTTTGAGGAGTGGCAAGACGGCGTCGATGATTTCACGCTGGACTTTCGGCAGTCCGGCGAGAGCAGATTTGTCTTTTGTCCATTTGATATCGGGCTTGCGGCGGATGACGCCGAGTCCTGAACATGGGACATCAAGCAAAATCCGATCGAAGCTCTCCGGTTCAAACTTGTCACCGGCCTGACGGGCATCGAGGGCAAGTGCGGTCACTCCATCGATATGCAGACGCTTCGCTTGTCGTTCAATCAACTTCGCTTTATGCGGATGCAAGTCGAGCGCGACGAGCGTTCCGCCGTCCATGCGTTCGGCCGTATGCATCGCTTTCCCGCCCGGGGCGGCACAAGCGTCGAGCACGCGTTCTGTCTTCGCGGCTTGAAGCGCATCGGCGACGATCATCGAGCTCTCATCTTGAATCGACAACAAGCCCATGTCGATGAACGCCGTCGCGTGAACGTTTCCGGACTCGATGACGAGCCCGTCCGCTGACAGTTCCGACCGCGTGGCGACGACATCGACTTCAGCGAGCCGTTCAATCATCTCGTCAACGGTGACACGTTGGCGGTTGACCCGGACTGTGACCGGCGCCGGTTCGTTGTTCAATTTACACATCGCCTCGGTCGCTTCGACACCATACGTCTCCACCCATTCGGCGACGAGCCAATCAGGATGGCTATGTTCGATGGCAATCCGTTCAGCGTCTGGCAGCGTGCTCAAATCCGGGAACCCATCCCGGACGACGTTGCGCAAGACGCCATTGACGAACTTGCCGGTTCCCGAATGACCCCGTTTTTTCGCGATTTCAACCGCTTCATGCAACACGGCCCGATCCGGGATCTTGTCGAGATAAAACAGTTGATAGACGCTCATCCGCAAGAGCGGCAAGACAAATTTGTCCAATTTTTTCGGGTTTTGGACCCGCTTCTCTAAAATATAATCGAGCGTCCGTTTCCGACCGAGCGTCCCGTAGACGAGCTCCGTGTAGAGGCCGACGTCTTTCGTCGCTAATTTTTTTTGTTTCAATAGGTCGTTGACCGCAATCGTCGAATAGGCGCCGCCTTGTTCGATTTTGATTAGCGTATCAAGCGCTGCAACTCGTACGTTCATATTATCCTCCTAGTCGATCGCCGACTTGTAACTTTTGGCCGGCCCCACGCATAAATGTGGCCCCGTCCATTCGTTTTTTACCAGATGGTTGCAAATCGATCACTTTGATAGCGACCGCGTCGCCTGTCGCGACGACAAACCCATCCTCTTCAAGCCGTACAATCGTTCCCGGTTCACCCGTCCCTGACGTCTTCGACCCGAAGAACAGTTTGACCCGTTCACCCGCAATCGTCGTATACGCCGTCGGGAACGGATTCATCCCTCTGATATGGTTATAAATGTCTGTGCCGGAACGGGTCCAGTCAATCTGTTCCCGCTCCCGGCTGATGTTCGGTGCGAACGTGACGTCACGCTCGTCCTGCGGCACGGCTTCAATCCAACCAGCAAGGAAAGCAGGAAGCGTCTTGATTAACAAGTCAGACCCTGCGACCGCGAGCTTGTCGAACAACGTACCGACCGTGTCCAATTCTTCGATTGGTACGACCGTGTTGGCAATCATATCGCCGGCATCGAGCTTATCGACCATGTACATGATCGTGACGCCCGTCTCTTTGTCTCCGTCGAGGATGGCTTGATGGATTGGAGCACCACCCCGATGTTTCGGCAAGAGCGAGGCATGGACGTTGATGGCTCCATGTTTCGGCGCTTCTAACAGTTCGGTCGGAACAATTTGACCGTACGCCGCCGTCACGATCAAATCCGGTTCAAGTGCCAAGATGTCCGCATAATCGGTGCGCACCTTTTCAGGCTGTAACACCGGGATGTTGTGGCGCAGGGCACACTCTTTCACCGGCGTCGGTTTCAGTTCGCGTTTTCGTCCGACCGGCTTGTCCGGTTGCGAGACGACACCTACGACATTGTATCCTTCTTCGAGCAAGCGCTCAAGTACGGATACGGCAAACGTCGGAGTGCCCATGAAGACGATGCGTTGATCCGTCCCTTTTTCCGGCACGGCGAGTTTGTCCGTGAACAACACCCCGTCGAGATGATCGATCTCATGTTGAATCGCCCGGGCGAAGAAGCCGCTCGCCTTCACTTGTTGGGTGCGGCCCTTCAAATCCTGCGTCTTGACGACGATCGTCTCATGCCGTTCGACGAATCCGAACTCTCCCGGGATGCTCAAGCACCCTTCAAGGCCGACCTCGCTTCCCGACGTCTCGATGATCTCTGGATTGATCAACACGAGCGGTCCCGTCTCATCATCCGTATGGACGACGGCGAGCCGTTGATTCAAGTTGACCTGCGGGGCGGCCACGCCGACGCCGTCATATTCGTACATCGTGTCGAACAGTCGGTCGACCGTCTGACGCAACTTTTTATCAAATTTCGTCACCGGATCACACGTGACCCGTAAAATTTCATTTGGAATTTCTACTACTTTATACATCTGGTTCCACCTCACATGAATACGTATGGGTTTACGTCGATACTCAATTGATACTCTTTTTTACTGATCGCCTTCGCGCGTGCCTGTTGCAACGCGGCGAGGACCGGATATAGCGCCTCAGGATGTTTCGTTTTGATGAACAACTGATAGCGGAACAAGTTCTTTAGTTTAGACAACGGTGCCGGCATCGGTCCGTTCAGCCGTGACTGGGCCACATGCGCCTCGACGAAATCAGAGGCGAACAGCTCGGCCTCGGCTTGGGCGACGAGCGGACTTTCGGCCGCGAACGTGACGAGCGTGACGTACCAATACGGTGGATGGTTGCCGACTTGGCGCAACTGCATCTCACGAGCGAAAAAGGATTCATAGTCGTGCTCGCTCGCCGTCTCGATGACGTAATGGTCGGGATTGTATGTCTGCACGTATGCCTCACCTGGTAGACTTCCTCGACCGGCCCGGCCCGCGACTTGGGTGACGAGCTGGAACGTGCGCTCGGTCGCCCGGAAATCGGGCATGCCGAGTGTCGCATCCGCCGCGAGCACCCCGACGAGCGTGACGTTCGGGAAGTCGAGTCCTTTGGCGATCATTTGGGTGCCGAGCAAAATGTCGGCTTCTCCATCCTCAAAGCGTTTCAACAGTTGCTCGTGCGACCCTTTTCGGGACGTCGTGTCTTGGTCCATCCGGATGATCCGCGCCTCGGGAATGCGGTTCAACAGCTCGGTCTCGATCTTTTGCGTGCCGGTGCCGAACTGTTTGATTTTCTTGCTGTCACATGTCGGACATTTTGATGGCATCCCAATCTCATAGCCGCAGTAGTGGCATTTGAGCCGGTCACCGTGTTGGTGATACGTCAAGTTGACGGCGCAGTGCGGACAAGTGAGTCCTTCCCCGCAGTCGCGGCACATGACGAACGTCGTGAAGCCACGACGGTTGAGCAAGATGACACACTGTTCTTTTTTGGCGATGCGGTCGTTAATGGCGACAAATAAATCTTCTGAGAACATCGTCGTGTTGCCTTTGGCGAGTTCACGTCGCATATCGATAATATGGACCGGCGGCATCTCGCCCCCGTACCGCTCACTCAATTGCAGATAGCGATAGACGCCTTTTTGAGCGCGGGCGTAAGACTCGAGTGACGGGGTCGCACTACCCAGGACGACCGGGCAACCATGGTAACGGGCCCGCCAAATCGCAACGTCACGCGCATGATAGCGCGGGTTCTCTTCTTGCTTGTACGTCGTCTCATGCTCTTCATCTAAGATGAGCAGGCCGATGTTCTCGAGCGGGGCGAAGATGGCCGAGCGTGCCCCGACGACGACATCGACTTCACGCCGCTTGATCTTCCGCCATTCATCATATTTTTCCCCTTGCGACAAAGCGCTATGAAGCACAGCGACCCGGTCGCCGAAACGGCGCTTGAACCGTTTCACCATCATCGGCGTGAGCGAAATCTCCGGCACGAGCAAAATCGCCTGTTTGCCTTCATCAACGACTTGACCGATCGCTTCGAGGTAGACTTCTGTCTTCCCACTGCCGGTGACCCCATGCAGGAGCAACGTCTCCCCGGCTTCCGCGTCACGGATGGCATGAACGGCCGTCGCTTGACTCTCGTTCAATTGGACCGTCTCAACGACCTGTTCGATCGTGGCATACGGGTCGCGATTCAGTTCGACCTCGGTCACTTTGACGGCACCGAGCGACTCCATTTTTTGCAGTTGGGCGCGCGATAGCCCGATTTGACGTAACGACGACCAATACATGCGCGGTACGTCCTTTAGCAACTCAATCGCTTCTTGTTGTTTCTTCGCACGGGCCGGGATGAGAGTTGCATCAATCAGTTCGATGACGAGGTCCGTCTTGACCGTCCGTTTCTCTTTTAACACCGGCGCAAGCAAGATGTCCCCTTTTTTGGCGAGCGCCAAGATGATGGACTGCGTCTCTTTCGGGTACTCCGAAAGATGGGTACCGGCCCGGACGCCGTCCGGTAGCGTCTCGCCTTTAATCTCTTTGTCGTAGCTCACTTTCAGCGCCGCCGGCAGCATCGCGAGAAGCGCCGACGACCGGAAGCAGAGCGTCGTCTCTTTCACGTGTGTCGATAAGTCGAGCAACTCGTCCGTCAGAGAAGATTCTTCATCTAATAGGGCTTCAAGTGGCTTCAAGCCTTCACGTGTCCCTTCCGAGACACCCGTCACGATCCCGAGCAGGCGTCGTGAGCCGAACGGGACCGAGACGCGCATGCCCGGCTCGATCAATGTCTCGAACTGGGATGGGACCTCATAATCGAACGGACGATCGATCGTGATGACCGGGGCGTCGACATGGACGTGGGCGATCATCGTAAATCTTCCTTAAAGTGGGTGAGCAACTCGACGGCGAGCTCGCGTTTGCTTTGACGAGGCAAGCGGACATGCGCCCCATCCGCCCGGAACAACATGACCTCGTTGTCGTCAGAGCGGAAACCGATATCCGGCTGCGACACATCATTCGCGACGAGGTAGTCGACCCGCTTACGGGCGATTTTATCGCGTGCATGTTGCTCGAGGTTCTCCGTCTCGGCCGCAAAACCGACGAGGAGCTGATGCGTCTTCTTCTCACCGAGTGTCTTCAAGATATCGGTCGTCTCTTCAAGCTCGATCGTCAACGGCCCGTGTACTTTTTTGTGTTTCTCGGTGTGGACCGTCTTCGGACGATAGTCGGCGACGGCTGCCGATTTGATGACGAGATCTTGGTCATCGAAACGTGCGAGCACCGTCTCGAGCATATCTTTCCCCGATTCGACGGCGATGGCGGTCACACCGTCCGGAATCGGTACTTGCAGCGGACCATGGACGAGCGTGACGAAGGCACCCATATCGCGGGCCGCCTCGGCGAGCGCGACGCCCATCTTGCCTGACGAGTCGTTCGATAAGAAACGGACCGGGTCGATGCGTTCGACCGTCGGCCCCGCCGTGATCAATACTTGCTTCCCGAGCAGATGTTTCGGGACGAACTGGCTCTCGATAATCCGGATGAGGTCTTCCGGTTCCGGCAGACGTCCCCCGCCGACCCAGCCGCAGGCAAGGTTGCCGACACCGGGCTCGATGATTTGATAACCGAACGTTTTGAGCGTTTCGATATTGCGGCGTGTGGCCGGGTGTTCGAGCATATTGACGTTCATCGCCGGTGAGACGATGATCGGGCATTTGGCCGCTAAAATCGAGGTCGTGATGAAGTCATCGGCAATACCGGCCGCGAGTTTCGCGATCATGTTCGCCGTGGCAGGTGCGACGACGATCAAATCACTCGTGTCGACGACGTCGATGTGGGCGATTTTGGTCGGGTCGTGTTCCTCGAACACGTCGGTGTATACCGGATTGCGGCTGAGCGCCTGAAACGTCGCTTTCCCGACGAACTCCTCGGCTGAGGCGGTCATCGCCACGCGCACGTTCGCACCGGCCTGGACGAGTTTCGAAGTGAGCGCGCACGCCTTATACGCCGCGATCCCGCCGCTCACACAAAGCAAGATATTCCGATCGTTCAACATTCACATTTCTCCCCCTTATAGACAATGAGACCCAAGTCGCATCCGACTTGGGTCACAATTCATCCGTTGTTTTTTTCGTTCGTGATGATTGTCGTGTCACCCGAGAATATTTCTTCTAGCGCTTGACCGACCGGCTTATACGATTTTGGCACGGCGATTTTCGCTGCTTTTCCGTCCTGGATTTGGCGGGCCCGCTTCGCGGCCACCGTCACGATCGTGTATTTCGACGGGATGATACGTTGTAAGGCATCAATCGAAGGGTATAACATTAAATGACCTCCATCATGGCTTTTTTATAGAGAGATGCGACACGTTCACGTTTACAATGTTCGGCCGTCACGATCGCTTTGATACGATCAATCGCTTTGTCCACTTCATCATTCGTAACGACGTAATCGTATGCATCCATCAATTCAATTTCTTCCCGGGCGACGAGCAAGCGTTGCTTGATCACATCTTCCGATTCCGTACCTCGACCGACTAAGCGGTTGCGTAGTTCTTGCAAGCTTGGCGGAGCCAAGAATAAAAAGACCGCTTCCGGGAAACGCTCTTTCACTTGGAAAGCACCTTGGACTTCAATCTCAAGGATGACGTCTCTTCCGCTCTCGAGTGTCTCACGAACCCATTCGACCGGTGTCCCATAATAGTTGCCGACAAATTCAGCGTGTTCGAGCAATTGATCGTGCTCGATCATGTCTTCAAATTGTTCTCTCGTCTTAAAGAAGTAATGCACGCCTTCCACTTCCCCTTCACGCGGTTTCCGGGTCGTCGCCGAGACCGAATATTGAAGGTTGTTGTCCTCTTCCTCACGGAGCACGCGGCACACTGTCCCTTTACCGACGCCACTCGGGCCAGACAAGACGATTAATAATCCTCGTTCTTTAAAATTCACTGCAAGACCTCCATCTTCTAACATCACATTTAATTATAATAGCAGTCAATCAATTGTTCCGGCAAGAAGAAGTTCGGATTTCCTACTTCATCGTACCATATTTTCCATGAATCTGATAACGTAGAGACAGAAAAAGAACAAAGGTGATGAGACTAGTGGCATATGATGGATTAATGACATATCGTGTTGTAACAGAATTACAAGCTCTTGTCGGAGGGCGAATCAATCGCGTGCACCAACCGTATTCCCTCGACTTGATGATTCAAGTCCGATCGAACCGCCAAAGCGTCCAATTGCTCGTTTCGGCGAACGCGATGTACGCGCGGCTCCAATTAACGGATAATCCGACCAAGAACCCGCAAGAACCCCCGATGTTTTGCATGATGCTCCGCAAACATATCGAAGGTGGCTTCATCACGGCGGTCGAACAAATCGGACGTGACCGTGTCATCGTCTTGTCGATTCGTTCACGAAACGAGCTCGGCGACGAAGAGAACAAGAAAGTGTATATCGAATTGATGGGACGGCACTCGAACGTCGTGTTGACGAACGAGGACGGCAAAATTTTGGACGCGATCAAGCACTTGCCACCGTCACAGAACACGTACCGGACGATCATGCCGGGCAGCGATTACTTATTGCCGCCGGCCCAAGACAAGTGCGACCCGTTGACAGAACGTGAGGCCGGCTTGAAGCGAATCGATTGGAATGCCGGAAAACTTGATAAACAACTTGTCGCCAGTTTCGCAGGTCTGAGCCCGCAGATTGCACAAGAAATCGTCCATCGGGCCAAACTCCCGAACCGGGCAAGCATCGAAGAGGCGTTCATCGGTGTGATGGCCGACCTCGAAGGACCGTTCGTTTTCCAACAGCTCGCTTCCGGAAAAGAACGTTTCAGTCCGATCGTGCTCACGTCAGGAGAGATTACCGCCGAAGAACGCTACGAGACGAGCAAAGACGTCCTCGACCGCTTCTTCTATGAAAAAGCGAACCGGGACCGCGTCAAACAACAGGCGCATGATGTCGAACGTTTGCTCAAGTCCGAGCTCGAGAAGAACATCTTGAAGCGGAAGCGTCTGCTCGACGACTTGAAGGCGACGGAACGGTCCGATGAGCTCCAAAAATACGGTGAACTGTTGACGACGTACTTGTTCCAACTTGAGAAAGGCATGACCGTCGCTCACGTCGTCGACTACTACGACGAAGAAGGCGGTATGATCGACATTCCGCTCAATCCGCTCAAGACGCCAAACGAAAACGCACAAGCCTACTATAAGAAATACAACAAGTTGAAAGTCGCCAAAATCGAAGTGCAAAAGCAAATCGAATTGAACGACGCCGAGATTCACTATTTAGAGACGCTCGTCGCCCAACTCGATGTCGCCTCGCCGGCCGATATCGTCGAGATTCGGGAAGAGTTGGCCGAAGGCGGCTATATGAAACAACGAAGCCAAAAGAAAAAGCAGACGAAAAAAGTCACGCTCGAAGCGTATACGTCGTCGACGGGGACAGAGTTCTTCGTCGGGAAGAACAATACGCAAAACGATCATTTGACGTTTAAATTCGCCCGCCGCGATGAGATTTGGCTCCACGTGAAAGACATTCCTGGATCCCATGTCATCATCCGTTCGAGCGAGCCTGACGAGACGACGCTGCTCGAAGCCGCGACAGTCGCCGCCTACTTCTCGAAGGCCCGTGCCTCGAGCGGTGTGCCGGTCGATTACACGAAAGCGCGCTACGTGAAAAAGCCGAGCGGCGCCAAACCTGGATTCGTCATCTATACGGATCAGCAGACGGTGTACGTTACGCCGGATGAGCGACTCGTCAAATCACTCCAGCAATGAGTTCAGGCCACGTCACATGACGTGGTCTTGTTTGTGACTTGCATAGAAATCGATGCTTACCGCCGGCACCCTCCGTTCCTGGGGCGATGCGGATGCCTCCGCAGTGCGTACCGCACTTTACGGGGTCATCCTTGCATCGCTCTCCCCTAGGAGTTCGGGTGCCGGCCCGGGCATCGGTTGGTCCTGCTTCTTTTTGGTTTTCCTCTAATACGTAAAGATGAAAGATTGCTTGTCCGTGGCGCCGGAGACTCCTACAGGATAGCAATCCGACGGAGACCCAGCAGCGACGCTAGTCGCGATGCGGCTCCGGGATTGCCTGTGGAAAGCGAAGGCGCCTAAAGGACGAGCTCTCAATCAATCATAAAGCAAGGCCCCGTCGCTAAAACGGGGCCTTGCTTCATTTCGGATTATGTTTGAACGCTTCGAGCTGTTCATGATAGTCGAGCAAGTGCCCATGTAAAATTTCAGAAACGGATAGATCCTCGTGCGGCAACGTGAACAGCGAATACGGTTTGTCACACGTGTAGAGGATGTCGTGATGATGCGCAAGGAGATATAAAAACTCGGATTCGAACGCCCGGCGTTCTTCCTCACCCATCAATAATAGTGCCTCGCGGTGTTCGGCGAGACTCTCGAGCAGCAAGACGAGCTTATCCTCAAGGTGAATCAATAGACGATACTGTTTGATCGTCAAATGCTTCAATGTCACGTTCGTCACTTTCATGTCTTCTTGGAGCATCATGTGCAGCTCCTGATGCCCGAGGATGCGGGCCCGCGTCTCGAGCAATTCTGATGGGGATCCGACAAGTTCGCGCCAATGGTGGAACATGTAGGCCGATGTCTTTCGAATCTCACTGAGCAACCGATCTTCATAACGAGGCGGCAGGAACGCATAGTTCACTCCGAGCGAGACGAAAACACCGACGGCCGTCAAAAGCGAACGGGTCCACGCATAATGGAAGAAGTCGGTCGTCGGGTTCTCGAGCATGAGCACGATTGCGAACGCCGCGTACGTCGACATGTGTGTCTTATCGAACGTCGTGTTGAGCGTGAGCGCCACGATGACGGCGAGCCCGATCGAGATCGGGTTGACTCCGAACGCGTAGACGATCAAGAGACCGCACATGAGCCCGACAATCGTCCCGAAGATTCGACTGAAGACGATATTTGATGACCGTTTCACGGTCGGTTGCATCGCGACGACGGCCGCGATGGCCCCCATGCCTGAATAGATGCCAAACACGTACCACGACAAGGCGATCGTGATGGCGACGGCAATCCCCGTCTTTAATGTCCGGAGTCCGACTTTAGGGATGTAACGTTTGTTGATCATTTAAGTTCGACCTTTCCTGTCTCGGAAATGAGTTCGATATTCGGTCGGTTCGAGTTCGACAGATGATACACGCCGCCCCCGATTTCCTTGAACCGCTCGGATGCTGTCACGTTGCCGGACGTGGTGACGTTCACTTGTCCGGTCGCATTGCGCGGCTCGTAGGCGAGCGTCCCAGCCTCGGTCTGAACCGTCAAGCTTTGATTGACGACGATGTCACCCACGGCCGCATTCCGATAGGAGCGGATATTTCCCGTGACGACCCGGACGGTCTCTAGTGTCGCATCACTCCGCGTCTCGACACGAAGTCGATCACTTTCGAGTTTCTTTACATTGACTGCGTTCGCCTCCAAGACAATCGTCTTGGCAATCAATCCTTGTCCCGTCACTTGCTCGGCCTCGACATCGATTGACGTCATCGAGCTCGGCAAGGCGACGCGAATTTTATAGCGGGACGGCTCATCGCTCGCCCGGCTGCCGAATTGACTCAGTTGGCCATACCGCTCGACGACCGAGATTGTGTCGCCGACCGACTTGACTTTGATGCGACGCTCTTTCGAGTTCGTCTGCAACACGTCAATCTGAACCTTCTCATTCGTGCTCCGAACAAATTCGACGTTGCCATGCGCCGTCTCGAGCCGAAGCCTCTTCATCTGGTATCGGTCCTCGTACGTGTCCCCGAGTGCCAACACATGGCTGAATATGAATAAATTCAAGAAAAAAATGAGGGGCAAGACGGTGAGGACGAGTCCGAACGCGATTTTACGATGTTTCGGGATCGCTTGAAAGCGAGCTTTCAAGGACTTTCCCTTCATTCTAGAATACGCCATACACATCTCCTTTATTAACTGCTTTCCCTATTCTAACACGTTCAGTATGCCATGTTACCAATTGAAAAAGAATCCGCCCGGAGGTGGATTCTTAGAAAGGTAGATTACGATGTGACACGAGCGCTCCAACCTGTCGGATCATTCCGCCAGTCACGTAAAGTAGCAGCCTCTTCTTTACTGATGATGCGCTTCTTGACGGCGACGTCGAGCACATCCAACAGTGTAATCAGCGCGTGCGCTGTGAAGCCGGAGTCCAACAAATTGATGTGAAGACGGCTCAGACTGTAGGAAAAGATCGCTTGAATCTTGATCACTTCCCCGCCGGCTTTCTGGATCGCTTTGGCGGCCTCGATGCTCGATGATCCGGTCGACAACAAATCTTCAATCACGACGACACGAGCGCCAGGCTCGAACCGACCTTCGATTTGATTCCCTTTCCCATGTCCTTTCGCACTCGAACGGACGTAGACGAGCGGCAAGCCGAGCCGGTCGGCGACAAGCGTCGCATGAGGAATTCCCGCTGTCGCTGTCCCGGCGATGACATCGGCGTTGAGCGGACGGATCGCTTCGACGAGCGCATCGATGATGAGATTGCGGACGTCAGGATAGCTGAGCGTCAAACGGTTGTCACAATAAATCGGACTCTTCATCCCGCTCGACCATGTATACGGGTTCTCGGGAGAAAGGGTCACGGCCTCGATCTGTAATAAAGCTTCAGCGATTTGTCTCATAAGTTCGACTCCATTCCTGTAAGTAGTATTCATATGCGGCGTTCGGGTCTTCGGCCCGGGTGATCGGCCGGCCGACGACGATGGCCGACACGCCGGCCTCACGCGCCGCTTTTGGTGTGGCGGTCCGGACTTGATCGTCTACTGTCTCGTTCATTCGGATACCCGGCGTCACGGTCAAAAATGAAGAGCCGAGTGCTTGGTGAATCGCGCGGGCCTCATGCACGGACGCGACGACCCCGTCGAGTCCGGCCCGACCGGCCATGGTTGCCTGGCGAAGGACAGCCTGCTCCAGACCGCCTTTGATGTTTAATTCTTCAGAAAGCATCCGTTCATCGGTCGACGTCAACTGGGTGACCCCAATCAATTTCGTCGTATCGGTCACATCACGTAAGCCGTCCAAGGCGTAGCGCATCATCGTTTCGCCGCCGAGTGTATGGACGTTCGTCAATTCGACGCCGAGGCGGCCGATTTGACGGAGCGTCCGCCGTGCCGTCTCCGGGATGTCGTGGACTTTGATGTCTAAAAAGACGGGGTATCCATTGTCGACGAGTTGCTCGACAAAACGCCCTCCTTCCCGATAGAACAGCTCCATCCCGACTTTAACGGCTGGTTTCTGATTAATTCGTTCCAATAGACGGAACGCGTCGGCGCCCGTCTCGACATCAAGCGCGAGATACAGTCTGTTCATAAGCTTTCCCCCTGATGTCTAAAATGTGATCGATGCCAAGTTCGTCAAGTCGTCCCGGCAACGCTTCGATGATTTCTTGACAGACGTACGGGTTCTCAAAATTGGCCGTTCCGACCGCGACCGCTGAGGCACCTGCGTAGATAAACTCTAATACGTCGTCCACCGTCCGCACGCCGCCCATCCCGATAATCGGGATATCGACGGCCTGAGCGACTTCATACACCATCCGAATGGCGACCGGTTTGACGGCAGGGCCGGACAAGCCCCCGATTCGATTGGCGAGAATCGGTTGCCCGGTCGTGACGTCGATGCGCATCCCGACGAGCGTGTTGATCATCGTGATCCCGTCGGCACCGGCCGCTTCGACCGCCTTGGCCATCGCCGTGATCGATGTGACGTTCGGTGACAGTTTGACGTAAACCGGTTTCGTTGACGCCGCTTTGACAAGCCGGGTCAATTCGGCCGCCATCTCGGGATCGGTCCCGAACTGCATCCCGCCGCACTTCACGTTCGGACATGAAATGTTCAGCTCGAGCGCTTTAATGGTCGGGTCGGCACTCATCTGGCGGGCGACGTGAATATACTCTTCTGGCGTCGATCCGGCCACGTTGGCGATGATCTCGGTATCAAATCCCGACAGGAACGGAAGCTTGTTTTCGATGATGGCGTCGACACCTGGGTTTTGAAGGCCGATGGCGTTCAGCATCCCTTGCGCCGTCTCAGCGACACGGGGCGTGCCGTTGCCGAATCGCGACTCGCCTGTCGCCGCCTTAATCATAATACCGCCTAATATCGATAAGTCATAGAGTTTGGCGAACTCTTCACCGAATCCGAAACAGCCTGACGCCGGCATGATCGGGTTTTTCAACTGTAAGCCTGGCAAGTCGACGTGTAATCTCATAGCGT
This sequence comes from Exiguobacterium sp. s16, assembly GCF_018618115.1. Lineage (NCBI taxonomy): Bacteria > Bacillati > Bacillota > Bacilli > Caryophanales > Exiguobacterium > Exiguobacterium sp. s16. The sequence goes on along the minus strand of NZ_JACSLM010000001.1, from coordinate 423,994 downwards.
CACCTCTTCCGCACGAAATACCGGTCCGTCACTGCACACTTTGACGTAACCGCCTGGCGCTTCGCACACGCAAGCGAAACAAGCTCCAATGCCACACCCCATCCGATTCTCGATCGAGATATATCGCTCTTCGATATGTGACGCGGCGACTGCCTTCAACATCGGTTCCGGTCCACAGCTGAACAACACATCGGCCTCGACCCGCGCGAGCGGGCCGGTCACAAATCCCATTTCCCCATACGTTCCGTCGACCGTCGTGATGATCGTCTCCCCCAGTTCACGGAACGCGTCTTCATAAAAAATGCTCGTTTTCGTATCAAACCCGAGAATCGCCACCGTCTCAATCCCGCGTGCGGCGAGCAGACGCCGCGTGTAGTAGAGCGGCGGCACCCCGATGCCCCCACCGACGAGGACGACACGCTTGCCTGTTTGCTCGAGCGGGAAACCGTTGCCGAGCGGTCCGAGGACGTCCAAGACGTCTCCCGTCCGACGAGCGGCCAAATCTGCCGTCCCGCTGCCGATCACTTTATACAGGAACGTGACGACGTTGCCTTCGACGTTCGCGACCGAGAGCGGCCGGCGCAACAGCTCTGACGTCTTCACGTGGAAGAACGTGCCCGGCGCGACTTCTTGCGGTGCGATTTCGACTTTCATCTCCATCGTCGCTGTCGCGATCAATCGGTTCGATAAAATGGTCGCGAGTTGTCTCATACGGTCACCCCGAATGTCGTGAACGCCGGCAAACTCGTTGTTTGGAACGACAGGCTTTCGATGACTTGGAGCAGCGCCTTGACCGTATCGAGCGACGTCAGGCAGAGCACGCCTTGCTCGGCCGCGGCCCGACGGATGATGAACCCGTCTTTCGTCGCGAGGGCGTCACGCGTCGTCGTGTTCAAGACGATGTCGACTTCTCCTCGTTCGATGACGCTCAGCATCGTCTCACCAGACTCATTGATTTTCCCGACCGGATGGACCGGTAGGCCGTCTGCTGAGAGCGCCTGCGCCGTACCGGACGTGGCCATCAGGCGGAATCCGAGTCGATTGAAACGGCGGGCGATGTCGAGCGCCTCTTCCTTGTCTTGGTCGGCGACCGTCAATAGGACGTTCCCTTTCAAGGCGATCGTCATGCCGGCGGCGACGAGCCCTTTATACAGTGCTTTTTCGAGCGTACGGTCTGTCGCCATGACTTCACCGGTCGATTTCATTTCCGGCCCGAGCGACGGATCGACTTCTTTTAATTTCGCGAAACTGAACACTGGCACTTTGACCGAAATCGCGTCCGCTTCTGGATGCAGGCCGGTCCCTAACCCTAAATCTTTCAGACTCGTCCCGAGAATCGTCTGCGTGGCGATGCGCGCGATCGGCAGGCCCGTCACTTTCGAGATGAATGGGACGGTCCGGCTCGCCCGCGGGTTGACCTCGATGACGTATAAGTCGTCCGCGTAGACGAACTGGATATTGAGCAACCCTTTGATTCGGAACGCCTTGGCGAGTTTGATCGTGTAATCGACGACTTTTTCTTTCAATGCCTCACTCAATCGTTGCGGCGGATACACGGCGATCGAGTCACCCGAGTGGACCCCGGCCCGTTCGATATGTTCCATGATGCCCGGGATATAGACGTCGGTCCCGTCACAGATGGCATCGACTTCAATCTCGATGCCCGTCAAGTAGCGGTCGATGAGGACGGGACGGTCTTTCGAGGCGACGACGGCGTGGCGCATATACCGTTCGAGCTCCGAGCGCTCATAGACGATTTCCATTGCCCGGCCTCCGAGCACATATGACGGACGGACGAGTACCGGATAACCGAGCATATCGGCGCAAGCGACGGCCTCTTCGACCGTGACCGCCGTCTTGCCCGGCGGTTGGGCGAGTCGTTCGGCCGAGAGCGTCGCTTCGAACGCTTTCCGGTCTTCGGCGCGGTCGATATCTTCCAGCGACGTCCCTAAAATTTGGACCCCTTCCGCTTCGAGCGAGGCCGCCAAGTTGATCGCCGTCTGGCCGCCGAACTGGACGATGACGCCGAGCGGCTGTTCGTTGCGGATGACCTCGAGCACGTCTTCGGTCGTGAGCGGTTCGAAGTAGAGCCGGTCCGAGATCGAGAAGTCGGTCGACACCGTCTCCGGGTTATTGTTGATGATGATCGCTTCGTAGCCTGCGTCACGGATCGTCTGAATCGAGTGGACGGTCGCGTAGTCGAATTCGACACCTTGCCCGATCCGGATCGGTCCCGAACCGAGGACGAGAATCGATGGTTTGTCCGTCTTCACGGCCTCGTTCTCGACTTCGTACGTCCCGTAAAAGTATGGTGTCTCCGAAGCGAACTCGGCCGCACACGTGTCGACCATCTTATACACCGGGCGGATGCCCCAGTCGTTCCGAAGCGATGTCACCGTCTCCACAGTCTCATTCGTGATTCGGGCGATCATCTTATCGCTGAAGCCGAGACGTTTCGTCTCGATGAGGCGTTCTTTCGAAAGCGGCTCATGCTGAAGCGTCTCTTCTTGTTGCCAAATCCGAGCGAGTTTCGATAAGAAGAAACGATCGATTTTTGTCAGCTCATGCAACTGTTCTGTCGAGTAGCCGCGGCGGAGCGCCTCATAGAGCATCCACAGCCGCTCATCCGTCGGTGTAGTCAGTTCGCGGTCGAGCTCCGCGGTGCTTAGTTGCGCGAGGCGTGGCACGGCCAAGTCTTCTGTCCCGAGTTCGAGCGAACGGACGGCCTTCAAGAGTGCTTCTTCCAAATTACGGCCAATCGCCATCACTTCCCCGGTCGCTTTCATCTGCGTGCCGAGGCGACGATCAGCCGTCTCGAACTTATCGAAGGCGAAGCGCGGGATTTTAGCGACGACATAGTCGAGAGCCGGTTCGAACGAGGCGTAACTCGTCTCCGTCACCGGGTTCTTCAGCTCTGACAACTTGTATCCGACCGCCACTTTCGCAGCCAGCTTGGCGATCGGGTACCCCGTCGCTTTCGAGGCGAGCGCCGAACTGCGCGAGACACGCGGATTGACCTCGATGACGTAATACGTGAAGCTGTCCGGGTCGAGGGCGAATTGGATGTTGCATCCGCCTTCGATGCCGAGGGCGCGGATGATGTCGAGTGAGACGCTGCGAAGCATCTGATAGTCGCGGTCAGACAGTGTTTGTGTCGGTGCGAAGACGATCGAGTCGCCCGTATGGACCCCGACCGGATCAAAGTTTTCCATCGCACATACGATGATTGCCTGGTCGCTCGAATCGCGCATCACTTCATACTCGACTTCTTTCATGCCAGCGATCGATTTTTCGAGCAACACTTGTGTCACCGGGCTCGCTTTCAGTCCCGATTCGACGAACTGCTCAAATTCATTCCGGTCATGGGCGATCCCGCCACCGGTTCCTCCGAGTGTGTACGCCGGACGGATGATGATCGGGTAGCCGATCCGGTCCGCAAAGCCCCAAGCCGACTCGAGTGACTGCACGATCTCGCTTTCCGGGACCCCGTGCCCGAGTTTATACATGAGGTCGCGGAACTGTTCCCGGTCCTCAGCCTGTTCGATGGCCGATAATTTCGTCCCGAGCAATTCGACGCCGCAATCTTCAAGCACGCCGCGGCGATCGAGTTCCATCGCCAAGTTCAGGCCGGTCTGGCCGCCGAGTGTGGCGAGGAGCGCGTCCGGACGTTCTTGACGGATGATCCGCTCGACGAACTCCGGTTCGAGCGGTTCGATGTAGACGCGGTCCGCCGTCGTCGGGTCGGTCATGATCGTGGCCGGGTTCGAGTTGACGAGGATGACCTCGTATCCTTCTTCTTTCAAGGCAAGACACGCCTGGGTACCAGCATAGTCAAATTCTGCCGCCTGTCCGATGACGATCGGGCCGGATCCGATTACAAGGATTTTCTGAATATCTGGTCGTTTTGGCATGTCACATTCCTACTTTCTGTTTGTTTTCTTGGACGATCTGCATGAAGCGGTCAAATAAGTCGTTGGCGTCATATGGACCCGGTGCCGCTTCCGGATGGTATTGGACCGAGAACGTCGGATGATGCAAGTGCTTCACCCCTTCGACCGTGCCATCGTTGACGGCGCGATGCGTGACGATGAGTCCGGTCGTCGCGAGTGATGCCTCATCGACCGCGTAGCCATGGTTTTGGGATGTGATTGTCACCGCGCCGGTCTCAAGTTCGAGCACCGGATGGTTGGCGCCGCGATGGCCGAACGGGAGTTTGAACGTATTGGCCCCGCTCGCGAGTGCGATCAACTGATGGCCGAGACAAATTCCGAAAATCGGCAACACCGGCATGAGGCGCTCGATGAGCGGCAACGCCGTCGGGACGTCTTTCGGGTCCCCCGGTCCGTTCGACAGCATGACGCCGTCCGGTTCATAGCGCATCACTTCGTCGGCCGTCACGTCGTGCGGCAAGACGACGACTTCACAGTCGCGCTTCACGAGTTCACGCATGATGCCGAGTTTCGCACCGAAGTCGATGAGGGCGATACGCGGCCCGCGGCCCGTGCTGACATACGCCCGCTTTGTCGAGACGCGCTCGACTTGATCGGTCGGAAGAAGGACGTCAAAGCGATCCTGGACCGATGCCCACGTCGATTCCCCATCGACCATGACGCCGCGCATAACGCCACGTGAGCGGAGATGACGCGTCAACATCCGCGTGTCGACCCCTGCTAGACCTGGGATATTGAAGCGGAGAAGCGTATCACTGAGCGTTGCGGTCGAGCGGAAGTTCGAAGGCAAATCGCACACTTCTTTCACGATGAGTCCTTTCGCCATCGGTACGGTCGTCTCAAAATCTTCCCGGTTGACGCCGTAGTTGCCGATCAACGGGTTCGTCAGCACGATGAGCTGGTCGCAGTACGATGGGTCCGACAACATCTCCTGATACCCGGTCATCCCGGTCTGAAAGACGACTTCCCCGATCGTCTCGACGTCTGCGCCGAATGCTGTTCCTACAAATGAAGTGCCGTCCTCAAGCCATAATGTTCGTTTCATCGAATCTCCCCTTATATACGATTTTTCCAGCCGCGATCGTCATCACCGGCCAGCCTACCAGTTTCATCCCCGCGAACGGTGTGTTTTTTCCTTTCGAGCGGAATGTCGTCGGATCGACCACTTGCTCCGTCTCCGTATCGATGAGGGCAAAGTCTGCCGCCCGTCCGACTTCAATCACACCGTACGGTAACCCGAACACGTCGCTCGGACGTTTCGTCATCCAGTCGATGAGCGCCGCTTCTTCCATCTGACCCGTCTTGACGAACGTCGTGTACAAGAGCGGGAACGCTGTCTCGAATCCGGTGATGCCGAACGGGGCCCGTTCCATGCCGGCCGCTTTTTCTTCGGCCGTGTGCGGGGCGTGGTCCGTCGCGATCATATCGATCGTCCCGTCGAACAAGCCTTCAAGGAGCGCCTCACGGTCGTCACGGCTCCGGAGCGGCGGATTCATTTTAAAGTTCGGGTCGAGGCCCGGGATATCGTCTTCACAGAGGACGAGGTGATGCGGTGTCACTTCGGCCGTCACCCGGATGCCGGCTCGTTTGGCGTCGCGGATGACACGTACCGACTGTCGTGACGAGACGTGGCAGACGTGATAGTGACAGCCCGTCTCTTCGGCGATCAAGACGTCACGGGCGATATGGATGCTTTCGGCGAGGCTCGGGATGCCTTGGATGCCGTGTTCTTCACTGAACCGGCCTTCATGGACCGAACCGGCCTTGAGCGTATTGTCCTCGCAGTGGGCGACGACCGCCTTATCGAGACGTTTCGCTTCCCGCATCGCCTCACGCATCATCGCCGCCGATTGGACGCCAACTCCGTCGTCGGTGAACGCGAACGCATCTGCGAGCGAAGCCATGTCGACTTGTTCGGTGCCGAGCTGTCGTTTCGTGATGGCGGCGTATGGAAGGACGCGTACGCTTGCGTCTTGCTCGATTTTAGCCAGGAGCTGGTCCATCGTCGCCCGGTCGTCCGGTACGGGACGTGTGTTCGGCATGGCGCAGATTGTGGTGAACCCGCCGGCCGCAGCCGCCTCGGTCCCCGTTTTGATCGTCTCTTTCTTCTCCCCGCCCGGCTCGCGCAAATGAACGTGGACATCGACGAGCCCCGGAATGAGGAGCTTCCCTGTCGCATCGATCACTTCATGTCCTTCGGTCGTGCCGTCATAGTCGATTGAGCGGATTTCGCCGTCCTCGATCAATAGATTCGTCGTCCGTTTCGTGTTCCCGTCATACCAAGTTGCGTGTTGAAGTATCATAATTGTCCCCCTAATGCTCGATTTAAAATGGCCATCCGGGCGTAAACGCCGTTCGTCATCTGTGGAAAAATCCTCGACTTCGGATGTTCAATCAAACTGCCGGCGATCTCGACGTCACGGTTGACCGGTGCCGGATGCATGATGATCGCTCGTCCTTTCATTCGGTCGACGCGTTCGGGGGTCAACCCGTAGCGCGCATGATAATCTTCCTTCGAGAAGATGTCGCCCATGATGTGGCGTTCGTGCTGGACGCGGAGCAGCATGACGACGTCACAGTCCGCTAACACATCGTCGAGGTCCCGATGCTCGAGCCCCATCGACTCGTCCCACCAAGAGGCGGGGCTGCAGCCGACGACGTTCGCTCCCAGGCGTTTCAATACGCTTGCGTTCGAACGTGCGACGCGGCTATGGACGAGGTCGCCGCAGATGGCGATGTTCAACCCTTCGAACGTCTTGAACTCTTCAAAGATCGTGACGAGGTCTAACAGTGACTGCGAGGGGTGCTCCCCGCTCCCGTCACCGCCGTTCAACACCGGGATGTTCAACTTTTCAACGAGTTCATGGTAATAACCCGACTCCGGATGGCGGATGACGAGGGCATCGACCCCGATTGCCTCGAGCGTCTTGCACGTGTCGTACAGCGTCTCGCCTTTCGTCACCGATGACGTCGCCACGTCGAACGGAATCTCTTGTACTTTCAAGTGCCGTTCGGCCATTTGAAACGAATTTTTCGTTCGCGTCGAGTTTTCAAAGAACAAGTTCGCGACCGTCTTGCCGTCGAACAAGGGTGGCATGTCCCCTTGTTTGTAGCGTAGCGACTCCTCGATCAATCCCATGATTTCGTCGAGCGAGAGCGTATCCAGACTGACAAAATGCTTCGGTTGTTGTTTGATTAAGTTCATGTTCGTCTCCTCCTTTTGTGTGAAGGCAAAGAGAAAAGGCGTCTCTTCACCTACGTGAAGGGACGCCTTCATTTGGGTAGACTACACCCAAATAAACGAGCCTTCACTTTGCCGACCTCACGGGATCGAATTAAAAGTTACTTGCTTGTCGTGTATCTTCAGTTGTTTCGGCAGCAGCTTCGTCGACCGCTTCTTCTTTTGGCAAGAAGGCGTTCAAGAGGATCCCGACGACTGTGGCGAGTGCCATCCCTTGAACCGGGAAGCTTCCAAGTTGGACCATGGCCCCACCAAGTCCGATGACGAGGATGACTGAGGCGATGATGAGATTGCGTTTCTCAGCGAGGTCGACGTTGCTTTCGACCATCGTCCGCAGACCGTTCGAAGCGATGACTCCGAACAAGAGGATCGAGATGCCGCCTTTGACCGGGTTCGGGATCGTCGAGATGAACGCTTCGACGTGACCAAGGAAACCAAAGCTGATAGCCATGAGCGCTGCTCCGGCGATGACGTAGACACTGTACACTTTCGTGATGGCCATGACCCCGTTGTTCTCACCGTAAGTCGTACATGGTGGACCACCGAGCGCCGAGGCGACCGCTTTCCCGACCCCGTCGCCGAGGAGTGTCCGATGGAGACCTGGATCTTTCATCGTTTCGCGTCCGATGATTTTTGACGTGACCATTTGGTCGCCGATATGTTCCGTCATCGTGACGAGCGCGACCGGGACGATGGCGAGCAGTGCTCCGACTTGCCACATCGGCATGTAGTCGACGAACACCATCGTGAAGTCAGGCAGTTGGAACAAGCTCGCTTGACCGAGCGCCGAGTAGTCGATGATGCCGAACAGGGCAGCGATGATGTAACCACCGATGATACCGAACAAGATCGGTACGGCGCCCCATACTCCTTTGAGCGTCGTCATAGCGAACATCGTGATGCCGAGCGTGAGAAGCGCGACGGTGATGAACGTTCCATTGTAGGCACCGTCTTTGTTCATCGACATGTCAATGGCGACCGGCGCGAGCGATAAGCCGATGACCATGATGACCGGACCGACGACGACTGGCGGCAAGAGGCGCAGCAACCAGTTCACACCTGTCTTATAGATGATGAGCGAGACGACACCGTAAACCGATCCGGCGATGATGCCACCGAACAAGGCGGCTTCGACACCCCATTGCTGGCTGACGGCGATGATCGGGGCGATGTAGGCGAAACTTGACCCGAGATAGGTCGGGACTTTGAAGCGGGTAATCGCTAGGAATGAGAGCGTGGCCACACCGGAAGCAACGAGGGCGACGGACGTGCTTAGGCCCGTCAAAATCGGGACTAAAATCGTCGCTCCGAACATGGCGAAGACGTGCTGCAGGCTGAAGAGCAGCCATTGCGGTAAGTGAGCGGGACGCTCGTGGATGTTGAGGATGGGTTTCATATGTGGTTCTCCTTCCTGGCCTCTCTGGACCACCTTAAAGGTTTTGGATTATTGCTGTTTGATAAACACTTCGTCGGTCGTGTCGACTTCACTGAGTCGGACGACGACTTGTTCTGACTTCGAGGTCGGGACGTTCTTGCCGACGAAGTCTGGGCGAATCGGTAGCTCGCGGTGTCCCCGGTCGATCAAGACAGCGAGCTGGATGTAATCCGGGCGACCGTGGTCGACGAGTGCGTCCATGGCGGCTCGCACCGTCCGGCCCGTGTAGAGGACATCATCAATCAAGACGACCGTCTTGCCGTTGATGTCGTGTGGCAGTTCAGTCGCTTTTACTTCCGGGTCGAGTGACTTCTTAGACAGGTCATCCCGGTACAGCGTGATGTCTAAGTTACCGAGCGCGATCGGTTTGCCTTCGATTTCTTCGATGCGGCGGGCGAGTCGGTCGGCGAGCGTCTCGCCTCGGGTTTTAATCCCGACGAGCACGACGTTGTCCGTTCCTTTGTTGCGCTCGATGATCTCGTGAGCGATTCGGGTAAGTGCACGGCGGATGGCCGCTTCATCCAATATGGTAGAACGTTTCAAACGTTCCCCCCCTCTCTCAAATTATACAAAAAAGAAGACTTCCTCATCCGGCTGGAAAAGGAAGTCTTCATATGTGAGGGCAGACCTCTGCCTCAAATAATCGACGTGTCGTGGCCGCGGCCACAATCCTTTCACAGCCTCTCTGGACTGGGTTTAAAGGTGTTATGCTTCCTAGACTATAAATCGGAATCGGTTGAAAGTCAACGCGTTTTCTCGATTTTGTCCAATTTTGCAAGTTCCGCTTCGAAGTCGGCCGGGAGCGGCGCCTCGAATTCGAGCCATTCGTCCGTTCGTGGATGGAAGAAACCGAGCGTCGCCGCATGGAGCGCTTGTCCGTTCAATTGAATCGTGCGGCGCGGACCATATTTCGGGTCACCAGCGAGCGGATGGCCGATATAACGCATATGAACACGGATTTGGTGCGTCCGTCCCGTCTCGAGCTTACACTCGACGAGTGTGAAGTCTTTATACCGCTCGAGCAGACGGAAGTGCGTGATCGCTTCTTTCGCGTTCTTGTCCGTCACTGTCATCCGCTGACGGTCGTTCGTGTCACGCCCGATTGGCGCCTCGATCGTCCCGAGCTCATGGGCAACTTCGCCGTGGACGAGAGCGATATATTCACGCTTGATTTTACGATCCTTCAACTGGCTCGCAAGCGATTCGTGGGCCACATCGTTTTTCGCGACCATGAGGAGACCGGTCGTGTCTTTATCGATGCGGTGGACGATGCCTGGTCGTTTGACACCGTTAATACCTGACAAATCGTCACAGTGATAGAGGAGTGCGTTGACGAGCGTGCCTGACGTATGACCGGCCGCCGGATGGACGACCATGCCGCGTGCCTTGTTGACGACGATGACATCCTCGTCCTCATAAACGACGTCGAGCTTGATATTCTCTGGCAACACTTCGAGTTCAACGGCCTCCGGGACCGTCACGACGATTTCGTCACCTTCTTGCAGTTTATAGTTCGGCTTGACGACCTGGCCGTTGACGAGGAGGTCCCCCGCCTTGATCCAGTCTTGGATTTGCGAACGTGACCAGTCACTTTGTTCGCTCATCCATTTGTCGATACGTGCCTTTTCTTCGGCGACAAATGTGTAAGTTTCCATTACGATTGTCCCCTTTCTTTGTTTAATTTTTCTTCGAACAAGACGCCGATGATCATGAAGATGACCCCGAACGTGAGCGCCATATCGGCGACGTTAAAGATTGGGAAGTTGTAGCCGAACGGATACGTGTCGACGAAATCGACGACTTCACCACGAAACAGACGGTCGATGAAGTTCCCGATCGCACCGGCGAGCAATAACCCGACGCTATAACCGAGCAGATCGAACCCGTTCACTTCTTTATGCAAGAAATAAATCAATCCGACGACGACGACCGCGGTGACGATGAAGAAGAACACCATCTGCCCTTCGAGCATGCCCCAGGCCGCGCCTTTATTGCGGTAAGACGTCAAGTAGAGCAATTCTGGGATGAGCTCGATTGACTGCCCGATCGTCATCGTCTGGACGACAATCCATTTCGTTACTTGGTCGAGCAAGATGAGGAAAAGTGCTAATCCGTAATAACGTTTCATCAGATTCTCCTTTCAAGTCATAAGAAACCGGAGTGGACGATCGCCACTCCGGTCCGGCTTATGCGATGACTTCAGTACAACGCGGGCAAAGCTCTGGATGTTCAGCATTTTGACCGAGCTCGGTCGAGTATGTCCAGCAACGGGCACAAGCGGCACCGTCAGCCTTCATGACGCTGATTTCGGCCGTCGCATAATCGACATCGGCCGATTCGACGTAATCGAGTTGCGACACTTGAAGCAACTGACGAACGTTATCGATCGTCTCGAGCAATTGTTTCGTCTCACCTTTTGGCGCGACTTGTAGTTTCGCTTCGAGCGGTTTACCGATCAACTTCTCGCCACGGGCGATCTCGATTGCTTTCAAGACGTCGTCACGGAACGTGAGGAACTTCGACCATTTAGCAAGCAATGCCGTCTCATCTTCTGTGAGCGGTGCCACTGCCTCAAGGTCTGTCAAGAAGACGCTATCAGCTGTCTTCGCCGGCACTTCTTGCCACACTTCGTCCGCTGTGTGCGGGAGGATTGGTGCGAGCAATTTCGTGAGCGTGACGACCGTGTCATACATGACCGTTTGAACGGCACGACGACGTGCGTCGTCTTCACGTTCGATATACAGAATATCTTTCGTGAAGTCGAGATAGAACGACGACAATTCGTTGACACAGAAGTTATGGCTCAAGTGATAGACAGCCATGAAATCGAACGTGTCGTACGCTTTGACGACTTTCGTCTGAAGTTGCTTGAGTTTTGTCGCCATGAAGCAGTCCGCTTCCGGCATGTCTTCGAAGGCGACACGCATCGATGGGTCGAACCCGTTCAAGTTACCGAGCAAGAAGCGCAACGTGTTGCGGATCTTCCGGTAGACTTCCGACACTTGTTTGAAGTTGTCGTGCGATGCGCGGACATCCGACTGATAGTCGACCGACGATACCCAAAGACGGACGATTTCCGCTCCGTATTGTTTGACGAGATCGTTCGGTGCGATCGTGTTGCCGAGTGACTTCGACATCTTGCGGCCGTCGCCGTCGAGGACGAAGCCGTGGCTGAGCACGTTGCGATACGGCGCTTTACCCGTCGTCGCGACTGCCGTCGAGAGTGACGAGTTGAACCAGCCGCGGTATTGGTCCGAGCCTTCAAGGTACAAGTCGGCCGGACGGCGCAAGTTATCGCGCTGTTCGAGTACGCCCGCATGAGACGAACCTGAGTCAAACCAGACGTCCATGATGTCGAGTTCTTTCCGGAACTCGCCGTTCGGGCTGTTCGGGTGTGTGAAGCCTTCTGGCAACAAGTCTTTCGCTTCACGCTCATACCAGACGTTCGAGCCGTGCTCATGGAACAAGTTGGCGATGTGGTCGATTGTCTCGTTCGTGATGATCTCCGTGCCGTCCTCGGCGTAGAAGATCGGAATCGGGACGCCCCATGCCCGTTGACGGCTGATGACCCAGTCCCCACGGTCACGGACCATGTTGTAAAGGCGCGTCATGCCCCACTCCGGTACCCAGTTCACTTCTTCGATTTCACGAAGCATGTCGGCACGGAAATCTTTGATTGACGCGAACCATTGCGGTGTGGCGCGGAAGATGACCGGTTTTTTCGTACGCCAGTCGTGCGGGTACGAGTGCTTGATGAATTTCAAGTTGAGGAGGTAGCCGTTCTCTTCAAGCTTCATGCCGATTTGTTTGTTCGCGTCTTCATAGAACAAACCTTCGAAACCTGGCGCCTCCTCTGTCATATAACCACGGTCGTCGACCGGGCAGAGGACGTCGAGTCCGTAAGCTTGTCCGACACGGTAATCGTCTTCCCCGTGACCTGGTGCTGTATGGACGAGACCTGTCGCGTCAGCCGTGACGTGATCGCCGATCATGACGAGCGATGTCCGGTCATAAAGCGGATGCTGAGCCGTCATGTGTTCGAACTCGCGCCCGTTCCAAGAACCGCTCACCGTGTAATCCGTCCAGCCGAGTGCCGTCGTCACGTCTTCGACGAGCGCTTCGGCAACGATGTACCCTTTGCCGTCGTGCTCGATGCGCGTGTACGTCAACTCGTCGCTGACCGCGACCCCAAGGTTGGCCGGGATCGTCCATGGTGTCGTCGTCCAGATGACGAAGTGGTCCGTTGTCGCTAACACGTCTTTGCCGTCGACGACTTGGAACGCCACGTAGATCGCCGGTGACTTCTTGTCATAGTATTCGATTTCTGCCTCGGCGAGGGCCGATTCAGAAGACGGTGACCAGTAGACCGGTTTCTTCCCTTTATAGATGTAACCCTTCTCGGCCATCGTCCCGAACAAGCGGATTTGAGCCGCCTCATATTCCGGCAATAGCGTGATATACGGGTTGTCAAAATCAGCCATCAGTCCGAGACGCTTGAACTGCTCGCGTTGCGAGTTCACTTGTTCCATCGCGTACGCCGCACACTTCTCGCGGAATTCGGCGACGGTCATCTCTTTACGATTGACGCCTGCTTTTTGAAGCGCGTTCTCGATCGGGAGACCGTGTGTGTCCCAGCCCGGGATCATCGGCGACTGGTAGCCGTTCAATGATTTGAAACGGACGATGATGTCTTTCAATACTTTGTTGAGCGCATGGCCCATATGGATGTCGCCGTTCGCATACGGAGGTCCGTCGTGCAGGATGTATTGTGGCTTTCCGGCATTTTTTTCTTGGACGCGGTTATATAGGTCCATCTGTTCCCAAGCCTCGTGCATCGCTGGCTCGCGTTTCGGCAAGTTTCCGCGCATCGCGAATTCTGTCTCAGGCATCAATAGTGTGTCTTTGTAGTTCATTGAAACTCCTCCTGCATCTTTTTTTGACAACAAAAAAACCCGCCCCTAATAGGGACGAGTTAGTCGACTCGCGGTACCACCCTACTAATCTCAGGAAAAGCCCCGAGACCGCTCTTGGTAACCGATAACGAGGTCAGGCGGTCGCGCTTACTAACTTCAGCCCGACACTCATAGGGGATACCGATAAAGTCTTTCTCTTAGGCTTGCACCTTCCCTAAGTCGCTTCGTAGGTATGACTTTATCGACGTGTCCTAATCGACGTATTGTGTATTATCCGTGATGTTTGGTTGGTATGACTTCGTCGTCATTATACGCAAGTTCGGTCGTATCGTCAAGAACCGTCTGGACCGGCGGCTCCCCGACAATCGTGTCCCATTCCGTGCTGTTCAACAGCTCCATCTGAGCATCGACGAGGACGCGGAAGCGGGTCCGGTACAACTCGACTTTTTTGAGCATTTGAATGACTTCGCGCTCAGCGAGCTGTTCTTTACGTGACGCTTCTTCCTCACGGGCGAGCGCCTCGCGTTCAGCCTGCTTCAAAATGAGACTCGCTTCTTTCGCCGCGTTCGTCTTCACTTCTTCAGCTGCCTCTTGGGCGACGATAATCGATTTGTTCAACGTGTCTTCCATCGAGGAGAAGTAGTCGATACGGGCTTGCATATCGTTGACGAGTTCTTCGTACCTTCTATTCTCACGAATCAATAGCTCAAACTCTTTGATGATTTGATCTAGAAATTCATTGACCTCATCGATATCGTACCCGCGAAAACGAGTCGAGAACTCTTTATTATGAATATCAATCGGTGTCAACGCCATTCGACTTTCCTCCTAAGTTCAACGTATGATGCCATACTGGATTTTTATTTTCTCACGTTTCGTCGAGCCGAGAATCGCCGTCAATTTGACACGGCCATACCCTCGGATCGAGACCAAATCGTCTGGTTCAAGGATGAAGCTCGCATCGTCAATCGGTTTATGATTCACTTTGCAGTCTCCATGTTTGACGAGCGCCTGCGCTTTTTGCCTTGATAATCCGAGCACTTCGCTGACGACCGTGTCAAACCGGAGCGATGAGACGATTCCGAACTCGTCGCTCCATTTGACTTCGGGCACGACGAGCACGGACTCGGGCGGTACCTCTGAGATGCGAATCCGGGCCTTGCCGACCCGGTCGACGTTCATCTCGATGAACCCGACCGCCTCACGCGTCGTCGCGAATTGGGCGACGCCGTCGTCAAGGACGACATCTCCGAATTTTTGACGCTTCAAACCAGCGTTCAAGAGCGTACCCGTCACTTGACGATGCGTCAATTCGACAAATTTGGTTGGATAGTCGATTTGACGAATCGCGATATCAAAATCGTTCGGGTCGAGCTCGTAATAGTCCGGAGCGAGGATGAGTCGACGCCGTTCCGCGCCTTCAAATCCGCCGTCCTCATAAATCGCGAGCTGCTTCCCGACGAGTTGCCGGACGATTTGTTGCTCGCGTGGATCTAAAAAGTCCGTCACTTTAAACACATAGTTGTCCTCGACTTGTTGAACCCAATCGAGCACTTGCTCGACAAACGGGCGCTCATTCGGACGATAATGATCGAAGACGCTCATTTAAATACCGAAAATCGCTCGCACTCCAAATTGTGCCATCCGTAGCACAAATAAAGCGACGATTGGGGAGATATCGAGCATCCCGCCGATTGGTGGGATGATTCGACGAAACGGGTTTAAAAACGGCTCGCATAGATACGATAAAATTTGACCAAATTTAGATTCGCGCGCATTTGGGAACCACGATAATAAAATATAGGCAATCAAGACCCAACTATAATACCCAAGTAATGTAACGATCGTGTTGCCTAACGCAGGTATAGCATTTTCCATTCAGTTACCACCCTTTACTGTTGAGTTCGTCCTCCGAAATCAAATTCGAGATCGATCCCGTCAACTCGATGTTGTTTGGAGTACATAGAATCGTGTTATGTCCAATCGACGTCATCGTCCCTTCTAACGCATAGACGACACCTGACAAGAAGTTGACGACTTGACGAGACTGCTCTTTCGACATCCGTTGGAGGTTGACGATGACGGCCCGGTTTTCTTTCAATTGGTCGCTGATGTCTTGGGCTTCGGCGAATACACGCGGTTCGGCCAAGACGACTTTTGAACGTTCTTTCTTCTTCGTGTTCAACGCGACGATATTGTTCGATGTTTTCGGACGGTCCTCAGTTTTGACGATTGCCTCCGTCATCGGTTGTGTCTTCGTTTCGGCGACAGCATACTCGTCTCCTTCGAACTGGTTGTTCGGATCTTCCTCGAGTCCAAAGAAGTCCTTCATTTTGTTTTTGATTGACATAACGGATTCCTCCTTAAAATATATTATTGCACAAGTACGGTTCCAATACGAACAAACGATGCGCCTTCTTCGATCGCCAACGTGTAGTCGTTCGACATCCCCATTGACAGTTCGGTACACGGTGCATGCGGATAGGCAAGACCTGCGACGTCATCGCGCAATTGTCTCAAGTTTCGGAACGTCTCCCGAATCACCGTCTCGTCCTCTGTGAACGGTGCCATCGTCATCAATCCGATGATCCGCACGTGAGGATACTGTTTACAGTTCTCGATGAACGGGATGACTTCCTCTTTTTCGAGACCATGTTTTGATGCTTCGCCCGATATGTTCACTTGCACGAAACAATCGATCACGCCTTGGGCGCGCTTATTGATTTCTTCGGCGAGCGAGAGGCGGTCGAGCGAATGGATTGCTGCCACATGGTCAATAATTTGTCTCACTTTACGTGTCTGCAGACTGCCGATGAAATGAAACTTGGCATCAGGCGGCAACTGCTCGACTTTTTCAAGCAATCCTTCGGGACGATTTTCGCCGAAGTCACGGATGCCTTCCGCATAGAGGGCGTTCGCCACGTCGGGACCGACCGATTTCGTGACCGCGATGAGCGTCACCGCTTGATCGGTCCGATGCGCGTCGATCGTCTGTCTGACTTGATTCACATTATTCGCTATACTCACGATTTCTTCTCCTTGACGAGGACAGCCGCAAATCGACGTTTGGCATCTCCGTTCCGATACGAGAAAAAGCTTCGATCGGCTACGGTCGACAAGTTCGATTGGGTCACCTCGATATTTCGTTCAGCGGCGAGCGTCTCGTTCACTCGTTGCAGGGATAGATGGGCATGGCCTGCCTGTTCGTCCGAGACTGATGCTTCATAAGCTGCCGGCGAGACAGCTTCGACCGCATCAAGGACACGGCGGTCGACCTCGTAATGGTCGGTCGTGATGGCTGGTCCGACAAACATATCAATATCTTGTTCCGGTACGCCCAATGTTGCAAATGCATCGGTCATCGAGGCCACGATGTTACCGACCGTCCCTTTCCAGCCTGCGTGTGCGACACCAATGACGCCATGGTCTTTGGCGCAAAAGAACAGGGGGACACAATCAGCGAACACGAGGGCGAGCGGTAACGAGTCAACCGTCGTGACGAGACCGTCCGTCGCCGGAATCGTCTCATCGTAACGGTACGCTCCTCTGCCGCGGTCAGCGTCTCCGACGACTTCGACGTTTGTTTGATGCACTTGGTCGGCCCATACCGAATCAGCGAGGTCGAGACCGGCCGCTTCGAAAAATTGCTTCCGATTGGCGACGACTCGATCCGGGTCATCTCCGACGTGGAGTCCGACGTTGCCTTCGTTATGCCCATCGGTCCGGGTCGTCACATAAGCGCGGAAGCGATAAGTCTCGGTTTCCCATGTATGTAACAGTCGCATATGATTCTCCTTTTTTAGAAAAAGGGGATGCCGAGAACCGGCACCCCCCTGTTGTTTAGTTACGGCGTTGTCTTACGAACGCTGGGATGTTGATCGTCTCGTCTGGGACGTCCCCGCCATAGACCGGTCTATGGAAGTTCCCTTCATCTTGTGGCGCAGCTTCTTGCGTTTTCGGTTGAGCCTCACGGTTCACTTCAGCTTCCGGTTTTTTCTTCGGTTGCTGGAGGAACGGGTTCGTCCCTTGCGCTTCTTCTGCGAATTCAGTTGCGATCACGGTTACGATGATCTCGTCGTTCAAGTTTTCGTTGATGACCGAACCGAAAATCAAGTTCACTTCTTCATCAGCGGCACTTTGTACGATTTGAGCAGCTTCCGTGACTTCGAACAAGCTGAGGCTAAGTCCGCCTGTGATGTTCATCAAGACACCTTTCGCGCCTTCGATTGAAGACTCGAGAAGTGGAGATGAGATGGCTTTCTTCGCTGCCTCGACGGCACGGTTCTCGCCTGTCGCGACACCGACACCCATGAGGGCTGAGCCTTTTTCTGTCATGATCGTCTTCACGTCAGCGAAGTCGAGGTTGATGAGTCCAGGGATGGCAATCAAGTCTGTGATCCCTTGGACACCTTGACGAAGGACATTATCCGCTTCACGGAACGCTTCAATCATCGGCGTATTGCGCTCGACGATTTCAAGCAACTTATCGTTCGGAATAACGATGAGTGTATCGACTTTTTCTTTGAACGCTTGAATCCCGTGTTGGGCGTGTTGCATCCGTTTGCGTCCTTCGAACATGAACGGTTTCGTGACGACACCGACCGTGAGCGCTCCGATTTCTTTCGAAATCTCAGCGATGACAGGTGCAGCCCCAGTCCCGGTTCCTCCGCCCATACCTGCTGTGACGAAGACCATGTCGGCGCCATCAAGCGCTTCAATCAACTGTTCACGGCTCTCTTCTGCCGCTTTTTTCCCGATATCAGGATTTGCGCCGGCACCGAGGCCACGCGTCAATTTCGCGCCAAGTTGAAGCTTCACGTCTGCTTTTGACATGTTGAGTGCTTGCGCGTCTGTGTTGACGGCGATGAACTCGACACCTTGCACTCCGTGCTCGATCATGCGGTTGACGGCGTTTGAACCGCCACCACCGACTCCAATTACTTTAATTTTTGCTACGGCGTCAATCGCCTCATCAAAGTACATCATTTCAGGTATCCCCCTACGTAATTTCCAATTGTTAACACAACGTCAAGTTTACACGCCAAATAGTTTTTCCATTAAGCGGCCGAATCCATTTTTCGTTTCGCGATCGTCCCGCTCCACATCCACGTCGTGGTCGTGGTCGTGGTCGTTTGGCATCGTGCCGTCCGGTTTCGTGACGGTCACGCGCTCTTCCGGCTTTTCAAGTCGTGACTTCGAGACGTGATGATCGCTCATAAGCACGTACTTGAGGACGCCGACCGCGGTCGCGTATTTCGGGTGTCTGACGCCAATCGACGAAGGCTGATACAGTCTCGTCGTTTGACCCATAACACGAGTCGCCAATTCTTGGATGCCAGGTAAAGCAGCGGCCCCACCGCAGAGGAGATATCCTCCACTGAGCGTCGGGACGCCTACCTTTTGCACTCTATTCAACACAAGCGTAAACATTTCCTCTATTCTTGCCTCTAAAACATAACTAATTTCTGCTTGCGGTTCGAACGTGACTTCTCCGTTAATGTTCGTGAACGAGAAGCCCTCGGATGCGTCGGCCATTTCTTCAAGGGCGAGTCCGTATTCTTCTTTCGCCACTTTGGCGTCCTGGTATTTACAGTTGAGCTTGTAAACCAAGTCGCGTGTCATATGATCGCCTCCGACAGGAAGGATATATGAGTAGACAAGGTCGCCCCGATAGAAGACAGAGACGGTTGTCTTTTCATGTCCGATATCGATCAATCCGATACCAAGATCGATTTCGTCGACAGATGCCGCGCTCATACCGAGTGCCAAGTTGCCGAGGACGAATCCTTCGAGTTTCAGACCCGCTCGTTCGATGGAGCGACGAATGCTATGTAAAATCGTCTTCGAACCAGTTACCATCTTCCCGTGCATCTCTAAACGATAGCCGAGCATTCCCCGAGGATCGACGACACCTGTCTGTTGATCGACCGTGAATGACGACGGGATCACATCGATGACGCTCATCTCGTCCGGCAAGCGCATGACTTGCGCCGAGTTGATGACTTCGATGACATCTGTATCCGTGATTTCTTGGTCTTCTCGTTTGACCGACGCGATTCCGTGACATGGGGCGATTTGGATATGTTCCCCTTCGATGGCAACATATACCGACCGAATTTGATCACCGAGTGCCGCTTCGGCATGTTCGACGGCTTGTTTGATGGCTTGAACCGTCTTATCGATGTCGACGACGGCGCCACGTTTTACTCCTGCAGACGGGGCACACCCCTCCGCCAAAATGTTAAGCGTTCCCCCGAGTAATTCACCCACGACGAGCTTAATTTCTGACGTTCCTATATCCAATGCGGCCACATAACCATTCGCTTCCAAAAGGGAAACACCTCCGCGCTTTAATTTCTATACTTGAATTCCGTTACATTGTTACAGATATCCAAAAATATTGTTAGGTCCGGCAAGATATCTCACGTCTAAGTTTACAACAAATAAGATAGTGAGAAAAGGTAGAATCCTACAAATTAAGCGGTTTTGGGGTGTCAATTCGATTACAATCGATAAAAAAACAGCCCTTATGTGTCTAAGGACTGTAAAATATCAGATTATTCTTTCGGTTTTTCATACGGGACGAAATAATATCCGCCATCCATGACGACAGTTCCTCGTTGTCCTTTTGGAATGTTTTCATAGATTTCACCGTATTTGGACACGGTTTGACTGAGCTTGAACGTCGGCGTTTGAATCGTGTTGCCGTCGTTCATATAAATCTCATATCGGGTCGATTCCCCGTCTTGTTTCGAGAACACGATTTCCGACATCCGGGCCCGCATCGCGTCATCAACTTGTTCAAGCTCAGTCGCGATTTTCTCGAGTTCCGTTTTGTCCGTGAATTCACGCAAGAGTGGACCGTCCTTTAACTTCTCAGGGTCGGTGATGCCGCCAGTCGGATGAAGCGAGCCATCGGCAAGTACCGCGACTTCTTCTTGATCCGTCCGCGAGTACGCGATCATCTTTTCTTCTTCGACATCGATTGTCACGATGTTATACCATGAGCGGTCGACGTCGACATCTTTCACGCCAGGCACGGCGCGGAGTTCTCGTTCAATCTCCTTCGGTGACACTTGAACGATTTTTGTGGACGTATCGATGTCCGTCCCGGCGAGCACGTACTCTTCTGTCAGCCAGGACAGACCGTTCACGTTCACCGCCTTCACGTCAGAGACCGACGTCTGCATATATACGACGAGTGCGATCAGCACCGCGAATAAGATCAAGATGGTCGACAAGCGTCGGTTCGCTTTTTTACGACGCTGATCTTTCATATACGGGATACGGTCTTCTAAACTACGAACGGTGTTCTGACGTGTCTCCATGTCTATTCTCCTTTATCGGCGGACTTCTTCGACGAGGTCGGCGAGTGATTCCGCAGCTTGCGGGAATCCTAGCCGTTTCGATGCTTCTGCCATCTCAGTATGATGTGCCAATACGTGACGGATCGACTTGACGAGTGTCTCGCCCGTCAAGTCTCCTTCTTTGATCAATTCGGCCGCGCCGCTCTCAACGAGGGCTGACGCATTTTTCGTCTGATGATCGGCCGTCACATACGGGCTCGGAATCAAGATGCTCGGTAGACCGAGCGCGGTCAACTCCGAGATCGTCGACGCGCCGGCCCGTGACACGACGAGGCTCGCGCAAGCGAGAAGCTCAGGCATATCGTAGACGTATGGCAAGACATGGACGTTTTCAGCTGTTGGCGCGGTGGCCACGACGTTGTCGTAGTGCACGTTCCCGGTCACGTAGAGCACGTTCACCGGTTCAGCCGCGAGCTCGGGAATAGCTTCGATGACAGCGCGATTGATCGCTTCTGCCCCGCGGCTTCCGCCGTAAATCAAGACGATCGGCCGCTCATCGATCCCGTACTCGGCACGGACGGCCGCCTCATCTACGGTCGTCTTCAACACTTCGCTCCCACGCGGGTTTCCGATGACGCGAACGTTCGCTCCGGGAAACTGCGACTCAGAACCGGCGAACGACAAGGCGACGCGGTCGGCTTTCTTCGAGAGGAACTTGTTCGTCAAGCCCGGGATGCTGTTCTGTTCATGCAAGATGGTCGGAATTCCGAGCTGCTGTGCCGTAAAGACGACCGGTCCTGAGACGAAGCCGCCCGTTCCGATGACGACATCCGGACGAAACGTCTTCATCTCTTTACGTAACGTGAGGACGGATTGAATGAACCAATACGCCGTCTTGATGTTGTCTAGCGATAGAGAACGTTTTAGTCCGGCAATCCGGATCGATTTGAACGGGACGCCCGCCCGTGGAACGAGGTCAGCCTCGAGACCGTTCTCAGTCCCGACATAAAGCACCTCGAGCTTCGGGTGCCTCGCTTTGAGTGTGTCGAGAAGAGCGAGTGCCGGGTAGATATGTCCACCCGTCCCTCCACCAGAAATCATAACTTTCATCGATTGGCCTCCTCATATGCATTCACGAGTCGGACGAAATGTTCGCCGCGCTCTTCGAACGTCTTATATTGATCCCAACTTGCACAAGCCGGCGATAATAAGATCACGTCATCAGTCGCCGACTGTTCGAACGCGAGCGGGACCGCCGCCTCGAGCGTAGCGACCGCGAACGACGGAATCTGCTCGGCCTCACCTAACGACTTGAACCGCTCCGCCGTCTCGCCGTAAGCGACAATCGCTTTGACCCGGCCGAGCGCCGGAACGAGAGAAGTGAGGTCGGCGCCACGTTCGAGTCCTCCGCACACCCAGACAATCGGGGCCTCGAAACCGTTCAATGCGGCTTCGGCGGCCACGTTGTTCGTCGCTTTCGAGTCGTTATACACCCGGCGGCCGAGCACTCGCCCGAGGCTCTCTGTACGGTGGGCCACTCCGCCGAACGTCTGAAGGACGCGTTCGATGTGTGCTCGCGGAATGTCGAACGGTTCGACGAGCAACAAGGCTGCCAACACGTTCTCGACGTTATGGGCCCCACCAAGGGCAAGGTCCTCGACGCGGATGACCGGTTCTCCATGAAGCGTGATCCAGCCGTCCACTACGTGTGCGTCTCCACTGTCGTAACCGAACGTTGAGGCGGGAAGACCGGACGGGACACGTTTCATCACTTCCGTGTCGCTGCCTTTGACGACGACACGGTCTGCGGCCGTCATGTTCCGGAACAAGTTTCCTTTGGCATCGGCATACGAGTCAAAGTCGCCGTGGTAATCCAAATGCGCCGGTGACAAGTTCAACAGTGCCGCCGCTTGCGGATGGAACTGTTCGACGCCCATCAGTTGGAAGCTCGACAGCTCGATGACGATGACGTCACCCTGCTTCGCTTTCGATGCCACTTCGATGGCCGGGAAACCGATATTCCCTGCCACATGCACCGGACGACTTCCCCCTTTGAGCAATTCGTGGACGAGCGTCGTCGTCGTCGTCTTCCCGTTCGAACCGGTGATGGCGACAAACGTGGCATCGGTCGCCAAGTAGGCGAGCTCCACTTCTGTATAGATCGGGATGTTCCGCTCAAGCGCTGCTTGGAGGAGCGGGATGTGATACGGGATACCCGGATTTTTGACGATCATGTCCGTCGTGTCGAGCAATTCGAGCGGATGGGAACCGAAGACGCCGTTGATGCCGAGCGCTTCGATTTTCATCCGTTCTTCCGTTGACGGTTCGCTCCCGGTATTGATGGTCACGTTCGCGCCGACATTTCTTAAGTAAGCGGCAGCGGCGATGCCGCTCCGTGCCGCGCCGAGTACGAGGACTCGTTTATCGTTCCACTGTTGTTGCATGTCTTCCACCATCCATTACATGAGTAGTAACGACAAGACTGCCGTGATCAAACTAATTCCACCGAACGTCAAGACGATGCGCCATTCTGACCAACCGACCATTTCGAAATGGTGATGAATCGGGCTCATCTTAAAGATTCGTTTGCCCGTCGTCTTGAACGAGAGCACTTGCAAGATGACGCTGAGCGTCTCGATGACAAAGATGATACCGACAAAGACGAGCAACAACTCGAGTTTGAGCATGAGGGCGAGACCTGCGACCGCACCGCCGAGGGCGAGCGACCCCGTGTCGCCCATGAAGATTTTTGCCGGGTATTTATTGAAGACGAGGAAACCGAGCAAGGCGCCGACGGCACTGAAGGCGAACCAAGCGATTCCGGCTTCGTCTTGCCCGAGGGCATAGATGCCGAAGAAGGCGAACGTCGGGATGGCCGAGAACGAGACGAGACCGTCGAGACCGTCCGTCAAGTTGACCGCGTTCGAGAAACCGACAAGCCAGAAGATGACGATGGCCACATAGAACCAACCCGTTTCAAACGCGATCGAGGTGAACGGGATTTGAATCGTCGTGTCGAGCTCCCCACCGAGTGAGAGGAACCAGACGAACAGGACGGAGACGACGATTTGACCGATCAATTTCTGGAGCGATGTCAAACCGAGGTTACGTTTGTTGACGACTTTGATGTAGTCGTCAAGGAAGCCGATCACACCGAAGGCGAGTGTCACGAACAAGAGCGTCCCGAATCCGGCGACGGCTTCTCCGAAGACGACCGAGACGAGGAATCCGATGATGAGGGCGAGCAAGATGACGATGCCTCCCATCGTCGGAGTGCCTGATTTCTTTTGATGCCAACCTGGACCTTCGTCACGGATTTCTTGGCCAAACTTTAAGTTACGCAGTGCCGGGATGGCCCGCGGCATGACGACCAATACGGTCAATAATGAACTGATTAAGACGATTAAACTGATTAGCATGTTCGTACCTCACTACTCTCTTTATTGAACTAAGCGCTCAAGCGCCAGTCCTCGCGATGCTTTTAACAATATCACAGTCTGGGGGCGTTGATAACTGCCGAGAAGCACTTTCGCTTCCTCGACGGTCGGCACCGTTGTCACGTTCACACGCGGGTCGGTAATGCCGTTCGCAATCCATTTCGCCTTCTCTCCGATGAGCACGCAATCCGTGACCGGGGCCGTGATGACACGGCCGACACTTTCGTGTTGCGTGACTTCATCTGCGCCAAGCTCATACATGTCACCGAGGACGAGGACACGTCGCGTGAACCCTTCAAGTGTTTTCATCGTCTCGATGGCGGCGATCATCGAAGTCGGGCTGGCATTATAGGCATCATTGATCAAGTGCGCATCACCGAACATCCGCTTCTCCATCCGCATCGATGTCAACTGGACCCGATCGAGTCCGCGTTGGATCGTATCGTGTCCCAATCCGAACTTGAGTCCGCAAGCGATCGCATAGGCGGCGTTGCGGATTTGATGGGCGCCGAGCACTTTCAATTCATATAACTCGTTGTTGTAACGGAAAATCGAAGCATCGAACGTCGCCTCCACGACCTCGAGTTTGCCGTCAGCGGTCGCCTCATAACCGACGCGGTACCCGCCAGCTTCACTGAGGAGCGGCTCGTCGGCATCGACGATCAAGACGCCACCCGGTTTCAGACCGGCTTTAATCTCGAGTTTCGCCTTGGCGATCCCCTCGCGCCCCCCGACTTGTTCTCCGTGCGACTCTCCGATATTCGTGACGAAAGCGATATCCGGTTTAGCGAGCTTCGACAACAATTCAATTTGACCGAATCCGTTCATCCCCATCTCGAGGACGGCGACTTCCGTATCGCGTGGCATCCGTAACACGGTGAGCGGCAAGCCGACATCCGAGTTGAAATTGCCTGCCGTCTTGTGTGTCTTGAACGTCTCGCCGAGCACGACGGCGATCATGTCTTTCGTCGAGGTCTTTCCGTTCGATCCGGTGATGGCGACGACTTTTGGATCAATCTCTGCCAAGTAGCGGGCTGCCGCCTCTTGAAGCGCCTGAAGCGGCGATGCGACCGGAATGGCGACAATCCCTTCCGGCAACGGCCGGTCTTGCTCCCAAAACGTCACGATCGCACCTTGTTTGACGGCAGCCTCGATATAATCGTGTCCATCGACACGCGCCCCGATGATTGGGACGAACAAGCCGTCGGCGTTATCGTCTCGCGAGTCGGTTGCGACGTGGCGCACCTCACGCGTATCATCTGTCTTCATGCCGAACCAAGATGCGAGTGTTTGTATCGTCAACTGTTCCATAACCATTTCCTCCTGTGACAAAGGAAAAGAGAGCCGAGGCCCTCTTCATCCCTTTGCGTTAGTTCGACGGTGACTGGAGCTTCACTTTTAACGTCGCCCCGGTCTTGACAGGCTTGCCTTTCCCAATCGACTGGGACGTGACGAAGCCGGTACCGTCTATTTCTAAATTCAATTGATAAAGTGTCGCCAACCGTTTCACATCACGGAGCGACCAACCTTTCAAGACCGGCATCGTGAACGACTCATCCGTCTTCAACAGCAAGCGCTCGCCGACGACGTACGGTTGACCCTCGACCGGACTTTGCGCAATGACCGTTTCGCCACTGCCGAGTGACACCGGTGTGAATGCCGCCGCCTTGGCTGCCTTCACCGCCTCGTCACGGCCTTGCCCGACGAATGACTCTGTCGTTTTCGTCGACGCATCGATCGTCTTCGCCTGTTTGTCTGGCTCGACACTCCGGTAACGGAGCGCGACGTCCATCACGTCTTTGAACAGCGGTGCCATGATACGTGGTCCCGTCGTCGACGAGTCACTGTTCGGACGGTCGACGGCGATGTACATGACGAGTTCAGGGTCGTCCTCCGGCGCCATGCCGACGAACGAATGGATATATTGTCCACTCAAATACTTCCCGTTCTCCGCGATTTGCGCGGTCCCGGTTTTCCCGATGACGCGGTAGTTGTCGAGGGCGTACAATTGCCCCGTCCCGACGTCACTGTTGACGACGCCGTCAAGCGCTTCCCGCGTCTGCTTCGCCGCTTCGGCCGTGATCGGTTGCCCGACGACTTTCGGATTCGTCGTCCGAATCGTCTCGCCCGTCTCACGGTTCACGACTTTTTTAATGACATGAGGTTGCTTCATCGTCCCATCGGTCGCGATCGCCGACGTCGCTTGCAAGATTTGCATTGGCGTGACGGCCGTCGATTGACCCCATGCTGTGATCAAGACGTTGAGCGGGCTCTCGAAATCGAACTGGCTGTTGACCTCGCCCGGTAAATCGACGCCCGTGCGTTGGTCGAACTTGAACGCTTTGAAATAATCCTCGTAGCGACTGAGTCCGAGCCGTTCGTTCGCCAATATCGAAAAGGCGACGTTCGACGAGTGCCAGACGCCTTCTACCATAGGAATCGTACCCCATCCGGTAATGTTGTAATCATTGAATACGGTCTTGCCATACTTATATGAACCCGACTTGTACAGTTCGTTCGGGTTGTAGACACCTTCGTTGATGGCAGCGGCCAACGTGAAGATCTTCATCGTCGACCCCGGCTCGAAGCGGGACGATACCGAGAAGTTGCTGTATGAGCTGATTTCACGCGTGTTCGGATCGAATGACGGGCGATCCGACAAGGCGATGATTTCGCCGGTCTTCGGGTCCATAATGATCGCCGTCGCGTTCTTCGGCTTGTACTCTTTATACAGTTCCTCCATCTTCGTATCGAGCAGCTGTTGAATGCGGTGATCGATCGTCAGTTGGACGTCCGCCCCATCTTCCGGGTCAACCTTCAATTGCTCGTCACTCGAGACGAGTTGACGGCCGGCCAAATCTTTCTCGAACCGATACAGCCCATACGACTCGCTCAAGACGTCATTGAGTGACTTTTCAATCCCGAGTTCTCCGACGAGTTCGATCCGCCCATTCTGGTCAATCTTTTGGGCGTATCCGACGACGCTTGATGCGAACACTTTGTTCGGATAATAGCGTTTCGGTTCTTCGACGAACGTGATCCCGGGAATCTTGAACGTTTCAATCTCTTCTTTTTGTTCGACCGTCAAATCACGACCCGGCACGCCGAACTCGATTTGCCCACGGTCTTTGTTTTGCTCGAGCCGTTTCAAGATGTCACCTTCCGTCATCGGAAGCACGGTCGCAAGTTGCTTCGCGGCCTCAGGAAACGCTTCGGGCATGAGCGTCTTGTTCTCTACCCGCTCGCCGCCGAGCTTCAACACGGCCACGACTCGATACGACGGAATGTTGATGGCGATTGGTTGTCCGAACCGATCAAAAATCTCGCCCCGCTCCGCTTTTAACGTACTGACCGCTTTCCAGCGTTCTTCCTCGGCGAAGGCGAGCATGTTTTCCCCTTTGTACGTCTGGAAGACGGACAAATAAAGGAACCAACCGACAAAAAATAAAAAGAGTGGTGTGAAGCAAACAATCGCCACCCACGCCACTCTTTTTTTACTCTGTTGTAGAGAATTCATCAGTCAATCACCTTGACGTTGTTCTCATTGAATTGCATTCCGAGCTTTTCAGCAATCGCATAGATTCTCTCAGGTGAGCTTAGTTGGGCGATCTCATACTTCAATTCTTCATTCTCTTTCGCGATCGTGTTCGTCTCTTGTGTGATCAGAGCCGTGTCGCGCATGATGTTGTACGCTTCGTTATGTTTCGATACCGTGATGCCACCGAACAAGACAACTGAACAGATCATGGTCGGGTACAGGATGGATTCGAACAAAGTCAACGTACGTCGTTTTGGAGCTGGTATTGGTCGTTCTTGCGGAATCGGATTGCGATTCGGCGAAACTTGAGGCTGCAAAGCCTTGCGAGCAGCTTCTGGCATCAGGTATCCCTCCTACGTACAGTCTATTTTTGTTTTTCTGCGACCCGAAGCTTGGCTGAACGGGCCCGGCGGTTGTCTTCAAGTTCAACGTCCCCGGCCGTGATCGGCTTGCGCGTAATCAACTTCAACTCGGGTTCAAACTCTTTCGGGATGACCGGCAATCCTGGTGGTAACGGCGGATGCTGGCTTCTCTCTTTGAAGACTTGCTTACAAATCCGATCTTCTAACGAGTGGAACGTGATGACACAAATCCGTCCACCGATGGCGAGTAGATCGATCGCGTCTTGGACGGCGCGGTCGAACACGTTCAATTCATCGTTGACGGCGATGCGGATCGCCTGGAACGTTCGTTTCGCAGGGTGTCCGCCTTTTCGTCGTGCCGGCGCCGGAATCGCGTCTTTGATCAACTCGACGAGTTCAAACGTCGTCTCAATCGGCTTGACGGCACGGGCTTGCTCGATCTTGCGGGCGATCTGTTTCGAGAATTTCTCTTCCCCGTATGTAAAGAAGATGCGGGCAAGGTCCCCGAACGGCCATTCGTTGACGACATGGTAAGCCGATAGCTCACGCGAACGGTCCATGCGCATATCTAACGGCGCGTCGTAATTGTAGCTAAAGCCACGTTCGGCCTCATCGAGCTGCGGCGAAGACACGCCAAGGTCAAACAATACCCCATCGACCTGGGTGATTCCACGTGCCAGCAGTTCATCTTTCAAATGGACGAAGTTGCTTTTAATGAACGTAACCCGGTCCTCATATGGAGCCAACCGCTCACTCGCGTGCTTGAGCGCGACGTCGTCTTGGTCAAAGGCGTACAGATGGCCTGTCGTCAAACGCTTGACAATCTCTTCGCTGTGACCGGCTCCTCCTAACGTACAATCGACATAAATCCCGTCTGGCTTAATATTCAATCCCTCAATGGACTCCATTTTTAAAACCGTTTCATGCTCAAACATACAAAAACCCTCTCAACCTACATTTTTCAACTATTTTATTACGTTTACTTTATCATAAAAATGTCAAGCGCCGCATAGGTTTTTAGCGAAAAGAGGAAACAAAAAGGTAACAAACAAAAAAGATTCCCTGATTGCTCAGGGAACCATCAAAAAACATTGGTATTTATTTTACAGTTTAACGAGACATCGCTCCGATTCAGACTGTTCGTAGGCGGCAAATAGCCGTTTGAACACATCGAGGCCATGACGATTCAAGAGCGGTACCATCGACCAGATCCGTTCTTGCGGCGCATCCATCGGTAAGAGCCTTGTCGACAGATGAATCCGCCGACTGTTCAACCGATATTGGTCACGTTTCGCCTCGGCCCGCATCTCGTCAGCGAGCCGATCAAGTACGTGTCGCGCCTTGGTGTCAAATCGATGGCCCCGCTTCCCGGCTTCGCGACCGAGCGCTTCCGTGAGCGTTCGGTAGGCGTAAAGACTCTGGTCGAACGCCTCGTCATCGAACGTATGGTCCGGCAATGGGTTCGTCAAGTAATCGACGAGCGTCACGCCTTCTTGGGCAAGTTTCTTCTCATCGTTCGTCGAAACGAGGACGGCCCCGAGCCGTGGGATGAGGAGCGGCATGTTCCAACCAAAGAGATGGAACAGCGGGCGCAACTGTAGCCAGTAGGCGATTTCCCCCGGGCCGGCGATATAAGCGAGCGTCGGGAACAAGAAGTCTTGCATGAGCGGACGTGACACGACGTTGTTCGAGAACCGCTCCGGGTGCTCCTCGACTTGTTGCAGCAACTCGGCCTCGGTGAATCGATGGCCTCGTTTCGTCGTGAACACCCCGTCTTGTTTCGTCAACAACTCGCGTGTGCCGTCGTGATAGAACAGATGGGCCGCGTCCCGGTTCAAGTCGACGTGTGGCATGCCATCCTCGAACGCCTCTCGTAGCGCCGTGTTCAGACGATCGTGTTCACGAATCAACCGCTTGAATGCGTCGCGCTCGAGCGCCCGGACTTCCGGTTGGTGCGGGTCGAACAGGATGAAGTCTTCTCCGACGAACCGGCGCATCATCCGCCCGAAAAATTCGGCGAACGAGTGGCTCGCTTGGAGCACGGCGACGAGCTCGTGATAAAGTGTCGTCGTGTATGGCGTCTCCGTCTCTGATAACAGCACACGCTGTAGCATTTGTACGAGCTCAATTTTCAGTCGATCGAATTCTAACTCCCCGATCGATGCCTTGCCGGCGAGCGGGACCGTCGATAGCGCCTCTTTACGCAATTGACGCGACAACGGTTGGCTCACGAACACGTGGTTGATTTCCGCATAGTCGTGATCCTCGGTCGCCATCCAAAAGATCGGGATGACCGGTTTGTTCAGTTTCGCTTCTGCCTGTTTGGCTTTTTTGATTACGGTCAACAGTTTATACACCGCGAACAACGGACCACCGAATACCCCGACTTGCTGTCCGGTCACCATCGTCAACGCCTCGCCTCGAGCCAACGCGTCGAGCTTTGATTCGAGCGCGGGAGACATCGGACCGTGGACGGTTTGTTGGTCTCGCAATATAGTTACAAGCGCGGGCAAATGCGTGAACGAACGTCCGGTCAGTTCGTCAGCCCTCGCCTCGAGTTCGTCCATCCCTTTATAGTCCAGCCATTTCGAATAGCCTGTCTCCACCTGCATCATTGGAGACGACGGGGCGTACATGGCATCTAGCGACTCTATCCTCACGTATAACGACTTCCTTTCAAACGATTAATACATCATCTCGCGTGCGATGCCGATCGTGAACAAGACGAAGTGGGCCGGGACGAGGAACAAAAACAATAGGCGCCACCCGTGCACGAACATTTTCGAATAGACGACATCCTCATGACGCACCCGCTGCCAAATGGCGTTGGCAGGGAAGATGGCGGCACAGACGGCAAGCAGCAGCCAGAACACATCGACCCCGACAATCGCCTCGAGCAAAATCCCACACGCATAGAACCATAGGACCACGCCGGCATCACAGACGAGTTTGAACGTATTAACCGATTTCGGCATAATTTTTCTAAGTATCATATACACCATAAACCAAATGACGAGTGGAAATGAAACGATATACACTAGCACGATACGCTCGCTCCTAAAATTAATTTTTGTAGGACGGGAATGACGGTCAATGTGATGCCTCGCTCGTCGGCCCGTTTCAACAGCGGTGTCAAGATGGCGTCGACCTCGGTTCGGCGCCCTGCTTCGATGTCACGTAACATGGAAGACCGGTTACGGGCCGTTTTTTCAATGATGGTCTCGATATATGTATAAGGCACATGCCGGTCGAACAATGTGGACAATTCCGCATAGACGACATCGGCGATGTCACGGCAAGGCGGCGAAGCGACCGCACCATTTTCGACACGGCAGAGCGCTGTGATCGGATTGATGATCGCGTTCGCGAATAGCTTCTCGGTGACGACTTGCTCGATGTCTGTTTCCCAGACGACATCGAGTGGAGATGCGTTGAACGCCATCTCTTCGAGCGAGCCGAGGCTGCCAATCCGAATGCGCCCGAGCCCGGTATGCTGGAGCCGGTCGCCGTCGCGGCTCACGCCATGTTCGACCACGCCGAGATGAAACCCTCGTTTCCGTGCGTAGTCGAGATGGGCAATCCCGTTCGAACAGATGAAGACGGGCACGTCCCCTGACAATCGTTCCGTCGCCGCCTCGACCTGGTGTGCTTTCGTCGTCACAAAAAAAACGTCCTGCTCCGACTCGACGAGTGTCGTCACCGGACAAAGGCTTACATGAGCCGTTCCCTGCGTGACGCCGATTCGTTCGATCGTCACGGTCGTCACCTCGTCGACACGGCCATAGAGCGTCACCGTATAATCCGGTTCGAACAGCGAAGCCATCAGCATGCCGACGGCGCCGTTCCCGATAATCCCAATTCGTTTAATCGGCTTCATTGCCATCCCTCCACGTCTAGTCTGCACTCAAAAGTTTACCACAATCTGTTTCCACGACCCAAAAAGAAAAAAAAGAAGCGATCTCCGAGGAGACCGCTTCTTTTCGCATTATTTGCTTGTTACTTCTTTACCGTTGTAGTGTCCGCAAGATTTGCATACACGGTGAGAAAGCTTCATTTCGCCACAGTTCGGGCACTCGTTCATACCAGGTACGTTGAGTTTGAAGTGAGTACGACGAAGACGTTTGCGAGTTTTCGACGTTCTACGGAATGGTACTGCCATCGTTGTCCACCTCCTTGAAAAGTTAGCCGTTCTCGTCCTCTTTTTTAGAGAACAAGTCGGCGAGGCCCGCGAGGCGCGGGTCAATTTTTGGTTGGTCGTCCGGCTGCTCGTCAATGACGGACCAGCCTTCCCCTTCAACCTGAGTTTTGTCTGTTTCGTTCCCGAAAACTTGCATCGGGACGTCTAACATGATGAGCTCTCTTACGATTGGTCGCAGATCAATCGTATTTCCTTCTGGCAAATTGACATCATCGAATTGCTCCGTATAACGCCCATTCTCCAAAAAGAAAGGCTCGAGCGATTCAATATCAAATTCATAGATGACATCGTCCAACGTACGCGCATCTGGCAACGTCAGGTCACCTTGAACCTTCAAATTGAATGTAACTTGATTAGATGTGAACGACGCATCCCCGTGCACATGCACCGGGCGAATCGAACGGATATCCGGATGGAGCTGAGTAAGCTCTGGTAGTTCGACCATCTCATCGATGGCAAAACTGTCACCCTGGTTTCGTAGCTTAAGTAGCTGTGCAATAGACCACTTCATCCGAATCACCTCAATTGCAACAATATGAATTATAGATAGGCCAACTTGTTTTGTCAATGTTTTTTCTTTACACTAAAATCAGTTGACGACGGCGCTTTGCCAAAGCGTACTTATCCATCTTACACCAATCCAATCGACAATGCAAAGGAGTAATTTTATGCGAAAAACGGCCATCATCGCTGAGTACAACCCGTTCCATAACGGGCATCTCCATCAAGCTGAACGAGCACGGATCGAAACGGGCGCCGATGCCGTCATCGCCGTCATGAGCGCCCAGTTCACCCAACGCGGGGAACCGGCGGCGTTCGACAAATGGAGCCGCGCGAAAGCGGCCGTCCAGACGGGCGCGATTGACCTCGTCGTCGAACTGCCGACCCGTTACGGGGTACAACGTGCCGACCGGTTCGCAAGCGCCGCCGTCGCCATCGCCGAACGCATGCAGTGCCAAACGCTGTCGTTCGGAAGCGAGAGCGGAGACATCACAGCCGTGAAACGGGCCGCGGCCGCAAACATCGAGGCGACGCCAGCTTATCAGACGGCACTAAAAGAAGCGCTTGACCACGGACGATCCTCGGCCAAAGCGTCGAGTGAGGCGTTCGGTGCGCTCTATCCCGATTTCGACTTGACGCTCCCGAACAATATCCTCGCCTATCACTACGCGAAAGCGGCGACGACGATCGAGCTCCATACGATTCGTCGCCTCGGTGCGGGATACCATGACCCAAGCGTCTCAGACGTCATGTCGGCCACGGGCGTGCGCGGCCACTACTTGGAGACAGGTATGGTCCGGGCCGTCCCTGACGCCACGAGAGCCCTGTTTGCGGACGTGTCGATGGCACACTGGTCACTCTATTGGCCCGTCTTGCAGTACAAGTTACGGACGACCCCGAAAGACGTGCTCGACCAACTTGTCGGCATCGACAGTTCGTTATCACCGCGTTTGATTCAAGCCGGTCTCGAGCCAACGTTCGAGCAGGCGCTCGCTCGACTGTTAACGAGACGCTACACTCGGACCGCCATTCAACGTGCTCTCGTCTCTGTTCTCGTCCATTGGCGCCGCGATGAGCTGCCAGAGCGTTTCGATGAGGTGCCTTACGTCCGCCCGCTCGCGTTCAACGCGATTGGACGAACCGTGTTGAAAGGTATAAAAAAAGACGTACCGCTCATGAGCAAGTACCATCCTGACCTTGCGTTCGAGGCTCGAGTGACCGAGGCGTATCGCCTTCCTCTCGGAAATCGGTCACTCGTCGAACACGTACAAACCCCTCAATTCATTGACTCCAAATAATCGATGGCCTCCTCGACCGTCTTGACCGGAACGACTTTGATGTCACTGTCTAGGCGGTCGAGCGATTCCATCGCCTCATCGTAATTTGATCCGTCCGGCACGAAGAAAACCGACGCACCGGCCCGGTCGGCGGCGACGATTTTTTGCCACGCCCCGCCGATTGGCCCCACGGTCCCGGTCTCATCGACCGTGCCGGTACCGGCGATCACAGCCCCGCCCGTCAAATCACCCGGTGTCAACTGATCAAAGATTTCAAGCGTGAACATAAGACCGGCCGAAGGTCCTCCGACGTTCGTCAGTTCGAACGAGACTTCCGGGACTGTGCGCACGTCTTGAATCGGTAACGGTTCATAAATCCCGAGACCGACCCGGTCGCCGGTCCGGTCGAGCGGCTGGATAAGCGTATCGACCTCCAGCTCCCGTTCATCCCGTTCGAGCGTGACGGACACTTCATCGCCGGCTTCGAACGAAGCGACACGTTCGATGAAGTCGAGACGCGACGCGAACGACTGGCCGTCGATGGCGGTGATCACGTCACCCGGTTTCAAAACGTTCGCCGCGAGCGACCCGCTGATTGGGGCGGAGACATACATCCCTTCGAACGAAACCGTCATGTCGGCGTCCGCCAACTCATAGGCGTATTGAATCGCCGCCTGCTGGGACGATGCCATCAACAGCTCTTGTCTGCGTTCGTAGTCCGCCTCGCTTTCCCCATCATATAAATAGCGGCTGGCCGGGCTGGCATCGGTGAACGGCGTGAACCAACTGCCGACGAGCCAAAGCGGAGTCGCCCGACGTTGCGAGATGGTCACCATCTGTAGCTCGCCGGGTTCTTTATCCCCGCCTTCGACCGTCATGAATTCTTCAATCGTCGTTGCTTCCCCCGGGTAGGTGATGTAATACGGGAGCGGCACAAACAAGAAAATCAAGACGGCCACGAGCAACCCGAAGCCGATTTTGAGCGACTTCATTGTCCTTGGCTCACTTTATACTTTTGACGCAAGGCGTGCTCGACTTGTTCAGGGACGAGTTCAGCGACGGACGCCCCGTATTTGGCGACTTCTTTCACGATTGACGAGCTTAGGAACGAATATTGGCTGTTTGTCATCATAAAGAGCGTCTCCACGTTCTCATTCAACTTTTTATTGATGGATGCGATTTGAAGTTCATATTCAAAATCAGAGACGGCCCGCAGCCCACGGACGATCGTTGCCGCCTCACGCTTCGCTGCATATTCGACGAGCAATCCTCCAAACGCGTCGGCGGTGACGTTCGGCAAATGGGTCGTCACTTCACGGATGAGCGACAAACGCTCTTCTACATTAAACAATGGTGCCTTGCTCGAATTTTCGAGCACGGCGACGATGACTTCGTCGAAGATGGCTGCCGCCCGCTCGATGATATCTAAATGACCGTTCGTAATCGGGTCAAAGCTCCCCGGGCAAATCGCGATACGTTTTGACATGTTCTCACTCCTCGGTCGCCGCATACTCGTAGAAGCTGATCGTGATCACGTCCGAGTAGCGCTGCACCTTGATTTTTTCCAACTGCCCGACCTGATCCGGTAACGTCACATCGCTGCCATGTTCGCAGACGACGACCCCGTTGTCCGTCAATAGTCGGTTCGACTCAATGATGTGTAAAAACGGCACATGTTCTTCCGCATGATATGGCGGATCCATAAAAATCAATTTAAACGGCTGTCCTTTTAAGACGAGTTGGTCGAGGACCGACCGGGCGTCTTGTTGCAACACCGTCGCTTTTGACTCATAGTGTGTCGTCTTCAAATTGTCTGTGACCGTCTGGATCGCCTTTCGTTGCTTGTCGACGAACACGGCATGGTCACATCCCCGTGACAATGCCTCAATCCCTAACCCACCGCTCCCGGCGTATAGGTCAAGCGCATCTC
The DNA here is from genome assembly GCF_018618115.1 of Exiguobacterium sp. s16. Taxonomy (NCBI): domain Bacteria; kingdom Bacillati; phylum Bacillota; class Bacilli; order Caryophanales; genus Exiguobacterium; species Exiguobacterium sp. s16. The sequence goes on along the minus strand of NZ_JACSLM010000001.1, from coordinate 387,905 downwards.
CCCCGGCGAAATAAGGGCCGATGATGTTGAATAATGATTCTTTCACTTTATCTGTCGTCGGTCGTGTCGCCGACCCCGGGACTGCCTTGAGTCGGGTCCCTTTTCGTTCTCCTGAAATCACTCGCATCTCCGTTCTCCTTCACCACAAAAGATGAAGGCGGCACCGCCTTCATCTTTGTGTTATTTCTGCTTCGATTCGTACGTCTCCGCGACGAACGGCCGCTCACTGCGGACGACCGCTTCGACGAACGGCAACGCGCTCACTTGTTCGAGAATCGCCTCATGTCCATCGAGGTCGGTATACAAGAAGGCGTACTTCTCCCGCTTTGACACGTAATACAGGTTCGCATAGCGACGCAACGCCTTCACTTGCTTCAACGATTGGACGTAGACGACGAACCCGATTCGACCATTCAACTCAAACGTCTCAGATGGCACATCCACAGCTTCCGCCTCCACAACTTCCTCCGCCTGAACATCCGCCTTCATCGAAGAACGGGTTTCCGGTCGGGACTTTGATTTTTGGAGAAACCGAGAAGGCCAACAGCTCACTCACTTCCCCGAGCAGTTTATCTAAACTGCGTTCCGCTTTTTTAAATGCGGCCACTTCTGGCTGGACATCGAGACGCCGTTTGACGAGATGCATCTCTTTTTTAATGCGATCGTGGTCCGGGTGATGTTTCCCGAACCGCTGTACGTACTCGTAATCTTCTTTCATCCGCAAGAACTCACGTTCCACGAGGCGCGCTTCCTCCGATTGGGCTCGCGCTTGTTTCGTGGCGATATATGTTTGGAACGACTCGCTCGCTTCAATCAAATCGGCTAACGATTCCGTTTGATCGAGCAGGGCGATCGTCTGTTCAGTAATAATCATGGCTTTCACCCTTTCTGCCATGATTTTAACACATTTGATTCCCTCTGTAAGCAATCGGCTTTATAATTGAACGTGACTGTCAAGCGTCCAACCAGAAAGGAAGTGAACAGGTGCATCCGTGCACCTCGCTATGAAAAAAGTCTCATTTAACATGATTCGTTCGGCCGGCATCAAGACCGACTATGCGAAACCTGAATATTATTACGACCAGCTCGATAAAGTAAGAGCGGCCGACCTCGTCTTGTTCCCTGAATATTGGATGGTCAACTCGATCATCTACGGACTGAATAAACCGATTTTCCCGTCCCCGGCCACGTATCACCTCGGGCACGATAAGATTGAGATGACGCGCGCCTTCAAGGCGACGTTCCCGCACCGCATCCCGAAGACGCTCATCTACGGGAAAAACCCTTACACGATTGAGCGTGTCTTGGAAGAGTTCGAGTACCCGTTCGTCGCCAAGACGGCCAAGTCGTCGATGGGACAAGGCGTCTGGCTCATCAAGCATGAACAGGACTGGCTCGAATACGTCGACAAGCACGAGACGTTCTACGTCCAGCAATACATCCCGAATGACCGCGACTTGCGGATCATCGTCATCGGTGAAGAAGTCGTCGGTTCGTACTGGCGCGTCAGCGAAGCGTTCTTGAACAACGTCGCCCAAGGTGCCCACTTCTCGTATGACGACATCCCGGAAGACGTCGTCGCGGAAGTGCTCGACATCGCCAAGACGCTTCACATCAATCACGCTGCCTTCGACGTCATCGTCGCGGACGGTGAATTTTACATTTTAGAGTTCAACGTCTTCTTCGGTTCGGAAGGGCTCCTGCCGCTCGGTGTGAGGCTTACAGACAAGATTGCCCACTACCTCGACACCCAGGCTTGAGGCGTTCATCTTTTTTTCACAATTTGAACACACGTTATTCCAAGAACGTTTTCGAATATGATATGATGACATATGAGGTTTATTAGGGAAAAGGGGGATTATGATGAAATTTGAGCAGTTCCACATCGAAGGAAAAGAGATCCGCTTCGGTTTGCTCGAGACGATCATGGATCATCATCATTTCATCCGTGAAGGCGCTTGGGACTATGAGCGTGCAACGTATGACATGAAGTACGAGAAACAATCGACAGGCGAGACGTTCTACCTTCGCTTACCGGTATATGCGATTGAAGGACAAATCGAGGACCGTCATGCGGTCGTTAAAATGTTGACACCGATTCTCGGAAAACATTACTACCCGCACGGCGTCGAGTACGACGAAGAGTTCCCGGAAGAAATCGTCCGTGATTGCGAGCGTCGTCTTGCCGCACTCGCTGAGACACTCGAAGTAAAACCCCTTGCATAAGCGAAGGGGTTTTTCTTTTGACCACATATGACAAGCCGACGTCGGCAGAACAGGTTATGCCGACAAGTCTCCCGATTGAATAATGGTGCAGCCTTTGCCCTCATAGTACGCGATCATTTCGTCGATTTTCTTCAAGTCATAGCTCGTGATGCAATCCGACAGGACGCTGACCGCATAGTCTGCTTTCCGCAGATTGTAGCACGTCGACTTCACACAGGCGGTCGCGTCGGCCCCAGTGATATAGAACGTGTCGATGCCATGTTGTTGAATGAACTCCGCGAACGCTTCACTCGTCAAGGCGTTGCCCTTATATTTGGTGAATACGTGATCGGACACGATTTTCAACTCTGGCGCTAATTCCGCTCCGCGTGTTCCCGTTTTGAACGTTCTCGTCCCCGCTGATAAGTTCTCATGCCGGATATAGACGACATGAATCCCCTTCTCGACCGCCCAATCGATTGATTTGTTGATGTTGTCGATGACTGCTTTGTAATGTTTCGTGATGTCATTTTGAATATCAATGACGATCAATGCCTCATGTTGCATCTGATTTCCCCCTCGATGAGTCGCGTACCGTGACTACTCATTCCATCATACCAGATACCCGAGTTCACTTTTGGGAAAAATAAACAAAGACGACATCTTCTTCCATAGAAAAAGGGAGGCCCTCAGCGGGTCCTCCCTTTTTCATATAGCAATCACATTAAGCGTCACATCGACCTGTCCGAGCAACAAGTCGAACTGATCGCGCACATACCGATACAGGCGTTCAGCCTCGACGAGCGAGACGGGTGCGATGATTTGATAATCGTATTGCTCTTTCGACAGAGACACGACTTTCACTTCACGCAATCCGAATTCGATCGCGCTGCAAGCGATCAAATCCTCGATCGCCCGTTCGGCAATCGTCACATCTCCATAGGAATAATCATTTCCGATGACAGCCATCGTATCATTCATCTTCTTCACTCCTTTTCTGCCGCGAGTACTAACACGTCCTCCATAATGGTTTCGATGTCGACAGGTTTTTCTCCTGCCGTCGCCATTTGGGCAACCGCGCGCACGTCATGCTTGCGATCGATGATATACATCGTCGTCGCATGCGTGACGAGGCCACTGTTCGCTTTCGAGTAGTAGAACTGAAGCTGACGCGTGATACGGTCGATATCGGCTTTGTCTCCGGTCAACATCTTCCAGCCCGTTGGTTCGGCTTGGAACGCCGCCCCGTAGTTCTCTAAGACGGGAACCGTATCGACTTCCGGATCGACCGTGATGGCGACGAGCTCAACGTCCGTCCCGTATAGATTGTTCGCTTTCAGCTCTTGCTCGAGCTTCATGAAGTCGCGCAACGTGAGCGGACAAATGTCCGGGCAGTTCGTGTAAAAGAACGTGACGATTTTAACTTTACCGTTGTCCGAATTGTACGACTGACCGTCGAGCGCGTTCGTTAACGTGAACGGGGTCGGCTCTTGGATGACGGGCAAGTCCTCTTCTTTAAAGAATAAGAAGTACGAGGCCACGCCGATTGCCACCAAAATGGCGACCGTCAAACCGACCGTCATATAGCTATTCCGTTTCATCCTCTTCCCCCTCTCTCGATTCACCCACCGATAATGGCACGGAAGACGTTCGTCGTCTCACCTGGGTCATAGGCGACGTAGAGGAGGACGTATACCGTCACCCCTGTGATCGCCGTGAAGAACCAGACGACCGAAGCTTTCGGTCCGATTTTCCGGTGTTTCTCGACTTTGTTTTTATAGCCGAGGTAAAGTGTGATCAAGCCGAGGACCCCGCCTGTCGTCGCGAGTAAGATATGGAAGATCATGAACGCCAAATAGTATGGCTTCACTGAATCAGGTCCGCCGAAGGCGGTATTGCCGACAAAAATCGTACGCGAGACGTAAAGAATGAAGAATGTTGTCGCGGCGATCGCGGCAGCCGTCATGACTTTTTTATGTTTGTCGACGTTGCGACGATCACGCGCGATGATCGTCCATCCGATCGCGACTAAAATAGCACTGATGACAATGAATGTCACACTGATCAAGGCAAGATAGTTCATCGTAGTTTCCCCTTTGACTTAGTTCATTTTTTCTCTTTTGGTTCTTGCGGTGTGAACGACATGCCTTCATCGAGCGAAAGCGATTTTGTCCGGCGCACCCAGCCGAAGAACGTCCAGCCGAAGAAGAAACCGTAGACAACTTCTTGACCGAGCTTCATCAATACCCCACCGAAGCGTTGGTCTTCAAGGGCGCTGTTCGTCGCGCCCATGAGCGCGTTCAAATCAAGGCCGGATACGTCCCCGTTCGGCATACAGTAGCCGAGCACGGTCGCAAACGTTTCTGCGTCTGTATAGGCGTCATACAAGATGCCTTGGCTGAAGATGATGAACGCACACGCCGGCGTCAACAACACCCCGTTCGCGATGATGTATACCATCCGCTTCAAATCAGACATGCCTTCCTCTTCTTCCGAGATGAACGGTGCGATGACCGGATACCACATCGTCAAACTGAAGACGACAAGAGCGCCGTGGAAGATGCGGTGCACACCATAGTTCGTCAACACGTAGTCAAAAATGAATGGCATATGGTAGAACGTGAATAATGCATTGAACAAAACGAGTGCGATCAAAGGTTTTGTCATAAATTTGAGCGTCGGCCCAATCACCTTATAGCTAAATAATTTTTCAAACACCCAATATGGCATCCCGTACACGACGAGCGCCGGTGCGAGCACGTAGACGAGCACCATCTGCAACATATGCACCGAGAAGATGATATGCGCGAGCACATCGACCGGGCTACCGAAACCGATGTAATACAATAAAATAGCGGATAACATGCTGAACTTTTGTAGCAACGTGGTCGACTCGTACCCTCGCTTCGCCATGCTCTCTGTGACGACCGCATAGAGGACGTACAACCCTACCATCAACAATCCGAACCATGGACTCCAAAGCGTCGTCCAATCGAACTGTTTGAGTAGCTCTGATGTATTCCAGAGCATCCCTTCACCCCTTTTCTTTCTCTCCCAAACCGATGAAACCGTTCACTTCAAGATTACTATTCCTTTATTTTTGAAGTAAAGCAAAAAGGACTGAATCATCTATGTTTCCACAGATGTTCAATCCTTTGTCACATTTACCAAATGAGCAAGCGAAGGGCCGCGACCGTGATGATGGCGACAAAGATGCCGAGCCACATCATTCCGACGATCCACGTGTTGCCACGGTTGTTCATATGCATGAAGATATAAAGCTGCAAGAACACTTGGATGATGGCGAGGATGATCAAGAAGCCACCTGCCGCCCACACCGGCATGAGTTCAGCGTATACGGCGCCGAACGCGACGAATGTGAGCAAAATCATCATCGCGAAGCTAATCAACTGAAGTTGATACTCGCGTCTTGATTCGGCTTTTACTTCAAGCTCTAACTGTTTGTGCGTTTCGTTCATTGGTTGTTTTTCCATATTAGCTCACCATCCCTAAGAGGTAGACGATTGAGAAGATGAAAACCCATACGACGTCGATGAAGTGCCAGTACAGGCTCGACACGTAGAACTTCGGTGCGTTGTACACATCGATTGGACGGTTCCAGTTGCGAATCAACAGCGTCGTGATCCAAAGGAGACCGAACGTGACGTGTGCGCCGTGGAATCCGACGAGCGTATAGAACGCAGATCCGAACGCGCTCGATGTGAACGTGTGACCGATGTGGTAGTAGTGGATGAACTCATAAATCTCTGCTCCAAGGAATCCAGCCCCGAGGAGAAGCGTGACGACCAACCAAAACTTCATGCGGCCTGGATTGTTCGCTTTCATGTTCATCATGGCGAGAACGCTTGTGAGCGAACTTGTGAGGAGGAGCATCGTCATTAAGAAGACGAGCCCCATCTCAAAGATATTGTACGAACGAAGTTCCTCTGGCGCACCAGAGTTCAGTAGACCGACGTACGTTCCGAATAGCGAGGCGAAGAGAACAGTCTCTCCACCGAGGAAGAACCAGAAGGCCACATATTTATTTTTCCCTTCCAGCGTGGCTTTCTCTGGATTGGCCGGAATACCGGTCACCGGGTGTTTTTCGACTGCATGTGCCATTTATTGGTCTCCTTTCTCACGAATCGCTTTCAAATCCGCTTCAATCTGTGATTTTGGAATATAGAAGCCATGGTCGTCGATCCATGAACGGAGGAACATCGACACGAATGTGATGAGTAATCCGATCACGATGAGTGACCAACCGACAACCGCGTTATCCATTTGGAAGATCGCTCCAAGTCCGGCGATGAAAAGACCGAGTGACATGAAGAATGGAATCAACGAGTTGTTCGGCATGTGGATGTCTGCTACTGGTTCAGCAACAGAGACCCGTTTGTTGCCCGCCATTTTCTCGAGCCAGAACGTATCGAGACCTTTGACAAGCGGTGTTTGTGCAAAGTTGTACTCTGGTGTCGGTACAGGAAGCGTCCACTCCAATGTACGTCCATCTTCCCAGTGGTCTGGCTTGACGCGTTGTTTCGACAAGAATGCCTTGACAACAGCGACGAGCAAGATGATTGTCGATACACCCATGAAGAAGGCACCAATCGTCGACAGTAAGTTCATCGTCTCAAACCCTTGGTTAGGAAGGTATGTGAAGACGCGGCGTGGCATCCCGAACAATCCGAGGAAGTGTTGCGGGAAGAACGTCAAGTGGAACCCGATGAAGAACAACCAGAACTGCCAGTAGCCAAGCTTCTCAGAGAGCGCTTTGCCGAACATGAGCGGGAACCAGTAGTAAAGTCCTGCGAATAGACCATAGACAACCCCACCTACGATAACGTAGTGGAAGTGAGCGACAACAAAGTAACTATCGTGATACTGATAGTCGGCCGGTGCGACCGAAAGCATGACCCCTGTCATCCCCCCGACGAGGAACGATGGAATGAATGCGACCGAGTAGAGCATCGCGACGTTGAACTTGATTTGTCCGCCCCATAGCGTGAACAACCAGTTGAAGATCTTGACCCCTGTCGGAACGGCGATGGCCATTGTCGCGACAGCGAAGATCGAGTTGGCGACCGGTCCGAGACCGACCGTGAACATGTGGTGGACCCAAACCATGAATCCGAGGAAACCGATGAGCATCGTTGCGAAGACCATCGTTGTGTAACCGAACAGACGTTTACGAGCGAATGTCGGAATGATTTCCGAGAAAATACCGAACGCAGGGAGTATCAAGATGTATACTTCCGGGTGTCCGAAGATCCAGAAAAGGTGTTCCCAGATGACGACGTTACCGCCGGCTGCCGGATCAAAGTAGACGGCACCGAACAAGCGCTCGAACATCAACATGAACAAGCCGACTGTGAGCGGCGGGAACGCGAAGACGATCAACGCCGAAGCGACGAACGTCGTCCACGTGAAGAGCGGCATCCGCATGAGTTTCATGCCTGGTGCACGCATGTTCAAAATCGTGACGAGGAAGTTAATCCCGGCCATGAGTGAACCGAAACCTGAGATTTGAAGACCGAGGGCGTAGAAGTCGACCCCTGATGCTTCAGGTTGTGTCGAGAGCGGCGCGTACGCCGTCCACCCTGCGTTCGGTGCAGCGCCGAAGAACCAGCTAAGGTTCAGCATGACACCACCGAAGAAGAACAACCAGAAACCAAGTGAGTTAATGAACGGGAACGCGACGTCGCGTGCCCCGATTTGTAGCGGTACGACGGCGTTCATAAATCCGAATAGCATCGGCATGGCCGCTAGGAAGATCATCGTCGTCCCGTGCATCGTGATCAATTGGTTGAACGTTTCGCCGCTGACGAAGTCGTTCATCGGACGAACGAGTTGCCAACGAATAAGTAAAGCTTCAATTCCACCGAGAAGGAGGAAGAAGATTCCTGAGAACAAATACAAAATACCGATTTTTTTGTGGTCAACCGTCGTAACCCAATCCATGATGCCATTGTATTTACGCGGTTGCTGCATAGCAGTGGTCTGTGCCACGTGAAATCCCCCTTTTCCCGTTAGTCAATCTTCTGATCGTACAAGAAGTCAACGAGTGCATCTAACTCTTCATCACTGATTTGGCCTTCACCGAAGCCAGGCATGAGCGCGCCTTGTTTCAATTCTTGTGGGTCGCGAATCCATTCTTTCAACTTCTCTTCGTTGTTTTCGAGGTAGCCCGCCAACCATTCGCGATCACCAAAGTTCGTCAAGCTCGGCGCGACTTTCCCGCCACCGTGACAGCTCAAGCAGCTCTCGACGTACACGGCTTCGCCTGTCGTCAAGTTTTGGTTATCTGCAACGAGGTTTTCTGTGTTTGCGTCCTGCTGTGCTTTCATGTCTTCGAGCCATTGGTCGTACTCTTCTTGCTCGAGTGCGATGACTTTGAAGTCCATGAGTGCGTGTGAAGGTCCGCAAAGCTCGGCACATTTCCCGTAGAACGTACCTGGTTCATTTGCATGCAACCACATTTCGTTATCAAGGCCTGGGTTCGTATCCGTCTTACCTGACAAGGCCGGTACCCAGAACGAGTGAATGACGTCTTTCGATGTCAAGTTGATGCCGACACGCTTACCGACTGGGATGACGAGTTCTTGACCCGTGACCACGCCTGCGTTCGGATATTCAAATTCCCACCAGTAAAGGTTGGCCGTGACATTGATTTCTTCTTCTTTTTTCGCTTCTTTCGCTTTTGCGAGCTCGACTGTCGTCGTGATCGTCGGAACAGCGAGAATGATCAATAAAATGATTGGAACGACTGTCCAAATCATCTCGAGCGTGCTGCTTCCTTCGACTTGCTTCGGAATTGATTCATCTTTCCGACGGAATTTCATGAGCACGTACACGTAAATAATCGTTACGATGACAAGTACAAAGAGCATGATTGCCAAACTGATGAGAATGATGCGAAGCTGAATCTCAGCTCCCTCTCCCATCGGCTTCAATGCAGACAATCCCTCTACGCCGCACCCTGATAACAGTAGTGCGAACATCATCATCGGGACGATGCCAAACAGAAGCTTCTTAAATGATTTCACAACAATCCCCACTTTCTCCCAAAATGATGTGCAATGGTTTCTATATAGTGAGTGCGACTATCAAAGTGCCGTCAATACCAGCGTGACAATCCACACGACTAAATAAATCAATGAATAAAAGAACATTTTGTTTGCCCACTTGATCTCATCTTCGGCCTTGAAACCTTTCAAGCCGAGATATAACCAGTAGCCCCCAAGACCGGCCGCGACGATCACGTAGATCAAACCGTAATGCAAGAACAAGAGCGACGCTGGAATGAGTGTCGCGATCCACCAAATGATTTGGCGCTTGGTGATCGCAAAGCCGTTGACGACCGGTAGCATCGGAATGCCGGCCGCTCGATACTCCTCGACACGCCGCATGGCGAGCGCGAGGAAGTGTGGCGGTTGCCACAAGAACATGACGAGGAACATGAGCCACGCATCGATATGAAGCGCGGGATCGATGGCTGCCCAACCGATGAGCGGTGGTACCGCTCCGGAGATGCTGCCGACGACCGTGTTCAACGTGTGCGTTCGTTTAAGCCACATCGTATAAATGACGACATAAAAAAATGCCCCGATTAAACCGAAGACTGCTGCCACATACGACACGATCAATAAGAGCAATGTCCCGATCGCGAGTTGCGTTAATCCAAGGAGCAAAATCCGTTCTCCCGAAATTTTCCCGGTGACACTTGGTCGGTTGTCTGTACGTCCCATCAAGTAATCGATATCACGGTCCACGAAGTTGTTTAGGTAACAACTCCCGGAGATGACGAGCGCGCTTCCTAACATCGTTAATAAGAGTTGTGGCCAAACTTCAAACAAATAAAGTACTGGCGTATCACTCTGATATGTTGCTGCTACAAAGAAACCGGCGAACACCAACAATAGATTGGCGCGGACGATTCCCATTTTTGCCAGAGCAACATAGTCGCGGAACGAGGCGGATTCTGTATATTCTACTTCTGCCATTGTCCCTGGGTTGACTTTTGTCATACTGACCCCCCTACTAATCACGAAATCCTCGTATTCTTTTCACAGAAAAAACACAATATGAACAAAGTTCACCTAACTCATAACAAAGATACCATATTTTCAAAAAGAATACGTCGTTTATGCTTGTAAAATAGCTAGTTTTTTGTGACAGACGTGTGATAATTGTCACAGTAAAAACGCTACGCTAATACTAGAATAACGATTTTGATAGCGATTGCAAGCTTTTCCGTTTCGTTTTTACGACGTAAAGCCGTATAATAAGTATGGCGAAAAAAATATAAACTGACAAGGCACAATTCTAGTGATTTTTCTCAAAAGCAGGTGGAAACGAATGCATAAAAAACTCGCACTATTTTCAGCACTCGTCACGCTCGGGATGATGCTCGTTCTCATCATGGGTGGAACCGTGACGAAGACCGACTCCGGCGACGGGTGCGGTACAGACTGGCCGCTCTGCCACGGGAAACTGATTCCGACCAATCCGAGCGTCGAGACGATGATCGAGTACAGTCACCGTGTCGTCTCCGGCATCGAAGGACTCCTCATCATCGCATTGACGGTTTGGACGTTCGCGGTCGTCAAAAACCGCTATGACGTCAAAGTGTTCGCGTTCCTCGCGTTCATCTTTATGCTCATCCAGTCCATCATCGGCGCCGGTGCCGTCATCTGGCAACAGTCGGACGCGATTCTCGCGCTCCACTTCGGCATCTCGCTCGTCTCGTTCGCGTCGCTTCTCATTTTGACGATTCTCTTGTTCGAAGGAGAACGTCTGCATCGGGCCGTCTCCGAACGATTGAAGATTCACCTTTACGGCTTGACGATCTATACGATGGTCGTCGTCTACACGGGTGCTTATGTCCGTCACCTCGGCGCGACGTATGCGTGCGTGGGCTGGCCGATCTGTGACCAGAACGTGTGGACGTTCGAGTCGTACGTCCAAATGGGGCACCGCATCATGGCGGGACTGCTCGTCTTCTATACGCTGTACGTGTTGTACTTGGCGCGACGGGAGACGAATCAACTCGTCGAGACCGGGATGTGGGCGTCCTTGTTCTTCATCTTGCTCCAAGTCGGCACGGGGGCGTGGATTGTACTTGGGGGACATGCCACATACGTACCGCTCCTCCACGCGTTCTTGATTACCTGCTATTTCGGGATTGTCTCGTACTTGGCATATCATGCGTATCGGAGTCAGAAGCAGACGACCGCGTCCGCTCGACAAAAATCAGTTTAATCGAACACACGAAAAGGAGCGACGTTCATCGCTCCTTTTTTCTATGCCTATTTACTGTGCATCCTTGAACCGTTCGAGCGCTCGGGCTCGCGCTTCCTTATGGTCGACGATTGGGTCGATGTATCCGTCCCGCTCGCTGAGGTCGGGAAAGTGAATCGACTTTTTGTCGAGGTCGGCGAGTTCAGGCACATACTTCCGAATGAACGTCCCTTCGGTATCAAACTTCTCGGATTGCGTCGTCGGATTGAAGATGCGGAAGTACGGAACCGCATCCGTCCCGACCGAGGCGGCCCATTGCCAGCCGCCAATATTCGAGGCTGCCTCATAATCGATCAGTTTCTGTTCGAAATAGCGTTCCCCTTTTCGCCAGTCGATCAGTAAATGTTTCGATAAGAACGAGGCGACGATCATCCGGAGCCGGTTGTGCATCCAACCTGTCTCGTTCAGTTGCCGCATCGCCGCGTCGACGATCGGGTAACCCGTCTTCCCCTCACACCACGCCTGGAAGTTCTCGTCATCGTCTTCCCAGTCGAGATGCTTATACTTGTCGTTGAACGGACGGTCTTTCAGTCCCGGGAATTGAACCATGATCATATAATAAAATTCGCGCCATAACAGCTCATCGTAATACGTGTCGCGTCCGCTCGATTTCGGCGCCGACAGCACTGCTTCCGCCACGGTGCGGATCGACAACACCCCGGTCCGTAGATATGGAGAGATCCGGCTCGTGCCGGCGATCGCCGGGATATCGCGGTCCTCATCATAGGCGTCGATCCGGTTGGCGACAAAGTCATGCAAACGTCGTTTCGCGGCCGCTTCTCCGAGCGCTTTCCACGAACGCTCGCACCGGTCGAACTGACGCCGCAATTCAGCAGGCACGACATGTTCGGTCGCGACGAGTTGCTTCAGCGCTGTCACATCGACATCATACGGTGCGGGCGGCGTTTCGGCGTAGGCCGCCTTTTTGAACGGCGTATACACTTTGTACGGGTCCCCGTCTTTTTTCGTGAACGCGTTCGGGGCAAACAAATGCCGATCGAGCAGACGGATGACTTTGACGTCTTGCCCGAGCGCCTCGATGACGGCATCGTCGCGCTGCTTGAACGGTTCAACATACTCGGCGTTAAAGTATAGCGTGTCAAACTGACCGAGCGCTTCGACGAACACTTCGGCCGTGTCGGCGACGATGACACGCAGGCCGAGGCCGTTCTCCTTGAGCTCACCCATAAATTGTCGCATCGTCGCGAAAAAGTAATCGTGCCGTGTCTCGAACGGCTCGCAATAGTTCGGATTGAGCCAAAAGACGAACTCCAATTCATCGCCTGAAGCAGCGTCTTTCAATACCCGGTGTAACATATGATTATCAGTCAATCGAAAATCCGATCGAAACCAACAGACTCGTCTCATCTCTCCCACTCCTATCTAAAAAAGAAGCATAGCCGCGCTATGCTTCTTTCCATTATACAAACTCAATCAATAAGTCGTCACTTTGGATTGTGTCGCCTTCTTTAATATGGACCGCTTTGACTTCACCGTCTTGAGCGGCTTGGACCGTCGTCTCCATCTTCATCGCTTCCGTGACGAGGAGCTGTTCCCCGCGATGGACACGGCTACCAGGTTCGACGAGCACTTTCAACACCGATCCCGGCATCGAAGCACCGACTTGTTTCGGGTTCGTCCGATCAACTTTCGGTCGGCTCGTCGTCGCCGACTTCACGTTCACGTCTTTGATTTCGATTTCACGCGGTACCCCGTTCATCTCATACGAGACAAGACGGATACCGTCCTCGTTCGCCGCACTGATTTGAACGAGTTTGATGATGAGCGTCTTCCCGGTCTCGATCTCGACTTGAATCGTCTCTCCGACGTTCAAGCCGTAGAAGAACGTTAACGTGTCGAGGACGGATACATCGCCATACGTCGTCGAATGGGTGACGTAATCCTCGAACACTTTCGGATACAACGCGTTCGAGAGCAGTTCGAAGTCCGTCACCGGGCGCTCGAGCTTCTCGAACAACTTCGTCTGCGCCGCCTTGAAATCATACGGTTCGATCAGTTTACCCGGACGTACGTCGAGCGGTTTTTCGCCTTTCAAGATGGCTTGTTGCACGTCTGTCGGGAATCCGCCTGGAGGCGTTCCGAGCTCACCGCGCATCATTTCGACGACCGAGTCTGGGAAGTCGAGTTGGTGACCCCGCTCGACCACATCTTGTTCGTTCAAGTTATGTTGGACCATGAACAGTGCCATGTCCCCGACAACTTTTGACGACGGCGTCACTTTGACGATATCGCCGAACAACATGTTGACGCGGGCGTACATCGCCTTCACTTCGCTCCAACGGTCGCCTAACCCGACCGCTTTCGCTTGTTGTTGCAAGTTTGAATACTGACCGCCCGGCATCTCATGCTCATAAACCGATGGGTTCGAAGCACGCATATCGCTTTCGAACGGCTCATAGTTATGACGCACGTCTTGCCAGTAGTCGCTGATGACCTCGTAATGCTTCGCATCGATTTTCGGTTGACGTTCATGGTGATCGAGCGCATAAATCAAGCTGCCGCCTGAAGGTTGTGACGTCATGCCTGACATCGAGCTCGCAGCCACGTCGACGATGTCGACGCCCGCATCCGTCGCCCGGGCATACGTGAAGATTCCGTTGCCGGAAGCGTCATGCGTGTGCAAGTGGATCGGCAAATCGACGGCATCTTTCAAGGCTGAGACGAGCGCGTATGCCGACTCTGGCTTGAGCAGACCGGCCATGTCCTTGATGGCAAGGATGTGGGCCCCGCTCGCTTCGAGTTTCTTCGCCAAATCGACATAGTACGGCAAGTGGTACTTCGGACGGTTGCCATCGTACAGGTCGCCTGTATAACAAACGGCCGCTTCCGCGACTTTTCCTGTCGGTAACGTCGCGTCGATCGCAAGTTGAATCGACTCGAGGTTGTTCAAGCTGTCGAAGATCCGGAACACGTCGACACCCGCATAGGCCGCCTCATGGACGAACTGTTCGATGACGTTGTCGGCATAGTTTTTATACCCGACCGCGTTGGCGCCGCGAAGCAACATTTGAATCAAGACGTTCGGCATCTTCTCGCGGAGCCGCATGAGGCGAACCCATGGGTCTTCCGAGAGGAAACGATAGGCGACGTCGAACGTGGCCCCGCCCCATGCCTCGACCGAGAATAACTCTGGCATGAGTTTACTCGTCGGTTCGGCGATATTGACGATGTCTTGTGTCCGCATCCGCGTCGCAAGAAGCGACTGGTGCGCGTCTCGCATCGTCGTATCCGTCAACAACAGTTCAGGTTGACGTTTGATCCAATCGGCAAGGCCGTCCGGACCTAGCTCCGTCAAAATCTGTTTCGTACCTGGTTTGGCTTCAGCCGGAAGGTCTTGCGGAATCCGGACCGAGCGGCTAATCGGCTTATCTTTCAATCCGACACCCGGGAATCCATTCACGGTGACGTCGCCGATATAGTTGAGCAACTTCGTTCCACGGTCTTTCCGTTTCGGGAAGACGAACAATTCTGGCGTCTCGTCGATGAACGACGTGTTGTAGTCACCGCTGATGAAGTTCTGGTGCTTCATCACGTTAATCAAGAACGGAATGTTCGTCTTGATGCCGCGAATCCGGAACTCGTTCAAGTTACGGACCATTTTCGAAGCCGCCTGTTCGAACGTCATGCCGTGTGTCGACAGCTTCACGAGAAGCGAGTCATAATACGGTGAAATCTCGGCCCCGACGTAAGCGTTCCCGCCGTCGAGTCGGACCCCGAAGCCGCCCGGAGAGCGGTACGCCATAATTTTGCCCGTGTCCGGCATAAAGTTGTTGCCCGGGTCTTCTGACGTGACACGTGACTGGATCGCGTAACCGAGCAATTTGATGTCTTCTTGTTTCGGCATATGGATGACGTCGCCGTGGAGCGACTCGCCTTGCGCGATCATGAGCTGGGTCTGCACGATATCGAAGCCGGTCACCATCTCTGTGATCGTGTGCTCGACTTGGATGCGCGGGTTGACCTCGATGAAGTAGAACGACTCGTCTTCCGTGACGAGGAACTCGACCGTCCCGGCGTTGATGTAGCCGACGTGACGCATGAGCTTAACCGCCGCGTCACAAATCGCTTGGCGCGATTCCTCAGACAACGTCACACACGGTGCGACCTCGACGACTTTTTGATGTCGACGTTGGACCGAACAGTCACGTTCGAACAAGTGGATGATGTTACCGTGATCGTCCCCGAGAATCTGAACCTCGATGTGTTTCGGACGCTCCACTAATTTTTCT
Organism: Exiguobacterium sp. s16; assembly: GCF_018618115.1. Lineage (NCBI taxonomy): Bacteria > Bacillati > Bacillota > Bacilli > Caryophanales > Exiguobacterium > Exiguobacterium sp. s16. Next base: position 372,150 of record NZ_JACSLM010000001.1, on the reverse strand, counting down.
ATGTACACTTCGTCTGAACCGAACGCTTGCTTCGCCTCTGACTTGGCACGTTCAATCAAATCTTTCATCTCGGCTTCCGTACGGATGACACGCATCCCGCGGCCGCCTCCGCCCATCGCCGCTTTGACCATGAGTGGGAACCCGTGCTCGTTCGCAAACTCGAGCGCGTCTTCGTATGATGTGAGCGGTCCGTTTGAACCTGGAATGACCGGGAGTCCGGCCGCGATCGCACTTTGACGGGCCCGAACTTTATCCCCGAACGCATGAAGATGCGATTCATTCGGACCGACGAAGATGATACCTTCTTCGCGGCAACGACGTGCGAGCTCGATGTTCTCAGATAAGAAACCGTATCCTGGGTGAATCGCGTCAGCCCCCGACTGTTTCGCGATTCGAATCACGTCCTCGATATCGAGATAGGCGTCAATCGGCTTTTTATCGAGACCGATCAAATATGCCTCGTCCGCTTTAAAACGGTGTAACGAGCCGCTGTCTTCTTGTGAATAGACGGCGACTGTGCGCATTCCTAGTTCAGTGGCTGCCCTAAATACACGAATGGCGATCTCTCCACGGTTGGCTACAAGTAATTTGCTAATTGGTTTCAACATAAATCCCCCCATTTAAGTAGTTCGAACCTTCTTACCTGACAACATGTAACGATGAACCTTGCACATTTTCGGCTGATTTCTCACGAATCTCAGCCCGTCTTGTCGCTTCCCGGTGCCGGTTTCGCATCGAGATGCTGCTGAGCACTCCGAGAATGCCCATCGTCATGATGAGTGACGTCCCGCCGTAACTGACGAGCGGAAGCGTGACCCCCGTCCCCGGGAACCAGCCCGACATCGCCCCGATATTGATCCCGGTTTGGACCATGATTTGGGCAGCGATGCCGAATGAGACGAACATCGCGAAGTGACTATCGCTATGGTTGGCGATATTGACGGCGCGGAACGCGATGAAAAAGAGCAGGACGAGGACGACGACGACACCGACAAAACCGAGCTCTTCCGCGATGATGGACATGATGTAGTCCGTCTCCGGTTCGGGCAGATACCCATACTTCTGATAACTGTTGCCGAGACCGACACCGGTCAATCCTCCGTGCACGATCGAGATGATCGACATGAGCAATTGATGGCCATAGCCTTCAGGATCCATGAACGGATTGAAGACGACCTCGATCCGACTGCGCTGGTTTTCCGAAAAAATCGTCGTGAACATCAAATAGACGGCCCCGATCCCAGCGATCACCGATGGGATGATGATTCGGAGCGGCGCCCCAACGGCGAGCCACATGAGGAACATGATGGCGCCAAGGACGAACAGCCCTCCCATATCCGGTTGCCCGTTGATGGCGATCGCATACGGGAGAAAGAAATAGATGACGGGAATCACGAAGAAGGCACCGGCTTGGGCCCGTAATCCTTTTTTCGTGATCGCGGCTCGGCCGAGTCGTCCCGGCAACCCTTTCAGTTCATTGTTCCACAGTTGGTGATAATAGTTCGCGAGCAATAAAATCAACACGAACTTGGCAATCTCGACCGGTTGCACCGTGAATCCGCCGATGATGAGCCACGCCCGTGCCCCGTTGAGTGGTGGCATCGCCCACGTGACGAACAAGAGGACGACCGACACGAGGTAGAGGCCGTACAAAATATTTAGTTTTCTAAAGTTCTCATAGCGGAACATCGTCGCAATCAAGTAGACGACAATCCCGAGTCCGGCGTAGAAGAGTTGCCGATAGAACAAACCGCTGTTCGCGTAATCCCCGCGATTCCATACGCTCGCACTGTAAATCATGATTGAGCTGATTCCGACAAGCATGAGCACCGCAATGAACAGTGAGAAATCAAAGTACCGAAACCGAGTTTTCATGTTTTCACTTCCTTATGTACAACAATCCTTGACCCATTATAAAAAAATACTCAAACAGCGCCGCTTGCACAGTTTGAGTATAAGGTTCATAAATCTGAAGCTTCCGCGAGGGCGGACAGCTTTTGTTCCAATGAATCGAGCAGTCCTTTACCTTCAATGTCTGAAATGAGTCCAAGACGGACCGCAAAATCAATTTGGCGTGATAGACCGAACATATGTGTATCAAGCACCTCTTCATAAAGCGGGCACTTCGGCATTTTTAGGTTTTCTAACTGCACTTCAATCAAACAACGGATTTTTTCAGCGTCTGCCTCTAATAGTTGAAGCGCTTGCTCCCGTTGGACTGCAGCCAAATTTGTCGCCACTACGACCCCTCCTCCGTACAATGACAGACTGTTTGTCATAACTCAACTGTACATTATATTTCATCATAATTCAATGAACAGTCTGGATTCACTATGAGTTTCTCGCAGTTTCCCTTTTTCCCCGGAAGAGCTGTATAATGTACAGTGTATCGTGAATAAAGGGGGCGTATCAATGATTTTTCCACTAGACGGAGCGGTTCGTCACGCGTTGACGATTGACCCGACCGTATGGATTTTCGACGACCGCAAGCGGAACATCGAGGAACTCGACCGCGCGGTTGAGAATGATAATGAAGCGTATTATGCCAAGATGGGGAAGGCATGGGACGACGGCCTGACACAAGGGACACGTGTCGACCACAATAAACCGATGACTCGGGCCGATAAAGACGCGGCGCTTCGCGACTCGTTCGCGATGCCGTTCGCTCCGTTCCTGCAAAACGCTGAACCAATCGCTACGGCGACACACGTCAGCTTTTATGGGGAATCGGTGCTCACGCTATCAATCGATGAGGCACGCACCGTCTATCTCCAGTTCTCGAAGGACGGGAAAGTGCTCACGGACGGCCCGGTATACGTCTTGCATAATCAGCAAGTTTTGCGCGGCGTCCACCATATCGCGGTGCGAACAGAAGCTTGATCGAGAAGGCCATAGCGCCTTCTCATTTTTTTGGACTTTTTACTTCACAAAGTGTAACATATAGGTTATGGAAAAACTTCATGTTTGAAAGGTCGTGACGCTTACGTATCCTTTATGGAAGAAAAACTTAATCATCGTTTGGATCGGTAGCTTTTTGACGGCGGCCTCGATGAGCCTCGTCTTACCGTTCCTCCCCTTATTTATCGAAGAGCTCGGGGTCACGAATCCCGATCACGTCGTCACCTGGTCAGCCGTCGCTTTCGGTGCCACGTTCCTCGTGGCCGCCATCGTCTCCCCGCTCTGGGGAAGGCTCGCCGACCAAAAAGGCCGCAAACTGATGCTCATTCGGGCAAGTCTCGGCATGGCTGTCGTGATGACGCTCATCAGTTTCGTCCAAGACGTGTATCAACTCGTCGGGCTTCGGCTCCTCATGGGTGCCGTCTCCGGGTTCATCTCGGCGGGGATCACCCTCATCGCTTCACAAACGCCAAAAGAGAAAAGTGGCTGGGCGCTCGGTACCTTGTCGACCGGTGGCATCACCGGCGGACTCCTCGGTCCATTGATTGGAGGACTCCTCGCCGACTGGATTGGGCTTCGACCCGTTTTTCTCTTGACCGGCAGTGCCCTATTTATCACGTTCATCATCACACTCGTGTTCGTCAAAGAGGACTTCGTCCCGGTGGCGCGCGAACGGCTAGACTCGACCAAATCGATCATCGCCTCGCTCCGCCATCCGCAACTGATCTTAAGTCTCTTTTTAACGACGTTTTTAATCACCTTCTCGACGCAGTCGGTCGGTCCGTTACTGACACTGTATGTCCGGGAATTGAACCCGTATACGACATCGCTCGCCTTTATCGCCGGCATCGTCGCCTCGGCACCGGGTGTGGCCGCGCTCATTTCCGCACAGCGGCTCGGGCGGCTATCGGACCGGTACGGGGCCGAACGTATCTTGTTTTGGGCGCTCATCGTCTATAGTGCCTTCTTGATTCCACAGGCGTTCGTGACATCGACGACGCAACTCGTCGTGTTGCGATTCGGCCTCGGTTTCGCCACCGCGGCGCTCATGCCGTCCGTGCAGTCGCTTTTGCGACAACACACGCCGAGCCGAGCGGCCGGGCGCATCTTCTCTTATAATCAGTCGGCCCAGTTCATGGGTAACTTGCTCGGACCGTTGTTCGGGTCTCAAGTCGTCGCGCATTTCGGCTTCTCCGCCCTCTTCATCGTGACCGGTTTGATTATGTTGACGAACGCCTTGCTCGAAAAATCGAACGTGCAAGTGGCACTTCATCCGAATACAAAATAAACGCCGAGCAGCCGCTCGGCGTTTTTCGTTATAGTAAATCGGCGGCCAACCGGGCAAGCGACGAGCGCTCCCCTTTGATGAGTTGGACGTGGCCGAATACGTTTTGCCCTTTGAACCGTTCGACGGCGTACGTGAGACCGTTCGAATATTCATCCAAATATGGGTGATCGATTTGATACGGGTCGCCGACGAGGACGATTTTCGAATTCTCCCCGACGCGGGTCAGAATCGTCTTGATCTCGTGTTTCGTCAAGTTCTGGGCCTCATCGATGATGATGAACTGGTCCGGCATGCTGCGGCCACGGATATACGTGAGCGCCTCGAGCTGAATCGATTTGATGCCGGCCAAGATGTTCCCGAGCTCGTCTTTCGAATTGGCATTAAACAAAAACTCTAAGTTATCGTAAATCGGTTGCATCCAAGGCCGCAGTTTTTCTTCCATCTCGCCCGGCAAGTAGCCGATATCGTTCCCCATTGGGACGACCGGACGGGCGACGACGAGCTTATTGAAACGACGCTCGTCTTCAACGAGCGACAACCCGGCCGCGAGCGCGAGAAGTGTCTTCCCGGTTCCGGCTTTCCCGAGCAACGTCACGAACGGGATATCGTCGCGAAGCAACAAGTCGAGTGCCATCCGCTGTTGGACGTTGCGCGGATGGATGCCCCAGACGTGTTCGACGTCTAGGGAGAGCGGACGAAGGATCGGTTGCAGCGCATCGACGACCGCGACTGCGCTCGCTTTCGAGACGTTGCTTTTTAAAACGACGAATGAATTCGGGTACAGTTGATTTTTCGTCAACGCAGACAGCGGCAGCTGACGGACTTTGTAAAATTCATCGATGACGGCTTGATCGACCTCGATCTCCCGGTAGCCGGCATATAGGTTCGTCGTATCGACGATATGGTCGGTCAAATAGTCTTCGGCTTCAATACCGATCGCGTCCGCCTTGACGCGGACAAGTATATCTTTCGAGACGACGACGACTTTACGGGTCCGGTCGTGCTCGTATTGTTTCATCAGGCCGAGCGCCACGGTCAAAATGCGGTTATCGTTCGTCATGACGTCGAACGGGAAATCGACGGTATGTTCATGGCCGATCTCGACGAACAAGTGACCGCCATTCTCGAGCGGTACCCCGTCATGCAGTTTCCCGGTCGTGCGGAGTTGGTCGAGTACACGCGCCGTCTCACGGGCGTTACGTCCGACCTCGTCCATATTGCGTTTTTTGCCGTCAAGCTCTTCTAATACGATGGCGGGGATGACGACATCGTGCTCATCGAATTGGAACAAGGATAGTGGATCGTGTAAGAGTACGTTCGTATCGAGCACATACGTTTTTTTCATAGACTTTGCCGCCCCTCGAAAATAGGATGGTGATCAAGAATTCAAACTCTCCTTGACTTCACGGTCCAGCTTTTCTGCTGCTTCGACATCGTACGTCTTGACGATGTCCGGTTGTCCATATGTCGCCCCGTAAAAGGAGACGTTACGGACTTCTTCAACGTGCCCTTCAAAAAAGCGAAGGTGCAATCCCGGCTTCACGCTTGGCTCGAACTCGGCCACATGCGACAAGGCCACACTGTAAGCCAGGCCTCCTTCTATAAAGATGAGACTTGCGGTCCGTTCATTCCCAAGCAACGTGATCAAATGCGAATTTTTCGTCAAGGCGAAACGTATCGTTACTTCATTCGGCGCTTGCACCCAGCTGATGGCATGGGTGATCGGCCACCGTTTCGGTTCGTCAAATGTGATTAAAAATGTCAATGGCATATCATTCAACGTACCTTGTTGTGCCTTTGAGAGTTCGAACGCGGCTTTGCTCGCCATATACTCCCCTCCTCCCGAACGGGTATACGAAATGGATTCGCCCTTACAAACCTCTTTCCCTGCTTTTCTCTCCTGAAATCATGCTATAATCAACGAAGAGGAAGGTGAGACCATGCGCGTAAAGTGCTCTCTTTGTGACAAAATCGATACGATTGATTCGTGGTCGTTCGAAGCGAAACGACTTCGTAATAAACCTGCTAAAACGTACATGTGCCAGACGTGTCAAGAACGCATCACCGCGCGAACCGCGGAGCGTGCCGCGACCGGCCAATTCCACCTATATCCATCGTTCCGTCAAAAACGGAGATGGTAATCAAAAATGGACGTTTCGCCCTCGGGCGAAACGTCCATTTTTTCAGTGTGATTCGACGCCTTGTCGACGGTTCCACCAGAGGCGGCCCCGGTAGATTGCCAAGACGACAGCCATGACAAGGAGAACTTCTGGAATCGGCCATGTGAAGAAGACGAGCGCCATCGTGCCTGCCCCGAGTGCGAGCAGCATATAGACGACGAGCGACTTCCACCATGTCAATTGTTTGGCAAAACCTAATTTAAACACGAGTATCGTCAATAAGATGACCGTGATGATCAAGGCGTTAAACCCGACCGAGAAGTCGTTCGCGTCACTGCCGACGCCAAGTAGCGAGGCAATCCACGGCACATCGATTTGTGTGATGTCCATCGTTTGAGAAGCTTTCAAGCTGATAATCCCCCTTTATTTCCTTCACAATCATTCTACACTATCCAAAACAAAAGGGAACGCCTAGGCGCTCCCTTTTTTTCTGACTTATTCTTTACCAAGTTTACGACGCTTGTCAGCTTTCTCGCGTTCGTTCTTGTTCAAGACTTTTTTACGGAGACGGATTGACTCCGGCGTGATTTCACAGTACTCGTCATCGTTCAAGAACGTGAGCGACTCTTCGAGTGAGAAGACGCGTGGACGTTTCAAGACTTGTGTCGAGTCTTTTGCTGAAGCACGCATGTTCGTCAACTGTTTGCCTTTGACAGCGTTGATCGCGAGGTCGACGTCGCGGTTACATTCACCGATGATCATTCCCTCGTATACTTCTACACCTGGCTCGATGAAGATCGTTCCACGATCTTCAAGGGCACCGATCGAGTAAGCCGTCGACTTACCAGGTTCGATACAAACCATGACACCGCTGCGGCGGCCGCCGATGTCAGCAGAGATGAACGGACGGTACTCTTCGAACGTGTGGTTCAAGATTCCGTATCCGCGTGTCGCTGACAAGAACTCGTTACGATATCCGATGAGGCCACGTGAAGGAACGATAAATTCCATACGTGTTTGACCGTTGTCGTTCGTGTTCATGTTGGCAAGTTCACCTTTACGGAGACCGATTGATTCCATGACTGAACCCGTGTACTCTTCTGGGACGTCAACGATGACGCGCTCGAACGGTTCGATCTTCGTACCATCTTCGTCTTCACGGATGATAACTTGTGGTTTCGAAACTTGAAGTTCGTAGCCCTCACGACGCATGTTCTCGATCAAGATCCCGAGGTGAAGCTCACCGCGTCCTGATACGATCCATTGGTCAGGAGAATCTGTGTTCTCGACACGGAGTGAAACGTCCGTCTCAAGTTGTTTCATCAAACGCTCTTCGATTTTACGTGCCGTCACGAAATCGCCTTCGCGCCCTGCGAATGGAGAGTTGTTCGTCATGAAACGCATTTGAAGTGTTGGCTCATCGATGCGAAGGAGCGGAAGTGGCTCTTCTTTACCGACTGGCGTGACCGTCTCACCGACGTTGATGTCTTCCATCCCGGCGATGGCGATCAAGTCACCAGCTTTGGCTTCTTCGATTTCAACACGTTTGAGGCCGAAGTAACCGAACAATTTAGTGACGCGCAATTGTTTGATTGATCCGTCTGTTTTGCAAAGTGAGACTGACTCGCCAACTTTGATTTTCCCACGGAAGACGCGACCGACACCGATCCGGCCAAGGTAGTTGTCATAGTCGAGCATCGTGACTTGGAACTGAAGCGGCTCATCCGAGTTATCGATTGGTGCCGGTGTGTTCTCAAGAATCGTGTCGAGCACGTACGTGATTGTATCTTCTTGCTTCTCTGGATCAGGATCGAACGAACTTGAACCGCTGACAGCAGACGTATAGACGACAGGGAATTCAAGTTGATCTTCATCTGCTCCAAGGTCGATCAACAAGTCGACAACTTCATCGACAACGTCGAGTGGGCGTACCATCGGCTTGTCGATTTTGTTAACGACAACGATTGGACGGAGACCTTGGTCGAGTGCTTTCTTCAATACGAAACGCGTTTGTGGCATGCAGCCTTCACGTGCATCGACGACGAGGATAACGCCGTCAACCATACGCATGATCCGCTCAACTTCACCACCGAAGTCGGCGTGACCTGGTGTATCAACGATGTTGATGCGTGTATCTTTATAATCGATTGCCGTGTTTTTCGCGAGAATCGTGATTCCGCGCTCACGTTCGATGTCGTTCGAGTCCATGGCGCGTTCTGCGACCATTTCGTTTGTCCGGAAAGTACCAGACTGTTTCAATAATTCATCGACAAGCGTTGTTTTACCGTGGTCAACGTGGGCGATGATGGCTACGTTCCGAAGGTTAGTTCTTACATTCATGTAGTTAGTCCTCTCTTATTTAAAAAAGTTTCATCTTTTATTCAACTTTAAGAGTATAGCACACGTCCCACCACCTTTGTCGAGTGTTATCAACTGTTAACGTTTCCAAACGCATCATTTTTGACTACAATAAAGAAGACTAGAGAAAAAAGGGGGAATCTCCATGCAACTCATGTTCGTTTTAATCGCGACCGCGGTCGTCGCCGGTTTCGTCGGCATCGGAATTGGGGTGGCCGAAGGAAGTGCCGCCATCATCATCGGCAGTCTCGCCTTGAGCGGCATCGCCACGTTCTTCGGTATCAACTTACGCCGTCGCGTCCTCTCTGACCGACGTCCATAACAGAAGGCCCGGGCGCTGCGCCCGGGCCTTGTTTATGAGCTTGTCCTTCTGTCTGACACGCTTATAAGTCGCGTGTCAGACAGATGCGGTCACGCAAGGCGAGCCCGTCCTCTTCGATTGGCGGATAACCATGGCTCGGGAAGTAGTCGCGCTCGACCGAGTCGAAGCGGAAGCCAGCTTGTTGATAAAATCGCAACTGGACGATGCTCGAGTTGCCCGTACAGACGAGCATCTGCTTCGCACCGCTTTGCTCGGCCCGACGAATCGCGTCTTGGAGCAGCCGTTGTCCGATCGTCTGGTTTTGCCGCTCCGGCTTGACGGCGATATTGACGAGCTCGAGCAGCGTTTCACTGCGCCGCACCAACATATACGCTCCGACGCGTTCTCCGCCGAGCGTCGCTTCATATGTCTCCCCCGCTTCATACTGCTCACGCACCATCGCCTCGTTCGGATTGGCCAAGACGAGCAAGTCCCGGACACGGTCGTAGGAGCCGTTAATCCCAATCTGAAGATCAGGTCTCACTTCCGGCGCCGCCCCTTTGGCGATGACATAGTGTTTGACGACATCTTTGACGAACGTCTCGCTACCGGCAAGGACCGACGTCTTCCCGTCATAACGGACCGGTTCCCCGTAAATTGAGACGACTCTGCCTCCGACTTCCTCGACGAGCAGTTTTCCAGCCGCATAATCCCACGGCATATTCCGCATCGTGATGTACCCGTCGACCCGACCCGCGGCGAGCCACGCGAGTTCGAGCGACGCGGCGCCATGGGCCCGCGTGCCGACCGAGTCGCGCACGATTGGGGCGAGTACTTCCGGAGCGATCTGCTGATTCGGTGTGACCCAAGTCGCGTTCATGCTCAGGAAGGCGTCACGGACATGATGTTCTTGGATGGCCGGAAGCTTACGACCGTTCAGCGTCGTCCCAACGCCGCGACGTGCCACGAACAGCTCATCCGCCATCACATCATAGACGAAGCCGTATTCGACGACCCCATCGATCATGACGGCCACTGAGATGGCGAACATGCGCTTCTGATGGATGAAGTTCAACGTCCCATCGATCGGATCGACAAACCAGACCGTTCCGGACAAGTCGTCCGGTCCTGTCGAGATTCCTTCTTCCCCGATGATGTGATGCTCGGGGTACGTTTCACGGATACGGTCGACAATCAACTGTTCGACGGCTCGATCGATTTCTGTGACCAAATCCCCTTTACCTGTCTTTCGTTCGATGCGATAGCTCTCATCGATTTTTTGCCGAATATATTCCCCTGCTTGTTTAATCAAGTCAATCGCGAACCATTCCAACATGTTTATCACCTCTACTATGTATTGTACCAAACAAAAACCAGTATCCGCATGGAATACTGGTTGAATGAGTGGTTGTGGGTCAGGCTTCGAGACGCAAAAGTTCTTGGCGATATTTCTCTAACCGATGCTTGCTAGCCTGGACAGTGGCATCGTCTTGTGACGCCATCGCATCGAAGAGAGTTGCCAATTCATAATCAATCTCTAAGCGCAGCACCGGAATCCGTTTTTCTGCGTCTTTTCTTTTGAATGCCTCGATCACTTGTTTCATGAGATGCCACACTCCTTTAGTTGGGCTACAAGTTACGGTTTAGTGAGTTGAATTGAGTATATCAGATGAGATTCAAAAAGGAAAGAGAATTGTCTGACTATTTTGAATTTTTTATCTTAGTGAGTATATTCCCATTTCAACTGACGCTAAACCTGAAATAACTGTTAATAATATGTACCCTATTTAAAAGACAAATAACAAAAAAAGCATGAGAAAACTGTTCTGTTCTCCCATGCTTTCCAGCAGTTACAATTTTATAATCTTTGCATTTGATTTTAGGGCCGCTTGGACCGTACGATAGGTAGAGTATCCGGTCTGTTCGTCGTGCACGGCGCTCAGTTGTTTTTCTTCTGATTTCGATGTCACGATTTGTTTGAACGACCGATACGCATCCAAAAACGTTTCGCGGTCGACACCGCCTTCATTGGCAAGGGCGACTTGATTGTAGAACTCGACGACTTCTATGAGCTCATCCGTCGTCCAGTCCGGATTAATCGGATAGTTGATTTGCATATTCTTCACCTCGACAACCATTGTATCAACAAAAAAAACTATTGCAAGTTGGGATAGAAATCACTATAGTTTTTTTGTTGCATTGTTTTTTAAAACGAAACGTCTAAAATGACATGAGATTGAACCTAAACCGACAACCCATATACACACTGCTATCAAGGAGGACTTACTATTGAAACTTAAAGGTGCTACACAGCTCGAGACACCGCTCTTTGACACGTTGCTCACGCACGTGGACACGAATCCGATCGCATTCCACATCCCAGGCCATAAAGGCGGGAAAGGAATGGACCCTGAGTTCCGCGACTTCATCGGCGAGAACGCTTTGAAGATCGACCTGATCAACATTGCCCCGCTCGATGACCTTCATCATCCGAAAGCGGCGATTGCCGAAGCCGAGCGCCTCGCAGCCGAAGCGTTCCGTGCCGACGAGACGTTCTTCTCAGTTCAAGGGACATCAAGCGCCATCATGGCAATGATCATGGGCGTCGTCGGACCGAACGAGAAGATCATTGTGCCGCGCAACGTCCATAAATCTGTTATGTCCGCGCTCGTCTTGACCGGGGCCCACCCTGTCTTCATTCACCCTGAATATGATGAGACATACGGAATCGCCCACGGAATCACGGCAAGTGCCGTCGAACGCGCCCTCGAGATGCACCCTGACACGAAAGCCGTCCTCGTCATCAACCCGACTTACTTCGGGATCGCTGGTGATTTAGAACGGATCGTCGCCGTCGCCCATGCCCAAGACGTACCTGTCCTCGTCGATGAGGCACACGGTGTCCACTTGCCGTTCCACGACGAACTCCCGCTCTCTGCGATGCAGGCCGGCGCGGACGTCGCGGCAACGAGTGTGCACAAACTCGGCGGTTCGATGACCGGGAGTTCCATTTTGAACGTCCGCCGCGGACTCGTCTCACCAGAACGGATTCACGCGATGTTGTCGATGATCACGACGACATCGACGTCTTACCTCCTCCTCGCGTCGCTCGATGCGGCCCGTCGCCAATTGGCGACAAAAGGAGAGGCGATGAACGAACGTGCCCTCACGCTCGCACGATCGGCTCGAGTGGCCATCGACAACATGCCGCACTTGTCGGTCTACGGTCACGCCGAACTTCATTCAGAGTCGACGTACGCGCTCGATGAGACGAAAATCCTCGTCTCGGTCCGCGAGCTCGGGATCACCGGCTTTGAAGTCGAGAAGTACTTGCGCGAGACGCACCGCATCGAAGTCGAGATGTCAGATCTGTTGAACGTCTTGTTCATCGTGACGAGCGCCGACGACGAGTCGACGATTCAAGCGTTGATTGACGGGATGCGTGACGTCGTATCGGTCTACGACCAGTCTGGAAACGATTCGTTGTCGATCATGCTCCCTGAGATCCCGCCACTCGCGCTCAGCCCGCGTGACGCCTTCTACGAGGAAACGGAGACGATTCCACTCGAGAACGCCGTCGGACGCATCTCGGCCGAGTTCATCATGGTATATCCACCAGGAATCCCAATCATTATTCCGGGAGAGCTCATCACGACATCGACGCTCGAATATATTATGGCCAACATCGAGGCCGGTCTACCGGTCCAAGGTCTAGAAGACGAGTCGCTCCAAATGATTAAAGTCATCCAACAAACAAAAGCTATCCGCTAAGACGAAAGCGAGCCGGTCCAATGGACCGGCTCGCTTTGTGTCATCAGAAGAAAAGGTGGCTTATGATGATCGAATTGCTTCCCCTACGTTCCATTATAAGAAAACGCTTACATTTTTTCAAGGGGTGAATTTTCAGTTTGGTTGGATTCAGTCTCATTTTCAGTTAGACAAAGGCGTAAAAACTCAGCGACGTGTCCGGTGTCTCGCAAGGCGATGCTGAGCATCGGATAGAGCTGTCTCGGTTCTTCGAGCGCATGGACGTCAAGAAGGGCAGACTGTCCGGTCTGCATGCAGACGACGAGCACTTTCCCCATAAATTGATGTGTATACACAAAACCGAAATCATAACGTGACGTCTCTGTCTCGATCCCCGTGAATCGGACGCGGCTCGTCTCAGAGACGGTGTATAACAATTCTTCATCGAACGCCATCATCGTTCCCTCCTTTCTCACTTCATTCTTTATTTTCCTTTATACTGAACGTACGAAACATAAGGAGGACGACTGATGAAGATTCGAAAAGCGAATGAACAAGATTGCCTTGAACTGGTAGCTCTCATGCGACAACTATGGCCAGACGCCCCCGTTGCTGAACTGACCCCTGAGGTCCGGCTCGGGATCCGCTCCGGCAAGATGCACTATTTTATCGCGGAAACGGATGAACCGGTCGGATTTTGTCAGCTCAGCTTCCGTCATGACTATGTCCCTGGCACCTCCACCTCCCCGACCGCGTTTATAGAAGGGATTTACGTCATCGAAGCCGCGCGGCAGCAGGACGTGGCGACACGCCTCGTCGAGGCGGCCTCCGTATACGCCCGGTCGAACGGATGCGACGAGCTCGCTTCGGATACGGAAATCGAAAACGTCGGCAGCCAACAATTCCATGAACGGATCGGCTTTCAAGAAGTCGAACGGACCGTTCATTACATAAAAAAGCTCTCTCGCGAGTAAGCGAGAGAGCTTTTGACTTATTTAACGACGTGGATTGGCATACCCATTGCGATTTCTGCCGCTTCCATTGCCATCTCACCGAGTGATGGGTGAGCGTGGATTGTAAGCGCGATATCTTCTGCAGTCATGCCTGCTTCGATGGCGAGACCAAGCTCGGCGATCATATCTGAAGCGCCTGTACCCGCGATTTGAGCACCGATCAAGAGACCGTCCTCTTTACGCGTGATGAGCTTCATGAAGCCGTCTGGCTCGTCGAGAGCGAGGGCACGGCCGTTCGCTGCGAATGGGAATTTCGATACAGTGATCTCAAGTCCTTCTTCTTTTGCGAGTGGCTCTGTGTAACCGACTGTTGCAAGTTCAGGGTCAGTGAAGACGACCGCTGGGATTGCTGAGTAGTCGAGGTATGCTGGCTTACCGGCAGCTGCCTCCGCTGCAACTTTCGCTTCGTAAGAAGCTTTGTGCGCGAGCGGTGGTCCTGGTACGATGTCGCCGATTGCGTAGATGTTTTCGTTCGACGTCTTGCACTGGTCGTCGATTTCGATGATGCCGCGGTCGCTGATTTTAACTTCCGCGTTTTCGAGACCGATGTCGCCAGTGTTTGGACGACGGCCGACTGTGACGAGGACGTAGTCCGCTTCAACAGACTGCTCTTCGCCATTCACTTCAAACTTAACTGTTACGCCGTCTTCTGTTTCCTCGACGCCTTTTGCAAGAGCGTTCGTGTGAATCGTGACGTTACCTTTTTGTTTGAGTTTCTTCTTGACGATTTGCGTCATTTGCGGCTCGAAGCCAGACAAGATGTCGCTTGCGCCTTCAACGACGACGACTTCTGTATCGAAGTTCGCGTACGCTGTGCCAAGCTCCATACCGATGTAACCGCCGCCGATGACGACAAGTTTCTTCGGTACTTCAGGAAGAGCCAATGCGCCAGTTGAAGAAAGGACGCGTTTTGACCATTTGAACGATGGGATCTCGATTGGTGTCGAACCAGTCGCGATGATCGCTTTTTTGAACTTGTAAGGAGTCGAGCTGTCTTCTGTGATAACACGAACTGTGTCTTCAGATGCGAAGAAAGCCTCACCTTGAACGATGTCAATCTTGTTACCTTTCAAAAGGCCTTTGACGCCGCCAGTCAATTTGTTGACGACCGACTGTTTCCAGTCTTGGACTTTTGTGAAGTCGACTGATACGTTGTCAGACGTGATACCCATTGACGAGTGACCTTTTGCGTGCTGGAAGTTGTGACCAGCTGTGATCAACGCTTTTGATGGGATACAACCGACGTTCAAGCAAACGCCACCAAAGTTACCTTTTTCGACGATTGTGACTTTGAGGCCAAGTTGTGCGCCACGAATGGCTGCGACGTATCCACCAGGACCGGCGCCGATGACAAGCAAATCAGTTTCTTGTGCGAATTCTCCTACTACCATGTTCTTATCCCTCCATCATTAGAAGTGCTGGATCTTGAAGCAAGCGTTTCACCATGTTGAGTGCGTTTTGAGCAGTCGCACCGTCGATGAGGCGGTGGTCAAAGCTGAATGAGAGGGCGAGGACTGGTGCCGCGACGATCTCACCGTCTTTAACGACAGCTTTTTCAGCGATACGGCCGATACCGAGAATCGCAACTTCTGGGTGGTTGATGACAGGTGTGAACCATTGTCCGCCAGCAGAACCGATGTTCGTGATTGTGATCGATCCGCCTTTCATGTCGTCCCCAGCAAGTTTGCCTTCACGTGCTTTACCGGCAAGCTCATTGATGTTTGTAGCGAGTGCGTAGATTGACTTACGGTCCGCTTCTTTGACGACAGGAACAACGAGACCGTTGTCCGTATCGGCAGCGATACCGATGTTGTAGTAGTTTTTGTAGACGATCTCTTCGTTGACATCATCGATTGATGCGTTGATGGCTGGGTAAGCTTTCGCTGCAGCTGTCAATGCTTTAACGACGAATGGCAAGTACGTGAGTTTCACGCCTTGGTCAGCAGCCACTTGTTTGAACTCTTTACGGAGTGCGACGAGTTTCGTGACGTCGACTTCGTCCATGAGTGTAACGTGTGGAGCTGTATGCTTCGAGTTGACCATTGCTTTCGAGATCGCTTTACGGATTCCACGGATTTTCTCACGCGTTTCGAGTTCAGGCGTCGCTGACTCGTAAGGCTTGATTTCCGTTTTAGCAGCTGCTGCTGGAGCTACAGATTCTGTTTTCTCTGTTGTAGCTTCGGCTGTTGGTGCTTCACCGTTTGCGAATGCATCGATGTCTTCTTTCAAGACGCGGCCGTTGTCGCCAGAACCTTTGACTTCACGGATGTCGATGCCTTTTTCACGAGCGTACTTGCGGATTGAAGGCATAGCGATGACGCGCTCCGATTTGTGAAGTTGTACTTCACGCGGGCCGTCTTCTTTTACGTCTTCTTTCACGTCTTCCGTCTTCTCTTCAGCTTTTGGCTGTTCAGGAGCTGCTTCCTCTTCGCCTGCTGGCGCGTCACCTTCGATATCGAACGTGATGAGGACGTCACCGACGACCGCAACTGTACCTTCAGAGACTTTAACGTCTTTAACTGTTCCATCAACTGGAGCAGGGATTTCAACGACGGCTTTGTCGTTTTGAACTTCAAGAAGAATGTCATCTTCTTTTACTGTGTCCCCTGCTTTTACGAACCACTTGACGATTTCACCTTCGTGAATTCCTTCACCGATGTCTGGTAATTTAAATTCAAATACTGCCACTGGTTTTTCCTCCCATCAATTCATCATGTAAACACAACGAGGGAGACAATTCTCCCTCATCGTTACTTGAACACGATCAGAAGTTGATAACTTCCTTAACTTTTGCAACGACATCTTTATGGTCAGGTAACCATGCGTCTTCCCCTTGTGCGAAAGCGAAGACCGTGTCTGGTGCAGTTACACGAAGCACTGGTGCCTCGAGGTGAAGAATTGCGCGTTCTTGAATTTCAGTTACGACATTTGCCGCAATACCTGCTTGACGTTGTGCTTCTTGAACGACGATGGCGCGACCAGTCTTTTTGACTGATTCTACGATTGTGTCGATATCAAGCGGGCTAACTGTCATAAGGTCGATGACTTCGACGTTGATGTCTTCTTTCTCAAGCTCTTCTGCCGCTTTGAGTGACGTGTGGACCATTGCACCGTAAGTGATGATCGAAACGTCAGTTCCTTCGCGCTTCACGTCTGCTTTCCCAAGCTCGATCGTGTAGTCGCCTTCTGGAACTTCGCCACGGAATGAACGGTAAAGTTTCATATGCTCGAGGAATACGACTGGGTCGTTGTCACGGATAGATGCGATCAAAAGACCTTTAGCATCGTAAGGCGTTGACGGGATGACGACTTTAAGACCAGGTGTCTGAGCCATCAAGCCTTCAAGGCTGTCCGCGTGAAGTTCTGGTGTTTTAACACCGCCACCGAATGGTGAACGGATTGTAACCGGTTGGCTGTAAGCGCCGCCTGAACGGTAACGCATACGTGCCATTTGAGCAGCAACCGAGTCGAAGACTTCGAAAACGAATCCGAAGAACTGAACTTCCATGATTGGACGGAAGCCTGTGAGACCAAGACCGATTGCAAGACCACCGATACCCGACTCAGCGAGTGGCGTATCGAAGACACGGTCTTCGCCGAACTCATCTTGAAGTCCTTCCGTCGCACGGAAGACCCCACCGTTTTTACCAACGTCTTCTCCGAAGAGAAGTACTTTCTCGTCGCGCTTCATTTCTACGCGCATCGCATCAGTAATCGCTTGGATCATTGTCATTTGAGCCATAACTTACTTCGACTCCTTTGCTGTATATTCTTCAAGCTGCTCTTTCAAGTTTGAAGGAAGTGTTTCGTACATGTTGTTGATGAAGTCCGAAACTTTTTGTTTTGGTTCTTTGTCGGCGAGGCTGATCGCTTCTTTCACGTCTGCTTTCGCTTGCTCGATGACTTCGTTTTCCATGTCTTCGTTCCAAAGCTTCTTGCCTTCGAGGAAGAGGCGGAAACGTACGAGCGGATCTTTCTCTTGGTACTCTGTATCGAGTTCTTTCGTACGGTAACGTGTTGGGTCATCCCCAGCGAGCGTATGTGGTCCGTAACGGTATGTGAGTGCTTCGATGAGCGTCGGAGTTCCATCAAGTGCGTCTTTACGCGCTTGTTGTGTTGCGGCGAGGACAGCAAGAACGTCCATTCCGTCAACTTGAATTCCGTTGATTCCCGCTGCGACAGCTTTTTGCGCGATCGTTTTAGCTGCAGTTTGCTTCTCAACAGGTGTCGAGATGGCGAAGCGGTTGTTTTGAACGACGAAGATGGCTGGTGATTTGAATGCACCTGCGAAGTTCAATCCTTCGTAGAAGTCACCTTGTGATGAACCACCGTCACCCGTGTAAGTAATGGCGACGTTTGTGTTGCCGTTGCGTTTGAGGCCCATAGCCACACCCGCAGTTTGGATGATTTGTGCCCCGATGATGATTTGTGGCATCAAGACGTTGACGTCTTCAGGGATACGGTTACCCGCGACGTGGCCACGTGAGAACAAGAACGCTTGATAAAGCGGAAGTCCGTGGAATACGAGTTGTGGGATATCACGGTAGCCTGGAAGGATCCAGTCTTGTTTGTCGAGCGCGTATTGCGTCCCGATCATCGTTGCTTCTTGACCAGCCACTGGCGCATAGAAACCTAAGCGTCCTTGACGGTTGAGCGAGATGGCACGTTGGTCCCAGATTCGAGTATAGACCATGCGGCGCATAAGCTCCTGGAGTTGCTCGTCCGTTACATCGGGCATCGCGTCTTGGTTGACGACCTCGCCCTTCTCGTCGAGAATACGGAACGTTTGGAAGTTTTCTTCCACGTTTTGAAGTACCTGAACGTTGTTCATTCGTTTCACCTCATCCTTTCAACTATGAGACAATTGTCTTTTTTGTGATCAAACACTACCTCAAATCTTAAGTGTATCTGTCCAAAAAAGCAATCTGTATTAACGTGATTCAGGAAAGTAACACTTATCCTGCCGTTTCCTAGTCAGTATAAAACGGGTTGTTATAATAACGCAAAAAATATGCTCACCTCATAAAAACGCTTACATGAGCACATCTTTCTCTTGATTTCGGCTCTGTATCATTTTCATTTCACCTTCTGTACCATCTAGGCGAAATCACTAATAAATATGATATAATTGATCATATCGCCATTGGAAAGGAAGTTTTGCATGTTAACGATGAAAGATGTGATTCGTGAAGGAGACGAGCGGCTCCGCACCCGTTCAATCGAGGTCCCGGTCCCACCGACGGCAGAAGACCTCGCGTTACTCGACGAAATGGAGACGTTCCTCGTCAATAGCCAGGATCCCGAGATGAGCGAGAAGTATGAACTTCGTGGCGGCATCGGCATCGCTGCACCTCAGCTTGGTGTGAATCGCCGTTTCTTCACGGTCTTGCTCCATGAAGAAGACGACACGTTCAAACTATCGATTTTCAACCCGAAAATCACGAGCCACTCGGTTGAACAGACGTACTTAAACGGCGGCGAAGGGTGCCTATCTGTCGATCGCGTCGTGAAAGGGAACGTCCCACGCCATCGCCGCATCACAATCGAAGGATTCGACCGTGACGGTGCCCCGATCAAATTGCGTCTCCGTGGGATGCGCGCCATCGTCTGTCAGCATGAGCTCGACCATTTAGATGGGGTCTTGTTTTACGACCGCATCAATCCAACCAACCCGTTAGAGACTTACGGTGAGCCGATTTGAGGTGACGAGCTTGAAAAAAAAGGCGCTGTTGTTAGTATTCCCATTTTTATTTCTTTTAATCGGCGGATGTGTCCGGATTGAGTATGATGCCACCGTTCATTACGACCAGTCGGTCACGTTAGAGACGACGTACGCTTTCCGCGACCACCCCGTCATGAAGTTGCTCAATTTGCGGCTTGATTGGGAAACATGGAAACAACAAGCGACTGAGAACGGCTACGCAACGCGTGACTATTCGAGTGAGGACGATTACGAGGGCATGGTGCTGAAGAAAACGTTCGATCATGTCGATGACCTTCAAAACATCAAAGAAGAATGGAAAACCGGGCCGGCCGGTATCCTCGTCCCTCCCGATGTGAAATTCGATGTCGCAAAAGAGGACGGGATATGGTTTGACTCGTATGTGCTCAATACGAATCTCGACCTTCGGCTCGACCGTGTCGACCTACCCGGCGTGAATTTGAGCGGCTCGCCGAAACAATTAGCAGAGCGGTACGTTCGTCAAGCCGATATTCGGTTCAATTTGACGGTGCCGACCGGCGTGTTCGTCGAAGACGGAACCGGACTCGACTTGCGTTCCATGAAACATGTCGAATGGCAAGTGTACGGCGGCCGTCAAAACAACATGACACTCGTCGCCCACGTGCCGAACGTCAAAGCATGGATCATCACGATCGTCGTCGGCCTCGCCCTCTCCCTGATCGGTTTTTTCGTCTGGCGGAAGTACCGCAAAAACGTCGGCAATCCAGACAAGACATCGATTCGGTCCCGTATTTTCGGTGGATTGATTCTCGTCTTGACACTCGCCTTGATCATCGTGACGATCCGCGAAGAATTGACGACCGAACGGAAGACCGAAGCAATTCGCCAAGCGGCCCAAACGGACGAGTTCATCCCGACGTTCGCCGTGCACGGTTTGCTCGGGACAGACCGAACTTTCCTCCGCCTCTCGCAGTATATGGAACAGCGCGGGTTGGCCAAAGATGGGGCGCTCTGTACCGTGACGGCGAAAGGTGCGGTCGACTGCGTCATCAATGACTATAATTCGATGCGACCGATTGTCCGCATCGAATACGAGGATGCTGAGGCATCGCTCAACAATCAGACGAAATGGCTGAACGCCGCCATCGAACGCTATAAGGACGAGCGGAACCGTTCGTTTGATCGAATGTACTTGATCGGCCACAGCATGGGCGGCGTCGCGGCAGCGAACTATATCTTGAATCAAGAAGACTACATCATCGACAAGTTCGTGACGTATGATAGTCCGTTCGCCGGCACTCGCCTCGCTAACTTTGGTTTATCCGCTAGCAACTTCGGAATCAATACGGGAAGCCCCGCCATCCGCGACTTGTCCCCGACCTCCGATGGTCTGCAAGCGTTCCAAGCCAAGCTCGAGACGTGGCCACGTTCCGTCCAGGTGTTCTCCTTCTCAGGGCGCGGCGGCGAGTTCAACTTGATCGAGCCGTCCAGCTCGCTCCTACTCGAAGAATACACGAACAATATCGACACGGAGACCGTGCCGTACGATCACTTCTCGCTCCACCGGAAGACAGACGTCCTCCGGGAGACAGGACGCTTCTTGTACGAGTATTCGAACGAGTTTAACCCTGTCGAAACGAATTGACGAAAACCCGCCTTCTCATGAGGGCGGGTTTTGTTCGGTATCATGATTATAGGTACTCGTCCGGTCATCATCCTCGCATTACGTGGCAAGTTATTTGGATTGACCGGCGTCTGTCGACCGAAGCAAACGCCGGTGAAAGTCAAAATGACGTTCACCAACATCCACCATCCGCAAACAAAAACCCGCCTTCCTGCGAAGGCGGGTTCGACTTAATAGGTCATCGTCCACGTCAACTTCTGCAACCAATAAATCAAATACTTCCCGATTGGTAAATCGGTCTGAATCTCATCATAGGCGAGCGTGTACGTCCCTTGTTCGTTGTTCCATAGCTGTTTGAAGTAGCCGTCGACTTCGCGAATGAATTCCGTCTCCGTCGTCGTCACGACTTCAACGTCCGCTTCGAGGTTATAGTCGTTCATGTTCCGGGTCGTATAGTTCCCTGACCCCATGACGACGACACGCCGGTCCCCTTCAACGTACAGCATCTTCGGATGATATTGTTCTTTGCCGACCTCGTACCACCGGATTTCGATTTGCTCCGGGTTCACCGAGTTCAATTCCGCTGCGACAGGCAAGTTCGGCAAACCTGATTTGTCGCGACCGAACGCGTTCGTGTTCGGGTCGAGGATCAGTTTGACGAACACACCGCGCTCAGCGGCCTCATGGATGGCTTGAATGATGTTACGGTCGGCCAAGTAGAACATGCCGATCCAAATCGTCTCGCCAGCTTCAGCCTCTTCCATTGCTCCGATGACCGCTTCTTGAATTTTTGATTCCGTGACATAACGGATTTGCATCGGACCGGATGATTCCTCTTGGCGCAGGTTGGCGAGCTTCTCCTCGCTCGGGAAACGCTCGGCGTCCCCTTTCGAAAATGTCGCAATCGCTTCTTCCCCTTCGAGGATGTCCGCTAAAATTGGACCGTCGAGCCGGACGCCTACGTTCGAATGGTAGCCGCTCGCATCGTGTGGGTTAGCCGATAAGACGAAACCATCATTCTCGGTCACCATCACTTTGCGGTGATTCGCTTTCACGTTCAAGAGTCGTAAATACGACCGGATCGTGATATCCGGGGCCGACTTGGCCATCGGGTTCGGGAGCCACCCGTTCTGACTGTCACCGAACCATTGAAACCCGATGCGATACAGCGTCGAGTATAAGATATTCGGGTCACGGAGCGCATCGAGGTTCGTGTAGACGATCTCGGCGCCCGCTTCTTTCAACACGTCTAAATGATCGGACGCATGACCGTTATACGTCGTATTGATCTCATCGGTGATCAACACGACGTTCATGTCCGGATACGCTTCCATCTGTTCTAACAAGGCCGACGACAGGCTAGCCGTGATGTCGGGATACTGACGGTCTTCGTTCGAATAAGGATTGAATAAGAAAAAGTCCATGACGATATATTCCCGTGCCTCGCGGATTGATCGTTCGACATCTTGAAAAATCTCTTGCTCATTGATTTCAGTGTCTTCGCCTTGATACGTCAAATCAGATAAAAAATCGATTTGGTCGTCTGAAATCGCGACCGGCTCCGACGCCCGGGACACACCGTCCGGTAGCGGTTTGACTTGATGGTAAACCATCGTGATGAGGAAAAGTAAGGCAAACGCGGCAAGCCCCCATTTCACCCACCCTTTCTTCCGTTTTGGTCGTTCCATTCAGCACCATCTCCTTTTATTATAGTCCTCTAAAAAACGGGCTGTAGTCACCTACAGCCCGCTCGGTCATACTTCCATGATGATCGGAAGAACCATTGGGTGTCTTCGTGTTTTTTGTGCCAAGTATGGCGTGAGCGTGTCCGAGACGAGTTGTTTCATCTCCGACCACTTCATCTGCTTGTTCGACAATCCTTGTTCGACCGTCTTCTTGAGCAAGCGCTCCCCATCACGGATCAAGCTACCAGATTCACGCATATAGACGAAACCGCGTGAAATGATGTCTGGACCGGAGACGAGTTTGCGTGTCTTGCCGTCGATGCTGATGACGACAACGACGAGCCCATCTTCTGAAAGGATGCGGCGATCGCGTAAAACGATATTGCCGATGTCCCCGATGCCGTTCCCGTCCACATAAACCGCGTTAGCCGAGATTTTACCCGTGATGGCCGCCGAGTCGGCGTCGACCGCGAGCACTTCTCCATTATCCATGATGAAGCTGTTTTCTTTCGGGATGCCGACCGACTCTGCGAGTTCAGCGTGTTTCACCAACATGCGGTACTCGCCGTGAATCGGCATAAAGAATTTCGGGTTCAGCAAACGGATCATGAGTAATTGCTCTTGTTGCGAACCGTGGCCCGACGTGTGGATGTTCGTCAACTTGCCGTAGACGACGTCCGCGCCGGCTTTATACAATTGGTCGATTGTCTTCCCGACCGAGATGGCGTTCCCCGGAATCGGTGACGACGAGAAGATGACCGTATCTCCAGGAATAACCGATACTTGGCGGTGCGTCCCGTTGGCGATGCGACTGAGCGCTGCCATCGGCTCACCTTGCGAACCGGTACAAAGGATTGCCACTTCATGCGGCTCATAGTTCCGCATTTGATTCGCTTCGATGATCATGCCTTTTGGCACATTGATGAAGCCGAGCTCTTGCCCGATCGTCATGACTTTGTCCATCGATCGACCGAAGATAGCCAAATGGCGGCCTGTCTCGGCACAAGCATCGACGACTTGTTGCAGACGATAAATGTTCGAGGCGAACGTGGCGAAGATGATGCGGCCTTCCGCTTTCCGGAACGTCTCGCTGATCGTCCCGCCGACGACTTTTTCACTCATCGTGAAGCCTTCGACTTCTGCGTTCGTCGAATCAGACAAGAGACAGAGCACGCCTTCTTTCCCGATGTCTGCCATCTTCGCGATGTCAGCCGGTTCGCCGACCGGTGTGAAGTCAAATTTGAAGTCACCCGTATGAACGATATTTCCTTGTGGTGTCTTGACGACGACACCGAGTGAGTTCGGGATCGAGTGGGTCGTCCGGAAGAACGAGATGCTCGTCTTACGGAATTTAACGATCGTATCCTCATCGATTTCGTGAAGTTCCGCTTCGCGGAGCAATCCATGCTCCTCTAACTTCACTTTAATCAAGCCGAGCGCGAGCTTCGTCGCGTAGATCGGCAATTTCACTTGTTTCAACAGGAACGGGATACCGCCGATGTGGTCTTCGTGACCGTGGGTGATGAACACCCCTTTGACTTTATCTTTGTTTTTAATCAAGTACGAGTAATCAGGGATCACGTAATCGATTCCAAGCAAGTCATCCTCCGGGAACATGATGCCCGCATCGATGACGATAATCTCATCTTGGAATTGAACGACGTACGTGTTCTTCCCAATTTCTCCGAGCCCGCCTAAGGCAAACACAGCTGTTTGGTGGTTCTTTACAAACTTCATTTAATCTCTCCTTACTACAAGTAGTTGATGTTCATCTATGTGATACATAAGTGATTCTCGCTATAAAAATTATGTCTCCGTAAGATTCTTTCTTCATTATAGCTTATATTGTGACAATATTTCACTAATGACGTTAGATTGAGGGCGGTTTCTCAATTTCATGTTATGCTTTTTAGTATAAAACTGACTTCATAAAGACAGAGAAAGCATGGTGAAACAACATGGAAGATAAGAAAGTAGTCTTTTTTGATATCGATGGGACGTTGCTCCACGAAGGGTCGTACATTCCACCTTCGACAATCAAAGCCATCGAACAACTCCGCGCGAACGGCGTCGAGACGTTTATCGCGACCGGTCGCGGTCCGGCGATGTTGTCGGACATCCCCGCACAAGTCGGGATTGAGAGTTTCGTCTGTTACAACGGACAAATCGTCGTCCATCAAGGTGAGGTCGTCTACCGAAATGCCTTACCGACAGATGCTCTCCACCGTCTGACAACGCATGCGGGCTCGAACGACCACACGCTCGTCTACCTCGGCCAAGATCGGGGCGGAGCGACGAAAGCAAACGACCATGTCGTCGAACAGTCGCTTGGAGAACTCGATATGCCGATCCCGACTTACGAACCGAACTTCCATATCGAACAAGCCGTCTATCAGACGTTACTTTACTGTACACCGGAAGAAGAGCATCATTACTTGGACGCGTACGGCGAATTTGATTTCATCCGTTGGCACCCCCACGCCATGGACGTCATCAATCGCGGGGCGAGCAAGGCCGATGGCATTCGCCACTTCATCGAGGCGAACGGGTACAGGCTCGAAAACACGTATGCGTTCGGCGACGCCTTGAACGACTTGGCAATGCTCGAATACGTCGGGACCGGTATCGCGATGGGCAACGCCCGGACCGAGGCGAAAGAAGTTGCGGACTTCGTCACAAAGTCGATTCTCGAGGATGGCATCGAGTACGGCTTAAAACAAATGAAGCTCATCTAAAAAAACGAGAGGCGCGCGCCTCTCGTTTTTATCTAGACCGAAGGGTACGTTCGAGTCGGTCCAAGTCTGTATCTTTGCCGATAATAATCAAGATATCTTCTGGCAGAATCATCTCGTCGGCTTGCGGGGAGATGATGACGTCGTCGTCGCGGCGAACGGCGACGATGTTGACGCCGTATTTAGCACGGAGGTCCAAGTCGATGAGCGACTTGTTCGACAACTTATCCGACGCTTTGATTTCAACGATCGAGTGCTCGTTCGAGAGTTCGAGGTAGTCGAGGATGCTTTGACTCATCAACCCGTTCGCGATCCGAACACCCATGTCGCGTTCCGGGTGGACGATGTTATCGGCTCCGATGCGGCGCAACACTTTCTCGTGATAATCGTTCGTCGCCTTCACGGTAATGATTTGAACGCCAAGCTCTTTCAAAATGAGCGTCGTCAAAATCGAGGCTTGAATGTTTTCCCCGATCGCCACGATGACGTGCTCAAAGTTACGAATGCCGAGACTCTTCAATACGTTCTCGTCTGTCGTATCCGCGATGACCGCATGTGTCGCCAGTCCCATAAATTCGTTGACGCGTTCTTCATCGGCATCGATGGCCAACACATCATACCCGTTCGCCGACAATTCACGAACGATTGAGCCGCCAAATCGACCTAATCCGATGACTGCAAATTCACCTGTCATAATTTCATACATCCCTTTCCTACGCTGTTTCTGTTCCCGATTCTTCGTACAGTGTAACCGATTCCCTCCAAAAAAACTATACAAAAAAAGACCGGAATCATCCGGTCTTATGCTTTACCACTCGAACGCTTTCCGCGTACATAGTCATTGTCGAACAAGAACAGGCGAAGTAAGAGATACAGCGCCGGTACGAGGAGGAGCAATCCGAGGATGAAGACGACGACGAGCGCGACCGCCATCGATTCGTTGACGACGCTTCCGTTGATGTCGATGTACGGATAAAGGATATATGGCAAGTGCGTATAACCATATCCGAACCAAGCCATGAAGAATTGACCCATGACCATCAAGAAAGCGAGGCCGTAGTTCCGCTTCAAGTAGACGAATGAAACCGCTACGACGAAGAAGATGAAACTTGCGGCGAACCACCACCAGTTGCCTGCCAAAATGCTCTCATAATGCCAAGCCGCCTGCGACTTCAACCCGAAGAAGACGAGGCCCGAGGCAATAATCGTCGGCACGCTCCAGAACAAGGCCCACTTCCGAACGAGCGGGACCGCTTGAACGTCACGCGCTTTGTCCGCGTAGAACAAAAGGAACATGGCACTGATGTAGAGCACCGACACGATTGCCAAGAAGACAACGGTCCATGAGTAGAAGTTGGTGAACAACTTCATGCCGTCAAAGAAGACGCCGGACTCGGTCTCATTGATGAACCCACCTTGACTGACCGTGAGGACGGTCGACATCGAGGCTGGGATCAAGAGGCCGGTTGCCCCGTACAAGAACATGTAAAACGTGCTCTCTTTTGAACCGTAGTTGGCGAACGCATAGAAGCTCCCGCGAATCGCCAACAAAATCAAGACGACCGAAGCCGGAACGAGAAGTGCTGTCCCATAATAGTAGGCCGTATCCGGGAAGAACCCGACGATTCCAACGAAGAAGAAGACGAAGAAGACGTTCGTCACTTCCCACGTCGGTGACAAGTACCGCTGAATCAGACGGTTGATCATGTGGTCACGCTTCGTGTACTTACTATAGAAAGCGAAGAAGCCGGCACCGAAATCAATCGATGCGACGATGAGATAGCCGTACAAAAACGTCCATAGTACGGCAATCCCTAGTTCTTGAATCTGCATGTCATACCCTCCGATCACACTTCATCCGCGAACATCGCTTCACCGCGATGCTCCGATTGTTTTAGTTCTTTCCCTACTGGGTTGTCCTTGAACAGACGAGTCAAGACGAGCACCGTGACTACGCCAAGAACTGCATACAGGATCGCAAAGGCGATAAGCATCCAACCGACGTTCGCTGATGTCGTGGCCGCTTCACTCGTGCGCATCAAATCATAAAGCGCCCAAGGTTGACGACCGAACTCGGCGAAGAACCAGCCGAACTCGATGGCCATCATCGCGAGCGGACCACCCGCTGCGATGGCGATGAGCATCGGTTTACTGAATTGCGGTAGCCGCTTGATATAACGTCCGAGGACGAACAAGAACGAAATCAGTGCGAGGAGCATCCCGATCCCGACCATCGCATCAAACAGATAGTGGATGAATAGCGGTGGCTGGTCTTCTTTCGCGAATTCATCAAGACCTGTTACCTCGTAGTTCGGTACGCCGCCAGCTAAGATGGACAAGGCGTATGGAATCTTCAAAGCGCCACGTACTTCGTAACCGCCTTCCCCATCTTCCTCGAGCCAGCCGCCTAGGATAAGCTCAGCTTCCGAGGAGGTTTCAAAGTGCCACTCCGCAGCCGCCAATTTATCCGGCTGGTACTTCGCCAAGTATTTCCCTGAGAAGTCCCCGACAAGAGCAGTCGCGATTGCGAAGATGAGTGCGACGGTCATCGTCAAGCGTAGTCCTTTTTTGTGATACTCGATTGACAACTTGTCGAGCTGGTTCCGTCGCTGACGGAGCAACTGGACGGCCGCGATCGCCGCTAGGATGAACGCCGACGTCAAGATAGCCGATGTCAAGACGTGCGCCATTTTCGTTGGCATCGCTGGGCTGAACATCGCTTCAAGCGGGCTCACGTTGGCAAGCCGTCCGTCGACGATATCAAATCCGACCGGTTGGTTCATGAAGCTGTTCACGGTCGTAATGAAGAAACCTGAGAACAAGGCACCGACCGCGACCGGAATCCCGAGAAGCATATGGTGCCACGGGTTTTTAAATCGATCCCACGTGTACAAATAAATTCCGAGGAAGATCGCTTCAAAGAAGAACGCGAACGTTTCCATGAACAATGGGAGTGCGATCGTTTGACCGGCTACCCGCATCAAGTTCGGCCAAAGTAAGGACAGCTGAAGCCCGATTGCCGTACCCGTCACAACACCGACCGCTACTGTGACAACATAGCCCCGTGACCAACGACGGGCCATCAAGGTATATTTCGGATCTTTCTTTTTAATGCCTAGAAACTCTGCCAATAAAATTAAAAGTGGAACCCCGACGCCGATTGTGGCAAAAATCACGTGGAAACCCAACGTGAGTGCCGTTAACGCCCGGCTCATCAGGACAGGATCTTGAAACATCTATTGATTACCTCCTATCTCTCTCTAGCGCTTTAAACCAATGTCTATCGCGCAACATCACAGATGATTTCCCTTGGATACCCTTATCATAATGATTTTATATAGCGCTGTAATGTCTCAATGCTTGAGTTCGCAAAATGTTCACATTTGAGCATGATTAACAATATCGACGCTTTACAAGTCTTATTTATTTCCCGAATTTTTAACCGTTCACGCACAATTCAACACATTTCGCACAAAAAAGCGGACACCGTCGTGTCCGCTCCCTTCATTTAATGATCGCTGTTCGAAAGAAATGATCGAACAGCTCGATGGCGACATCGATCGCCCGCTCGTCCGGATTGAGCGTTGATTGATGGAGCCCTGAACCCATATCGTTCACGCCGAGCCAGACCATGAAGCCCGGTACTTGCTTCAACATGTAACCAAAATCTTCGCCGGTCATGGCGGGGACACACGTCTTGTACGAATACCCGACTTCTTCGACTACTTCTTCAAACTGGAACAAATAACGTTCGTCATTGACGACCTCGTGATAGCGATTGCCGAACTCAAGGTCGATTTGAACGTTATACGTCATCTCCACTCCGGCGATGATTTGACGGATACGCCCTTCGAGCACGACCATCTCCTTATCCGACAGCGCACGGATCGTCCCGTCGAGTTTCGCCGTATCGGCGATGATGTTCTCTTTCGTCCCGGCCGCGACCTTACCGATCGAGATGACAGCACTCCCCATCGGATCGATGTTCCGTGAGATGACCGTTTGAAGTTGCATGATTAAGGCAGCTTGGACGATCACGGCGTCAATCCCGGCATGCGGGAAGGCCCCGTGCCCGCCTTTTCCGTGAATCGTCAGATGCAGTTCACGCGCACTCGCGAACAAGACACCCGGGCGCGAGGCGATTGTACCGACCGGATATTCCGGAGCCACATGAAGGCCGAACATCGCATCGGGACGGAAATGATAAAACAGTTCCGACACGGCCATCGGCTCGGCACCGCCCGGACCTTCCTCTGCCGGTTGGAAAAAGATGACGAGGTCGTGGTCGAGCGGCTCCTCGACGGCACGTTTGATTAACCCAAGGGCGATCGCCATGTGAACGTCGTGACCACAGGCGTGCATCATCCCCTCATGGACCGAGGCGAACTCGAGTCCTGTCTCTTCTGTGATCGGCAAGCCGTCCATGTCGGCCCGGTACCCAATCGTCTTCTCACCGACAAGACCATCAATGCGGACGAACAGGCCGGTGCGCCAGTGTGAGATATGCACCCGCGGCGAGTTCAGGGACCGGATCAACTCCTCAAGCGTCGCCTGTGTCTTAAACTCTTCATAACCTCGTTCTGGAATCAAATGTAACTGCCGTCTTGCTTCAATTGCCCAACTCATTCCACACTCTCCTTTGTCACTTCGTCCACGATTTCCCAAAATGCCTTCACTTGCGCCAACTCGAGCATCGATTCGGTCGACAACATCCACGTATCTCGGACGAGCGGTGTCCCGTTCGACGAGGTGAGCGGAATCTTATTGATCGCCTCGACATCGCGGATCGTCGACTCCGGCAAAATCGCGAAGCCGATTCCATGGAGCGCCATCTGTTTGCACGTCTCAATCTGATCAACGACGAGCGTCGTCAGCGGCGGGCTCGAGAACCGTTCCTGCCACCATTCGAGAATCTCTTGATAATAGGTCGAGTCGCTCTTGAATTGAATGAATGAGCGCTCGTTGTTTTTGAGTTGCTTTAAATCGGTCATCCGCATATCGACCAAGTGGAGCGAATCTGAGAACAGTTTCATCTTCTCGCCGCGCCAGTCAGGGTTCCCCCGGATGATACCGATATGAAAATTTTCTTCTAGCATATAGCGCATCATCTCGCTTGACCAGCCCGTGACGAGTTTGACCCGGACCGACGGATACCGCTCCATGAATCGTTTCAAGACGCGGGGCAGCCAATACTGTCCCATGATGGATGCGACGGCGATTTTTAATGTACCGTACACCTCACCTTGTTGCGCCGTCAACTCCCCACGCAGCTCCTGTTCTTCGCTGTACATCTTCTTTGCGAAGTCGATGATCTTTTCTCCGTCTGGTGTGAGCGCGAGCCCGCGCGTCGAACGGACGAATATCTTTTTACCCCATTGGTGCTCGATCGTGACGAGACGTTGACTGAGTGCGGGCTGGGAGACGAATAACCGCTCCGCTGCTTTGCGCATGTTCAACTCCTCGGCGAGGACGATCAACACTTCCACTTCTGATACTTGCATGACGTCACCTGTTTCTCTATCGTTTCAAAGATTGTATACTGGATACGTTATTGCTTCACTGTATCATATCATGTTTGTCGATTAGTTTTGAATCGTCAGGAGGAAATCAGATGCAACGTCATCATTTTGCCTTTATTGTCGCCACCATCGCGACGCTCGGCAGTCTTTATTTCTCGGAAATCATGCTGTACGTGCCATGCAAGTTATGCTGGTTCCAACGCATATTTATGTATCCGCTCGCCATCTATTATTTGACGGTCATGGTCTCAAACCGTGCTGTGAACAAATTGTTCGTCGGTCTCATGGCCGGGGCGGGTTGGGCGATTGCCCTCTATCACGTCGTTCTCGAACGCATCCCGAACGGCGACGCGTTCTGCAGTAACGATTGCTTGATTCGTTGGGTGAACTATTTCGGGTTCATCACGATCCCGCTGCTCAGCTTGATCGCGTTCACGCTCATCTTGCTCATCCAATTCGTGCCGACACGCTCGAAGCGCTAATGAATCGTACGTAAAAAAGAACCGTGCTATGGCTCGGTTCTTTTTTACGGCCATGCCTTTGCTGGCACCCTCCGCGATGCGAATGCTTCCGCAGCGTAAAATCACGCTTTACGGGGTCATCCTTGCCTCGCTCTTCCCCTAGGAGTTCGGGCGCCGGCCATGGCATCGATTGGCCTGTGTACTATGAAAGCCTCCACAATCCGTCCCGTGGCGCCCTGACTCATGCAGGAAAGCAATCCGACGAAGACCCCGCAGTGCCGGAATCGGCGCGAGGAGGCTTCGGGATTGCCTGCTGAAAGCATGGGCGCCAAAAGGGACGGATCGTAAACTTTACATCAAAAAGAACCAACCCAGAGGCTGGTTCTTTTTGATTACTGCCACCACTCGTCGTAGAGCGAGGCTGGCATATGGTGCTTATGGCGCGACCGCTTGAAGATCGTCTCGATCCGCTCGGCGATGACCGGGTCGATCTCTTTGCCTTCTAAGTAGTCATCGAGCTGATCATACGTCATCCCGAGAGCGACCTCGTCCGGGAGTCCCGGCTTGTCATCTTCTAAGTCAGCCGTCGGCACTTTATAGATTAAACTCTCATGCGCTTCAAGTTCATGGAGCAACGCCTTGCCTTGGCGTTTGTTGAGTCCGGTGAGCGGCGTCAAGTCGGCAGCCCCATCGCCGTGCTTCGTGTAAAAACCCGTCACATATTCAGCCGCATGATCCGTACCGACGACGAGCGCGCCGAACGTGGCGGCGATATCGTATTGAACTTTCATCCGCTCGCGTGCTTTCGTGTTTCCTTTATGGAAGTCACCGAGTTCAAGACCGGTCGCTTGTGCGAACGCTTCAGCCGAGGCGTCGACTGCCGGCTTCACGTTGACCGTGAACGTCTTGTCCGGACGGATGAATTCGAGGGCGCGCTTCGCATCCGCTTCGTCATGTTGTTCCCCATATGGAAGACGGACGGCGTAGAACGTGTACTCCGCGCCCGTTTCTTGACGCAACTCTTCCATCGCCTGCTGACAGAGTTTACCGGCGAGCGTCGAGTCCTGTCCACCCGAGATGCCAAGGACGAGCCCTTTCGCCCCTGCCCGTTTAACATAAGCCTTTAAAAAATCGGTCCGAAGACGAATTTCTTCGGCCGGGTTAATCGATGGTTTGACATGTGTCGATTCGATAATATGTTGCTGCATACTCAACTTCCTCCCTAACTGATATCGGTTTGCCTAATTGTCTGACAATCTGGGGGTGCCGTCAACTTGTTTCATTCCCGAAAAAAAACGACGGAAACCTCAGTTTCCGTCGTTCGCTTATTGGATGCGGAACGAGGCTACGTCTCCGCCAATCGGTGTCATCTCCAAGAACAGCGTTTTCCCGGCCGGAGGTTCTTCGTCCAATAGAACGCCGAACGTAAAGCCGCCGCTCGTCACTTCTGCCGCGCCTTGAGCATACAGGTTATGACCGTCCGACACACTCCACTCAAACTCTTCGACGTCCGTGTAGCCAGACACGTCAATCGCGTTACCGTTCAGTTTGATGGCGACATCGCGGAACGCACCGTTCGTTTGGGCCGGCTGATTGCTCGGCTCTTCCGTCGGCTCTTCCGCCGGTTCTTCGCTCGTTCCCTCTTCTGCCGGTGGCTCCGCCGCTTCGACCGTCAAAGTCTGTTGATCCGTGACCGCCATTTCAGGTGCACCGTCGACTTGGGCCAGTCCGACGAAATCGACTGTATAGTCCCCGGCTTCGAGCGTGAGCGGGAACACTTCATCGAACACTTTCTTCTCGCCTGGCTCCCACGTCTCTTCGATAATCGATTCCGTGAACATATATTCACTGCCGTAATCGAAGACGGTCGTATCACCGTTCATCACCGTCATTTGAAACCGTTGAGACGAGTTGAACGTTACCTTGACCGGTTCTTCGTTCGGGTTTGTCATCGACACCGTCGTCGACAGTTGTTTCGATTCGGCATCGTAGCTCACGTCCGTATCGAGCGTCAATAAAGCAGGCGGTGTCGACGCGGTGTCGTCCACATCGCTCGGGTTCGCTTCTTCTTTGCTGCACGCCGCCACAACCAATATCATCGCCGTGACGATGGCCAATAACCAAGTCTTCTTCACGTATCCCACTCTCCTCTGAAAAATAAAAAAACGTCTATAGCACTAGTGTAAACGTTCGTGCAGACGTTTGTAATGGGTTTACGTATATTATTCACCTTTATTATGAAACTTGGACGTTTTCCACGTACTGTTGCCAACCAGTCATGAACAACGCGTCGGCGACGTCGATGTCGGAACGAACTTGTGCAGAGATCGAGAACGTCTCACTGTGAATCGACTCAAAGATGACCGTGATCATACCATCGACGACTTCCTTATAGGCTACGAGTTCTGGGGTTTCTGCAAAAAGCATCATGAGTATGGCTCCTTTGTTGGTATAAGATATGTTTAGTGTATCAACGATTCGCAAGGAAAAACGTCCCATCGTTCGACAGGCCAAAAGACCCGTTTACCCAACTGTCGAATAACTGGTATCGATTGTTAGTCATTTGGATGAATTATCAAATTGAATACGAGAAAAGAGAGACGAATCGCATGACGATTCGTCTCTCTTCCCTGTAACTGTAAAAAAATTAAATATTTGTTTGTCGAATGATTGTTACTTCGTTCGATTCGAAATTTGTTGCCACACCGTCCCAAGCGCTGTCTCTCCACTCGTGATTCGCTCTTTCGCGAGACGGGCTTGAAGGGAAACCTCGAACTCGCGGTCGTCCTCGGCAATTTTCAATGCCGGCACCGCTTGCTCATCTCCACAATCGAACAAGAACCGAGCGGCCCGCCAACGGACAAGCTTGCTCTTATCTTTGAGCGCCTCGATCATCGACGGCTGCGACTGCGGCAACGCCCAATCCGATACCGTATCGCCGGCCGTACGACGGACGATCGGTGACGAGTCCACGAGCGCCTGTTCGATATACGTGACGTACTGTTCGCGGTTCTCTTCGAACATGCCGATCATGACGACCGCTTGTCGACGGATCGCCATCACTTTATCCTCGAGCGCACGGCGGAAGTACACCATGTTGTCCGGAACGATCTCGAGTTCGTCCAAGAACGCCAATCGCGCTTTCCAATCGTCTGATTGCAACTGGTTCGCATTCGCTTCATAGTCGGCTTCCCGGCCGAACGCACGGGCGACGATGCGCGCGACCCGTTCTTCGGGATAAGCCGCCTCGAGTTCTTCTTGCGCGACGACGCTCACGTCCTCGAGCTCTCCGTAACGCGGAGCTTGCTCGACCCAACGCCGGTCTTGAATGACGTTTTTCACTTGTGCTTGCACGTCGAGCGCCGCGTCGACGAACCGCTTCGACAGACCGACACGTTTTTCGGTGTCACCTTTGACGAGTTTCAACTGCATCGGGACGTCGAGCACGAACTGGACCGATACGTGGACCGGTTCATAGTCCGCCGCCATCTGGTTCGCCTCGACTTCCGGGACGTCTTCCCCGAACGCGCGACGAATCTCGTTCATAACGTCGTGCCAATCATGTTTTGGATGGCGTTCGACGGCGAGGAAGTCGGAAACCGCATAGACCGACTTGACCCCTCGCAACCCGACGATGTCCTCGATAATCGGAGGCATGTCACGGCTCGCCTTGTCATACGTGACGCCTCGGCCAGTGAAAGCCGGCTCCACGATAATCTTCAAGTTATTTGGACTTGGAGTTGGTTCAATTGCTACTAGTTTCATCCTCATCACCTCACCTTCAATCGTGACGAAAACGACAAAAAAACGCAAGCGAGTCGCTTGCGTCGTGAACATCAAAATAGGGCGATGAACTGTTGGAGCGAATAACGATCTCCTTCGACGATGAACGTATCGTCCCCGGCGACCGGCTCGAGGAAGAAACGTTTCTCTCCATCGGCCTTCACGTATCCGAAAATATGGCCCGTCTGATAGAATAATTCCACAATCGTGACCCGGCCGAACGTCATCCCGTCATTGATGACTGCCCGGTCCTCTAACTCGCCGCCATTGTACAGTTCAATATACGTTTCCATTTTTGCTGTCGCTCCCTTTGTGTTTGTTTTCACAATTCATTTCTATCAAACAATCAGGGCGACTTCAAGTTAATTTTTTGCTTGACGCTTCCAAAATTCAATCCAATTGTAATACTCCGATAATACTCGGTCGATTTGTTGCCGCGACTTTTCATCATGCAATCCAGTATCATCAATCTTTTCTTTACAATGCGTGATAAAGATTTCATTTCCTGGTAAAACGTTAGCACGATTTGTGGCAAATACTTGACGGAGATGAATTTGACATCGCGCCGTCCCGAGCATGCCCGGAGACGCCCCGGCAATCATGACCGGTTTCTCACGGAGCGGCGTGCCTGGTTCGAGCGACAGCCAATCGATCGCGTTCTTCAACACACCCGGGATGCTGTGATTATATTCCGGGGTGACGACGAGCAGACCGTCCGCCTCACGCACAGCTCGTTTGAAGTCGCGCACGACTTCGGGTTCATCCGGGTCAATCAAGTCGTCGTTATAGAGCGGCATCTCAATCGAAGCGATTTCGACATCGAAGCGGTCACGGCCGAGCTCGATAATCGAGTGGAGCAACGCCGTATTGAACGACGCTTTCCGAAGACTCCCTGACACGGCGACAAGTTTGAATTTAGACATGTCGCACCTCCTTAAGCCAATCGTTGATGAGTCGCGCTTCTAATTCAGGCTCCTCCATCATCCCCATATGGCTGCTTGGGACGGTTTGTTTCGTGTGATGTTCTGCGCCTAAGAAAGCACGATCCGCGCCCATGTTCGGATCCTTGTCCCCATAGAGGAATAGTCCGGGCAATCCCGTTTCACGCACGGTCTCCGTTTCGTCGCCCCGATCGCGGATCGCGAGCTGGGCAGACATGACCCCTTCCTTCGACATCTCATACCCGATTTGTTTCGCGCGTTCAATCAAGCTAGTGTCGGAATCAGCCGCAAACACGCCGGGAATCATCGTATCGATGAACGGATGGACCCCTTCTTCCATCACTCGTTCGATCGCTTGATTGCGTTTGGCTTTTGCTTCTTCCGGGTCAGCCGCTGCCGTCGAGTGGATCAAACCGAATCCCGACAACTCGGTCGGATAACGGCGGACGAGGTTTGTCGTGATGTAGCCGCCGAATGAATGGCCGAGCACGATCGGCCGGTCGAGTTCTCGGAGCCGCATCTCGGCGACCACCCAATCTGCGAACTGGTCCATCGTCTCAGGTCCTGCTTCGGTTCCAGCATGACCTGGCAGCGTCAGCGCATATACTTCCGCATCAAGCAACGGGATAAGTTCCTCAAAATAGTCAGGTGACCCACATAAACCGTGTAACAGCACAAGTTGTCTCATCATCTTTCCTCCCTCTCATTCCATTCCTCTTTCAAGAGACGATACATCGTCAAGTCCATGAAACGGCCATGACTATAGGCATAATCATGAAGTAGCCCCTCTTCCGTGAATCCAAGCTTCTGCACCAACCGGTTCGACCCTTCGTTTTCCGGGGCGACGAGCGCCGAGATGCGATGAAACTTGAACTCGTCGAACCCGTGCCGGATGACGGCCGATGCCGCCTCATGCGCGACGCCGCGACGCCAGTGGTTCGGCGCAACCTCAAAGCCGATCTCGGCACGAAAGTATTGGGGCGTCCAGTTATGAAAGCCGATGGTCCCGACCAGTTCGTTCGTCTCACGGTCGCAGATCGCCCAGCGGATCGCTTTGCCTTGTTGAAACTGGTCTTTGAAATAAGCGATAACGTTCTTTGCCTCATATACGGCCAATAAAGGGTCAGACCCGTAATAGCGCATCACTTCCTCGGTCGAGAGAATCACATAGAGCGCCCTCGCGTCACGGGGTTCGAGTTCTCTTAAGATGAACCGACTCGTTATGAGTTCAGGAAAACTTTTTTTCAACCCCCACATATGGAATCCGCCTTTCTGGTTCTTTTCCTCAATTATAACCATTTTCCCAAAAAAACCATCATCTCAATCCTCCCGAACCGCTCAAACATGGCGCACTCGATAGGGATTTGCTAAAATCAAACTATAGTGACTTTGAACTGAGGGGATAAACATGTCAAAACAGTTGTTCTATATTAAACAAGACCGAGAACTGCAACGTTTTACACTTCACGGCGTGACGCTGAGCGATGTCACCGAGGCGCTATCACTCGCTCGCCCGATGATCATCTGTCGCACGGACATAAAAGGGATGAGACAGTCGTCCCGGACCCGGTTTCGCTATATCGAGGCGCACGAACTGTCGACGTTCTCGACGAAATACTTAAACAATCAAACAAGCTTCACTGCTATCGACTTTCCCGACTACCACCTGCTCGAATCGTTATCAGACCATGAAATCGCCGAGATTTTGTTCCTCAGCCACATGGAACGAGGTTTGAAGGGGCCGTTCCTCAACTCGATTCAAAACGAGATCGCTTTCTTCAACGAGTCGAACGACCGTCACAGCAGCCTCTACATCAGAGACTGGTCGACGATTAGCCAGTTTCTCCAAAGCGTCTTGCAAAGCAAACTCGATCGGGACATCCGTAACATCAGTTTCGTCCCCATCCCCCTCCCGGTCATCGATGAAATTTTGGCGTTGTCACCGCAAGGCCTGATCATCGACTTTGACCATACGAAACGGAGTCTATTCAATCGCCAAGTGTCGATCGCCTTCTATGTCGCGGGACGTTACGAGGACATGTCCGTCCTCGAGGAAGACTTTGACGCGAAGAAGGAATCGATTGCGTTGAAGGGACAATTGACGTATCGCCGGCGCACGTGGGAGATCGAACGCTTTTGAGTTCATCCCTGCATGAATCTTTGTCGAACCTGATCCCATCAGGTTCTTTTTTGTTATCCCGCCCATACGGATTACACCTTAAATCCCTCAGCGATGCGCCTGTGACACTATTTTTAAAAATTGATAACAAATTGTCTTAATTTTTCGTTAAATTAAGTCTTTTCTTTTATCGCGAGGACGGTATACTAGGAATAACCTTCTGGAGGAATGGAAGGCAATATAGAGAAAGCGAGGTGAAAATCTATTCATCATGCGGATGGATAGATACACGAGATGGAACAACTGAAAGTACAGGGAATGTCTTCGTTCACCAAGTTTGCGACGAATGGAAAAATGCTGAAACTAAAAGATGCAGTAGCCGGCGAGCAACGGATTTCGCTTCAAGAAGCGACCGATATTCAAGTATCGATGCTCGACGAGGACCATTCGCGCTTCACTATATTCGGTCAGTCACACCCGCTCGTTGAACTGACCCTTCCTCACCATTCTTGTGAAGTGTTACATGCCTGGTTATTACACAAGTTAAAACGACAAAAAATCAAATTGGCCTCAAACGCCTGAAACAGTAGAAAGACCACGTCCGTTCGGACGTGGTCTTTCGTTTGGATTCAACTTCATGTGAACAAGGAGACGAACCAACTGATGAGGATCCCGACGAGTGCGAAGTCCGAATCACCGAACGTCGTGCTCTCAAAACCGAGGTTCCCGAGCAGCGGCAACAACATGGCCGGCAAGAAGCTGATGAGGAGACCGTTGGCGAACGCACCTAAAATCGCACCGCGTCGCCCTCCCGTCGCGTTCCCGAACACACCAGCCGTCGCTCCCGTGAAGAAGTGAGGAACTAACCCCGGTACGATGATCGCGAGCCCGAACAGCGGGAGGAAGAACATCGAAATCAATCCTGCCGCAAAACTGACCAAGAAGCCGATGATGACCGCGTTCGGAGCGAACGGGAACACGGTCGGACAATCCAGTGCCGGTTTCGCGTTCGGCACCATCTTGTCAGCGATCCCTTTGAACGCCGGTACGATCTCGGCAATCAACATCCGTACCCCGGCGAGAACGATATACACACCAGCCGCGAACGTGATCGCTTGAATGATCGAGAAGACGATATAGTTCGAACCGCCCGATAATTCATTCTCGACAAAACCAGGACCAGCGAAGATGGCCACGACCACGAACAAGAGCGTCATTGTCAAAGAGACGGCGACCGATGTGTCACGCAGGAATCCGAGTTGCTTCGGCACTTGAATGTGTTCCGTCGAATGCTCTTTGTTGCCCGCATACTTGCCGATCGTACCCGAGACAAAATATCCGAGCGAACCGAAATGCCCAATCGCGAAGTCGTCCGACCCCGTGATTTGACGGACGAACGGTTGCAACAGCGCCGGGAACAGGACCATACACAACCCGAGCAACAGCGAACCGA
This sequence comes from Exiguobacterium sp. s16, assembly GCF_018618115.1. NCBI lineage: Bacteria > Bacillati > Bacillota > Bacilli > Caryophanales > Exiguobacterium > Exiguobacterium sp. s16. The sequence goes on along the minus strand of NZ_JACSLM010000001.1, from coordinate 332,425 downwards.
CCGCGACGAGGACGACTCCTTCAAGGCCTGACACCGACAGAATCGCGGCGAGCAAACTCGCCATGAACAACGTGTGGTGACCCGTCAGAAAAATATATTTGAACGGTGTGAATCGGGCGAGCACGATGTTCATGACCATCCCGAACACCATGATCATCGCCGTCTCGACGCCGAACGCGTCTTGAGCGACCGCGACGATCGCTTCGTTATTCGGGATGACCCCGCGAATACTGAACGCCTCGTCGAACATCTGCCCGAATATATCAAGCGCCGCGATGATGACCCCGGCCCCGGCCCCGATAATGACGAAGCCCATGATCGTCTTCAACGTCCCAGAGACGACCGATGCCACATCTTTCTTTTGAAGCACAAGACCAATCAAAGCGAACAGACCGACCAAGATGGCAGGTGTCCCTAGTATGTCTCGCATAATTAAATCAAGCATTCATTGTTCCCCCTTCCGACCCCCGAAGTCGTTTACAGTTTACCTTCTAGTTGCGCCTTGATCCCTTCAATGTCCATGACGTTCTCAAGAGCCACGATTTCACGCGTCCCGTCATCGAGCGTACCGATGATGTCTTTGGCCCCCAGATAAATATCGGCCGGTTCCGTACGTGCCGTCGCGATATCCGTGTGCGACACTTCTGCCTCGGCACCCATTTGATCAAGCGCCTTCTTCACATTCAACTCCATGATGAAACTTGAACCGAGCCCGTTTCCACATACAACTAAGATTTTTTTCATGATTGTTCCTCCTCTGAATATTTGTTGATGACTGGTAACATGTCGTCACTCGTCTGGGCGGACAACAACGTCGCCAAATCGGCCTCGTTGCCGAGCAATTCCGTCAGTTGGGCGAGCGCCTTCAAATGTGTCGTCTGGTCGATGGCCGCAAGTACAAAGAAGAGCCGGACCGATTTGTTTTCGGGGAAGACGACCGGGTCTCCCACTTTCAATACGCTCATGCCGAGCTTTCGGACCCCGTCCTCGGGTCGGGCGTGCGGAATGGCCACGTCAGGCATGAGGACGATATACGGTCCGTGTTCTTCTACGTTGTCAATCATCGTGTCGATATAACTCGTCACAATCGATTCGTTCGCTTCGAGCGGCTTGGCCGCTAGACGGATGGCCGCTTGCCAATCCTCGACTTTGTCTAGCACTTGAATATTTTCTCGCGTGATCAGTTCATTTAGCACCGGCTGTCCCCCCTGGTGTACAGTTTGAGTCGTGTCTGCATACAGCAATGCCCGCAAATCTTGGCGCAGTTGCCGTTCGTTCGTGACGGTCGCATGTTTTTTTACGACTTGCAACACGTCGTCGAGTTGAACTGTGACGTGCTCGCCCCGTTTTAAAAATCGTTGCTCGATTTGACGCTTCAACTGGATTTGTTCAAGCCGTGTCGGCAACGCTGGGACAAGTGTCACATTCGCCAACTCATGAATCGTTCGCGGCAACGGGACGGTCGTGAAAATCAAGTCGACGAGCGGCGCGTACTGCTCGACGTCCCGCTGCGAGATCGGCGGTAAAAAGACAATCTCAGGAAATTGATTCTTCAAAATATGGTCGAGCATGTGCGAGACGCTAATCCCGCTCGGACAGACGACGATGGCTTTCATCTGCTCATCGAGGTGCTGTCCTTGTTGATGGAGATGCGCAGCAAAATGGAGCGTATAATACATGACTTCCGTCGCCGGAACGGCTTTGCCGAGACGTTGCCGGAACGGCTCGAGTGATCGCTCTACGAGCACGTTCAACACTTTGTGTTCTTTCATGACATAACGTTCGAGCTCTTCGGGTGCTTCGAGCCCTGTGTAGACGCGTTGCATCGTCGCTTTCGAATGAAGCACGAGTTTCTCGCACAGTGCTTCCCGCTCGATGATGAACGTACAACTGAGAAGTTCGAACCGTTCGATCACATCCATCATGACGCTAGCCAATTCGTGTTGTGTCGCCTCATCCATCTCTTCCTCGACTTTCGGTCCGCTCTTGATCAGCATATCGAGCGTCACCCAAAGATGAGGCATTTGACTGAAGTGGTGCCGGAGCGCGTCGTCCGTGTTCTCCGCCATGACGTGATCTTCTTCGTCGGTGGACGTAGGCAACGCCATTCGGCTTCCGAACAAGAGGAAGTAGGCGAGTTTTTCTCGATGGCTCTCGACCAAGCGGAACTGTCGAACCGTCTCGTACGTTTCGAGTTGGTGAAGCAGCTCTTCATATTCCGTCTCCCAATCCGCGAGCACGGCACTGACAAGACGCTCCTTCGTCGAACGGGTGACGAGACGTTCAATCGTCCGATATAAATACAAGGCGATTGTTTGTGGATGTCCGTTTACGTGATACCCCGACTTCCGGGTATAGGCGAAATCGAGACCGAAATGCGCCGCGCTTTTCTTCACACCGTTCAAACTTTCTTGCACCGTGAATTTGGAGACGTCAAGGAGTTGTTGAAAATGGAACGCCGATAAAAACTCTCGGTTGACCAATGTGAAGAACACGATCAGCAATTCGCGCTCTTCTTCAGCCCAAATCAATCCTGCTTGTTCAAACCGCTCCGTCAGCTCGGGAGTGAGCGTCAATTGAATCGTCGCCCCGTCCGTGTGCATGTCCGGCAGTCCACAATCGACCAACCATTCTTGAATCCGCTCCAGCTCATACTCGATGGTCCGTCTTGAATACGGGAGCATCAGCTCGAGCGATTCAATCGTCACTCGTTGTTCGTGCATGATGACGCTCAGGATTCGCTTGCTCTTTTCATTCAATAACATGGTAGTGGCCTCCTACACGTTTAGTATAAGCGAGTCTCGTCTAGATTATGTAAGCGTTTACAACAGAGTTTTCGGGTCACCGTCCCCAAACTTCTGTCTCTTGTCGTGCGACCAGAAAAAAGAGGCACAGGACCTCATTTGTCCTTTGCCCCTCCTTTATCCGTAGCCGCTTATTCTGTCGAACCGGCTTCGTTCTTCCGATAAATTGTGACGCCCCCGTGTTTCGCTTCCCCGACGACTTCAAACATCCAGCCCTTGTCAATCAACAGCGAGCGGACCGTCAAAAAATCGTCTTTTGGCACGAGTAACTCTTCGACCGAACCGTCGAGTAGTGCTTGGATCTTTTGTTCCCACTCGTTCATCGTACGTCACCTCTCTCCGCTTGTTGTCGGTTCGCCCAAGCGAACAGCCGTTCACTTGTCTGCATCACCTTTCCCGGTACGCATACGTCATCTGGCACGCGGGGATGCGACGTTATCGCCTCATCGATGGCGAGTATGACCGGTTCACCAAGTTCCCGTTCAAGGTAATCCGCTGCGAACGCGATTCGTTCGTGGTCTGTCGTGACACCTGCGTCGCGCAGGGCGCCTTCATAGGCCTCATCCCGCTCATTGTCCTTCATCAATACGCCCCCCGATTCAAGGATGGCGAACGGGGGCTTCGCATCGACATGAAACACTTCATAGGCGCGATACGACGCCTCATCACACGACAAAAACGGCACGAAGCGGTGTTGCCCTGTCCATTTCTTCAGTTGGAACAATGTCCGCATCGTGGTGAACGATTTGGCTCCGGACGCATCCTTTTCGACCAGGATTGTCGGCACTTCCGCCGCATCAGCCCGGTCGCGGTCCATAAACAACCATGTTTCGACTTGTGTTACAAGAATCAAATTTGTTTCCTCCTTACCATTTCTGATCCCGCCACGATGACAAGGGCGACGAGCCAGCCTCCGATGACGTCACTAAAATAATGGACGTTCAAGATGACCCGGCTGAACGAGACGGCCAACGTCAGTGTGACGAGCAGAATCAAGCCGGCGACGGTCTCATTCCGTCGATACACCAATACGGCGAGCAGTCCATACAACGCGAGTGACCCTGAGGCATGACCGCTTGGGAAACTGTACGTCGTCGCGTCGAGCGCCGCATCGATCGACGGCCGGTCGATACCATAGATGAGTTTCAGCCCTTGCGTCACAAGTAGCGTCGTAATGACGACAATCGGTAAACGAAACGCCTCGAACCGGTCGCCCCGCCACAAAAAATAAAGCATGCCGATAAACGACAGGCCGATCAATACCTTCACGCTGCCGAGCTCGGTCACATAGACGAACAGCGGACCGGCGAGCGGGTCAAGCGTAGACGTGACGAACCGATCAACCGGCACCACCCAACCTAAAACAACGACCACCGAGAAGAGCACGAAACTGATCGCCCCGGTGATCGCCAACATGTTTGAGCGCGGTGTCATTAATACAAGCCTTTCCGTTCCCGCATCTCGTCTTCGCCAAAGTCGGTCATATCGCGCAAGCGGTGCGCCAAGCGTCCCGATGCGTTCGCCGCGATCGCGCCGACGAGGTCGTCCATGAACGTATGGACTTGACCATCTTCCATTTTCGTGTCGAGCTGTTTGATGATGCCGATTTTCGCTTTGTCTAAGTATCCGAACGTCGTGACGGCGATGGAACCATATGTGTTGACGGCCCCGATGGCAATCGTCTCATCGACACCGAACAAGCCCTCGTCCGATGCCACGATTGATAGCAGTGGCTCGGACAACTGTCCGCGTTCGGCGAGAATATCAAGTTCTGATCCGACGAGAATCGCATGTTGGAGCTCTCGTTTATCTAACACGGCCTCGACCGATTCCGCGCAGTCTTTCAATGACAAGTGTGGCGAATACGGCGCCTGCATTTGATAGACGATCTCGGCGATCGATTCAATCGATACGCCCCGTTCAATCAAGCGAGCCCGTGCGGCCTCGCGTACGTCTCGTGAGTGTGGTACATGTTTCATCATCTAGGCGGGAACACTCCCGCTACACATCCTTTCATCTCGAGAAGGTTTCTCCCGAAGTACTCAACCTCTATTATACTGAAAACTCGAAAAAAAGACTAAGCCCGCTTTGACTTCATTCAATAAATCGGTCATCATAAAAAAGTAGACCACTTTATAAAGGGGGAACTGGAATGAAGATTGGGGTAGTCTTATTTCCATCAAAACAAGTTCAAGATTTCGCCAACTCGTATCGGAAGCGGTACGATACGAAGTACGCCTTGATTTCACCACACGTGACAATCAAGGAACGCACGGAGATTGACGAAGCCGATTTACCGAAAGTGCTCGAGTATTTGCAACAAGTCGCGGACTCGACCAAACCGATCCAATTAAAAATCGATGGGGTCCGCTCGTTCGCACCGACGAACAACGTCCTCTACTTAAAAGTGTTGCCGACGCGCGAACTGTCAGCGCTCCAAGACAAGCTCCACGAGGGGCTTCTCAACCAGCCTCCCAAATACGAGTTTCTCCCGCACATCACCATCGGGCAAGATTTGACCGATGCCGAACTGTTCGACGTGCTCGAACGGATGCGCATGGAGCAAGTTCATTTCGAGGAAACGGTCAACCGTATGGCCGTCATGTATGAGCTCGAAAACGAAACATGGAACGTCTATGAGACGTTCCGGTTCCGCGGATAAGATTACACGCTCCGGTCGACAAATCGACCGGGGCTGTTTTGTTGTTCGGCTTCTAGCCATTCTTCTTGGCGCGGCCGGATGCGTTGGACACGCTGAATCCGCGTGACCGGCTCGATATTCGCCCGTTCTGTCGGTTGAACTTGGCGATTTCCATATTGGACGACCGTGAAATCAATCTGATAAGGACCCATGATCCAACCTCCTTCACAGGTCCTTACCCGAAATCAGGTCGGAATAATACAAAAAAGAGCGCATCGCTGCGCCCTTCCCCTATATTTACAAAATATGATAACCGCTGTCGACGTGGATGACTTCTCCTGTCACACCGCTGCCCATGCTCGATAACAAGAACAAGCCCGTCGAGGCCACTTCTTCTGCCGAGACGTTGCGACGCAGTGGCGCCTTCTGTTCAAGCTCAGACAAAATGCTGTTAAAGTCGCCGACACCTTTGGCCGATAACGTGCGAATCGGTCCTGCCGAGATCGCGTTAACGCGGACGCCGTGAGGTCCGTACTCGTTCGCCAAGTATTTGACGCTCGAGTCGAGAGCTGCTTTCGCGACACCCATCAAGTTGTAGTTCGGGACGACGCGCTCACCGCCGAGGTACGTGAGTGTGATGACCGAAGCGTCTTCTGCGAAATACGGCTTGGCCGCTTTGACGACTGCCGTCAAACTGTACGCCGAAATGTCGAGCGCTTGCGCGAACTGCCCGCGCGTCATTTCCGAGAATTCGCCGCGTAGTGCTTCTTTGTCAGCGAATGCGATTGAATGGGCGATCCCTTGAATCGGCCCTGCTTGTTCGTGAATCGTACGGAACGTCGTATCGATCGCTTCGTCGTTCGTGACGTCGCATTCTAAAAGTAGGGCCTCTCCGTTCAAATCGGCCGCAAGCGACTCAAGACCTGATTTGAAGCGTTCGGCCGCATACGTAAGGACGAGCTTCGCACCTGCCGCGTCGAGCGTCTTCGCGATCGCCCATGCGATCGAGCGTTTATTGGCAATTCCCATGACGACATACGTCTTATTCGTTAACGTTGGATAGATTGACATCGTAAACTCCCCTTTTTAGTACCTGGTTATAATATCTGTTATCAGATTACAGAATGGTGTCTGTTTTGTCAACTAGCGCGTAACGTATTGCGATTTTTTTAACTTACGGTAAGATAAAATACGTATAGAAAGGGTGAGACGACTTCATCATGAACCGCATTCAATCTTATTTAAGAAGTTTAGACACGACACTTTTGACAATCGTCTTTTTCTTGATGGTCATAAGCCTAGGCGCCATTTACACGGCACAACCGATGTTGCCGACACGATTACAACATATCAACTTCGCATTCGATCAAGGAATCCGTTACATCATCGGGTTCGTGGCCATGTTCGCCATCATGACGATCGAGTACGAACAGTTGCGAAAAATTCACTGGTATCTCTATTCCTTCGGGCTCTTGCTGCTAGTGGGCTTGATACCGCTCCGAGATACGACACTCGTTCCAAACATCAACGGGGCGTACGGCTGGTACAACGTGCCAGGTTTCAGTTTTCAACCGGCCGAATTCATGAAGTTGTTTTTGCTCATCTCCATGGCTACGATCGTCTACGACCATAATAAACGCTACGGCTCATCCCAACAGGATACGTGGCTGTTAATGAAACTCGTCCTACTCGCCATTCCACCGCTCGGACTGATTGTCACGCAACCGGATTTAGGGACCGGACTGGTTCTCATCACGATGCTCGGGGCCATCATCATCGTCTCCGGAATCGGCTGGAAATGGTTGCTCGGTCTGTTCAGCGCCGCTGCCGTGACGATCGGCGGTTTCATGTACTTGTTCTTCTCCCATTTCGAGGTGTTGCAAAGCTTTGTTCCGGGACACGCCTTGAATCGATTCCAAGCGTGGATTTATCCGTATGAGTATTCCGACGACTTGGCGTTCCAATTGATTAAATCGCTTCAGGCGATCGGGTCCGGTCAAATGTTCGGGGCCGGCTACGGTCAAGGTTTGGTCTATTTGCCGGAGTCGCAGACCGACTTCATTTTCGCCGTCATCGCTGAACATTATGGGTTCATCGGTGCGGCCATCGTGATTATCGTCTTCTTCCTGTTCTTATACCGGATGATTCATATCGCGCTTGAAGCAAGCAGTCCGTTCGGCAGTTACATCGTGACCGCAGTCATCGCCATGTTCACATTCCAAATTTTCCAGAACATCGGCATGACGATCGGTGTCCTTCCGATCACCGGTCTGACGTTACCGTTCATCAGTTACGGCGGGACCGGGATCATCATGAACATGATTGCCATCGGCCTCGTCATGAACGTCGCGTCGAAATCAAAATCGTATATGTTCGACGACGATTGAAAAACAGTCCCGCGCTCAGCTGAGTGCGGGACTGTTTTTATTATACTTCAAGTCGAAAATCATGCGGGTATGTCGCCTCAATGACGAGTCTCTCCCCCGTCATCGGGTGGCAAAACGTCGCCGAGGCGCTGTGGAGCGCGTGGCGGTCGAGTACGGTCTTACCACCGTACATCGTATCCCCGAGGAGCGGATGCCCGATATGGCGCAGATGGACGCGGATTTGATGCGTCCGCCCCGTCTCGAGGGCGATCGTCAGCGCTGTATATGCCTCGTGCGGCTCTGCTTCGAGAATATGGGTCACGGCGTGCTGTCCGTCTGCCGTCACGATTCGTTCCATGATTGAATCTGGGGCACGGCCGATGGGAGCGTCAATCGTCTGTGGCGAAACCTCACCTTCGACGAGAGCGAGATACGTTCGTGACAAGCCCCCGGTCTGTTGCAATTCACTGAACTGATGGTGCACGTATGCATATTTCGCGAATAAGACGACGCCGCTCGTGTCACGATCGAGTCGATTGATGACGTGAATCGCCGACTGCAATCCGTTTCGCTCGTAATATCCGAGCACCGCATTGGCAAGCGTGTCGTCGGGATGAAGCCGAGACGGGATCGTCGCGATCCCAGCCGGTTTATCGACGGCGAGCAAATAGTCGTCCTCAAACAGGATCGTGAGCGGGCGTGACGAGCGGACCATCGTCTCCGCCGGCTGTTCGACCGGGAAATGGACCGTCACATCATCTCCTTCGCTGATGTCATAACGTACCGTCCGCGGCTCTCCGTTGACGAGGATGAGCCCCCCTTGTTTGATTTGGGTCAACATCTTGCGCGAGATGCCGCAGTCTGTCATTAAAAAATCGCGCAGCGGGACGTTCGTCCCCGCGACGCGATGCAATGTGAATCCGTACATCGGTTACTTCCCTTCCTCAATGAACGATTCCCGGACCCGTCGCCAAAATGGGAACGGGCGGAACCGGGCAAATGTCACTTTTTCTTTCGCGACCGCACAGCGAATCGAGCGCACGTTCGACCACGACAATGCTTCTTGGTGATCGAACGCGAGTTCGAATTCTGTTTTCGTGTGCGGCTCGATCTTCACTTGATGATGCTTCGGCAACAAGAGCGGTGAACCGATCGTCCGGTACACCAAGTTATTGATTGACGCCATCTCCGTCACTTGGATTGCTTCAATCGACGGATGGACGATGGCACCCCCGAGTGCTTTGTTATAGGCTGTCGACCCGGATGGTGTCGAAATACATAACCCGTCACCGCGGAACGTCTCGAAATAATCGTCGCGAATCGACAAGTCACAGACGAGCGTACGTTTATAGTTTTTAATCGTACACTCGTTCATGGCGAGTTGTCGTTCGGTCGTCCCGTCCTCGTAATCGATGAGCACCTCGACGAGCGGATAAGACACCGGTTCGAACGATTCGCTCGTGATCATTTCCGTCAACTCGTCGAGCTCGTCTGGTTGCCAGTCGGCGTAAAAACCGAGATGGCCCGTATGAATCCCGACGAGCAGCGTATCATCGAGCCGGTCGATATATTCGTGGAACGCTTGGAGCATCGTCCCATCCCCACCGACCGAGACGACGATCCGCGGCTCTTTCGAGACCGAATGCCCCGCTTCGGTCAATTTATTCGTCAACTCGCGCGCAATATCGGCCGAACGCGCGTCTCCCCGTGCTACAATCGCAAACTGCATGCCTTGGCCCCCTAGTCTTGGTCCGTTTGGACGTTCATTTCTTTATCCCGGAACACTTGCTGTGCATCTTGAATCTCGACGCGGAGCTGACTCATCTCGGCATCGAGCAAAAATGCCGCTTCAGCCGCCCGGCGCAGGCGCTCCTGCACCTCGACCGGCATATCCCCGTCGTATTTATAGTTGAGCGAGTGCTCGATCGTTGCCCAAAAGTTCATCGCAAGCGTCCGCACTTGGACTTCGACTAGCGTCGGGAACTCGCCATGAATCGTTTGAACCGGGTATTCGAGAATCAAATGGTAAGAGCGATAGCCCGATTCCTTTTGGTTCGTGATATAGTTACGTTCCTCGACGATTTTAAAGTCGGTCCGGTGATGGAGCAGTTCAAGGACGTGGACGATATCGTCCACGAATTGGCACATGATGCGGAGTCCGGCAATGTCTTGCATCTCCGTCGACAACTTGTCGTAAGGGATTTGCTTTCGCTTCGCCTTCTCGAGAATGCTACCGACCGGTTTGACCCGTCCCGTGACAAACTCGATCGGTGAGTGGTCATTTTGAGATTTATATTGTTTCCGAATCGCCTTGAATTTAACTTTCAGTTCATCGACCGCGATTTGATACGGCACTAAAAATTGATCCCAATCCATTGATTGCATATGCTGTCACCACTTTCGTTCATTTCGGAAACCCTGCTTTTTCCGTATGTATCCGATTGTATGGTATCATAAACGAACAATTGTTCATAGAATGGAGCGATGATTTATGACCCAAGAAGTGGAAATTGAATTCAAATCGATGTTGACGAAAGACGAGTATGAGACCTTGCTCACCGCCTACGATTTAACGGACAAAGTGAAATGGCAGGCGAATGACTATTTCGATACACCGACGTTCGAACTGAAGAAGCACGGCGCCGCTCTACGGATTCGCGAGAAAAAACATGGCCAAGTGTTGACACTCAAACAACCGCATGACGTTGGACTGCTCGAGACACATGCCCCAATCAATGAGGCAGAGGCCGAGAACTTGTTTAAGTACGGCATCATCCACGATGACCAAATGAAAGAGGCGCTCGCCGCGTTCGACTTGTCCGGCCCGCTCGAACATCTCGGTCGCCTTGAGACGAAACGCGCGGAAATCGAGACGCCAGATGGTCTGCTCGTCCTTGACGAAAGTCATTATTTGGAGATTCACGACTATGAAATAGAATTTGAAGTGACCGATGAAGCGAAGGGCAAACTCGCGTTCGAACAGCTTCTTCATCGCCATGGCATTCCCCTCCGGCCCGCCAAAAATAAAATCGTTCGATTCATGGAAGAAAAGATGCGTCGAAATCAAGGTTGAGCAGATACGTTGCCAACCTTTTTTTTTCGTTGCTACAATGAGCATACGATATATTTGATTTTTGTTTACGAGAGGAGGCGACACAATGGAACTTGAACAATGTAATGAGTCATCCTGTTCATTGGAAGAATCTTCTATCCAAGTAACATATAAGCCATTAGAGTTATTCTATTTCATGGACATCTCAGATCCAGACGGGCTTCACGTGATGACACTCATTAAAAAACTCGAACTGGAATACGGGCACTTGATTCGTTTCCGTATGGTTTCGACGGTTCCTAGTTGTGTTGGCGGATGTCAAGAAGAGGTTCGCCTTCTCACGATGATCAAGGCTATGGAGTTACAAGGGAAACGTCATGCGATGCGCTTCATGCGCCATCTGCATATTAACGATATCTTTTTGAAGGATGGCTCTAGCGACAGCGACTTATGGGAAATTGCCCGCTCGTTCGTCAGTTATGGACTCGACATCGATGAGTTGGCTGCCGATATCCAATCCAATCAACTGCTGAGCGCACTGGCGGTCGATCATGAGATCTTGAAAGACTGGGAAATCGAATCGCTTCCCGCCTTGACGTTCGTCACGCGTGACGAGGCGCTCAAAATCGAAGGACTCTATCCTTATGACGTCTATCAAGCTGTCATGGCCGAACTGCTCGGCTATGTACCGACCCGTGAGACCGATTGGAACGTCGAGAAAGTGTTAGGACACTATGACGCCTCGACGATTACCGAGCTCGCTTTCATTTTAGAGCTCGACAAGCCTGTCATCGAAAGAGAATTAAAAAAACTGTCGCTCCAACAACGTTGCCGGCCTGTCCCGGGCTGCAGCGGCGAAGCTTGGGCGACGAATAAATGACACAAAAAAACCCACGGCCGGGGAGCCGTGGGTTTTTTGCGATGTTCTCCGCGGGGACGGAAAACATCGTACCCGAGTATCTATACAGATCACAGGTTGGGAGAAAGTTTACGGTCAATAAAGGGGTTTGTGATTGATTTCACACTTATAATATACCGAGACGAGCGCACCGTGACAAGCACTTTGTTCATATTGTCACATAATGTTCACGCCCCGCTTCTTTTATTGGAAAAGTAACGCTTCCATCTCGTCTAGCACGGCCTCGAACTGATCGAGCGCTGCGAGCACCGGTGCTTTCGTCGTCATATCGACTCCAGCCGCTTTCAATACCTCAATTGGGTAATCGCTCGACCCGGCCTTCAAGAACTTGTCGATGTAACGACGGACGGCCGGTTCCCCTTCGTCCATGATCTGTTGCGACAATGCGGCCGACGCCGAGATGCCCGTCGCATATTGATAGACGTAGTAGTTGTAATAGAAGTGCGGGATCCGTGCCCATTCGAAGGCGATTTCCCCATCGATGACGAGCTCGTCTCCGAAGTATCGCTTGTTGAGCTCGAGGTACGTCTCATTCAAGTACTCAGGTGTGAGCGAGACGCCATCTTGGGCCGCTTTATGGATCATATGCTCGAACTCGGCGAACATCGTCTGACGGAACAACGTGCCACGGAACGTCTCGAGCTGATTGTTCAAGAGATAGAGCCGCTCTTGGCGGTCTGTGCGCGTCTTTAATAAATAGTCGTTCAAGAGCGCCTCGTTCGTCGTCGATGCCACTTCGGCCACGAAGATCGAGTAGTCCCCGTATGGATACGGCTGCGACGCCCGCGTGTAATGGCTATGGACCGAATGACCGAACTCATGGGCGAGCGTGAACAAGTTGTTGACGTTGTCTTGCCAGTTCATCAAGATGAACGGTTGCGTGTCGTACGCGCCTGAAGAGTAAGCGCCGCTTCGTTTGCCACGCGTCTCACGGACGTCGACCCAGCGTGAATCGAGACCGTCCTTGACGATTTGGACGTACTCGTCGCCGAGTGGTGCGAGTCCCTCGACCATCAAGTCTTTCGCTTCGTCATATGGGATTTTCATGTCCACGTCTTTCACGAGCGGCGTATACAAGTCATACATATGCAGCTCGTCCACACCGAGTGCCCGTTTCCGGAGCGCGACGTAACGATGCAACAAGTCGAGGCGCTCGTTCACCGCTTCGACGAGACCGTCGTATACCGCTTCCGGGATGGCGTTATGATGGAGCGCCGCTTGACGGGCACTCTCGAACTTACGGACCGTCGCATAGAAGTTATCCTTCTTCACGCTGCCTGACAACGTCGAGGCGAACGTGTTTAAATATTGCTCGTACGTGCCGTACATCGCCTTGAACGCCCCTTCGCGGACGCTACGGTCGCTCGACTCGAGGAATGTGATGTAACGGCCATGCGTCAATTCGACGTCTTCACCTTTCTCGTTCTTCACTTTCGGGAATTTCAAATCGGCGTTGTTGAGCATGCCGAACGTCGAACTCGACTGGCCGAGCACGTCACCAGCTTGAGCGAGAATCGCCTCTTCGGCTTCCGTCAACACGTGCGGACGCTCTTGCGCCAACTCGTCGAACGCATGGCGATAGACGTTGAGCGATTCGTGTTCCGCCATGAACGCCTCGATTTGACTCTCATCGATAGCGAGCAGTTCCGGCGTCATGAATGCGAGCTGAGCCGAGATTTGGGCCGCGAGCGAGCCCGCCCGGTCGTTCAACGCTTGGTAATGACTGTTCGACGTATCTTCGTCATAACGCATATGGGCGTATGTATACAATTTATGCAACTGGCGCGAGATGTCGTCGCGAAGTTGCAGGCCTTCAAACAAAGTAGAGGCTGATTCCCCGAGTTTACCTTTAAACTCGACCAAGGCCGGCACGTTTGCTTTCAATGCCTCAAAATCTTGTTCCCACGCCTGATCGTCCGCATAAATCGTCTCCAAGTTCCACGTCTCCTCGACGGGTACTTGTTTTCGTGTGAGTACTTCTGACATATGTCCACTTCCTTTTCCTAGTTTGTATACGATTTCGCCATGAATCGCTGAAACCCTTGAAATAATCGAAGATCGTGGAGAAGGGCCGTCTCTAGCGTCTTTGGGACGTGCCAATCCCGCACCGACTCCGTCATATCAAACACGTTCAAGAGTTGTCTCCATTGTACTTCAAACGCTTGGAGAAAGTCGCTTGTCGGGGTCACGTCAAACTGGCGGCACGTCTTTTCGATACTCCATGCGACGGAGTCGTCGGGACGTTCACGCCGATTCAAATAAAGCACCGTCTGAAACGTGAACGGATGGACGTGGATACCCCAAAGCGAGGATAACGGCAAATAACAGCAACTCGGCATAAGAGATGGCAACATTCCGATCGGATACAACCGGTTCAAGACGAGCCGGCGGTACTGCGTCGTCGGATAGGGCGGGGTCATCCGGCGGCGCCGGACGAGTTGAACCCATTGCTGGGCGTCGAAACGATAATAACATTCGAACGGCGAACTCGAGAATGACGATACGGTCTGCCAATGACCAACGCCACGTCGAACCGATATCGGGAAGCCAATGAAACGATAAAGTGATTGCTTGCATGGGACAAGGAGGCCATGCCGTCTAAACAGTTCGTGACGCATCCAAGGCTGCAATGAAGGCCAAGCACTAGGTTCTAATCCGCTCGCCAGCCAGACGACATCGAGTCCGTTGTCGCGATAATGTCTCGTCCGCTCGACGTAAGACTCGATTGTGAGCGTCGACGCCTGAATTTCGATGACGAGCCTCGTATCGTCGCGTCGGGCCAGCAAATCGGCACGACGTGCGCCGATGACGACTTCTTGTTCGACGGCGTAACCTTGTGTCTGAAGCCACTGCCGAACACCCCATTTGTCTTCGTGGTGCCCCGTCGACTCGCCTCGTCCACACGGATGGACATGTGCGAAATGAAGCCGTCGCCTCACACCTTGCTTGACGATGACCCGTTCCCCGCATTCTGGACACACAAAAGGGGCAAACGGTTCGATCCGCCCCCGACTTAACGTAAGGGCATCGACATACCCCCCTGTCCGATCGATGGCAAACCGCATCCCGCTTCCCCCTCATAGTAGTGGTGAAAACATTCGGGCCAATGACTCGACGAGTTTGATGAAGTATGACCGTTCCGAGAACGCTTGCAACTCCAACTCGTGTGACCCTTCAAAGTCTTTATAGAGATCTTGCTTGAGTTGATGGACGGAATTCGTGTTGTATAAGAGCGCATTCACCTCGAAATTGAGGTGGAAGCTCCTGAAGTCCATGTTCGCCGTCCCGATTGTCGCCAGCCCATCGTCGACGACGATGACTTTCGAGTGCATGAACCCTTCTTCATACAGATAAATCTTCACACCGGCGCTGAGCAGCTCCTCGAAGTACGACCGGCTCGCATAAAACACGATCTTATGGTCCGGATAACTCGGGAGCACGATCCGGACATCGATTCCGGATAGCGAGGCGGTCTTGAGCGCGCTCATGATGTCCTCATCGGGAATCAAATACGGCGAAGAGATATAGACCGATTTTTTCGCGGCGTTGATCAGCGCGAAATAGATCGACTTCATCGTCTCATACGGTTCATCCGGTCCGCTCGCCACGATCTGCACACCCCCGCTCGCGCTGCGTACCGTCTCGAGCGGTTCGAGATAAAACGGAGTGAACAGGCGCTCGCCCGTCATATAGTACCAGTCCTGCAAAAAGATCAGTTGCAGTTCCGACACCCCTTCCCCTCTGACGTACAGATGCGTGTCACGCCAGAAGCCGAACTTCGAATGTTCGCCCAAATACTCGTCACCGACGTTCAACCCGCCGGTGAACGCCTCCGTGCCGTCGATGACGACGATCTTCCTGTGGTTCCGGTAGTTCGTCTTACTCGACACGAGCGGTAAGACGACCGGGAAGAAGGCTTGGACGTGGACGCCTGCTTGCCGCATCTCGTCGAAGAACGTCCCGCTCGTATGGATCGAGCCGACGGCATCGTACAAGAAGCGGACCTCGACCCCCGCCCTCGCCTTGTCGATCAAAATGCGTTGAATTTCCCGAGAAATACGATCTTCCCGGAAAATATAATATTCGAGATGGATGTGGCGGGTCGCCCCTTTCAAGGCGGGCAACAGTTTCGAAAACTTTTCTTGCCCGTTCGTCAGCACTTGCGTATACGTGTTCGATGAGACGGGTAATTGATTGAGTGACGACGTCAAATGGAGCAATTTCTCATAATCATCGTGGGAGAACATGAGTGACGGCGACAACGTCATCGCCTTCTGCCGATAGGCGAGGTACGTCTCTTCATCGAGCATCGCTTTCTCTTTGAACATCCGCTTCCGGCGATAGTTCTGACCGAACACGAAATAAGCGAACAGACCGACGACCGGGAAGCCGAGCATGACGATCGCCCAAATGAGCGTCCGTTGCGGATTGCGGTTCTCGAGCAAGATGACGAGCAAAATGCTGAACGTCGTCAAAAAGACGAGCACCGAGAACAAGCCAATCACTTGGGAGCTCCAGTAATATGATAATACGGCAATGAGACCTGCGAGCAAAATCAGGGATAAAAGGACTTGTATGCGTCGCAACATATTATAAACTGACCCCGTTTCTATCTTGTATTATCATAATTATACAACTTAACGCCATCTTTTGAGGGGAGCGAACGAAATATGGGCACATTTTTGATTACGGGAGCGACGAGTGGGATTGGACGGGCCGTCGCCCTCCGGTTAGCAGAGGAAGGACATGACGTCATCGGCATCGGCCGAGACGAGGCACGAGGCGAAGAAATCGAGGCGGCATCCGCTCGCATCACGTTTATGGCATGCGATTTGTCCCAACCCGATGACATCGAGGCGATGATGGACGAACTCAAAGACCGGGCCATCACGTTAGACGGCCTATTCAATAACGCGGCGACGTTCGGGCGCCCCGGGACGCCCGAACGGTTGCCTGCGTCCGCGTTCGATGACGTCTTCGAACTGAACGTGCTCGCGACAAACCGACTCATCCAACGCGCTATCCCGCTCCTCGCGAATGGAGCGAGCGTCGTCAACAACGCTGCCATCGTCGGCCACGTCAAATTCCCACCGATGCTCGGTCCATACGCCGCCTCCAAAGCGGCCGTCATCGCCTTGACGAAGACGTTCGCCCATCGAATGAAAGGCAAAATCCGCTTCAATGCGGTCTGTTTCGGTCCGGTCGACACCCCGCTCAGTCACAAGTTGTACGGCGGGGAAGCCAAGTTCCAAGAGGCGATGACCCATCATTTCCGGGGACATGCCGCTAAACCGGATGAAGTGGCGCCGGTCGTGACCTTCTTGTTGAGTGAGGCGTCGAGCTATATCAACGGCCAAGCCATTACGGTCGATGGGGGCTATACCCTCTCATAATGCACAGAAAGGAAGGGGTCTTTGAACTGCTCCCCGTCAAGTAGACAGGGCAAATAATGAAAACCGGACTATGCGGCTTGAGACCTGTATTCTACAGGGCTCAAGCCGTTCAGTCGTTTCTGGAGACGATCATGGTTGTAGAACGATATGTAGGTCTCGATGGCCGATGTGAGTTCGCTGTAGGCCTGGAACTCACGCAGGTAGTACATCTCGACTTTCAGGGTACCCCAAAAACCCTCGATCGGGGCGTTGTCGAGACAACGTCCGACCCGGGACATGCTGTGGGTCAGCCCCGCGTCTTCTACCATGCGTTTGAACCCTCTCGAGGTATATTGGAACCCTCGGTCGCTATGGATCATCGGACTCGCTCCTGAACGGAGCCCCGCGATGGCTGGGATCATCGTCTGGAATACGAGCGCGTTGTTGTTGGATTTCCCGATGCGATAGGCGACGATCGAGCCGTCATAGAGGTCGATGATTGCGCTCAGATATGCCTTCCTTCCGGCGCCATATTTGAACTCGGTGACGTCGGTGCACCACTTCTCGTCCGGTCGGGACGCGCTGAATTCTCGGTTCATCAGGTTCTCGGCCACATGCTGCGGGGATGACTTTTTGTACCGTTTTCGCTTCTGGCGGATGACCGAACGGATCTCATGGATACGCATGAGACGATAGATGCGCTTCTCGTTGTATGCCGGCAGGCCATGCTGGCGTCGTCTCCGGTTGACCGTCATGGTGATCCGTCGATAGCCGTAGGTCCCGTTCACCTGGTCGTAGAGGAGGCGGATGTCCTCTAGTAGGCTTAGGTTCTCCTCCTCGCGTACCGAGACGGTACGCTTCAACCATTTATAGTAGGCGGCCCGTGAGACCTGCGCGATTTCACACAGGAGCACGACCGGGAACGTATCGGTCGTCGACATTTCCTCGATCGCCATGTAACGTAATTGTAGCCGGATTTGGCTGATCAACCTCTCCTCTCGATCTCCTCTAACTTTTTTAGGAACAGGTTCTCGGCCCGCAGGCGCTCGTTCTCCCGCTCGATCTGTTGGATGCGACGTTCGAGCTTCTCTTCGTTGGTCAGTTCCTCTTCTTGCTTCGTCCGTCCGCGCCGGTCCTCGAGCCCGTGCACGCCGTCGGCGTCATATTTTTTCGTCCAGCCGTAGACCTGGTGGTACGACACGGCGAATATCTCGGCCGTCCGTTGATAGTTCCGTCCATTGTCCAGGCAATACCTGACGATCTCCATGCGTTCCTCGAATGTGGTCTTTCTCCCTTTTGTCATAGCTCGATCCATCCCTTTTCTCGAATCTGTTAACTCGCTATGACTAGTATACTTCTTGATCCACCGATATAGAACCGAACGACTACTGATTTGATGTCTGGAGAGGACTTCCACCATGGTGACCCCGTCGAGATAGTCACGTACGGCCGCTATTTTCTGTTCCTTTGTGTACAGTTTCCATATCCTCGACTCCTTCAAGGCGTCGATTCCGCCGGTCTCGAATTTTACTTTCCACACCCGGAGGGTATGCTCAGAGACGTGATGAGCCTCCTCGATTTCCTTCCACGTATATGTTCCTTCTTCCATCATTCGTAGTGCACTCAGTTTTTGTTCGATTGAATGCCGACTTCTCGCCAT
Organism: Exiguobacterium sp. s16; assembly: GCF_018618115.1. Classification (NCBI taxonomy): domain Bacteria; kingdom Bacillati; phylum Bacillota; class Bacilli; order Caryophanales; genus Exiguobacterium; species Exiguobacterium sp. s16. The sequence continues at coordinate 313,611 of NZ_JACSLM010000001.1, read as the reverse complement.
AAAAAAACACTCCCCAATAGAATAAACAGATTTGTTATTTCATCTGTCTACCTATTGGGGAGCATATCACTTCTCGGACCCCTTCCTTTCTCGTTAATCACGTATTTTCCGTGCTTTCGTCATCTGATTCGTCAAGAACGCTTTCTCTCGTGGATGCAACTCATCCAAGTCGAGCGCTTCCTCAAAGTAGTCGATGAAGTCCTCGAACGTTTCATCATGCGAGGCGTGTGCCTGAATCCGCGCGATTCGGATCGCCTCGAAGACGGATGCCATCACGAAAATGTCGTGACTCGCATACGTCTTCACAGGAGCGAACGCCTCGAACAATGTCGCTTCCATCGTTTTTCGTTTGGCATGCCAGTTGCTCTTGTCGTTGGAGAATAAAAAGTCACCTGCCGGCAATCGGCTCAGTTCGCGTAAAATATCGCCGATGTAGTGAATCGCGTGAATCGCCGTATTCGGATCATTGATGCCCGGTGAGACGCCTTTCAGCGCAATCTCACTCAACTTCTCAATGACGAACGCCGGGTCTTGAATCGATGAACGAATCTCGCCGATTTGGAACACGTCGATATCGGGCGCTTCTTTTGCGAGCCAATAACCGAGAATATCTCCTTTCGCCACGAAGTCCCCGACGGCGACGACCGATTCGAAGTCGACGTCACGGCTCTCCTGCTTCTCGCTCGAGAACAGTTGGACGTAGCCCGTTCGGGAGGCATATACCGCCTGACCCTCGAACTTGTGAATCGTACGTTTCGGGACGATATACATGTCCTCCTCCTCGACCGCCCGTCTCTGGTTTTCGATGACGGATAGCGCCTCGCGATGCAACGACGATAAAAGGCGTTCAGCTTGAATCGAGACGCTGATCGTTTGAATGAATTTGACGAACGCCCATATCGAGCTGACGACGAGCAGAACACTGATGCCTGACGCGAGCACGGCATCCTCCTCCGACGTCCGGATGAGGAACAAGTTCGTAATGCCATACACCGTCGTCATGATGAACAGACCGAGTGTATGTTTTGAAGCCGAGTTCGTCAAAAAGTTATTGATCGTCCGAGGCGAGAACTGCGACGAATACGTCGTCAAGACGACGAGAATCGTCGAAAAGCTGAACGTCATCATCGTCATGAGGCTCGTGAACGACGAAGACAGGACAGAAGCTGCTGAATCCTTGTCTAAATAAATGATTTCCGGTAACAGCTCCCGAAAAAAGCCTCCAAAATATTGAGTCAGGAACGTTAACACGATCCCTCCCACCCCGTACAAGAACGGGACGAACCAGGCACTATCGGCCAACATCAGTTGTAAACGCTTGAGCATCACGACACCTCTTCATATGTATAAATTGGTAAAAAAATCGCCTGTCCACATGAACAGGCGATTGGGGTTTAGAAATAGTGACGGACTTTCGAGAAGACATCCCCGTCGAGAATGAGTTTACCGTATTCTTCAAGCATCGCTAACGTCTGCGTGCTGAACGTCAAATACTCGGCCAAGAGACTCAATACGTTCTCTTCTTCTTCCGGTTCCATCTCATCTGGGAAGTCAATCCACAAGTAATACCGGTTGTCGTAATGGAATAACTTAAGGTTGACGTTGTTCAACGCCTCTCCTGCTCGTTTACTGAGCGAGATGATCGCCTCAAAGTCATCCGTTTCCATGGCGAGCGGAGCCCACGCCTCCGGCTCGGCTTCGATTTCATCAAGTTCACTCAATTGATCAAGCACCGATTGCTGATCGCGCGCCTCGTCGATTGCCGAGCGCAACAGTGACCCAAGCTCAGAATCGTCTTCAGAGTCAATCACATTTTTCGCGATCGTCACGGTCACTTCAAGTCCTTTTTCAAACGCTTGTACTTGTATCCATAGTGGACCATCAAACGAGATATCTTCTCGTTCGTGCGCTTCGTCCATCATCTGCCAGAACAGCTGCTCACCACGTTCTCGGTTATACCAGATTTCATCACGAGCGAAACCGCGTTTCTCGATATCGACATACGTAATGAAAAATTTGACGGTGTTGTCGTTGATGCGCTCAATTTTCACGATTGTCCACTCCCTTCTCACCTCACTCCTACTTCAACAATTAAGGAGGAGAGGGGAAATTGTCTTGTTATCATAGTACCCTTTTTTTAACGTGTCAATCTATTGATGATGGGGTTGTTACTATTATTTTATCGGAAAAACGGAATAATAAAAAGCACACTGCTTAGACAGTATGCTTCCTCACTCGTTGACGAGTCGTTGCGCTTCTTGAAGTTGGAACGTCCGGACCTTGCGCGGCAAGAATCGACGAATCTCATCTTCGTTGTACCCGACTTGGAGACGTTTTTCATCAATCAAAATCGGACGGCGAAGCAATCCTGGATATTCTTGAATCAAATCGTATAGTTGTTGGAGTGAAAGCGCATCGACCGATACGTCGATTTTCGAGAAAACTTTAGATCGGGTCGAGATGATTTCATCTGTCCCATCTTCTGTCATACGTAGAATTTGTTTGATCTCATTGAGTGAGAGTGGTTCTGAAAATATGTTCCGTTCCGTGAATGGAATATCATGCTCCTCGAGCCATGCCCGTGCTTTTCGGCACGATGTGCAGCTCGGAGACGTGTACAATGTGACCATTTTCGTTCCTCCCTGATCAAATGTTCGTTCATCTTTTTCAAGTGACTCTATTTGTATACCCAAAAATTCGTCCACTTAATTATAATAATTCTTATTTATTGAAACTTCAATGATAACTTTTCTCACTCAGGTAAGAAAAGAGGACGCATTCAGGAGAATGCGACCCTTGATCGACCGTTCTAGGACGCCGGCATTCGAGAAACCGGTTGTGATACCGTCTCTTTGCCAGGCTTCACTTGTAAGTCTTTCAATTTCTTCTTAAGGACTTCCTTCAGAAGTTTCTTTTTCTGTTGCAATACTTTGTCACGTTCTTTCATGGTCTCTCACCCCCAACGCCAAAAGGACCGGACCGACCGTTACTGAATCTGAAAATCTTGAACTTGCACTAATCTACAATTAAATTATAGCACATTCCTATGAAAATGGTTGAACAATCTCGAAGATTTTCATCATTTCACACGTTCCAAATTTGCTTTTCTTTTTCAATTCCCGTATAGTTAATAGAAATAACCTTTGAAATCACCAAGGAGGAGAGCGAATATGAGAATTACGTTAGAGACGATTATGCAACATCCGGTCACCCAAAAATATTTGACCCGTTCCGGTCTGAAACACGCCGTCGACGTGTGTGAACGCGCTCTCGAATTGGCGACGCGACGAGGACTCGATACGGATTTAGCGACGAAAGCCGCTTTGCTCCATGACATCGGTCACTACGAATGGTACACCGAAGGCAAATGGAACTACGATTTATACCGTCAAAACGACATTCATGCCATTAAAGGGGCCGAACGCGCCCACAAGCTATTGATTCGTCTCGGGGAAGACCCGGCGCGCGCGAAAGAGATCTCGGTCATGATTTTGCTTCATACCGATTCCTATCTCCCGCCTAACCGGATTCAACGTACCCCACTCCAACAGCTCGTCCATGATGCGGATACGTACGTGGAACAACCTGGCGGACTGCATCACTATGAGACGATGGAAATCGAAGATGCCCTTGCCCGTGTCCGCCTGATTGACGCGGTCGTCGAACGGCTCTCGAACTTGCCACGCATCTCAAACGCCTGACACCGTCCTTGGACGGTGTTTTTCTTTGCGTTCAAAAAAGTCCCGAATCCGGTTGGATTCGGGACTTTCTAATTATACGAGTTGCGCTTTGTACGCTTCGTATTCTTCGTCTGTCAATGAGACGTAATGGCCTGGCTCGACTTCACGGAGCGCTGGGATGCTTGAATCCTCATCCGAACGTCCGACGGCACCGAGTGACTTCGACTCATACACGATCCGCTTACGTGTGCGCTCGTGCTCTGGATCCGGAAGCGGGATCGCTGAGAGAAGCGACTTCGTATAGGCGTGAATCGGGTTCTCATACAAACGCGCTGCTGGAGCGAGTTCGACGAGGTGACCTTGATACATGACACCGATCCGGTCTGAGATATATTTGACCATCGACAAATCGTGGGCGATGAACAAGTAAGTCAAATCACGGTCGCGTTGCAATTCTTTCATCAAGTTGACGACCTGGGCTTGGATCGATACGTCGAGAGCCGAGATTGGCTCATCGGCGATGATGAAGTCCGGTTCAACCGCGAGAGCGCGGGCAATCCCGATCCGCTGACGTTGACCGCCCGAGAATTCGTGCGGGTAACGGCTCGCGTGCTCTTTCGTAAGACCGACCGTTTCGAGAAGGTCATAGACACGGTTCATCCGGTCTTCTTTCGTCTTGGCAAGGCCGTGGATATCAATGCCTTCAGCGATGATATCAGCGACCGTCATCCGCGGGTTGAGCGATGCGTAAGGATCTTGGAAGATCATTTGCATGGCCCGGTTGAATTTCAACTTCTCCGCTTTCGACTTCTTGCCATGAACGTTTTCGCCTTTGAAGACGACGTCACCGTCCGTCGCGTCATAAAGACCGATGATGGTACGACCTGTCGTCGATTTCCCACAACCTGACTCCCCTACGAGACCGAGTACTTCACCTTTGTAGATATCAAACGAGATGCCATCGACCGCTTTAACGACGCGGCCTCGGCCAATTTTAAAGTGCTGCTTCAGGTCTTTTACTTCGAGTAATTTCTCGCGTTCCATTATTCAGCACCACCTTTCAAAATCGATTTGGCGAACGCGCTGTCCGGACGATACTTGAGTGCAAGGTCACGGATTGCTTTCGGCGGGCTCACTTGCGGTGCTTGCGGGTGCAATAACCAACTTGCCGCATAGTGCGTGTCGCTAATTTGGAACATCGGTGGTTCTTTTTCAAAGTCGATCTTCATCGCATACGGGTTACGTGGTGCGAACGCATCGCCCTTTGGCGGGTCGAGCAAGTTCGGCGGCGTACCTGGGATGGCGGGAAGCGCCTCGTTCGGGTCATCAGATGGGCGCGGCATCGATCCGAGCAGTCCCCATGCGTATGGGTGACGCGGCTCGTAGAAGATCTCATCGACCGTTCCCTTCTCGACGATTTTACCAGCGTACATGACGGCAACACGGTCAGCCATGTTCGCGACGACACCAAGGTCGTGCGTGATGAAGATAATCGCTGTGCCGGTCTTTTGCTGGATGTCTTTCAAGAGCTCCAAAATCTGAGCTTGAATCGTTACATCGAGAGCCGTCGTCGGCTCATCGGCGATCAATACTTTCGGGTTACATGCGAGCGCGATCGCGATAACGATCCGTTGACGCATACCACCTGAGAGTTGGTGCGGATATTGCTTAAGACGTGCTTCTGGGTTTGGAATCCCGACGAGCGTGAGCAATTCCAGCGTACGTTTCTTCGCATCCTCACCCGTAAGACCTTGGTGTTGCTTCAATCCTTCAGCAATCTGTTTGAAGATTGTCATCGTCGGGTTGAGTGATGTCATTGGATCTTGGAAGATCATGGCGATATCACGGCCACGAATCTTCAACATTTCTTTTTCCGACAACTTCGCCAAGTCTTTACCTTCGAACAAGATTTCTCCGTTCGTGATTTCACCTGGCGGGTTCGGGATCAGACGCATGATCGCTTTTGAAGTGACGGATTTACCAGAACCCGATTCACCAACGATGGCGAGCGTCTCGCCTTTTTTCAAATCAAACGATACGTTGCGAACAGCTTGTACCGTTCCAGCATACGTATGGAACGAGACCGCTAAGTCTCGGACAGATAAAATCGTTTCCATTCACGAGTCCCCCTGTTTCTATAATTATTTACGCATTTTCGGGTCAAACGCATCACGCAAGCCATCGGCAAGCAAGTTGAAGCTGACCATGAGCAAGACGATGATGACTGACGGGATGACGAGCAAGTACGGGAATGTCCGTAGCTCTTTGTATCCGTCGTTGATCAACGTACCAAGTGACGCTTGTGGCGGTTGAAGTCCGATCCCGATGAAACTGAGGAACGCCTCGAAGAAGATGGCAGATGGAATCGTGAACATGAGTGTGATGATGATGGCGCCGAGCGTGTTCGGGATCAAGTGTTTGAAGATCAAACGGTTACTTGAAGCACCGAGCGTACGAGCTGCCAAGACGAACTCTTGGTTTTTAAGTTTCAAGATTTGACCGCGGACGAGTCGACTCATCCCAATCCAGCCGGTGATCGTCATCGCGAGGATGATCGTGAACACCCCTGGGTCAAAGATCAAGATAAACAAGATGATCAAAATCAAGTTCGGAACACCTGTCAAAATTTCAACGATCCGCTGCATGATGTTATCTGTGCGCCCACCGAAGTAAGCCGAAATCCCACCGTATGCGACACCGATGACCGTATCAATGATCGCAGCCATCAAACCGATGAAGAGCGAGATGCGCGTTCCTTCCCAAACACGTGACCAAAGATCACGGCCGAGGTAGTCCGTACCGAACCAGAAGTTTTCTTCGACATTTTTCTGTTCATAGAAATCGATGTCGCGTCCACCGAGGTTGGCCATCCCGTCAAATCCAGCCCATTCAAGTCCAGTGACTTTAGGCGGGAGTTTTGCTTGTGAGATGTTTTGTTCATAAGCGTCACGGCCTGAAAGCATCGGACCGAACAACGCGAGCAAGACGAGAATGACAATGACTGACAACGAGAGGATGGCGGCTTTGTTTTTCTTTAGGCGCATCCAAGCGTCTTGCCAGAAGTTCAAACTTTTACCGGCAATACGTTCACCGAGCTGTTCATTCATCTCGACACGTTGGAACATGTCTTGGTCGAACTGCTCGAAATTCTTTTTATTTTCAATCATCAGTTATCCCCCCCAAGACGAATACGTGGGTCAACGACTCCGTAGAGCAAGTCGACAAGTAGAATGATAATAATGAACAAGGCCGAGAAGAAGAGCGTTGTGCCCATGATGACCGAGTAATCATTCAACGTAATTGATGTAACGAACAACTCACCAAGTCCCGGAACCGCAAAGATCTTTTCGATAACGAACGTACCTGTCAACAGGCCGGCCGTCATTGGTCCGAGAATTGTGATGGCAGGAATCATCGCGTTACGCACCATGTGTTTCCAAACGATGGCGTTTCCGGTCAATCCTTTCGCCTTAGCGAGCGTGACATAATCTTGTCCGGTCACTTCTAGCATCTCGGTCCGGACGAAACGAGCGATCGCCGCCGTGACACCGAGCGAGAGCGAGATGGTCGGCAAAATCGTATGAGCCGGTGAATCCCAGAACGCGACAGGGAGGATTTGCAACTTAACCCCTACATAGTACTGAAGGAGGGCTGCAAATACGAATGATGGGACAGAAATCCCGATTACCGATACGAACATTGAACCATAGTCGATGTACGTGTTATGACGGATGGCCGCAACAATCCCGAGGAGCAATCCGACAAACGTCCCGAGGACGAGCGCTTGAATCCCTAGTTGAGCTGAAGGTCCGATCCGTTCCATAATCAAATCCGTCACTGGCCGGTTGGCCGTACGGAACGATACGCCGAGGTCACCTTGCACAAGGTTCCCTAAGTAAGTCGCATAACGAACTGGAAGTGGATCATTGAGTCCGTAACGATCGTTCAAGAGTTGAATTTGTGATTCAGTCAATTTCTCCTGGTTTTGGTACGGCGAACCTGGAAGCAGGTCCATCAGGAAAAACGTGAACGTCGCAATCAAGAAGAACGTGATGAGGCCGTAAGTCAGCCGTTGCAGAATATAACGTCCCATAAATAAATACCCCCTGTTTTTCTAATGTGTCTATGCTTGCACCAACAGCGTCACTATGACATATTGCCCTTTTCTTGAATTCACAAAATGAAAGGAATTTTCTGAAAGAATAGGTCAAACGTCATCTCAAGGCTCTTAGCACAGCACATGAAAATTGAAGAATCCTTAGTTTGTAAAGTATTCTGAATTTTCACTGTTACTACATTATACTTTACCAACAAAACATTTGAATAGTATTTTCTCTCATTTCCGGATTTTTTTTAGAAAAGGGGGGACATGCACGTTGCATGCCCCCTTCTCATTTAGTTGATATCGACGTATTTGTACTGGTAATCAGCACCGAATAGTTGACGGTTGAAGTTTTCGACGTTTGGACGGAGCAAGTAAGCGACACCAGCTTGGTAAATCGGCATGATGGCTTGGTCTTGTTCGATCAAGAGCGTCTCTGCTTCTTTAAATTTGTCATAACGGGCATCGATTGCTGTTTCAGCAGATGCTTCATCAATCAACTTGTCGTAGGCAGCAGACTTGTAGTTGATGTCGTTTTGACCGTTGTCAGACGTGAAGATGCCAAGGTTTGTGAGCGGATCTTGATAGTCAGGTCCCCAAAGGGCGAATGACATTTGGTACTCTCCGTTCGCTTCGAGCTCGAGCTTGTTATTGAACGGTTGTTGTGAGATGTTCACGGTCACGTTCGGCAAGTTCGATTCGATTTGGCCTTTCATGTACTCTGAGATTTGTTTCGATACTTCGCTGTCGAATGAGAGAAGTTCGATTGTAGCAGCTTCGCCGCCAGTCGCTTCTTCCCAAAGTGATGCCGCTTCGTCAGCGTTCGTTTCAAAGTGCGTCACGCCTTCCGTGTAATCCGTGCCGTCTTCATACTTGATGAAGTCTTTCGGGATGAACGAAGTCGTGGCGATTGAACCGTTGTTCAAGAGTTGGTCGATGATTCCGGCTGGATCGACCGCACGAGCGATTGCTTTACGGGCATTGACGTCAGCGAAGACTTCATCTTCATGGTTGAACTTGAAGTAACCGACGCTTGAACGAAGGCCTGTGTTATAGTCGTCGTTCTCTTGGAAAGCAGCAACTTGTTCAGATGAAAGGCCGGCGTAGTCGACTTCTCCTGCTTCATACAAGTTGACGACTGTCGATGTGTCTTTGACGACACGTACGTCTACTTTTTCCAAGGCGACGTTTTCAGCATCCCAGTACGCGTCGTTTTTCGTCAACACGTACCCTTGCTCACGATCCCACTCCGACCATGTGAATGGACCGTTGTAAATGTGGTTCTCTGGAGTCGTTGAGAAATCCGCACCTTTTTCAGTAGCGAACGCTTCGTTGATCGGTGTGAATGTACCGAACGATGTGAGCGAGATGAACGATGGGTCCGGACGCTCGAGTGTGACTTCAAGCGTCTTCTCATCGATTGCTTTCACCCCGAGGTCTTCTTTTGGAAGATCTCCTGTGTTGATGGCTTCAGCATTTTTTACTGTGTTCATGATGTACGCGTATTGTGAACCAGTTTCTGGATCCACAGCGCGTTGCCAAGCGTAGACGAAGTCGTTCGCTGTGACAGGTTCGCCGTTAGACCATTCCGCGTCGCGGAGTGTGAACGTGTAGACCGTTTCGTCTTCGTTCACTTCTGGTTCTCCTTCGGCGATTGCTGGAACGGCATTCCCGTCTTGATCCAGACGGTAAAGACCTTCCATCGTGTTGGCGATCAAGTTGAACGCGACTGCGTCCGTCGCGAGCGCCGGGTCAGCCGTTGTAATATCAGACGTGTCCGTCAAGCGGAGAACTTTTTCTCCGTTCGAAGACGAACCGCCGTCAGAGTCTCCGCCAGTCGAGCAAGCGGCGAGCACTGAACCGAGTGCCAAGATGAGTGTCATCATGAGCAAAATCGATTTTTTCTTCATTGCGATGTCCCCTTTCTGAATCGTGAAGCATGGCGTTTCGTCGGACGATAACATCTTACTTTTTCTTTAATTTTCTGAATATTTCATTTTGTATCCGACGAAAGAACGTTAGGGCTATTGTAAAAAATTTTTAATCAAACTGTCAACTCCCTAATAAACCGCTGTCATTTTCAACACGAACTTCTCGCCTTCTCCACCAAGCAACAGGTATCATAGAGCCATAGGGCGGATGACTCGATGGAGCACATCCAAGCTGAAAGGAGTTTGTCACATTGAAAAATTTTAGAAGTATATTAATCGTTTGGGGGATTGTCACAATTGCCTACACGGTCTGGTCGAGCCTCTCTTATTACCAGGATGAAACGTTATTGTTTCATTTGAGCGGCGGTCTGTTCGTCGCCGGGATGCTCGTCTTTGCAATCGGTATGTTCTCTCAAATGAGCGCGTCCGGACTATTCGACGGCATCATGTACGGGTTCAAACGTAACCGACGCGCCAAGTTAAAAGAAATTGACCCGGATTACGAGGAAGACGAAGAAGCGACTCCGGAAGAACGGGCCGCTCAAAAACATTCGGCTTCGCGTTGGGTGTACGTCGGCGTCGGTAGCATCATCCTCTCCTACGTCATCACCCTCGTTTGACCTTCCGATTTTTCAGACGATATGCTACACTATGGCTAGAACAATAGGAAACACGATGAAGAAGACAAGTACCTCGATCCCCCTTTCCCCCAGAGAGTCTACGTTGCTGCGAGTAGATGGAGAGCGTCGAGCGAATGGACTTCGGAGTGGCTCATCTGAACGATAGTATGGTGAGACGGTCACGCCCGTTAACGCGATCAAGTGGCATGAACTTCATGCAAATTTGGGTGGCACCGCGGTTATTCGTCCCGATTTTTCGGGCGGGGAACCGCGGTTTTTTTTATATTCTATGGAGGTGCAATCATGGCAAAAATCTTTTCTGGCATTAAACCGACCGGCGTCGTGACGCTCGGTAACTACTTAGGGGCGATGAAACAGTTTGTCGAGCTCCAAGACGAGCACGAAGCGTTCTACTGTGTCGTCGATCTCCATTCGATCACGGTCCAGCTTGACCGGGTCGAGTTGATGGACAACACGCGTAAACTTGCGGCGCTCTATCTCGCTTGTGGTCTCGACCCTGAGAAGTCGACGATCTTCGTCCAGTCGGAAGTGAAGGCGCACGCCCAGCTCGGATGGATGTTGACGTGTATCGCCGGCATGGGTGAACTGAGCCGGATGACGCAGTATAAAGACAAATCCCAAAACAGTGAAAATATCGGTGCCGGCCTGTTCGTCTATCCGACGCTCATGGCGGCTGATATCCTCTTGTACGGGACAGAACTCGTCCCGGTCGGTGATGACCAAAAACAACACGTCGAGTTGACGCGTGACTTGGCCGAGCGCTTCAACAAGCGATACTACGAGACGTTCACGATTCCTGAGCCGCTCATTCAAAAAGAAGGCGCCCGCATCATGAGTTTGACGAACCCGGTGAAGAAGATGTCGAAATCGGATGCGAACGTGAAAGGCTTCATCTCGATGCTCGATGAGCCGAACGTCATCCGCAAGAAAATCAAGAGCGCGGTCACAGACTCGAGTGGCATCATCAGCTTTGACCGAGAGAACAAGCCGGGAATCTCGAACTTGCTTGAGATTTATTCACTCTCGACCGATACGCCAATCGATGAACTCGTCGAACGTTATCAAGATTCGAACTACGGGACGTTCAAACAAGATGTCGCTGAAGCGGTCGTCGCCATGCTCGAACCGATTCAGAATCGCTATCATGAACTCGTCGACTCAGCTGAGCTCGATGCGATCCTCGATGCAGGACGTGAAAAGGCAGAAGCTGTCGCCAACAAAAATCTCGCGAAGATTGAAAAAGCGATGGGCCTCAACCGAAAACGTGCCAAAGTGAAAAAATAAGACGAAGCCGCCCTTTACACGCAAAGGGCGGCTTTTCTGCGTAGCGATTTCAAATTGGATGCAACAAAAAAGAGACAGGCGTCCCTGTCTCTTTTCGTGTTGTTTCGAATTATTGTTTGCCTTCGATATAAGCCCACTTGTACGAGTAGTCAGCGCCGAACGCGTGTTCAACGATGTCCTTAACGTATGGCTTCGTGAGGCGAGCCGATCCACGTTGGTAAACTGGCGAGATCGCGTTCTCTTCAAGAACGATTTTCTCTGCAGCTTGAAGGTCAGCCCAACGCTGTTCAGCATCTGTGCTTGATTTCGCAGACTCGATGAGTTTGTCGAATTCTTCGTTCGACCACTTACCACGGTTGTATGGTCCGTCAGTGACGAAGAGGTCAACGAATGTCATTGGATCCTGGTAGTCAGGGCCCCATCCAGCGAATGTCAACTCGAAATCACCTTTGTTCTCAAGGTCAAGTTTGTTGTTGAACGGTTGTTGCTTGATTGTGAGTGTGATACCTGGAAGGTTCTTCTCAAGTTCACCTTTGATGAACTCACCGATTTGCTTCGCAGATTCTGAGTCATAGTTGAGGAGTTCGATTTCGACAGAGTCTTGACCGATTTCTTCAAGTCCTTTTTCCCAAAGATCTTTCGCTTTGTCCACGTCGTAGCCGCCGATGTCGCCGTTCGCTTCACGGAAGTCTTTACCGTCTGGTCCAGTTACGAAGTCTTTTGGTACGAGGTAGTTCGCAGGGATTGAACCGTTCGCAAGGAGCGTTTCAGAGATCGCTGCTTTATCGTATGCCGCGTCAATCGCGTTACGGATGTTTTGGTTGTCGAGTGCTTCAACTGCCGTGTTGAACTGGAGGTAGAAGAGTGTTGGCTCGACGACAGTCGAGAAGTCTTCGTTGTCTTGGTATTGCGCAACGAGCTCAGAAGTCAAACCAGTACGGTCAACGTCGCCGTTTTCGTACAAGTTAACGCCTGTTGAAACTTCTTTAACGACTTTAACGTTGATTTCGTCAAGTTTGACGGCTTCAGCATCCCAGTAGTCGTCGTTTTTGACCATTTTCCAGCCTTGCTCGCGCTCCCAGCTTTCGAGTTTGAACGGTCCGTTGTAGAGCGTTGTTTCTGCAGACGTACCGAAGTTCTCGCCTTGCTCTTTGTCGAACGACTCAAGTTTAGGCATAAATACGCCGAAGCTTGTGAGGCCGAGGAAGTAATCTGCTGGTGCAGTCAATTTAACTTCAAGTGTCTGATCATCAAGTGCCTTGACGCCGACAGCGTCGCGCTCGCCTTCGCCAGTGTTGTAGGCTTCAGCACCTTCGATGATTGACATGACGTAAGCATATTGTGAAGCGTTGTCCGGGTTAAGGACTTCTTTCCAAGCGTATTCGAAGTCGTTCGCTGTTACAGGCTCACCGTTAGACCAAGTTGCGCCTTCACGGATTTTGAACGTGTACGTTTTCCCGTCTTCAGAGACGTCATGATCTTCCGCGATCCCCGGTGTCGGGTTATCTTCGTCGTCCATACGATAGAGACCTTCGTTAACGTTGTTCAAGACGTTGAACGAAACCGCGTCAGTCGCGAGTGTAGGGTTAAGTGAAGGGATGTCAGAACTATCGAGCAAGTTGAGGACTTGCTCCTCGTCTGCGCCGCCTTCAGAACCTTGATTATTTGATGATGTCTCTTCTTCCCCACCCGAGCAAGCTGCTAGGAATGCGCTAGATAGAAGCGTTACCGACGTTGCTAAAGCAAAACCTTTTTTCTTATTCATTGCGATGACCCCCTGATTTTTTTCGGTTTAACGAAATGAACGATGGTAGAAAATTCAGATATCTCACTTTACAAAATTTGCTACCACAATCCCGTTGAAGCAATAATACAATATTCTGATAATTTTGCAAAGTGTTTATTTTGATTTTTCTAAAAAATTTTTATTATAGGCTAAAAGCCCGCCTAGGGAGACGGGCTTTTAGCTCATTTTTCATAAACTTTAGAAAAAGTTAGGACGTACGAAGGACCGATGACCGGAAAACCGATTTCCGCATATTTGGAATCGACTGCGTAAGATCTTCCAGCTTGGTAGATTGGGATAACGACAGCTTCTTCCAACAGCCGTTTTTCCGCCTGTCGATACGTCTCGTTCCGGTCCGCAAGTACTTCTGTCGAGCGGGCCTCATCCATCAAACGATCGAACGTTTCGTCCGTGTATCCGCTCGAATTCAAATAGTTATTTGTCTCGAATTGGGTCAAATAGGCACTGAATGCCGGGTAGTCCGGTTGCCACCCTGATAGTGACAACGCGTAATCGCCTGCGACTTCTTTCCTAACTTTGTCACCGAGCGGCAACTCGACGACGTTCACTTGAAGACCGGGAAGTTGTTCAAGCTCTGTTTCAATCGTCTGGGCGATTTGTCTCGCCTCTTCATCGACAAAGCTGAGCAACTCAATCTCGATTTCCTCTTCTTCGAGCCGATCAAGCACGTCTGCGAACAGTGTCGCCGCCTCTCCTTCAAGCGTCGGCTCCGTCTCCGTTTGATCGGTGACGAGCAATCGTTCTGTCGTCCGTTCGGCTCTTGCGAGTGACCCTTCCACTGCTTCGCGATCTAAGGCGAGCGCGAGCGCGCGTCGGAAATCGGCATCATCGAACGGATACTCGTCGACGTTCGGTTTTAAATAGAAGACGCCGCTTCGCGGGACATCAATGAGCTTACCTTCGAGTGATTCGATCGTCCCCTCGTCCGTGCCGTAAGGGATCGGGTGAATACCGTCGGGCTCTGAACTTAGACCTTCATCCGCCCAAATGATAACCTTTTCGAGTGTGACGCGATCTGCATCATAATAATCCTCGTTTTTTATCAACGTCGCCTGGGCCGCGTCGATTGACTCGATTTGGAACGGTCCGTTCGCATCGAGCTCTTGCCACTCCCCAATCATCGTCTGCGGCAAAAAGGCCGGCATCGCTAACATCTGCTCGAACCCTTCCATCGGCCGCTCGAGCGTCAGTTCAAGTGTCTGTTCGTCAATCGCTTTCACGCCGAGCGTCTCTGGTTCTTTCGTCCCGAGACTGATTGCTTTCGCGTTCAATACATCTCCGAGGAGGAAACTGAACGGGGAATTCGTATCGTCATCGGCGAGCCTGCGAAAATGATCGACGAACGTTTCAGCCGTGATCGCATTTCCATTGACGGTTTGACTTGCCTTCAAGTTAAACGTATATGTCGCCCCGTCCTCGGAACGCGTCATCGTCTCAACGAGTCCCGGTTCAATCTCACCGTCCGCTCCGAAGCGATACAATCCTTCATAAATATGCGATAACACAGTTTGCGAACTCGGATCGATCGCGAGCAGCGTGTTCGGCTGCTCCGGCAACGTCTCTCCATGGATCGTCACGATTTGTTCTTCTGGTGGTAGTAATTCTCGTGCCTGCTCTCGTTGTCCGTACCAAATAACGAAAAAAAGGATAAGGACTGAACCCAACAAGGCGGCACCGATGAAAAATCGTTTCATCTGGCATTCTCCTCTCTGTTAGACCAACCCTTATACCCTACCCGTTTTTGTCACTTTTTTCTACTATTAGTCGTTCACTTTCGCGAATGCGAGCGTCGCGTTGTGGCCCCCGAAGCCAAGCGAGTTGCTCAGTGCGTACTGGATATCAAGTTCCCGATTTCCGTCACGGACATAGTCTAAATCGCAATTATCAGCTGGTGTCTCACAGTTGATCGTCGGATGAATCCGTCCCTCATGAATCGATAGCGCCGTGATGACGGCCTCGACTCCGCCGGCTGCGCCGAGCAAGTGCCCGATCATCGATTTTGATGAGTTGACGGCCAAGTTGTGCGCGTGGTCACCGAAAACGTTGTGGATTGCTTTCGTCTCGAGCATGTCGTTGAGTGGTGTGCTCGTCCCGTGTGCGTTGATGTATTGAACGTCTTCTGGACGAATTCCCGCGTCACGTAGCGCCTCGTTCATCGCTTTTGATCCACCTTCTGCCTCAGGTGACGGTGCCGTGATGTGGTAAGCGTCCGAACTCATGCCATACCCGACGACTTCCGCATACATTTTGGCTCCGCGCGCTTTCGCATGCTCATATTCCTCGAGAACGAGCACGCCCGCGCCTTCACCCATGATGAAGCCGTCACGGTTCTGATCGAACGGGCGGCATGCCGTGTTCGGGTCTGGATTCGTCGATAGTGCCTTGTTGGCACAGAATCCTGAGAATGAGAGCGGCGTGATTGGTGCTTCGGCCCCACCTGCGAACATCGCGAGGGCATCACCACGTTGGATGACTTTAAACGCCTCACCGATTGAGTTCGTTCCAGACGCACAAGCTGTGACCGAGCAGTTGCTCGGCCCTTTTGCTCCGAGGTAAATCGAAACTTGACCGCTCGCCATGTTTGGAATCATCATCGGGATGAAGAATGGGCTGATGCGACGTGGTCCCCGTTCATGCAAGATGCTCGCTTGTTTGTCGATCGTTTCGACACCACCGATCCCGCTTCCGATCCAAATCCCGACATCGTCCGCGATTGCTTTCACATCTAGACCGCTATCCCGATGCGCAGCGTCAGCCGCAAGAATCGAATATTGAATGAACGAATCCATCTTGCGCGCTTCCTTCGGTTCGACCAAATGATCGATGTTCCATTCCTTTACTTCCGCCCCGACTTTCGCCGGATACTGGCTAATATCAATCTTTGTTAACGTATCGACTGCATTTTCCCCGTTCAACAGTCGCTCCCACATTGCCGTAACGTCGTTCCCGAGTGGGGAAACGACTCCTAATCCTGTGATGACTACTCGTTTCATGCGTTAATCTCCTCCGTGATGTTAGCGTTATTCCATGTTAAACAGCTCGCTCCCCATGTGAGCCCGGCGCCGAAGCCGGCGACGACGATCGTTTGACCGTTTGAGATTTTCCGTTGCTTGACCGCTTCGGCCAAAGCAAGTGGAATTGAAGCAGCTGACGTGTTCGCATGGTCTTGAATCGTGACGACAACTTTTGCTTCGTCAATCCCTAACCGTTCAATCGCTGCGTCAATGATACGACGGTTCGCCTGGTGCGGCACGAGGACGTCGAGGTCTTCAATCGTCTTCCCGGCCCCTTGCAACGCCTCTAAGACGATGTCAGGCATCTTACGGACGGCGAATTTGAACACTTCACGACCGTTCATGACAATCTTACCTTCTTCATTCTCATATAAGAACTTTCCGCCGGTTCCGTCACTTCCGAGAATGACCGACTCGATGGCGGCCACCTCGTCTTCGCCGAGAACGACGGCACCCGCCCCATCACCGAACAAGACGGCGGTCGAACGGTCGTCCCAATCGATCAAGTTGCCCATCTTCTCAGCTCCAATGACGAGTGTGCGCTTCAACCCTTTCGCGAGCATCATGCTCTTCGCCGTATCCATCGCGAAGATGAAGCCGCTACAGGCGGCGCTAACGTCGAAGGCGACCGCTTGCTTTGCCCCAAGGTTGGCTTGCACGAGACAAGCCGTCGCCGGGAATGATGGCGCCGTCGCCGTCGCGCAAATGATCGCGTCGATATCTTCAATCGACACACCCGCACTTTGAAGCGCCCGTTCGGCAGCCTTTGTGGCCATATCGGCAACGCTCAAATCAGCGTCTGCCAAATGGCGCGCCTCGATCCCGGTCCGGGTCCGAATCCATTCGTCGCTCGTATCCATTCGTTTTTCCAAATCGATGTTCGTGATCCGGTTGTCCGGAAGGAACGAACCGATGCCAATGATTCCAATGTTCATGTTGATGACCCCTATTCTTAGTATCTGGTACTAATATAAGGGAATAAAAAAGGGATGTCAACGCATCCCTCTCGATTATTCGCTTTGACCGAGTCGTTTTGTGACGGCCATGACCATTTTCGCCGAGTTGATCGATGCCGTCTCCAAAAATTCGTCGAACGACAAGTTCGCTTCCTCATCGGCGCTGTCCGAGATCGAACGAGTCACGACGAACGGGACACCAAACTGGTAGCACGTCTGCGCGATTGGAGCGGCTTCCATCTCGACGGCGGCGACGCCATCAAAATGTCCGAGGATGTCCGCCACCCGTTTCGAGTCATTGATGAATGAGTCGCCCGTCACGATGAGGCCCGTATGGACGTTCACGTCATGGAGACTCTCGATGACTTCTTTACAGACGTCCATCAAGTGCGCATCGGCCGTATACGCCGCCGGCATACCTGGAACTTGCCCATACTCGTAGCCGAACGCTGTCACGTCGACATCGTGGTGACGGACTTCTGTCGAGACGACGACGTCGCCGACTTTCATCCCTTTTTTGAAGCCGCCGGCTGAACCGGTGTTGATGACGACGTCCGGTTTGAACTTATCGATCAAGAGCGTTGTCCCGATGGCCGCGTTCACTTTGCCGATGCCTGATTTCAAAATGACGACTTCCACGTTGCCAAGGTATCCTTCATAGAAGTGATAGTTGGCGATTTCCGTGTCTGTCCGTTCTGTCAATTCGTTGCGAAGCAAGTTTACTTCTTCTTCCATCGCTCCAATGATTCCGATTTTCATCATATGTGCCTCCTCAGAAAGAGAGCGACCTCCAGATGGATGTCGCTCGTTAGTGTTACTTGATTTCTTTAATTTCGACGACCATGTCGCCGCCTGGCGTTTGAACGTTGACCACGTCTCCGACCGTACGGCCGAGAAGCGCTTTAGCGATCGGTGATTCGTTTGAGATTTTCCCTGTGAACGGGTCGGCCTCGGCGCCACCGACGATTGTGTACGTCTCGTCTTCGTTATCTTCTTGAATGAAGAACGTTACCGTTTTCCCGATGGCGACCATCGAGTTGTCGGCTACGTCATCTTGGATGATGACGGCGTTACGAAGCATCTCTTCAAGTTGGGCGATGCGTCCTTCGACCATTGCCTGCTCTTCTTTCGCTGCATCATATTCAGCGTTCTCAGACAAGTCTCCGAAATCGCGGGCGATCTTAATATTCTCAACGACTTCTTTACGGCGCACCGTCTTCAGTTCGTTCAATTCATTTTCGATCTTAGCTTTTCCGTCTAACGTCATGTAATGTTGTTTTTCAGCCATTTCTGTCACTCCTTCATTGTCTCCTAGTATATTACAGCTAGGTTAAATTGAAAACGATTTATTTCCTTATGCCCGGTTGCGTTCTGTGAGCACCCAGCGAATCTTCGTCACGAGCAAATCGATGGCGACAAAGTTTTCTCCACCTTCAGGTACGATGATGTCCGCATAACGTTTCGTCGGCTCACAAAATTGAAGATGCATCGGCCGGACGACATTCGTATATTGGGCGACGACCGAGTCGATCGACCGGCCCCGCTCATTGAGATCGCGCTGCATCCGGCGTAGGATGCGGACGTCCGCATCCGTGTCGACGAACACTTTAATGTCCATCAAGTCGCGGAGACGATCATCCTCGAGCGCCAAAATGCCTTCGACGATGACGACGTCGACCGGCTCGATCAAGATCGTCTTGTCCGAGCGCGTGTGCGCCGCATAGTCATACACCGGTTTCTCGATGGCCTTGTGCTCTTGTAACTGCTTGATATGCTCGATCAAAAGATCGTTATCGAATGCGAACGGGTGGTCATAGTTCGTCTTATATCGTTCTTCCATCGTCATCTCTGACTGGTCTTTATAATACGCGTCTTGCTCGATCATGACGACCGATTGTCCTTTGAACGCATCCACGAGCGCGCGGGCCACGGTCGTCTTACCTGATCCGGTCCCCCCGGCCACGCCGATAATGACGGGTTTATGTTGCATCAAAGTTAAGTCCTCCTCATCGTAATTTACGACTGATTGCTAGGCCATCACCAAGGGGCAAAATTGCAGTATGATAATCGGTCCGTGCCATCAATTGCTCAGTAAACTCTTTTACGAGACGAACGAGCCGGCGGCGTCGACGGTCAAGCACTGACACATCCTCGAGCAGGACGTCCCCTCGTAAAAATAAATTATCGCTGTAAATCGTACCACCAATTGGTACTAAAGCGCCATACCCATCAAAGAATTTTTGATACTGACCTTTGGCCGCGTCGATAAAGACCGCATCGAATTCTCCTTCAATCGTCCCGATCAACTCCACCGCATCACCATGAATGACAGTGATTCGGTCCGATACGTCCGAGCGTCCGATAAAGCCGAGTGCCTCTTCGTGTCGTCGTGCGTTTCGTTCGATCGTGACGATTTCTGCGTCCGGCAACAGTTCAGCCATTCGAATCGCACTGTATCCGATTGCCGTACCGACCTCAAGGATCCGTTTCGGACGTTGCATCGCGAGAAGCGACAGCAACACTTCAGATCCGGTCAAGTCCATGATCGGCACGTGATGTTCTCGGGCGAACGCCTCCATCTCCGCCAATAACGGCGACCGGGGCGTGACCAAGTTCTCCACGTAACCTTCATAGGATGAATGTTCCACGTCGTACACCTCTTACTCTCTAATCATTCAAACGACCGGAAGCCAAGGCTTCCGGTCGCATATCCGTCAATTGTTGTTTGCTTCTTCGAACGCTTCCCATTCTGGACGATACTTGTTGACGTTCTGTTGGTGCGCCTCGTACTCCACTTCGAACAAGACTTCCCCGTTCGGGAATCCTTCACGCGGTGGTCGGGCGTAGAAATAAACGTTATCCGTATCGTTCGGATTGAGCGTGGCGACGAATGCGTCACGACTGACCGCAGCGATTGGTCCGATTGGGATCCCTTCGTAGCGGTATGTGTTATAAAGTGAATCGTTTTGGAGATCGTTGAACGATGTGAAAATCGAAGTCTCCCCGGTACCGTACCAGACGGTCGGGTCGGACTGCAACTTCATGCCATCGGCCAGACGGTTCTCAAACACACCCGCGATCTCTTGACGGTCTTCCGTCGAGACCGCTTCTTTCTCAACGACCGAGGCGAGCGATAACGTCTCATGGAACGTGCGTCCCGACGCTTCGACCGCATCGCCGTATTCGAGATAGAGCTGTTCGGTCGGCTTGAGCATCTCATCGATGATCTGAGTGAGCGTCACACCTTTATCGAACTCATACGTTGCCGGGAACAAGTAACCTTCGAGCGGGTGATAAATCCCGTCGGCGAGCACTTCGTCCGTCAGCATCTCATGCTCATTGACGAGCGAGCGGATATACTCCTCGTCGCTCAGTTGGTCCGAAATCTCTTCTTTCGGAATATCAGCCTGTTTTGCGAGACGCGAGATGACTTGGTCGATCGTAAAGCCTTCCGGGATCACCAATTTGATATCCGGGACGACGATGACTTTCCCCGTCTTCAACGTGGCGATCAACTCGTCAAGTGATTGTGACGGAGACAACGTATACGTCCCCGCTTGGAACGATGATTCATTTTTAAACCGTGTGTAAAAACGGAAAATCGTGCTATTCCTCACGAGGCCATTCTCTTCGAGTAGTTCGCCAATGTAACCAGAACCTGCACCGAGTGGAACCTCGACCTCGACCGTTTCGGTCGAAGCTGGGTCAACGGGTTCAAGCGATCGTTTCACGAACGCATAAGATACCGCGGCACCTGTGGCGATCACTAGAAGAAAGACAGCAAGGATGATGACCGTAATTCGCCGAACGATCCGGTTACGTGCACGCTTCTCATCAAACATCGATGGATGGTTCATGCGCATTTCTCCCCTGTTCTTCTGTTATGAAGATGGGCGACGAGGGTTTCCCCTAGTCGCCCGTCCACGTATTAGTCTAAACCAACTTCGTCATTGACGATATCGAACGCTTCCATGACTTCCTCGAAGTCATCATCGTCTTCGACGAGCTTCAAGATGAACTCGCCATCTTCAAGTTCTTCGATTTCAAACGCGTACACTTCGATTGTGTCGTCATCTTCGTCTTCTGTTTCTGGATTGCCGACCGGCTCAAGAACGACAAACGTCTTCTTCGAGCGGTCGCTCGTCATCCGGAAAATTTCTGCAAATAAATGCTCGTCTCCATTTTCGTCTGGAATACGGTACATTTCTTCTTCACGACGGATTTCTGCCATGAGTAATTCCTCCTTATTTGCCTGCACGATCCAGGTAATTTTGTAAAATTATGACGGCTGCCATCTTATCGATGACGGCCTTTCTCTTTTTTCGGCTGACGTCTGCTGAAATGAGCATCCGCTCCGCTTGCATCGTCGTCAAACGCTCGTCGACGAGAACTGTCGGCAAACCGGTCGCTTCGGTGAGGGCCGCGGCAAACGCCTGTGACGCCTCGCCCCGAGGTCCGATTGTCGCGTTCATGTTCTTCGGGAGGCCGACAACGACTTCTTTCACATCGTACTGCTCAATAATCGGTTGAAGCAGACGGACGGCTTCTTCAAAGTCCGGCTCGGTCCAGTAGACCGTCTCCACACCTTGCGCCGTCCATCCCATGAGGTCGCTCACGGCGACCCCAATCGTCTTCGAACCGACATCGAGCCCCATGACTCGCTTCATATTAATCCTCTCTACGATCGTTCAAATACGATTTGACCAGCT
This sequence comes from Exiguobacterium sp. s16, assembly GCF_018618115.1. Lineage (NCBI taxonomy): Bacteria > Bacillati > Bacillota > Bacilli > Caryophanales > Exiguobacterium > Exiguobacterium sp. s16. The sequence goes on along the minus strand of NZ_JACSLM010000001.1, from coordinate 291,487 downwards.
CTTCGAGCAGTTCATCTCGTTCGATTTTGCGAATTAAGTTTCGCGCATCGTTATGACGCGGGATGTAGGCAGGGTCACCTGACAACAAGTATCCGACGATTTGATTGATCGGTTGGTAGCCTTTCTCCTCGAGTGCTTGATACACCGTGATCAGTGTCTCCCGAGTGTTGGCTCGATTATCATCTTCTGGAAAATTGAATTGCATCGTGCGATCCATTTGGCTCACAAGAATCCACCTCTTTCCGTTTGCACTTCACACTCTATTATGCCAGTGATTGAACGTAATGTGAAGCAAACTTCAATGCTTCATCCAGTTTTGTCGCATCACGGCCTCCGGCTTGCGCCATGTCAGGACGGCCTCCGCCGCCTCCGCCACAACGTGTCGCCACTTCTTTGATCAATTTCCCGGCATGGAAGCCACGGTCGTTCAAGTCTTTCGTCACACCTGCGACGAGGTTGACCTTGTCGCCGTTCGCCGAGCCGAGCAAGATGACGGCCGAGCCGAGCTTGCCTTTCAATTCGTCGACCATGCCACGGAGCGCGTCCATATCTTGTCCGTCGACGCGCTTAGCGATCAATTGGACATCACCGAACGTCTCGATGGCGTCTGTGAGTGACGACGCTTCGATGTTGGCGAGTTTCGCTTTGAGCGATTCGCTCGCGCGTTCGAGTTCTTTCATTTCAGTTTGAAGCGCTTGGACACGCGTCGGCACTTCAAGTGGTTTTGTCTTGAGCAGTTTCGCTGCCGTCTCGAGCGTCTCGATGTGCTGGTTCATCACTTCGTAAGCACCAGCTCCTGTGACCGCCTCGATGCGACGTGTACCGGCTCCGATTCCTGATTCCGACAAGATTTTGAAGAGACCGATTTCCGCCGTGTTGCCGACGTGGCAACCACCGCAAAGTTCGACCGAGTCACCGGCAGCGACGACGCGGACGACATCCCCGTACTTCTCACCGAAGAGCGCCATCGCACCTTTCGCTTTCGCATCGGCGATGTTCATTTCTTCGATATCGACAGCGATTGACGCCCAGATGCGTTCGTTCACTTGACGTTCAATCGATTGGAGCTCTTCAGCCGTCACTTGGCCGAAGTGCGAGAAGTCAAAGCGAAGACGGTCTGGTGTCACGAGCGAACCTGCTTGGTTGACGTGCTCACCGAGCGTGTCTTTCAACGCGCGATGCAACAAGTGCGTCGCTGTGTGGTTTTTGATGATCGCTTGACGCGAGCTTTGATCGACCGTAGCCGTCACCGCGACTTCTGCCTTGGCGACACCTGACGTGACCGTGACCGTATGCAAGTTTTGGCCATTCGGTGCTTTCGAGACGTCTTTCACGTGAAGGACGAAGTCCGACCCGACGATTTGTCCTTTATCGCCGATTTGACCGCCGCTCTCAGCGTAGAATGGCGTCTGATCGAGGATGACCTGTGCTTCTTCCCCTGCCGCGACGACGTCAACGAGCTCTCCATCATGAATCAAGCTGATGATTTTCGCTTCAGTTCCGAGGTTCGTGTACCCGACGAATGATGATGGAAGCGTAATTTCCGCAAGAACGCCTGACTGGATTTGCATCGACTCAACGTCGGCACGGGCAGTCCGAGCGCGTTCACGCTGAGCGTTCATCGCTTGTTTGAATCCATCCTCGTCGACCGTCAATTTGTGGTCTTCGGCGTACTCGATCGTCAACTCGAGCGGGAAACCGTACGTATCGTAGAGACGGAACGCATCTTCACCGCTGATGACGTTCGAACCGGCCGCTTTTTGTGCTTTCGCGACTTCGTTCAAGATAGCAAGACCGTCATGAAGCGTCTCGTGGAAACGCTCTTCCTCGTTCTTAACGACTTTCTTGATGAAATCTTTCTTCTCACGGACTTGCGGATAGAAGTCGACCATGATGTCACCGACGATGTCGACGAGCTCGTACATGAACGGACGTTCGATCCCTAGCATCTTCGCATAGCGAACGGCACGGCGGAGCAGACGACGAAGGACGTAGCCACGGCCTTCATTCGACGGGAGCGCCCCGTCACCGATCGCGAACGACACGGTCCGGATATGGTCAGCGATGACTTTGAACGCCACATCTTTGCTGCTGTCGGTGCGGTACGTCTCGCCGCTGATTTTCTCTGTCTCGCGGATGATTGGCATGAACAAGTCCGTGTCGAAGTTCGTCGGTACGTCTTGCATGACGCTCGCCATCCGCTCGAGACCCATCCCTGTATCAATGTTTTTTCGTGGGAGCTCGGTATAGTTGCCGTGCCCGTCATGGTTGAACTGACTGAAAACGATGTTCCAAATTTCAAGGTAACGCTCGTTCTCGCCGCCCGGGTATAGTTCTGGGTCGGTCGGGTCGTCGCCGAACGCAGGTCCGCGATCGAAAAAGATTTCTGTGTTCGGGCCAGACGGGCCTTCCCCGATTTCCCAGAAGTTCTCTTCGAGTGGGATGATGCGGTCGGCCGGCACGCCGAGTGCGAGCCAAAGTTGTTTCGCTTCTTCATCTTCCGGGTGAATCGTCACCGACAAGCGATCCGGGTCGAGCCCGTACCATTCGTCGCTCGTCAGAAGTTCCCAGCCCCATTTGATCGCGTCTTCGCGGAAGTAATCACCGACCGAGAAGTTCCCGAGCATTTCGAAGAACGTATGGTGACGCGCCGTCTTCCCGACGTTCTCGATATCGTTTGTCCGAATCGACTTCTGCGCGTTGACGATGCGCGGGTTGGCTGGAATGACGCGGCCGTCAAAGTATTTTTTGAGCGTCGCGACGCCTGAGTTGATCCAAAGAAGCGTCGGGTCCTCGACCGGTACGAGTGAGGCACTCGGCTCGACACTGTGTCCTTTCGATTTGAAGAAATCTAAATACATTTGGCGAATCTGTGCGCCAGTTAATGGTTTGAGCGGTTTCATCAACAATTCCTCCTTCAGTTTAAACGAAACGAAAAAAAGCGATGCTCATCCCTGTGGAAAGGGACGAAAGCATCGCTTCGTGGTACCACCCTCGTTCGCACGGCAAAGCCGTGCCTCGAACATCCGATAACGCGGATGAGGCGCCCAGGGTGAGTGGGGACTCCAGACTAGCTTCGGTCGACCGGACCCCATCTTCTCACAGCCTAGGAAGATGTCTCTGGTGAGGCGGTTACGACGTACTCATTTCCTTCATCGTCTTTAATCGTTTCAGTTTTCTATTCGTCATTATCACACGTCAATCGGGAGACGTCAAGACTTGCCGCCTAGCCGCTCGACGAGTTTCGTTCGCCGCACCGGCTCTTCTTCTCGCGTCGCCGCCTCGAGGGCACGGACGTCTCCGAACAAGAGCAAACTCTTCTTCGCCCGAGTGACGGCCGTATAAATCAAGTTGCGCGACGAGCGGAAGCCGCCGTTGAAGAAGACGGGCATGAGCACGATAGGGAACTCGGAACCTTGTGACTTATGGATGGTGATGGCATAGGCGTGGGTGAACTGGTCCCATTCGCTCCGGTTATACTCGACCTCGGTCTGATCGAAGCGGATATAGATTTTGTCGACCTTGTCGACGTTTTCTTTCGCATAGAAAATGTTCGTGATTTCACCGATATCGCCGTTATAGACGTTCTCCTCGGCGTTATTGACGAGTTGGAGCACTTTATCCCCGTTTCGGTACGTCCGGTTGCCGTGTTTCACTTCCCGGGCCGCCGATTTCGGATTGAACACATTTTGGAGCGCCTCGTTCAATCCGTCGATGCCGCATACCCCACGGTACGTCGGTGCGAGCACTTGGATATCGAATGGGGAATAACCTTTTCGCAGCGCGGCCCCGGCCATTTGACAGATCGCTTGCAGTGCTGTCTCTTGGTTGGCCGTATAAAAGCGACGGTCCGGCAGTGCCGCGAGCAAATCGTCCGGCATCTGTTTCGCGTTGAGCGCGTGCGCCAGACGTAGGATGCTCGACTCGGACGCCTGCCGATGGACGACATCGAGCCGGACGACGGGAATCCCGTCGGTCGCCATCAAATCGGCGAGCACTTGGCCCGGTCCGACCGAAGGCAATTGATCCCGGTCACCGACGAAGAGGATTTTCATCCCGTTCGGCACTGCCCGAAGCAGGCTGCGGAACAAGAAGATATCAATCATCGACGCCTCGTCGACGATGAGCACTTTTCCGACGAGCGGATTCGTGTCATCGACTTGGAATGAGCTGCCATCAAACTTTAAGAGACGGTGAATCGTCGAGGCTGGCAAGCCCGTCGACTCACTGAGCCGTTTCGCGGCCCGGCCGGTCGGTGCGGCGAGCACGAACGGGAACGGTTGGTTCTGTACCGGTTCGAGCTTCCAGTCGAACACATCGCTGAGCGCGTGGATGATACCGCGGACGACGGTCGTTTTCCCGGTCCCAGGTCCGCCTGTCAGCACCATGAGCGGCGACTTCAAGGCAAGTTCGATCGCCTCTCGTTGTTGCTTGGCATACTCGATCGAGAACATCTCCTCGACGCGACCGACCGCATCAAAGATCGTCGTCATATCGACGTCTTCCGTCGTCGATGTCGACATGATGCGCGCGAGTTCCTCGGCCGCTTTTTGTTCGGCCCGGTACACACGTGGATGATAGACGACTCCGTCTTCGACAATGACACGTTCATCGTTCGCGAGCGTCTCGAGCGCCGAGACGAGCGCCTCACCCGGATCACCGCCGATGATGCGCGGCATCTCATTCGCGAGCTGATCGGCCGTGACGAACAAGTGTCCGTTCCCTTGCTCGAGCTCGAGCACATACAACACGGCCGCCGCGATCCGTTCCGGGTGAATCCCTTGGATGCCAAAGTGGGCGGCGATGGCGTCGGCCGTCTTAAAGCCGATGCCTTGAACATCATACATGAGGGCGTATGGATTTTTCTCGATCGTCTCCATCGCCCGACCTTCATACTCTTTATGAATCTTCGAGGCGAGTCGTGGTGTGACGTCGAACGGCGCCAAAAACAACAGCAACTGATCGACCCCATACAACACGTTCAACCGCTCGGTGATGACACGGGCCTGCTTTTCTTTCAAGCCGTCGACGTTCGACAAGATACTCGGATGCTTGACGATTTGGTCGATGCAGTCGTCTCCGAGTGCGTCAGCAATCTTTTGGGCCGTCTTTTGCCCGATTCCCGGGAAAGAGCCGTTCGTCAAAAACCGGACGGCCGCCCGTTTCGTCATCGGGACGACACGGCGGATCCATTCCGCTTTCATCTGTTTCCCGAATCGGGGATGGTCGACGAGACGCCCGTGCGCTTTATACGTCTCGCCTTTCTCGATGCCGACGCCGACACCGGCGATGACCATCTCGGTCTCGTCTGTCTCAAAGTTCTTTTCTTTTATACGTACGAGCGCGATCGTGTGCGCTTCTTCTTCCGATTGAAACAGGACGCGGATGACTTTTCCTGTCAACTCGTAAGGTGCTGCCATCATTCGAGCCACCTCCAGCTAGTTTTCCATCCCCCATTATAGCCCGAGTTTGAACGGTAGGACAAATCGCCTAACTGAACAGGTTGAGGATGCGCTCGAGCTGGTCGAGGTCGACACGTTCAAGAATCCGAATCAGCTGATCGACATCGATTCGGTTCAAGATGCGCTCAAGTTGCTCCAAGTCCACGGTTTCAAGCAGTCGTTCGAACCGTTCCAGCTCCCCCGAATTGACATAACCTTCGAGCCGCTCGAACAGCTCGGTCCGCTCGACACGAAACAGTTGCTCAAGCGATGGTCGCTGAATCAACAGCACAAGTCCCGCGGCGATGACGTGGACGCCCCAGTTCAACACGACGTGACCGAACCGTACCGTCTGTCCGACGAACGGGACGAGCGGGATGAACGACAGCTGCAACACGATGATCCCTAGCTGGACGTACGGGTTCGGGATGAACCAAGCCACGAGGGCAAGCAGGGCCGGGACGACCCACGCCACCCCGACCGCACCAAACGTCACGGACCAGGACTTGTTCGCCGACAATACCCAATGCATGACGACACCGATCACAAAAAATGTCGCAAACAGGAGTAACAGCACGGTCGTCGCCCGTTCCGACTCGACGACGACCCGGAACAAGAGATTATTCGTCCACTCGCCCGTCGCGAGACGATTATCGACTTCGATGAACAGACGACCGAGCATGAACCATTCGATGATGAAAAAAATAACGACGCTGACCAAACTAAACATCCGCATATGCTTTCTCCCCTCTCACATTGCTAATCCATTTCCCGAACACTCGGACGGCTATGCACGTTTTTCGTCGAATCAAAGCGGGAACTGTTCGAGTGAACCTATGAAGGAGGGATTATGTATGACGAACCGTATTCCAATCAGTGGCCTGTGTGAACTCGTGTTAGAAGTGACCGACATGACCGAGGCCGTCGATTTTTGGCACGGCAAGCTCGGACTGCCCGTCGTCGAACAATGGGTCGGTGATGATGCCGAGCCGAGCGAGGCACAGGAGCACGCGGACGAACCTTGGGCGACGTGGCTCTATGTCGGTGGGAATACTCGCCTCGGCCTTTGGCTGAAACGAGATTTCACGTCAGAAGAAGAATCGAATCGCCAAGAGGACGTGACCGAGTGGGACACGCTCTATGATGAAGGCGGCGCCCACGTCCACTGCGCATTTTTCGTTCCGATGGAGTCGTTCGACCAAGCGCTCGAAGTGTTAGAGGCGTCAAACATCCCGACGAAACTCCGGACGTGGGACGAGGACGAGACGGTCAACGGTAAAGAGCGCTCGGCCTACTTCAAAGACCCGAGCAAGAACGTGATCGAGCTATACACGAAAAATATGGACGAGGCCTACGGTGAGTTCGCCGGCGAGCCCGTGAAGATCACGACGAAACAGCTCTGATTCACATGTACGCTCGACAACCTACATGATACGATGAGAGAAAATGGAAAAGGTCGTGCCATATGCGTTTCTTCCCGCTTTTCCTCATGGCTTGTTTAGGCTTGCTCACCTTTGGGCTGTATTTTGTGATCAATGCGTTTCCCACGCTCGACCGACCCACTTCGTTTGCAGCGTTGGCGTTCGTCTCATTCGGGACGAGTTTCCTGATCTTGATGGATGGTGTACGACGAGCCAAGTCCGGAAAGCGTGTCTTGTGGAGCTACATCGCGCTTGCCGGCACACTGGTATTGATGACTTTTAATCTTTTGATTTGGGTCATCGGGGAGGTGTCCGCATGACGCTCACCCTCCCTGAATGTATCACCGGCTTTTCATACGGCGACTGTTCCGCCCCAGGGTCAGATTGGAAGACGTTCAAATCGATTTGTTTTGAGTTCACCCGGATTAAACGAGGAATATGTTCCTTTACCATTGGGGACGAAATCACTCCGAATTATCACCAGGCGAGTATCACATGGAGTGAGCAAACCATCTATGTCCTGCTCAGCAGAAACTATCCTGTCATCGGCATCTCCAAACTCGAACCGTTTCAATATGAATTCATCGATTTACCAGAACTGACCGACATGTTTCCTGACACCTATCAGATTCCGTCAGCGGCTGAGTTGAATGAGCGGTTCGATTTGTCGCTACAGCCGTTTCTGAACAAAGCGGAACGCGGAGAAATCAAATATTGGGAACCAGAGACGGTCGGTAACGTCATTTTCCATTATTGGGACTAACAAAAAGCGCCTCTCGCAAACACTGCGAGAAGCGCTTTATTAATTTAGTTACCGAGCAATTCATCCATTTTCGCTTTCGCGTCATACGCGAGCGCATGGTCCGGTTGCAACTCGAGCACACGTTCAAGCTCGGCGTACGTCTTGTCCTGTTCACCGAGGAAGGCGTAGGCGATTGCCAAGTTGTAACGGGCGTCCGTATGGCTCGCGTCGAGGTCGAGCGTATGCTCGAGCGATTCGACGGCCTCGTCGAGCTGTTCGTTCTGTGCGAGCGCGAGCCCGTATTGGAACGAAATCTCGACGTCTTCCGGTGCCTGCTTCATCGCTTCCCGAAGACGCGGCAAGGCCCGGACGAAGTCGCCCATCGCCTTGTACGTCAAGCCGAGCATGAAATGAAGGTCGGCGTCGTCCATCCCGGCGAGGAGCGCCTGACGCAGAGATGCCTCGGCCAAGTCGAGCTGTTCGAGCTCATAGGCGAGCGCTCCCTTCGCGTAATGGGCCGCGCCGAACGCGTTGTCGAGTTCGAGCGCCTTATCGTAAAAGACGACGGCCCGTTCATGGTCGCCGATCGCTTGCAAGAGCGTACCCATGTTGACGTAACCGGTCGGGTCCGTCGGGTCCGCTTCGATGGCAGCATTGAACTGCTTGGCCGCCTGTTCGAACTCACCTTGTTGCATCGCTTGGATGCCTAATTCGTTTGCGTTCAAAGTCATCACCTCATCCGATATAGTCGAGTCGTTTTCCGTTTCGATACGCTTCGTCAATCGTCGCACCACCGAGGCAGATGTCACCGTCATAGAAGACGACAGCCTGTCCTGGCGTGATGGCACGTTGCGGCTCATCAAATTTGACGAGCACTTCGCCATTTTCAAGTGGTGCGATTGTCACAGGCACGTCTTGTTGACGGTAGCGGAATTTCGCCGTCGCCCGGAACTCGCCTGTTGGTACGGCCCCTGTCCATGACAGCTTCGATGCGAGCAACGCGTCCGAATAGAGCGCGTCATGATGGAACCCTTGGCCGACGTAGAGGATGTTTTCTTCCACGTTTTTGCCGACGACGAACCATGGGTCCCCGTCGCCGCCGATGCCGAGGCCGTGGCGTTGACCGAGCGTGTAATACATGAGCCCGTCATGGTTTCCCTTTTGTTCCCCATCGAGCGTCTGCATGATGCCTGGTTGTGATGGCAAATACTCCGAGAGGAACTCTTTGAAGTTGCGCTCTCCGATAAAGCAGATGCCCGTCGAATCTTTTTTCTTCGCTGTCGCGAGTCCCGCTTCTTCGGCGATGACACGGACGTCTTTCTTGTCCATATGACCAATCGGGAACATCGTCCGCGCGAGTTGGTCTTGTGACAACTGGTTCAAGAAGTACGTTTGGTCTTTGTTGTCATCTTTCCCACGAAGAAGTCGATGCTCACCGTCGACGTACTCGACCCGTGCGTAGTGCCCGGTCGCGACGAAGTCGGCACCGAGGCGAAGCGCGTGGTCAAGGAACGCCTTGAACTTGATTTCCTTGTTACACATGACGTCCGGGTTCGGCGTCCGCCCGAGACGGTACTCGGCCAAGAAGTATTCGAACACGCGGTCCCAATATTCTTTCTCGAAGTTGACCGCGTAATAAGGGATCCCGATTTGGTTCGCGACCGCGATGACGTCTTCATAGTCTTCGGTCGCCGTACAGACACCGTTCTCGTCCGTATCATCCCAGTTTTTCATAAAGATTCCGATGACGTTATACCCTTGCTCTTTCAGCAAATGGGCCGTCACCGATGAATCGACGCCGCCTGACATCCCGACGACGACCGTCGTCTCGGCAGGGGCTTTTGTGCGTAAGTTCATGATTTATCTCACTCCGTTCGTGAATGTCGAGACGACCTCAGAGAGTCGTTCGGCGAGCCGCTCCACGTCTGCGACCGAGTTGCCATGTCCAAAGCTGATGCGGACGGACTGTTTCGTCCGATCCGACGTCCCGAACATCGCCGTCAATACGTGTGACGGTTCAATCGACCCTGCCGTGCAGGCACTGCCGCTCGAGATGGCAAAGCCGCGCATGTCCATCATGATGAGGAACGGTTCAAGTTCGATGCCCGGGAGATACAAGTTGACGATGTGCGGTAAGCGGTTCGCCCCGTTCACGTCATACTCGACTCCGAGTTCATCGAGTCGCTTGAAGAGCGCCTCGGTCATTTGCTGGTACGCGCCCACTCGTTCGACTTGCTCGATTTTGGCCAGTTCGGCTGCTTGTTGGAACCCGACGGCACCCGGAACGTTTTCCGTGCCGGCTCGACGTTTCCGTTCTTGTTGTCCTCCAAAAGAACGCGTCGCTAATTTTACACCTGTTTTTATAAAAAGAAAACCGATACCTTTCGGGCCATTGATTTTATGGGCCGAGGCCGACAATAAATCGACCCCGAGCGCCTTGACGTCAATCGTTTCCGTACCGAGCGCTTGGACGGCGTCCGTATGGAAGTAAGCCTGATGGTCGGCGAGGAGTGCACCGATTTCCGCAATCGGTTGAAGTGTGCCGACCTCGTTGTTGCCGTACATGACCGAGACGAGGATCGTATCGTCCCGGAGCGCAGCACGAACGGAGTCAAGCGTCACCGCACCCGTCGCGTCGACATCGAGATACGTCACGTCGAATCCTTCCCGCTCGAGTTGCTCCATCGCGTGCAAGACGGCGTGGTGTTCGACTTTCGTCGTGATCACATGTTTGCCTTTATGTTGATTCGCATAAGCCGTACCGAACAGCGCATAGTTGTCCGACTCGGTGCCGCCTGATGTGAAGACGATCTCGTTCGGGGTCGCCCCGATCCACGTGGCGAGCGTCCGGCGCGAAGTATCCAGTGCGGCGCGCGCCGTCCGTCCGATGCCGTGGATGCTCGACGGGTTGCCATAATGTTCGAGCATATAAGGTGTCATCGCTTCGAGCACTTCCGGACGCATCGGCGTCGTTGCGGCATGATCAAAATAGTTCATATTCGTTCACCTCATCTTTATATATAGAACATATAGCCATCAGAATCTTCTTCAGCGAGATCGGCGAGTGTCGTCTCTTCGAGCACTTTCTCGATCGCCGCTTTGATTTTATCCCAAAGCTTCCGTTTCACGGCATCGTCCGCTTCTGAGTCTTCGACGATTGTGAGCGGCCCTTCGAGCAAGCGGATGATTTCTCCCGCCGTGATGTCCGTTGCCGGTTTGACGAGCTGATAGCCGCCGTACGCCCCGCGGACGCTCTTGACGAGACCGCCGTTGCGAAGTGGACCGATCAACTGCTCTAAGTAATGTTCCGGCAAGTCATGCCGGGCCGCAATCTTTTTCAAGCTGAGCGGTTTATTGTCCGTTTCCCGGGCCAGTGCGATCATGATCGTCAATCCATAACGACCTTTTGTAGATATTTTCATCTTCATGTCTCCTTCTGCTATACTAGTCGAACAAACGTTTGTCGAAAGGAATGTGTACGTATGAGTGATTTATTTCAGCAATCGAATAGCGGCCCGCTCGCCAATCGGATGCGGCCTGAAACGTTAGACGAAGTCATCGGTCAACGCCACATCATCGGCGAAGGCAAATTGCTGAGGCGGGCCATCGAGGCCGACCGCCTCGGCACGATTATCTTGTATGGACCGCCGGGAACGGGCAAGACGACGCTCGCCCGCGTCATCTCGAATTATACGAAAGCGACGTTCGTGCAATTGAACGCCGTCACGGCCAAACTCGATGAACTCCGGAGCGTCATCCGCGAGGCCGAGTCCCGGTTTGATTTCGAGCAAGAACGAACGATCTTATTTTTAGACGAGATTCATCGTTTCAATAAACTGCAACAAGACGCCCTGCTCCCAGCACTAGAGGCCGGGAAGCTCATCTTGATCGGGGCGACGACCGAAAACCCGAGTTTTGAGGTCAACGCGGCGTTGCTGTCGCGCGCGACCGTGTTTCGGCTCGAACCGCCTGGACCAGACGAACTTCGTGTCGTCTTGGAGCGGGCTCTCGCTGATAAAAAGGGACTCGGCAACTATCCCGTCCAAATCGAGGAAGCCGCCGTGGACCATTATATCAAAATGGCGGACGGTGACTACCGTGTCCTGTTGAACGCCCTCGAGCTGGCCGTATTGACGACGCCCGAGGTCGATGGCAAGATTCAAATCACACTCGACGTGGCCGAGGAGTCAATTCAACAAAAAGCCATCAAGTACGACAAGACGGGTGACCGGCACTATGACGTCATCTCGGCGTTCATTAAGTCGATTCGCGGCTCGGACCCGGACGCGGCACTGTACTGGCTTGCCGTCATGATCGAGGCCGGCGAATCACCGCGCTTCATCATGCGCCGTCTTTACGTGCATGCGGCCGAAGATATCGGGCTCAGTGACCCGAACGCGCTCGTCATCGTCGATGCGGCCGCTCGCGCGAGCGAACACGTCGGTTTCCCGGAAGCGCGCATCCCGATGGCACAGGCCGTCCTATATCTCGCGACGGCACCGAAATCGAACGCGGTCATCACCGCCATCGATAAGGCGATTCACCACGTCCGGACGGTCGAAGGCGGTCCGGTACCGGTCCATCTCCGTGACGCGCACAGCCCAGGCGCCCGCGAGCTCGGCAACGGTACCGGATACAAATACCCGCACGACGAGAAAGACGGCTACGTCGCGCAAAACTACTGGCCGGAGAACTTGGCCCGAAAACGTCCTAAATATTATACACCGACGAGCCGTGGCTTCGAGCAACAGCTGCAAAAACGACTCGATTATTGGGAAAAACGACGCTGACTCTTTTGAGCCGCGTCGTTTTTTCATTTCTGGATGCGGTTGATCTCGACACCAGCTGTCTCAAGCATTTGGTTGATGACATACCCTGCTGCGACGAGGCCGGCGACCGATGGGACGAACGCGTTCGAACTCGGCGGCATCTTCGCTTTACGGATCGGGGCATCTTTCTTCCCGACGACCTCGTTCACGTCTTCGCGTGTCACGATCGGCGACTCGTCTGAAAAGACGACCGGGACGCCTTTATGGATGCGCTCTTTACGGAGACGCGTCCGGACCATTTTGGCGATCGGGTCGTATGTCGTATCCTTGATGTCGACGACTTTGATACGTGTCGGGTCCATCTTGTTGGCCATGCCCATGCTCGAGATGACCGGGATGCCACGACGTTTGCACTCGACGATCAAGTGGATCTTATAGATGATCGTGTCCGAGGCATCGATGACGAAGTCGAGGTCTTGCGCGAAGAATTCTTCGAACGTCTCTTCCGTGTAGAACATTTTTAATTTGACGAGCTCGAGCTCAGGGTTGATATCGAGGAGGCGTGTCGCCATCGCTTCGACTTTAGGTTGCCCGACCGTCGACAAGAGCGCGTGAATCTGGCGGTTGACGTTCGTGATATCGATATCATCTTTATCGACGAGCACGATTCGTCCGACGCCACTGCGTGCGAGCGCCTCGGCCGCGAACGACCCGACACCGCCGACACCGAGGATGGCGACCGTCTTCCCTTTCAATGTTTCTAAACCTTCTTGACCAATGGCCAACTCATTACGTGAAAACTGGTGTAACATACTCTTCCTCCAAATGAATCCTATTTTCTCACACTATTTTACTCGGAATTATAATCAAAAAAAAGACGCCTAGCGACGTTTTACAATAAAATCGATGGGACCCGGAGTGCCGTGACGATGCCCTGCTTTTGAACCTGCTTAAGCAGGTGGGTGACCTAGCGTCCCCTTCACAAGTCCTCCTGCACGTGATGAGGCAGTTGATCTGGATAGCAGTTCGGTCTCCCGTATTCAAAGTGTTGGCTCAAAATAACGAAGGCGGCTCTCGTACACCTCAGGTATCCCATCTGTTGACCTTACTATAGCACTGTCTGTAAAAAGAAGTCAATCAGAAACGATGACTTCTCGTGACAGTTTCGTCACAACCACATGTTACGAAACGCACCGGTCGGGTCGTACGTGTCTTGTTGCCGACTGACGTTGAAATGCCGGTCGCGTGAGTCGTTGCCGACGCCGGCCTGGTACGCCCAATTACCGTAGTTGCTCGCGACATCATAGTCAATTAGCGTCGATTCGAAATAGGACGCGCCGATGCGCCAGTCTTGCCCGAGTTCTTTCGCGAAGTAGCTCGCGACGATTTGACGGCCCCGGTTCGACATCCATCCCGTCGCGTTCAACTCACGCATGAACGCATCGACAAAGTCGACGCCTGTCTCACCCGCCTGCCAACGCGCGATGACGTCAGGGTCGACGCGCCACGTCTTTCGTTTCGAACGGATGCCTTGGGCCCGGAAGAGTCGTTTCCCTTGCTCGAGTGCGACCCATTGGAAGAAATCACGCCAGAGCAATTCAAAATAGAGCCAATACGTCGACTCATTCGCCCCGTGTGACCGCTCATGTTGCTCGAGCTCGTGCAGCACCCGGCGCGGTGAGAGCGACCCGTTGGCGAGATAAGCCGACAGCTTCGACGAGTCGTCGACCCCGAAGCCGTTCCGTGTCTCTTTATACGTCCGGACCGGACCGGCCAAATAGGCCGCGAGCCGCTCCCGCCCCGCCCGTTCCCCGCCCTTGAACGGGAACGCGGTATGCTTGCCCTGCTCGGCCCGTTCATAGGTGACAGGGAAATCAATCGGATATGCTTCCCCTTCACGCGTCCGGTCGAATCGCTTTTCCGGTCTCGCATCAGCTTCGACAGCTTTTCGAAACTCAGTGAAGAGGAATGGCATGCGCTCGAACGGGATTTCTGCCCGCGGATAGAGCGTGAAGCCGTCAAACGCCTGACTCGAGCCGCGCCACGCGGTCATGATTTCTCGTTCGCGCAGCCGTTCGTTAAAGCCGATCGATCGCTGGAACAATAGCCGGTCGTTCGGGTCGAGCACGTCGAGCGGATGCCCGACATGGACAAACAGCGGGATGCCGAGTGCTGCGAGCGACCCGCCCAAATCTTCGAGCGACTCGTTCAAAAATTGGAGCCGTCTCGGTCCTAGCGGGGTATGGCCGAACCGGTTTTCAATGATCTCTTCTTGTGGAATGATGTAGTGACCTTCAATCAGATCGTCATGCCGGAGCGCCTCCTCGAGCGGACGATGGTCATCGACCCGCAAATCGTTTTGATACCAGATAATCGTCTTCATTGATTTCGCCTCCTGACCTCATTATGGGTCATGAATGCTTGCCTTACATAAGGTGAAGCTGTCCAAAACATGTTTTCATTTCCGCAACGGGTGGAATATACATCATTAGAAACAGAAAGGGGTGCAGCAACATGGCTAGAAAAGGTAAATTTGGTACACTCATCAAAGTCGCGACAGCGGTCGCACCGTTCGTCTACGATTACTATAAAAAGAACAAAGCAAAAAAAGCTTCGACACCTAAAAAGTGAGCCAAGCGCTTCGGACCTCGTCCGAGGCGTTTTTTTCTTGTCGTGAAACCAACTATGATATGATGATGGAACATTTTAGGGAATCGAGGCGACCATCATGCACGCGGTATGGGTACAATCTTTACGAATCAGTTTGAAGTGGACGTTGTTCATGAGCGGTCTGTTCCTACTCGCCCTCGGGTCATCGATGATGATCACGGCCGACCTCGGCGTGTCGACGTGGGACGTGCTCCATCTCGGCCTCGCCCGGCACACCCCGATTTCCGTCGGGACGATCATCTTGCTCGTCGGTCTCCTGCTCGTCTTCTGCAAGTACATACTGGACCGGATTCGGCCCCAGTTCGGGACGCTCGTCAACGCCGTCTTCGTCGGCGTGTTTATGAACTTGATTCTCGATCATCATTGGTTGCCGCAACTTGACGGCATCGCACTCAATATCGCCTGGCTCATCCTCGGCATCTTCGTCATCGGGATGGGTGCCGGCTTGTACGTCGCCATCGGCTACGGGGCCGGCCCACGGGACGGGTTGACGCTCGCTTTGGCCGACCGGTTCAACACATCGGTCCGTATGATGCGGACATGGATGGAACTGACGGCTTGCCTCATCGGCTGGGTGCTCGGCGGACCGGTCTTTTTCGGGACGGTGCTGTCGATTTTCCTGATCGGTCCGTTCTTCCAGTTTTGGCTCGAACAGTTCCGGCGCCTCGTCTTGGTCATCGACCGGGCGAAAGTGGCGGCATAAAAAGAGAGGAAATCGGATGTCAGCGTCCGGTTTCCTCTCTTTTTGGTTATGGGACGAGGACGATCTTCCCGAACTTGCCGCGCTGTTTGAAATACGTCTGCGCATCCCGTGCCTCAGCGAGCGGGAACGTCCGGTCGACGATCGGCCTGACCTTACCAGCTTTAATCGCCTCGAGCATCGTTTGGAACTCCGCGCGTGTGCCAAGCACGGAACCGTACATGGTGATATGTTTCAAATACATCGTCCTGAAGTCGAGGTTCGTCTGTTGCCCCCCGGCCGAACCGGAAATACAGAACTTACCGCCATTCTTCAACACCTTGAGCGCTGTCGCAAACAAGGCATCGCCGACGACATCGAGAACGGCATCGACCGGTCCTCCGTTCGCCTCGAGAATCTCATCGGCGAGCCTCTCGGAGCGGTATGAAAAGACATGGTCCGCCCCAAGATCCTTCAGCTTCGCTTCATCTTTCAAGTCCCCGACGATGGCGAACACGTTCGCCCCATGCACGTTCGCCGCGATTTGGACGTTGAACGAACCGACGCCACCGCTCGCACCCGTGACGACGATCGTCTGCCCCGGCTGAATCTCAATCTGTTCGTTCATATGCCACGCCGTCAACCCGCTCACCGTGAAGACGGCGCTATCGACGAAACTGTCGAGCGGCATATCGAAACAGAGCTCTGCCGGCCAGACGACATATTCGGCGTATCCGCCGTCGTACTCGGAGCCGATGAACGACATATCGTCAGCGATATGCTCGTCCCCTTCCGGCCCGCTCGATGTGAACGGGAATAGGACGACGCGACGTCCGACCATCGTCTCCTCGACCCCGCTGCCGACCTTCACGACTTCTCCGGTGATATCTGAACCCGGGACCCGTGGGAATTGGACCCCTTCCGGCCGCCAGCCCGACTCTTTGTCCGTCCCATACGCGCCTTCTCGCATCCAAATCTCGGTATTGTTAATCCCGCACGCTTTCACACGCACGAGCACTTCTCCTTGTTTCGGGCTCGGAATCGGGACATCGACGACCTGTAATTGATCGACGTCCCCGTAACCGATGACTTGTACGGCTTTCATCACTTGTTTTCCTCCTCATAACCACCATTTGCTTGTCTATACCCAACTAACGCATGACAGCCACCAAAAATATTGGTGGCTGCCCATTCCTTATAGTTGTTGGCGTCTGAGCAATCCGGCGAACACGCCGCCTTTCATACTCAATTCATCGTGCGTCCCGTCCTCGACGATTCCGTCAGCGGTAACGACGAGGATGCGGTCAGCGTTCTTCACCGTCGCCAAACGGTGGGCGATGATGAGCGTCGTCCGGTCAGCCGCGAGTTCATTGAGCGAGTCTTGAATGATTGCTTCCGTCTCCGTGTCGAGCGCGGACGTCGCTTCATCTAATATCAAGATCGGCGGATTTTTGAGGAACATGCGGGCGATGGCGATCCGTTGTTTCTGACCGCCCGACAGTTTCAAGCCCCGCTCCCCGATTTGCGTCTCGAGACCATGCTCGAGCTCCTCGACGAGCGAGTTCAAATGCGCCTTCTCGACCGCATGCATAATCTCCGCGTCGGTCGCGTCCAGTTTTCCGTAGGCGATATTCTCACGGAGCGTCCCGGCGAACAAGAACACGTCTTGTTGCACGATCCCGATTTGGCGGCGCAGACTCTCTTTCGTCATATCGCGGATGTCCATACCGTCAATCGTGATTTTCCCGCTCGTCACATCATAGAAACGCGGGATGAGCGAACAGATTGTCGTCTTCCCGGCCCCGCTCGTACCGACGAGGGCGACCGTCGTTCCGGCCTTGATGTCGAGGTCGATGTCGGTCAACACTTGCCGATAGTCCGAGTAGCCGAACGAGACGTTTTGGAAAGCGATGTCGCCTTTAAGCGTCTTGACGTCGACGGCGTCAGGACGGTTCTCGATGTCCGGGGCCTCGTCGAGGAGTTGCGTGAATCGTTTGAAGCCCGCCATCCCTTTCGGGTACATCTCGAGGAGGGCCGTGATTTTCTCGATCGGCTTGATGAGCAAGTTCATATAGAGGATGAACCCGACGAGCTGACCGTATGAGAGTTGACCTTGATACGTCAAATATGCGCCGTAGACAAGGACGAGCAGCGTCATGAGCCGCGTCGTGATGTAAATCCCGGCGAGCGACTTACTCATGACCCGATACGCCTCGATTTTCGAGCCGCGATAGAAATTGTTATCTTTTTGGAAGCGGTTGATTTCGAACGTCTCGTTCGTGAACGATTGGACGACGCGTGCCCCAGAGACGCTGTCCTCGACACGGGCGTTCACTTCGCCGATGTTCGTATACATCTTTTGCCACGCCTTGTTCATGTTCTTGTTGGCGTACGTGATCATGATGACGAGGAACGGCACGGCGACGACCGTCACGAGCGCGAGTTGCGGATCGATCGAGAACATGATCCCGAACGCACCGAGCAGCGTCATGATGGCGATGAAGAAATCTTCAGGCCCGTGGTGCGCCACTTCGCCGATATCGAACAAGTCGTTCGTCACCCGACTCATCAAATGGCCGGTCTTGTGGTTATCAAAGAACCGGAACGACTGTTTATGGATATGGGTGAACAGCTCTTCCCGCATATCGGTCTCGATATTGATGCCGAGCTTATGCCCCCAATAGTTGACGACGTATTGCATCATCATGGCGAGTATGTAAAGGATGAGCAAGCCGATGCTGATGATGATAATCCAGTTCCATTCCCCACCTGGCAACAAATCGTCGATGAACCATTGCACGGCGAGCGGAAAGCCGAGCTCGAGCAGACCGACGAGGATGGCGAACGAGAAATCGAGGATGAATAACTTCTTATGTGGACGGTAATAACTAAAAAAACGTGAGATCATTTCGTTTCCCCCTTCTAAACAAATAGTTTACGCCTTTTTGCAGGAAGTGGAAAACGGGAAGCACGTCTTTTTCAATCTTTTTTCCAGCGCGGTATAATAGACATAAGGAGCTGATTCAAATGAACGTACAAATTACAGAACGCGCCCAAGAGCGGATTGACGCTTTAAAAGGCGACCGTAAGGGACAGATGCATTTGTTTTATGAGACGGAAGGTTGCGGCTGCGGCAATAGCGGCATCTTCGAGATTCGCTACGTGACCGAGACGACACCGGAAGACGTCGAGATTGATTCGAACATCGGCCCTATCCTCATCAAGAACTGGACGAAAGTGTTTCTCGACGAAGACATGATCATCGACTATCGCGAAGATAAACGATCGCTCGTCTTGAAGAGCAACGGCCAAGTATTCAACTCGAACTTGCTCGTGACCGACGGGACCGGTTGCCAGTTGAACGTCCCGAGCCGATGAAACAGGCGTTACGAGACCATCCGAGCCTCTGGCTGTGGTTTCTCCTCAGCTTCGGGCTCGGCTTGTTCGGCATCTACCTCGCTTTCACCGACTCCGTCTATACGATGACGGCCGTGATCGCCTCGCTGTTCGCCTTTGGCTTTGCCCTGCAGCGGACGGCAAAGAAGATGAATGACCAAAAGGAAAATTAACCACAGATAAAGAATAAAGAGAAGGTGTCGGACAATTCGGTCGGCCCTTCTTTTTTAATACATATGATTTGGAGGGATTTTAAATTGAAACGCTATATGATTCATTGCCAAGACATCGATGTCCGCGTCACCGAATGGGGCGATCGCGACAAGCCGGTCATCTTTTGTTTGCATGGCCTAGGCAGTACAGCACTCAGTTTCATCGAAGTTGCGGACAAACTGCAACACGACTTCCGCATCCTTGCGATTGATGCACCGGGTCATGGGATGTCCCAATCTTTCCAGGATGACCATGCATACGACTTCCCCCGCTTTTGTGAGTGGCTGAATCAAGTGCTCGATATGCTCAATGTGAATCGATTCTATTTCCTCTCCCATTCCTGGGGCTCTTTCGTCCACCTCTACTATTTGATCAATCAAGGCGATCGCGTTGACGGTTCGATCTTGATCGATGGCGGGTATCAGAGTAAACGGCTGCGCGGACGCTCTTCGGAGAAAGAGGCGGCGTATTACGAAACAAATTTTGAAGATTTTTGTGAGACGTGGGACGAATTCGAATCGATTGCAGTGTACGATGGCATCTCGAGACGTTCCTCTCTCCTAGACTTGGCCGCTCAAGATCTTGCCGTACATAGAGACAATCGCTACTATTGGCACGCCAGAGGAAAAACTGGTGCAGCCATCATTCGATCAATGTATCGCGATGAGGTGCTCGATTTTTCGAGCCGGGTGCAATCGAACTCGATCATCCTGTTACGGGCGACGCTTCCAGAATCAGATGAGTCCTTTAAAATCGATGCATCAAGTCAGTTCGCCGAATTGACCGGTGCCGTCGTCAAAGCCGTCCCATCCGCTTCACACATGCTCCATTGGGAAAATCCAGACCACGTCGTTCAAGAGATACGTGAAAATTGGGTGACGTCTGTCTCGCTATAAGTATGAGATCGGATGGACTCGCATAAGATTGAGATGCTTGAATGAGCATGAAAAAATCGTCACTTCCATAACCGGAGGTGACGATTTTTGGTTTCTATGTCAGTTCACATCGATGGTGTAGAACGTAATCAACCCGCCATCCCCAAGTTCGGCATAGGCGATTTGGCCATCACGATAGATCGGCTTGGACGTCGTGCCGCCTCGACTCGGCAAATACGAGACCGTCGCTTCATTCAAATCCGCAACTAATAAGCGATTCATGCCTTCACGGAATAGGATTCGCTGATTCGGCAAGAAACGAAATGAGTCAAATGTAATCTTTGACTGTGTGCTTTTATGTTGGAACTGTTTCGCTCCCCCCGTCAGCCCTACAAAATCGGCACGTCCTTCTTTTCCAAGAGCAACATAGTCCGCACCTGTTTCAAAGTCGACCAATGCGCCCATGTCTTCGTCAAACGTTCCATCGAGCGTGGTTAACTTTGTCGTCTTTTCCCCATCAGCGAATGAGCTTCGATGGACGATGACACCGTCCCCACCAACTCTGTAATCGAACACGTACTCGCCATCTCGTTTCTCCCCTTCTTGAAGCGTGTACGTCTGAATCGTTTCCACCGTGGCCGTATCATACAAATACTGCATCACCGCCGACGTCGTCATCGTTTCTGATGCCTCATAATCAACCCATGTGACGCGATCATCCGATGCATTCAAATGAGGAACGGGCGTCTCGAACATACTGACCCCGTTATACAGTTCAGTCAGTTCCGATGCGTCGAGCTTCATCCGGAAAATGGACCAAGCATATCCATTGTCTTCAGTCAGTTCATATTCAATCCAAAATATTTCATCTTTGATGCCGACGAGACTACCGATTGTTCTCGATGTCTTATGTAACGACCGATTAGTTGCTTGTTCCGTATCATACACGTAGATTTCATGGCCGACCTCACCGACAGAATCCGTATAGACAATGTGTTCATCGACCATATGCTCCGGTGCAATCATCGCGACTTTATGTTGGAAGAACGATGATAGGTCATAGTCCTTCACTGCCCCGATTGAGGCGTCCTCGGCAACGGGACGCAATCGAATCATTTCCGAATCTTCCGATTTAGCCTCCTCGACGGTCTGGTCAACTTTCGGCGTCGCTTCCGTTTCTTGATTACATCCTGCTAAGATTGTCGTCAATCCAATCACCAACCCGATCGATTGAATAATTTTTCTTGGTTTCATGCTTCCCCGTCTCCCCCATCTTCATCATACAATTTATTCCATAACTATATCACCTTTCCACTTATTCACATATACGCAAAAAGACCCGCCAAGTGACGGGTCCTTGTGACTAACTATTATTTTTTCTCTTTCACCGCTGTCCGAATCGACAACTCCTCGAGTTGTGCATCCGCGACCGGGCTTGGTGCTTGTGTGAGCAAGTCGCTCGCCGACGCCGTTTTCGGGAAGGCAATCGTGTCACGAAGGTTCGAACGACCCGCGAGGATCATGACGAGACGGTCGAGACCGAGGGCGATACCTGCGTGTGGCGGTGTACCGTATTCGAACGCTTCGAGCAAGAAGCCGAACTGGTCGACCGCTTCTTGTTCTGTGAAGCCGAGCAATTTGAACATGCGCTCTTGAATGTCGCGCTCATAAATCCGTTGCGATCCGCCGCCGAGCTCATACCCGTTCAAGACGAGGTCATAGGCGAGTGCGCGTACGCTCGCTGGGTCCGTCTCAAGCAAGTGGAGGTCGTCACGGTTTGGCATCGTGAACGGGTGGTGGTTGGCGTAGAAACGGCCGTCTTCTTCTTCGAACGTGACGAGCGGGAAGTCCGTCACCCAAAGGAAGTTGAACTTCGACTCGTCGATGAGACCGAGCTCATGACCGAGTTTGACGCGAAGTGCGCCGAGGCTGTCGGCGACGACAGTCGGTTTTGACGCCACGAAGAGGAGCAGGTCGCCCGCTTCCGCGTTCGTCGCTTCCATCAACTTCTGGGCGTACGTCTCATCAAAGAACTTGGCGATCGGTCCGTTCAAGCCTTCCGGCGTCACTTTGAGCCAAGCGAGGCCTTTGGCACCGTAGACGGCTGTGAACTCTTGAAGCTTGTCGATGTCTTTACGCGAGAACTTGTCCGCCTCGCCTTTGACGTTGATCGCTTTCACTTGTCCGTTTGACTCGAGGGCCATATCGAATACTTTGAAGCCGGCACCTGTGACCGCGTCGGCGACGTCGATGAGTTCGAGACCGAAACGAGTATCCGGTTTGTCTGAACCGAAACGGCGCATCGCTTCTTCGTGTGTCATCCGCTCGAACTTGGCCGGCGTGTCGGTGCGACCGAGCGTCGCTTCCATGACTTGCCCCATCATCGATTCCATCATCGCCATCAAGTCTTCGACGTCCATGAAGCTCGTCTCGATATCGACTTGCGTGAATTCCGGTTGACGGTCGGCCCGAAGGTCTTCGTCACGGAAGCAACGTGCGATTTGGAAGTAACGGTCAAACCCGGCCACCATGAGGAGCTGTTTGAACAATTGTGGTGATTGCGGGAGCGCGTAGAACTCGCCGCCGTGGACACGGCTTGGGACGAGATAGTCACGCGCGCCTTCTGGTGTCGATTTCGTCAAAATCGGCGTCTCGACTTCGAGGAACTCTTCTTCCGTCAAGAAGTTACGAATCGTGTTCGACGCTTTCGAACGGAGGCGGAACGTCTCTTGGAGCGCCGGACGACGAAGGTCGAGGTAACGGTATTTGAGACGGAGGTCTTCCGATACGTTCTCCGCTTCGTCACCGATTGGGATCGGTGTCATCTTCGCCGCGTTCAAGATGTTAATCTCTGAAGCGATGACTTCGACGTTTCCGGTCGGCATGTTCGGGTTCTTGTTCTCACGCTCGAGGACAGTCCCTTTGATATCGAGCACGTATTCGCTGCGAATCGATTCGGCGAGCTGGTGCACCGCTTCGTTTTCCGGGCGAACGACGACTTGGACGATGCCTGTGCGGTCACGAAGGTCGATGAAAATGAGTCCTCCAAGGTCACGACGTTTTTGTACCCATCCTTTAAGTTGTACCTCTTGGCCGATGAGTGACTCTGTCACGCGGCCGTTCATATGTGTGCGTCCGATCATTGTCCTGCTCCTTCCGATAGTTCACGAATTTTGTCTGCGACGGCCGAGAGCGGCACGTCGACTTGTTCCCCGGTCGCCATGACCTTGAGGGAAGCTGAGCCGCGTTCGACTTCATCGTCTCCGAGGATGACGGTGAACTTCGCGTTCAAGCGGTCGGCTTGTTTGAATTGGCCTTTGAACTTGCGGCCGAGGTAATCGCGGTCCGCCTTGAAGCCTTCGCTGCGAAGCAGTTGCAACAGGCGTGTCGCCGTCACTTCGACTTCCGTGCCGCCTTGGGCGACGACGAAGACGTCAAGTCCCGTCTCGAGTTCAGGAAGTACTCCTTCGTTCTCAAGAGCGAGGATGAGTCGCTCGAGCCCGATCCCGAAGCCGATGCCCGGCATGTCCGGTCCGCCGATGTCTTGGACGAGACCGTTATAGCGTCCACCGCCGCAAAGCGTCGTGATGGCGCCGAAGCCTTCTGCTTCTGACATGATCTCGAACGCCGTGTGCGTGTAGTAGTCGAGACCACGGACGAGCGTCGGGTCGACCTCGTAGGCGACACCGAGCGCGTCCAAGTGCGCGAGGACTTTCTCGAAGTACGTCTTCGACTCTTCGTTCAAGAAGTCGAGAATCGATGGTGCCGATTTCATCGACGGGTGGTCGCGGTCGACTTTACAGTCGAGGACGCGAAGCGGGTTCTGGTGAAGCCGCGTCTGGCAATCTTGGCATAACTCGTCTTGGACCGGCTCGAAGTGACGGATGAGCGCTTCGCGGTGAGCGTTGCGGCTCTCGGCGTCACCGAGCGAGTTGACGACGACTTTGATTTTTTTAAGCCCGAACGATTTGTAAATCGTGTAGGCGAGGCTGATGACCTCGGCGTCAACGGCTGGGTCGCTACTGCCAATCGCCTCGACACCGTATTGGTGCAGTTGGCGGAACCGTCCTTTTTGTGGACGTTCGTAGCGGAACATCGGTCCCATGTAATACAGTTTCGTCGGCTGGTCAGGGCTACCGAACAGCTTGTTCGTGACGAAGGCGCGGACGACCGAGGCCGTTCCTTCCGGACGGAGCGTATACTCGTCCTTGCCTTTCTTGACGAGTGTGAACATCTCTTTTTGGACGATGTCCGTCGTCTCGCCGACGCTTCTTGTGAACAGGTCGGTCGTTTCAAAAATCGGGGTACGAATCTCTTTATAGTTGTAACGGGCGCTGATGTCGCGTAGTTTCTCTTCGACATACTGCCACGTCTCGACCGTGCCCGGAAGCAGGTCTTGTGTGCCGCGTGGTGCTTTCATCCAATTTCCCTCCTTAGAATACAAAAAGGCCCTCGTCCGCAAAGGGACGAGAGCCTGTTAAAGTTTCCCGTGGTACCACCCTCGTTGCAGAGCCAATACTTGAAACTCTGCCACTCGAAATCGGTTAACGCCCGATGAAACGGCTCCCCCTACTAAGCGTTCAAGGAAGCACCTCCAAAGTGTCGTTCGGGTCATCATCCAGTCGATGCTTTCAGCCTAGGCATCGCTCTCTTTGCTGGTGGGGTGACCGTACTCTTCTTTATCGCAGGTGTTAGGTTATATGGTTCATGATGCCGAATCGTGCCCGCTTCTGTCAAGCGTTTTTTTCGAGCATGAGCGTGACCGGTCCGTCATTGACGAGTGCGACGTCCATCATCGCCCCGAACTGTCCGGTCTCGACGACGAGCCCGTGCGTCCGCAAGCGATCGTTGAATTTCTCGTAAAGCCGTTCCGCGATGTCCGGCTTCGCCGCTTGCGTGAACGCGGGACGACGGCCTTTCTGCGTGTCGCCGTACAGCGTGAACTGTGATACGGACAATACTTTCCCGTTGACGTCTTGAATCGATAGGTTCATCTTCTCGTCCGCGTCCTCAAAGACACGGAGTCCGGCCACCTTGTCGGCGAGCCAGTTTACTTCCGTCTCGGTGTCCTCGTGGGTCACCCCGACGAGGAGCAGATAGCCGGCCTCAATTTGGCCGACCGTCTCCGCGTCGACGGTGACCGAGGCTTGTTTCACTCGTTGCAACAATACACGCACTGAAATCTTCCTTTCGTTACGTCATCATGACTCGGCTGACCGAGTACACGTCCGAGATTTGCTTGATCCGGTCGACGACTTTTTGCAGATGGTTCACGTTCGGAATCGAGATCGTCATCGAGATGCGGGCCTGTTTGTTCTGGTCTCCGCGTCCACTCACGGCCACGATGTTCGTGTTCGTCGCCGAGACGGCTTGAAGCACGTCGTTCAAGAGCCCTGAACGGTCGTAGCCTGTGATCTCGATGTCAACGTTATAGTTCTTCTCTTTTGCTTGCCCGGCTTCCCACTCGACCGTGAGGAGCCGCTCCGGATGCTGCTCATTGATGATGTTCAAGCAGTCTTTCCGGTGAATCGACACGCCGCGTCCGCGCGTGATATACCCGACGATTTCGTCGCCCGGTACCGGGTTACAGCACCGGCTCATGCGGATGAGCATGTTGTCGATCCCTTTCACCGAGACGCCGGCCTCGGCCGTCTTCTTCTTCGGTGACTGACTGACTTTCAATTCGTTGATCGCGTCCGACAGCTCGAGTTTCGGTTCTTTCCGCTGCTTCTCCGTCAACTTGTGGGCGACTTGCGCCGCCGTGATGCCATGATACCCGACCGCGGCGTACATCTCTTCTTCGTTCCCGAAGTTGAACTTCTCGACGACGACGGCAAGCGACTGGTCATCGATCACTTCTTTCGGTTCGAAACCGAGCTTCTTGATTTCGACGTCGACGAGCTCTTTACCTTTCTCGACGTTCTCTTCACGCTGTTGGCGCTTGAACCATTGGCGAATCTTGTTCTTCGCTTGGCTCGAGACGGCGAGTTTGAGCCAGTCCTTGCTCGGCCCGTAGCTGTGTTTCGACGTGATGATCTCGATGATGTCACCCGTCTCGAGTTTATGGTCGAGCGGCACCATCCGTCCGTTCACTTTCGCGCCCGTCATCCGGTGACCAATCTCGGTATGGATGCGGTACGCGTAATCGATCGGGACCGAGCCTTTCGGTAACTCGAAGACGTCGCCTTTCGGTGTGAAGACGTAGAGCATATCGCTGAAGAAATCGACTTTGAGCGATTCCATGAACTCCTCAGCGTCGGTCGTATCTTTTTGTAGCTCTAAAATCTCGCGCAAATGGGCGATTTTTTCATCGAACCCGTTCGTCGCGACGTTCTTTCCTTCTTTATACGCCCAGTGCGCGGCAATCCCGAACTCGGCGATGAAGTGCATGTCCTTCGTCCGGATTTGCACTTCGAGCGGCTCACCCTTCGGTCCGATCACCGTCGTGTGGAGCGACTGATACATGTTCGGTTTCGGCATGGCGATGTAGTCTTTGAACCGGCCTGGCATCGGCTTGTACTGCGTGTGGATGATGCCGAGGACGGCGTAACAGTCGCGAATCGAATCGACGATGATGCGGACGGCCATCAAGTCATAAATTTCATTGAACTCTTTTTTATGCTTCACCATCTTGTTGTAAATCGAGTAGATATGCTTCGGACGACCGTTGACATCGGCCTCGATGCTCACGTCCTCGAGAACGGTGTTCACTTCCGTGATGACCGATGTGACGAGCGCTTCGCGTTCAGTGCGCTTCTGTTTCATCATCGAGACGATCTTATAGTATTGCTGCGGGTTGATATAACGTAACGAGATATCCTCGAGCTCCCATTTGATCGTCGAAATCCCCATCCGGTGGGCGAGCGGGGCGAAGATTTCGAGCGTCTCTTCCGCCTTTTGAACTTGTTTCTCTTTCGGCATATGTTGAAGCGTCCGCATGTTGTGCAGACGGTCGGCAAGCTTGATCAAGATGACGCGCACGTCTTCTGCCATCGCGATAATCATTTTACGGTGATTCTCAGCGAGTTCTTCTTTTTTCGATTTATATTTGATTTTACCGAGCTTCGTCACTCCATCGACGAGCATGGCCACATCGACACCGAACTCATCGGCGAGTTCTTTGAGCGTGACGTCCGTATCCTCGACGACGTCGTGCAAGAGCGCCCCGATGATGGTCGTCGCGTCTAACCCGATATCAACGAGAATACCGGCCACTTGGACCGGATGCAGAATGTAGGGTTCGCCTGAACGTCGGAACTGACCGGTATGATGCAGTTTGGCGTATTCGTAAGCGCGTCTTACTTCGGCAATCTCGTCTTCACCCATATACTCCCCGAGCGCGTCGAGAAGGTCCTCAATACTTACGATTTGTTTTTTGGTCATAACATTCGACACCCTTTTTCTTACCGCTCCAATCGACTCGGACAAGTCGCAGCATGGTAGTAGTTAACGTACGTGGTTGTTCTAATTTTACTTACTATTATCGAAAAAATCTGACGACCTGTCAAAGGTTGTGGGTTGTTTTACTTAAAAAACTATTTAAAAAAGGGAAGCCATCGCTTCCCTTTGATTAATCTTCGTAACGGATGAGTGAGAACACGTCGTATCCTTCGAGACGCTCACGTCCACCAAGTCCATCAAGCTCGATTAAGAATCCGATCCCAGCGACGACGCCGCCGAGCTGTTCAATCATTTTGATTGTCGCTTCGATCGTTCCGCCTGTTGCGAGCAAGTCATCTAAGATGACGACTTGTTGGCCCGGTTTGATCGAGTCTTTGTGCATCGTCAAAATGTCTGTGCCGTATTCGAGTCCGTAAGAGACGCGAACCGTCTCACGTGGCAACTTGCCTTCTTTACGGACCGGGACGAACCCGAGCTCAAGTGCGTACGCTGCCGGGCAACCGACGACGAAACCGCGTGCCTCAGGGCCGGCGATGAGTTCAGCACCGCGCTCCTGTGCGTAAGCGATGAGCTCGTCGACCGCTTTTTTATAGGCCGGGCCGTCTTGCATGAGTGACGTGATGTCCTTGAAGCTGATCCCTTCTTTCGGGTAATCCGCTACTTCTTTAATATGCTGTTTGAAATCCATTTTATGTGTAAGCCTCCTGCATCTTGTTCGATCGCAATGATTGTAACCGCTCTTTCAGTTCTGCCAACGACGCATAGATGAAACGCTCCTCGAGTTGGACTCGTCCGACCCGGCGCTTATAACATGGCGCTTCGGTCAAATCACGTTTCGGCGCTTCTGGATTCACTCCAGGCAGTCCGTCTTCCATTGTAACAAGAAATTCGAGTTCAGAGAATACTTGATGCATAAATTGAATCGTATTTTTTGACCATTTTCGCTCGATTGACAAACGAATCAAGTTTTCGCGGAGGTTTTTCCGTTCGCACGTCGCCATATGGACGTAATATGTTCGGAAATCTTCTCGCGTCGGCAACTTCTCAAAAAATGAGCCGCCTTGTCCGAACGCACAGTACACGCGCTCGACGTCTTCGGTCAACATGTCCGCGAGCACATCTTCCTCGTCCGGCAAATCGAGCAGGACGACGAATGGTTTGAGCGGCGTGCTGAGATCGTGGAGCGGGAAGTCGTCCCGGCCTTGGAATGATACGAACGACGTCGTCTCGCCCGGAAGCTGTTTCAATTCGTCGAGCGAGTTTTTCTTGCCTCGGTAGTCGAACACTTGGAAACCGTCGACACGGATGTCTTGAATCATGAGCTGCGGCTTGCGCATCCCGTTCCATTCATTGACCTGCAGACTGCCCATGACCGAAACGTTGGCCATCTTCGAAATTTCGGAGACGACGTGACCGAAGCCGAAGCCAATCCCGTCGAGCTCTCGTTTGTCTCCTGCGAGCTGGACTTTCAAATGGGTATTGTCGCGTCCGATTTGACGAATGTCACGCAGGCGCGCATCCGCTACGACGACGCGCGGTGATGGATTGCCCATCCCGAACGGGGCGAGCTTGCCAATCTCTGAGATCAAGTCGAGCGACACGTCGTTCACGTCAAGTTTCAAGTCGACGTTCACGCGGGCGACGAACGTCTCGTCCGGAATCGATTCGGCTTGTTCGTTCAGACGCCGGCGCAATTCCGCCACGTTCTCCGATAACAAGGTCATCCCGGCTGCGGCTGGGTGTCCGCCGAAGTGCGGCAAGATGTCTTCATTTTTCGACAGTTCTTTGAACAAGTCGAAACCGTCAATCGAACGGCCCGACCCCTTCGCTTTCCCTGTTTTCGGGTCGTGGCACAACAGGATGACCGGACGATAGTACGCCTCGACGAGTCGTGAGGCGACGATCCCGACGACACCCGGATTCCAGCGTTCGCTGGCGACGACGAGGACGCGGTCGTCCGTCATCGAGGCCTCGACGAGTTCCGTCGCTTCTTTGGCGATCGTCTTGACGATGTCTTGACGTTCTTTGTTCTGTTTGTCGAGCTTTTGAGCCAGTTCGAGTGCCTCCTCGACGCTCTCGGCGAGCAACATTTGGAGCGCCGGCATCGCCGAGTCAAGACGACCGGCAGCGTTGATGCGCGGTCCAAACGCAAAACCGACCGACTCTTCGTTCAATGTCCCGTCCGTCAACGCGCACACTTCGCGGAGCGCGAGAATGCCTGGACGTTTTGAGTCATCGAGCGCCTTCAGACCAAGCTTCGCGAGCAAACGGTTCTCCCCGTCGAGCGGGACGAGGTCGGCAATCGTACCGAGCACGGCCAAGTCGAGCAACTCTTCCGGCATCCGTCCGAGCACGGCATGGGCCACTTTGAGTGCGACGCCTGCCCCGGCGAGCTTGTCATACGGATATGACGGATCGATGTGAGGATGGATGATGGCGAACGCATCTGGGAGCGTCTCTTTCGGTTCGTGGTGGTCGGTGATGATCAAATCGACACCGAGCTCTTTTAATAGCGCTGCCTCTTCGATCCCTGAGATACCACAGTCGACCGTGATGATGAGCGTGAACCCTTCACCCGCGGCCCAGCTGAACGCCTCTTTGTTCGGACCGTATCCTTCCGTGAACCGGTTCGGGATATAACATTCCGCCATGACACCGATCTCGGTCAAGGCGTGCCACATGACGGCCGAGGCGCTGACACCATCGACGTCATAGTCGCCGTAGATGAGCACCATCTCCCCGTCATCGGCCGCGCGTTTCAAACGGTCAACGACTTTGTTCATCTGTTCAAATAAGTACGGATCGTGGAACGTCAACTCGTCCTCGATGTGCAGGAACGCCTTCGCCGCCTCGACGTCACGGTGCCCCCGCTGCATGAGGAGCGTCGCGAGTTGCTCCGATATATTCAGTTCTGTCTGTAGCTGTTCAACCGCGGCCGTATCCGTCTCCGGATACACCCATCGTTTCTTTGCATGATACATAGTCCTTCACTCCAATCAATTGTTGATTATATCAGAACGAGCGAGTGAAGTGCCGTCTTGACATTCAAAAAAGGTCCCCCGAACGATGCGGGAGACCTGCTGTTACGCCTCTGGGGCGGTTTCTTTCTTTTTGTTGAGCGACATGCCTTTGAGGAGCATCCACAAGTACGAGGCGATGAAAATCGATGAGTACATCCCCATGACGAGACCGATGAGCAACGCGATTGAGAAACCACGGATTGACTCGGCACCGAACACGTACAAGGCGATGACCGTCAAGAGCACGGTGACGACCGTGTTGACCGAGCGGACAATCGTCTCTTGAATCGACGTGTTGACGATGTCACGATACACGTCCATCGATTTGATTTTCCGTTCTTTCTCATACGCTTGGATGTTCTCACGGACGCGGTCGAACGTGACAATCGTATCGTTGACCGAGTAACCGATGATCGTCAAGATGGCGGCGACGAAGTACAAGTTGACCTCGATACCGAAAATCGAGAACGCCACGATCATGAAGAACGCATCGTGAAGCATGGCGACGACCGTTGCGACCGCATACGAGAATTGGAAGCGGAACGTGATATAGAGGATAATCCCGAGCGACGCGAGCGCGACCGCATAGATGGCATTCCGAGCGATATCACGGCCGACTTCAGCCGACACAGTGCTGATGTTCGGATCGTTCCCGAACGTTTCCGTGAACACGGTCTTCACCGACGCGACTTCGTCTTGAGCGAGCTGGCCGACGAACGTCACGTTGGCGAGCGTTCCGCCTTCCGCGTATTGGACCGACGAAATCTCTTCATCGACACCGGCTTCTTCAAATGCCGACGCCAATTCTTCTTGCGATACTTGTGATTCGGTCAACACTTCGACCCGGGTACCGGATGCGAAGTCAATCCCGAGGTTCAAGCCACGGAAGAACAAGATGCCGAGACCGATGATGACGATGGCACACGAGACGATGAACATCGTGCGCATATGTTTCACATAGTTTAATTCAGTGAGCTTAAAGTTCACGGATTTCACTCTCCTTCACACCAAACCAGCCTTTTCGTTTGTCGAACAGACGACTCGAGACGAGGAGGTGCATCAAATAACGCGAGATGAAGACGTTCGAGATGAACGTCATCGCAATCGAGATCATGAGCATGATGGCGAACCCACGGACCGAGCTCGTCCCGAAATAGAACAAGACCGCTGCCGAGATGAGGGTCGTCAAGTTGGCATCGATGATCGTACTGAGCGAGCGCCGGTTCCCGGCACGGAATGCAGAGAGGACCGATTTCCCTGACCGGAGTTCATCCTTGATGCGCTCGGCCGTGATGATGTTCGCATCGACCGCCATCCCGACACCGAGGACGAGAGCGGCAATACCAGGGAGCGTCAAGACGGCGTTAATGCCGTTAAAGAACAACATAATCAAATTGATATACAAAATGAGCGTGATGATCGAGACGAGACCGGGTAAACGATAGAAGAACAACATGAACAAGAAGATGGCTGCGATCCCGATGAGAGACGCAAACACGGTCTTGTCGAGCGCGTCTTGACCGAACTGGGCCGAGACCGACGTCGAATAGATTTCTTCAAGTTTGACCGGGAGCGCCCCGGCGTTCAAGATGTCAGCGAGACGTTGACCACTCTCGGCATCGATGCCGCCACCTGAGATGATGGCTTTATCCGATAGGATCGGGGACGTGACGGATGCATCCGACACGATCTTCGAGTTCTCTTTTTGAATCTCTTCGGCGTACGTGTCGCCTTCTTCATAATCAAGCCAGATGACGAGCCGGTTTTCCGGTGCCGGACGCTGGGCAATTTGCGACGTGACTTCACCGAACTGGTCCGCCGATTGCAACGTCAGTTCAACGACCGGGTTGCCTTGTGGGTCATAGCTGAGTGCTGCGCCACGCGGAGCGAGGTCTTTCCCGTCAAGGAGGACGTTATCATCCACATCGCGGAACGTGAGCTGGGCGGTCGACGAGAGCACTTCACGGGCGTCGTTTTGATTCTCTACGCCAGCGAGTTGGACGCGGATGCGATTCTCATCTTCAATCCGGATGTCCGGTTCCGAGACACCGAGGACGTTGACACGGTTGTTGATGGCGCGAACGGTTGCATTCATCGCTGATTGATCGATGACATCGCCGTCTTCGAGCGGCTGGACTTCGTACAGCACTTCGAACCCGCCTTTAAGATCGAGGCCGAGGTTCGTGTTCTTGACGACCCATGGCGTCGACAAGGCGGCGAGCAGGATCGTTGCAATCATGATGACCGCAAAGATCGCGATATTCCCTTTTTTGTACATACGACTATTTCCTTTCTAAACACATGTTCTCGTAAAAAAACTTCTCTCGTTAACATTACAAATATTCTAAACATTTATCAATCGTTTTCCTGAAATTGTAACACCCACACGTTGATTTCCCACGCTTTTTTGCACTTGCGACTAAAAGTTGCATTAGGGCAAAACTTGAGCTATGATGTGATTATCAACTTACACACTACATGCAAAGGAGTCCTTTCTAATGGATAGTACGATACTCTATGCCTTTTTACTGACGCTGTTCGCTGGACTCGCGACGGGGATCGGAAGTATGATCGCTTTCTTCGCCAAACGGACCAACACGGCATTCTTGTCGGTATCCCTTGGCTTCTCAGGTGGGGTCATGATTTACGTATCCTTTATCGAGATTTTTCCGAAAGCGCTCGATGAACTCGTCGGGGCCCACGGAGAGCAGGCCGGGACGCTCTATACCGTCCTCGCCTTCTTCGGCGGGATGTTGTTGATCGCCTTGATCGACAAATTCATCCCGTCGCCAGAAAACCCGCACGAAGTCAAATTCGTCGAGACGATGCAAAACGACCCATCATCACAAGAACTTGCGACGACGGCGACCGATCGCGTCCCGTTGAACCAAGAGACGAAACAACGGCTTCATAAGATGGGGCTGTTCATGGCGCTCGCCATCACCATCCATAACTTCCCGGAAGGTCTGGCCACGTTCGTGTCAGCTCTTGATGACCCGGCCGTCGGTCTCGCGATTGCCGTCGCTATCGCGTTACACAACATTCCGGAAGGGATTGCCGTATCGGTCCCGATTTATTACGCGACCGGCTCTCGGAAAAAGGCGTTGAAGCTGTCCTTCTTGTCCGGGCTCGCGGAACCGCTCGGAGCAGTCGTCGGCTTCCTTCTCTTGATGCCGTTCTTGAGCGACACGGTGTTCGGCCTCTTGTTCGCGGCTGTCGGTGGCATCATGGTGTTCATCTCGCTCGATGAACTCCTTCCTGCCGCTCGTGAATACGGTCGGGCCCACCACGCGGTGTACGGAATGGTCGCCGGTATGATGGTCATGGCAGCGAGTCTGATTTTGTTAATGTGATGAACCGAACGCTCAAAAAAATCGTAAATAGGAAGAGGCCGTAGGAACAATTCGTTTCTACGGCCTCTTTTTGGGTTTGAACGAACGATATGGAGCCGTTGCCTACTCTAGCATATCCTCCAAGTCTTCATTCTTGATTAACGCCATTGCTTCATCCCTAGCGATTCCAGTCAGTAACGCTAACTTTTCACGGCTTACCTGATTTTGGGCAATCCAGATTTGGGCCAACGATTCTCCGCAACTCGCTCGAATCATTTCATCAACCGTCTCATCATTTGCAACGGTCAATAATGCAACCTCCACCGCCTCTTCATTTAAGGAAAACCCTAAATCCATGGCAGCGTCGTCCCTTTCTGCATCACTCGCCGTTTGATCGAGTAATATCTCAATCCATTCAAGTGTACGATTCACCTTTCAGACCTCTTGAGATGGAGTAGTCGACGTCTTAAACAAATGCACGAGGTCTTTCAATTCGACCGACATATGGCTCATCGTCTCGGCGATGCCGTTGATTTCTTGGATGGCGGCAAGTTGCTCTTCGACGTTCGCACCCGCCTCTTCCACGCTTCGTTGCGTCGACACGGCATTCGTCGACATATCTTCGACCGAGACCGCGACCTCGGTCGTGTTCGCGCTCACTTCTTCTGTTGCCGCCGCGATCTCACTCATTTGACGGGACGTCTCTTGAATGACGGAGACGATTTCACGGAACGCACCGGCGACTTCTCCCATTTGGGTGACGCCGCTCGTCACGTGTTGACTCGTGACGTCAAACGCGGACTCAACTTCTGACGTATCACGCTGGATATCGACGACGACCGCTTGGATTTGTTTTGCCGACTGTTTCGACTCTTCGGCGAGCTTTCGGACCTCGGCCGCGACGACAGCAAACCCTTTCCCATGTTCACCAGCCCGGGCCGCTTCAATCGCGGCGTTTAGGGCGAGCAAGTTCGTCTGTTCCGTGATGGCGGTGATCGAACGCGTGATCTTCTCGATCTCGAGCGACTGGTTCGACAAACGCTCGACCATCTGTTGCGTCAAGTCGTTCGCTTGTTGAATCTCACGCATTTGTCGTTCGGCCAACTGGATTGTCTCAAGTCCCCCACTCGCCGCTTCAAGCGTATGAATCGTCTGTTCGTTCACACCTTGCGAGGCCGCAGCGATCTGGTTCAAGCCGACGACGGCTTGGTTGACGCCGGACGTCCCTTCTTCGGCCCGTTTCGCCGATACTTGGGCGCCGAGGTTCATCTGTTCGAACAGGCCGGCCACGCCTTGCGTCGTCGTGGCGACATGGTCCGTACTGGCGTACAGCTCTTCCGAGTAGGCCGTCACTTTATCCGAGGCTGCACCGACTTGGCGAATCAGGCCGACGAGGTTCCGTTTCATATCGTTGAACGCCGTGACGAGGTCACCGAGCTCATCGTTTGAACCAACCTCGATATCGTCTCCGGTCAAGTCTCCTTCGGCAACGACGCGCGCTTCGCTGACGAGTCGATTGATCGGCTTCAAGAACAGCTTTTGGAGGGCTACTAGTGAAAGTAGACCGACAGCGACGCCGATGATGCTGATGACGACCATCCAGATAATCGATTGCCCGGCACTCGCCTGGACCGCTTCCGACTCAGCGGCGAGCGCTTCGCCCTGATACGTGACGAGGTCGGTCACCGTCATTCGGACACGATCCGTCGTCGGTGTCACGCTCGTATTGAGCACCGTCTTGTATCCGATCTCGTCTTGTTGTTGACGGAGGTCGATGACGCGCGCCATCTCCGTGTCGAGATGTTGATTGAACTTCTCGAGATCATCGAGCCAGGCGAGCACTTTCGGATCTTCTGTCGACTGTTGGAGCGTATTCATCAACTCGTCCCGTTTCGTTTGGGAAGCCTCAAGGCTAATCAACGTTTTCGGGTTCGAGACGAGCAGGTAGTAGTTCAAATAACGCTCGGCATCGGTCACGGTCAACGCCAAATCTTCGGCGCCGAGCATATCTTGGAGCCGCTCGTTCAAGACCCGGTCGTATTCAGACGTCGCGTTCTGTAATTGATACGAGCCGAGCGCACCGACGATCAATAAGGCAATCAGTGTCGGCACGAGCGCCATTGCCATCTTACGGCGCATCGACGAGCGTCCTTTCACGCGGTCAGGGCGACGCCGTACCTTCCATTTTTTGAGTGGGCGTAGCAATCGTTTCACATCCATGTTCTCTTCTCCTTCTTTCCAATTCTTCTCAACTTGACGATAATGCAAACGTTTTCACGATTCAATTTGATTTTTGGAAATAAGGTGGATGATTCGTCGGATTGACGAAGTTTGTCAAAAATAAATCATTTTTCAAGATATGACAAAAAAAAGACGCCTGACCAGTGATGGCCAGGCGTTGTTTGGTTACTCAGCGAATGATGAGTTGCCTTTTTTCGTCACTTCAGCAATCGCACTGCGATTGAACTTAAGGAGTGACTGGTCACATTTCAATGTGACTTGCGTGTCTTCGATTTGGTGGACGACGCCGTGAAGGCCGCCGATTGTTACGACGTGATCCCCACGCTCAAGCGCGTTTTGCATCGATTGTACTTCCTTCTGACGTTTCGTCTGCGGACGGATCAACAAGAAGTAGAACACGACGAAAATAAGGATCATCGGTAATAGTGCTACGAGAGTTTCCATGCGTAAAATTCACCCTTTCCTTCAATATCAGGTTCATTATACCGTGAAACTGAAACGTTGTCACATAATCGCTGTCAGAACAATTTAGAAATTCTTGGCGTTTGGTTTGTTATACCCATATTCTTCGAAAAACTCTTCCTTGAAGTCCAAGAGACGGTCTTCGCGGATGGCTTGACGTACTTGACTCATCAAGTTCACGAGGAAGTGAAGGTTGTGTGTCGAACAGAGGTGAAGCCCGAACATCTCGTCGGCGCGAATCAAGTGGTGCACGTACGCGCGCGAATAGTTCTTACACGTGTAGCAATCGCACTTCTCGTCGATTGGTCCGAAATCCGTCTTATGTTTCGCATGTTTGATCGTGACGCGGCCTTTCGATGTCATAAGCGTCCCGTTGCGGGCGATCCGGGTCGGCAAGACGCAGTCGAACATGTCGATGCCGCGAATCGAGCCTTCAATCAACGCATCCGGTGAACCGACGCCCATCAAGTAGCGCGGCTTGTTCTCCGGCATGAACGGTGTCGTGAACTCGAGTGCGCGGTACATGACGTCTTTCGGTTCACCGACCGATAATCCACCGACGGCATAACCTGGGAAATCAAGCGAGACGAGGTCGGCCGCACTTTGACGACGGAGATCTTCGTACTCGCCGCCTTGGATGATACCGAACAACGCCTGGTCTTCCGGACGTTCGTGTGCCGCGAGGCAACGCTCTGCCCAACGGCTCGTCCGCTCGACCGATTTCTTCATGTATTCATGCGTCGCCGGGAATGGCGGGCATTCGTCGAACGCCATCATGATATCCGAACCGAGCGCGTTTTGAATCTCCATCGCCTTCTCCGGTGACAAGAACAACTTGTCGCCGTTCAAGTGGTTGCGGAAATGGACGCCTTCTTCTTGGATGTTGCGAAGGTCGGCGAGCGAGAAGACTTGGAAGCCGCCCGAGTCCGTCAAAATCGCGCCGTCCCAGTTCATGAACTTATGAAGGCCGCCGGCTTGTTTGACGACCTCATGTCCTGGACGAATCCAAAGGTGGTACGTGTTCGAGAGGATAATGTTCGCTCCCATCGCCTTGACTTGTTCCGGGGCCATCGTCTTGACGGTTGCCTGCGTGCCGACCGGCATGAAGACAGGTGTCTCGAACGAGCCGTGCGGCGTATGGACGATTCCGTGCCGCGCTCCCGTCTGTTTACATGTGTGGATATGTTCGTATGTGACTG
Organism: Exiguobacterium sp. s16; assembly: GCF_018618115.1. Taxonomy (NCBI): domain Bacteria; kingdom Bacillati; phylum Bacillota; class Bacilli; order Caryophanales; genus Exiguobacterium; species Exiguobacterium sp. s16. The sequence goes on along the minus strand of NZ_JACSLM010000001.1, from coordinate 253,626 downwards.
CGTGTTTGGTCATTTGTTCTCTTCCTTCCTCGTGATGAGCATCGCGTCCCCAAAGCTGAAGAAGCGGTAACATTCTTGTACCGCCGTGCGGTACGCGTTCAAGATGATGTCGCGCGACGCGAACGCCGAGACGAGCATGACGAGCGTTGACTTCGGCAGATGGAAGTTCGTGATCAGTCCATCGATCGCCTTCAACTCGACGCCCGGGTAAATAAAGATATCCGTCCAGCCCGATGACTCGACGAAATTCCCATGGTCGCGCACGATCGTCTCGAGCGTCCGGGTCGACGTCGTCCCGACGGCAAAGACGCGGCCGCCGCTTGCACGGACGTCGCGGAGCGCCTCGGCCGAAGTGGCCGATAGTTCGAAATACTCGCTATGCATCGTGTGCTCTTCGATCGTATCGGCCGTGACGGGACGGAACGTACCGAGACCGACGTGGAGCGTGAGCGGGATCAGCTTGACGCCTTTCTCCTCTGCCGCTACGAGCAGTTCTTCCGTGAAGTGGAGGCCTGCCGTCGGTGCGGCCGCACTCCCGCGTTCACGGGCGTACACCGTCTGATAACGGTCTTGGTCGTCGAGCTGTTCACGGATGTATGGCGGAAGCGGCATCGTGCCGAGCTCATCTAAAATCTCATAGAAGATGCCGTCGTAGTCGAACTTGAAGCGGCGGCCACCTTCCGGGAGTTCTTCGACACATTCAGCCCGGAGCAACCCGTTGCCGAACTCGACGATGGCGCCGACGCGCACTTTCTTCGCCGGTTTGACGAGCGCTTCCCAGACATCGTCTTCCGTCTGTTTGAGTAAGAGCAGTTCGACTTTCCCGCCCGTCTCCTGCTTCGCCCCGAACAATCGGGCCGGGAGCACACGCGAGTCGTTGACGACGAGAGCGTCGCCTGCCTGCAAGTAGTCGAGCACGTCACGGAAATGACGGTGCTCGATATCGCCAGTGTCGCGGTCGAGGACGAGCAGTCGTGAGCTTGTCCGGTCAAGGAGCGGTACTTGGGCGATCAGTTCTTCCGGTAAGTCAAAATCATAGTCGTTTACGTTCAATTGAATGTCTTGCATATCGTTACTCCTCTTCATAGCCAAAATGCGTCTTTGCGTACTGGGTGATCATCCGGCCGCGCGGCGTCCGTTGCAGAAAACCTTGTTGCAACAAGTACGGCTCATACACGTCCTCGATCGTTTGGGCATCTTCCCCAATCGTCGCGGCGAGCGTCTCGAGTCCAACCGGTCCACCGCCGAAACGTTCAACCATCGCCCGTAACAGCCGGTGGTCGACTTCGTCGAGCCCGAGGGCGTCGACATGCAACCGGTCGAGCGCGTCTGAGGCGAGCACCGGATCGATTTCTTTCGTTCCCGCCACTTGGGCAAAATCACGAACCCGGCGTAACAGCCGGTTAGCGATCCGCGGCGTGCCGCGTGCACGTTTCGCGATGGCACCGCTCGCCTCTGGTGAAATCGACAGGCGGAACAGCTGGGCCGTCCGACTGACGATGGCGGCGAGCTCATGCGGCTCGTAGTATTCGAGCTTCAACGTCACACCGAAACGGTCACGGAGCGGGGCCGACAACATGCCGGCCCGCGTCGTCGCGCCGACGAGCGTGAACGGTGGCAAATCGATACGGACGCTTCGCGCCATCTCGCCTTGTCCGTAGACGATGTCGAGACAGTAGTCTTCCATCGCCGGATAGAGAATCTCTTCGATCGTGCGGCTCAAGCGATGAATCTCGTCGATGAACAGGACGTCGCCCGGTTCGAGCGTCGACAGGATCGCCGCGAGGTCACCTGGGCGTTCGATCGCCGGGCCGGCCGTCGTCTTGATGCCGACGCCCATCTCGTTGGCGATGATTTGAGCAAGCGTCGTCTTTCCGAGTCCCGGAGGACCGTAAAGGAGGACGTGGTCGAGCGTCTCGCTGCGGAGCTTCGCGGCTTGGATGAAGATCGACAAGTTGCCTTTCGCCTTCTCCTGTCCGATGTACTGCTCGAACTTTTGCGGACGCAAGCTCCACTCTTCAGAGTCTTCATATTGTTGATGGGATTGTGACAACAATCGTTCGTCCATGGTCTCCTCCTTATTTCAATAGCAATTGCAGGGCGCGCTTTATGTAAGCGTCTGTCGTCAATATTTCTGAATTCAGTTCCTTGCGGACACGGGTGATTTCACGCTCTGAATAACCGAGTGCGACGAGCGCTTCGCACGCCTCGTCGAGTTCGGAAGCCCCTTGAGCGAACAGTCCGGTGTTCGGTACGTAATCCGGGGCGAGCTCGGACAGCTTGCCTTTCAAATCGAGCGCCATCTGCTTCGCCGTCTTCTTGCCGACACCCGGGAACTTCGTCAAATACTTCTCGTTCTCAGTCTCGATTGCGTCGATGAGCGCGTCCATATCGCCTGAGGCGACGATGGCGAGTGCGCCTTTCGGTCCGATCCCGTTGACGCCGAGCAGTTTATTGAACAGTTCGCGTTCCCGACGTGAGCGGAAACCGTACAGTGTCTGTTGATCTTCACGTACATAATGATGCGTAAACACGATTACATGTTCGTCTTGTTCACGATAAAAAAACGGGTTAGGCACATGTACTTTGTAGCCGACGCCCGAAACATCCAACGTTATATATTCCGCGCACACATAGGCGACGGAGCCTTTTACGAATTCAATCACGGTCATATCTCCTCTTCATGGGAAAACTGCATTCATTGTACCATAACCACCGCCACGAAAAAAGGACAGGCGATTGCCTGTCCTCAGTGCGCGAGCATCCGCTCGAGGGCGAGTGTCGCCCACTTCGTCGTCTCTAGATCGACACGGATGACGTTGACCGGATCGGTCTCGAGCGACTCGAGCGCCCAGAGCAGATGCGGCAAATCGATGCGGTTCATCGTCAAGCATGGACACATGTACGGATTGAGCGAGATGATATCGAGCTCGGGGTGCGTCGCCGCGAGACGGTTGACCAAGTTCATCTCGGTGCCGACGGCCCACTTCGTCCCCGGCGCGCTCGCTTCGATTTGGTCGATGATATATGACGTCGACCCGGCCTCGTCCGCCGCCTGCACGACGTCGAACGTACACTCGGGATGGACGATGATGCGTCGTTCCGGGTCGTTCTTCCGTAACGCCTCAATTTGGGCGACGTTGAACTTCTCATGGACCGAGCAGTGCCCTTTCCACAGAATGACCCGCACGTCCTCGATGTCACCCTCATAGACGAGTCGTTCCCGGAGCGGGTCCCAGACGGCCATCGCCTCAAGCGGCACGCCCAAATCAAACGCCGTGTTCCGTCCGAGATGCTGGTCCGGTAAGAACAGAATCCGCTCGCCCGCTTCGAGCGCCCAACGGACGATGTCATGGGCATTGGAAGATGTGACCGTCGCGCCCCCGTTCTTGCCGACGAACGCCTTGATCGCCGCCGTCGAATTGACGTACGTGATTGGAATGATATCGTCGCCGAACGTATCGGTCAGCTCTTCCCATGCAATCTCCGTCTGATCGATATCGGCCATGTCCGCCATCGAGCATCCGGCCCGCATGTCCGGCAAGATGACGAGCTGGTCGTCACGCGTCAGCATGTCGGCCGTCTCGGCCATGAAGTGGACGCCACAGAAGACGATGAACTCCGCCTCGCTCATCTGTTCGGCGAGCCGTGCGAGCTGGAGCGAATCTCCGGTCGCGTCCGCGAACTGGACGACCTCGTCTTTTTGATAGTGGTGGGCCGGTAAAAACAGGCGGCTGCCGAGCCTGGATTTGATGGCTTCAATCCGTTGTTCCATCTGTTCAATCGTCAACTCAGCGTACTGCGCTGGCATCGTTCCGAGTAATTGCATGTTTGATTCCTCCTACAAGATTTAGACTGCAATCGAGCGCCGTCACCGAATGCGTCAACTGTCCGATCGAGATGACGTCGACACCCGTACCGCGATACGCTGCGATCGTTTCGACAGTGATGCCTCCTGACGCCTCCGTTTTAATATGCTCTGGCACGAGCGCACGCCACGCCTTCAGTTCTTCGGGCGCCCGGTTGTCGAACATGATGATGTCAGCGTTCGCCGCGATCGCCTCATGCAATTGTTCGAGCGTCTCGACCTCGACTTCAATCGGCGTCGTGTGGCCGGCAAGCATCCGAGCCCGTGCGACCGCGTTCGTGATCCCGCCGAGGGCCGTGATGTGGTTGTCTTTGATCATGATGGCATCGTCGAGACGGAGCCGATGGTTCTTCCCACCACCCGAACGGACGGCATGTTTCTCAAGCATACGAAGCCCGGGCGTCGTCTTTCGGGTGTCCGTGACGGCGATCGTCGGGTCGTCGAGCCGTTCGACGCAGCGCCGCGTCATCGTCGCGATCCCGCTCAAGTGCTGGACGAGGTTCAACAGCACCCGTTCCGTCTCAAGGAGCGTCCGCGTCTTGCCTCGCAAAATAAAGAGCGTGTCACCTGCCGTGACGTTCGTGCCGTCCGGTTGGCACGATTCGACGACGAGACGTTGCAACTGCGCCAGCTCGAGGACGACGTCCATGCCGCAGAAGACGCCGTCTGCCTTGGCGCTGACCGTGGCGAGCGACGTCTCGCGGTGGTCAATCAAGGCACTCGAGGCGTCCCCAAACCCGATGTCCTCATGTAAAAATGCTGTCAGCTGTTCGCGCAAGGCGATTTTGTTCATCTGAATCCTCCGTTCTTATGACGGCACTGGCCAACAGGCGTGCCGCTTTCAGACTCAACGTCTGTTCACTTAATTGTCTTGACACGTGTTTCGTCTGTGCCAGTTGTTGGGTATTTTCTAAGAAACTTACGATTTCGCCAATCTGAGGCGAGATTGTCAACCATTCCCCAATCTGTTGCCGATAGCGGCTGAACAGATCATCCGAAACCTCATACACGGTCGTCTCGTTCACCGTGAACGGCTTCTCCTCCACCATCACCGCTGCCGCCACCCGCTTTCCGAACACCCAGCATTCGAGTAACGAATTTGACGCCAGTCGATTTTTCCCGTGGACGCCCGAATCGGCGACCTCACCAACCGCATATAACCCAGCGACGGTCGTCCGCCCGTCTACGTCGACGTCCACACCGCCCATATGAAAATGTAGCCCGGGCCGCACTGGGATTCGCGTCGAGTCGAGCCCATACATCCGGCACGTCTCGACGAGTTTCGGGAACCGTTCATCAATTCGCTCGACGCGACTCGTATCCAAGTAGACGGTGCCGTCATGACGCGTGAGTGACCGAGCGACCTCGTCCCTAGGGGCGAGGCTTCCGAGCGGATGGTGGGCCATCACGTGACGTCCTGACGCATCGACGAGCGTCGCGCCTGCTCCTCTTAACGCTTCCGTGACGAGGTGGGGCGAATCGACCGCGAGTAACGTCGGGTGGAATTGGATACGAGACAAGTTCGTGAGTCTCGCTCCGATCTCATCCGCCAAGACGAGCCCGTCCCCCGTGACCGAGCGACAGTTCGACGTCCAATCGATGAGTCCACCGATTCCCCCGGTCGCCAAGACGACGGCTCCGGCCTGGACGTGAAGACGTGTCTCTCCGTTGAATCCGGTCGCCCCGGTCACGCGGCCGTCGGTCTTCACCAACGAATCGATCAATACGTGTTCCATGACGGTCACGTTATCCGGCAATTGACGACGAAGCGTCGCCATGACGTGCCGTCCGGTCTCGTCCCCGCCGACGTGAAAGATTCGATTCATGCCATGCGCCCCTTCACGTCCGACGGCGTACTCAGCACCCTCCCGGTCGAAGACGACACCGAAGCGCTCCAAATCGCGGATCGCGCTCCGTCCTTCTTCGACGAGTGTATAGACACGGTCGGGCACGGCTGCGAGTTTCGAGGCGACGAGCGTATCCCGCTCATGGTCGACACTCGACGGCTCCAAATACGAGCTCGCAATCCCGCCTTGGGCCAGATCTGAGTTCGCGCTTGTCACTTCATGCTTAGAGACGACAAGGACGTTCAATGAATGAGGCAAATGGAGTGCCACCGTCACGGCGGCCAAGCCAGCCCCAACGATCAACACATCGACCCGTTCAAACTGTAAAGACATCTGTATATCACCTGTTTTTCATATGTAATGTTGACTTGTAAACTAGTTTCGCATAATTTTGTGAAGAAGACAACATGAGAAAAGGGGAACTTACGATGAACCGTTACTTTGATTATGCGGCGACGCACCCGATGACAAAATCCGCTCTCGACCATTACGTGGCCATGGCACGAAGCGTATACGGTAACCCGTCTTCCCTCCACACGCACGGCTATATGGCGGAAGATTACTTGACCGAATCCCGACGGTTGTTGAAGCAGGCGCTCGGGCTCGACATGCTCCGCGGCAAGCTCCTCTTCACCGGAAGCGGCTCCGAAAGCAACTACATCGCCCTCACGAGTCTCCGGAAGCGCATGAAAGGCAGTGAAGTCATCACGTCGTGGCAAGAGCACGACTCGGTCGCGCTTCTGCTTGACGAGTGGGAAGCAGAAGGCGTGATCGTTCACCGCTTGAAGCTGAAGGACGGACGGTTCGACCACGAGACGTTCACGCATTTGCTCGACCGTGACATCGGGCTCGTCACGTTTCAACACGTCAACTCGGACACCGGCTGGACGCTTCCGCTCCACAACATCCTCTGCCAATTGAAATATAAGAAAGTGTTGTTCCACGTCGACGGTGTCCAGGCGTTCGGCAAGATCCCGGTCTCCGTCGACGGGATTGACGCCTATTCGTTCAGCGCCCATAAAGTCGGGGGCCCGAAAGGCGTCGGTGGCCTCTATATGGAACGGCTGTTGCCACCGCCCTATTATCCGGGACACCATCAATACGGCATCCGTCCCGGCACCATCGACGTGCCCGGCATCTGCGCTTTCGTCAAAGCGTTCACCGACCGTCACGAGCAACGGACACGTCATGAAAGAAATTTCTTGGCGTTTCGTGCTATCTTGAAAGAGAAGACATCGTCTTACGTGGATTGGCTCGAGTTCGACCAGCAGAGCCCCGCCATCTTCTCGTTCGTCTCGAAACAGCGGGACGGGCAATGGTGGATGACCGAACTCGACGGGCTCGGGTTCCAAGTGTCGGCAGGGTCGGCCTGTCGGGCCGGCCAGAACGGACCGAACCGAATGCTCGAGTCGCTCGGCTATGAGACGAGCGCCTGTCACGGGCTCGTCCGCATTTCTTTCGGCGAAGACACGACCGTCGAGGCCACGACGGCACTCGCCGAAGCCATCGTCACTTTAGCAAGGAGAGTAGGAACTTATGAACAAACGCTTAGCCGGTGAAGAACGCCGGCGCACGTTACTGGAAATGATTGAACAGAGTTCCGAGCCGATCACCGGCTCCGAGCTCGCCCGCCGCGTCGCCGTCAGCCGACAAGTCGTCGTCCAAGACTTGTCGCTCTTGAAGGCGAAGGGCCATCAGATCGTCGCGACCGCCCGCGGGTACGTCTATTTACCAGGTGAGGCGTCACCGTCCGCCTATACCCGTAAAATCGTCTGTCGCCACGAGGCCGAGGACATGGAAGCGGAGATGAACGCCATCGTCGACGAGGGTGTCACGATTCGCGACGTCATCATCGACCATCCTGTCTATGGTTCATTGACGGGGCAATTGATGGTGAAGAGCCGCCGCGACGTCCGTGCTTTCCTCGAACGGGTCGAGGCGAACCAAGCCGCCCCGTTGTCGCATTTGACGGGTGGTCTCCACATTCATACGCTCGAGGCCGATAGTGAAGACGCCATCGATGCCGCCGTCTCAGAACTTGAACGACTCGGCGTCCTCGTCTCCGAGCTCGACTAAGATGTCACAAATACGTGACATCTTTTCTTTTGCTTTCGACTCATGTTCGTTATACTGATGGATGGAATGCATCCTGTACAAAATTTGGAAAGGAGGGAACGGTCATGTGGCACTTCTTTGAACAACTGTTGCTCGGGTGCGGCGTTTTCAGCGTCCCGCTCGGCATCTTCATCCAATTCATCCCGAACGAGCTCGTGCTCGCTTACGGGGGCCACTTGATCGGTTCCCTTGATACGTCGTTCCTGTTCGTCTTCCTGCTTGCCTGGGCGGCGTTCGTCATCAGTCAAATCGTCTTATATGGGATTGGCCGCTACGGAGGACGCCCTGTCGCCCTTCGCCTCTATCGGTCGTTCCGCATCAACGAGGCGAAGCAACGCCGGGCCGAAGTCTGGTTCGAGACGTATGGCGCCTGGATCGTCTGTCTGAGCGTCATTTGGCGCCAACTGTTCGCCGTCAGCGCCGGGGTCATGCGGTTATCGTTCCAGAAGTTTTTGACGGTGACCGTCCTCATCTTCGCCGTCTGGTCGTTCCTCTTCGTCAAACTCGGGATGATGCTCGGCGACAATTGGCGTCACATCGGTGAAGTCACACACGGGTTCTTGCCGTACGTCGGCATCGGCATCGGACTGTTCTTTCTCGTCCGCTACGTCCGCGCGAATCCGCACCTATTCAAAAAGTCAGCCTGAGCAGATGCGCTCGAGCTGACTTTTTTTGATATAGAGGGAAAACGGATCGTGATGACGAATATAGAGTTATGAGGAAAGCGTTTTTTTCTCGGAATAGAGATACCACCTTCAAAGGAGGAATTACCATGTTCCATCGTCGAAAAACGTACACCATCCGTCCTGAACGCTTAGATGAATTCACCGAGTTTTTCCATACATACCTGTATCCGATTCAGGTATCGCACGGCGCACGGCTCGTCGGTCGTTGGGTGACCGAAGACAAGAGCGAGGTCATGGCCCTGTGGGAATACCGCGACCGCGAGCACTACGAACAAGTCGAACGCGATTACCGCTCGAGCGGCTTACGCCGCGAGGCAATGAAGAAGCGGGCCCGTCTCGGCAAAGATTTATATATCAAGTCGAGTGAGGAATTCATGATGCCGACCGGTCACTATACGCCACCGCGTACAATCGTCTCCGTGACCGCCTACGTCACGAACGAGGCCGGTGAAGTATTGCTCGTCCAGAACACGCACCGGAGCGACACGTACGAGATGCCAGGTGGTCAAGTCGAGGAGCATGAGTCGATCGTCGACGCCGTCCATCGTGAAGTGAAAGAAGAGACCGGTGTCGATATTGAAGTCGAAGGCATCACCGGTATTTATCAAAACGTCTCCTCGCGCGTGCTATGCGTCACGTTCCGTGCCCGCTACATCTCCGGCGACCTGCAACCGCAGGAAGGCGAGACGCAAGAGGTCGGTTTCTTCAAGGTCGATGCGTCGAACGTCGGCGACTACATCAAACGAGAGCACTTCCAAATGCGTCTCGTTGATGCGATCGACCCGACATATATGCCGCACGCCATCTATAAAGTTCGGCCATACGAGCTGCTCGAACGCGTCGAGCGCCATCATACCGTCTAAACAAAAGGAGGGACCGCCAGTTGGCGGTCCCTCCTTCAGTTCGTTTACGCTTGTTCGACCGGTTCGGATTGACCCGTCTCGACGAGCAATTTGCGAATCCGACGCTTTTCGACGTGGAGAACGGTGAACGTCATGTCATCGTACGTGACACGCGCACCTTTCTCTGGAATGTCTCCTAATAGTTCGACGATCCAACCACCCATCGTGTTGGCATCTACTTCAGGTTCTTTAATTCCCATCTCATCAGCGAACTCATCGACATCCATGTCGGCCATACACTCGTAGACGCCGTCACGAAGTCGTCTCAAATAGACGATCGATTCGTCGTGCTCGTCCCAAATGTCTCCGACGAGCTCCTCGAGCATATCTTCGAGTGTGATCAGACCGGCCGTCCCGCCGAATTCGTCTAGGACGACGGCCATGTGCGATTGTTTTTGCTGGAGTACAGGAAGCAGCTCAATCAATTTTGTCTGTGGCGATACGTACGTGAGCGGACGAATGAGCGAACGGACGTCCGTCACTTCATCACGCATCATCGAACGAAGGAAATCACGCTCTGACAACACCCCGATGACGTTGTCAATCGAGTCTTTATACACCGGCAGACGAGAATGTCCACCGCTAAAGATCGTGTCTTTGATCTCTTCAAGCGTATCGTCAATGTCGACGGCGAGGATATCGATCCGCGGCGTCAACACATCGTCGACGGTAATGTCGTTGAAGGCGAAGGCGCTATGCACGAGTTCCGCTTCGGTCTCGCCGAGCACCCCTTCTTCTTCTCCCATATCGACGAGCACTTTCAACTCTTCTTCCGTCACCGACGGCTCTTTGTCGTTCATCCCAATCATACGGAGTACCAACTTCTTCAACCCGGTAAAGATCATCGTCACCGGTTTCAAGACTTTGACGAGGAACAACAAAATGCCGCTGATGAGAAGCGAATACTTCTCCGCGAACTCTTTCGCGAGCGACTTCGGTAAAATCTCACCGAAAATCAAGATGACAATCGTCGTCGCGAACGTCGAGATGACGAGTCCGGCCCCGCCCGAGTAGATACTCGTGGCGATGGCCGTCGACACCGTCGCGGCACCGATGTTGACGATGTTGTTCCCGACGAGGATCGTCGAGAGCGTGTCATCGAAGCGGTCGACGAGGTGGAGGACGCGCTTGGCGCCCTTGTCCCCGTCTTCACTCATACGAATCATCCGGACGCGGTTCACACTCGAGAGCGCGGTCTCGGCAGAAGAGAAAAAGGCTGACAACATAACTAAAACTGCATAAAGAATTAAACTAGACGAGGGCACAGGGTCCACGTTTACTTCACACTCCATTTCATTAATAAAAGATTATTCGACAAATTCGAATTCAAAGTCCAAGATGGCGACGACGCTGCCGTCTTCGGCACCCAACTTGCGAAGGTCGTCATCGACGCCCATTTGACGCATTTGACGCGCGAAGCGTTTGATCGACTCGTCGTGATCGAAGTTCGTCATCTTGAAGAGCTTCTCGATGCGCGGCCCCGTGATCACGAAGCGTTCGTATTCATCGACATGAATCTGATACCCTTTCTCTTCCTTCTCGTAACGATAAACGACACGTGGTGTGGCCGTCTTCTCTTCGAGCTCTTCGAGTGGGAACTCAGGTGTCGAGTCCACGAGATTAGCTACTTCGATGAGTAGGTTGCGGAGTCCTTCTTTGGCGAGTGCCGAGATCGGGAAGACTTTGACGTCATCTCCGATTTTCTTCTGGAACTCTTCCAATAATTCCGGCGCATCCGGCATGTCCATCTTGTTGGCGACAACGATTTGCGGACGTTCGAGGAGGCGTAAGTTATACGACTCGAGCTCGCGGTTGATCGTCGTGTAGTCTTCGAACGGGTCGCGCCCTTCCATGCCGCTCATATCGATCATGTGGACGATGACTTTCGTCCGCTCGATGTGACGAAGGAACTGGTGACCGAGACCGACGCCTTGGCTCGCCCCTTCGATGAGTCCTGGAAGATCGGCCATGACGAAGTCACGGTCGTCCGCCGTCTTGACGACACCGAGGTTCGGTGTGATCGTCGTGAAGTGGTACGCGCCGATTTTCGGGCGTGCCGACGAGACGACTGACAAGAGCGTCGATTTCCCGACTGACGGGAATCCGACGAGACCGACGTCAGCGAGCAATTTCAACTCAAGACGCAATTCGCGCTCTTGACCTGGCTCCCCGTTCTCGGCGATCTCTGGTGCCGGGTTGGCTGGCGTCGCAAAACGACAGTTCCCGCGGCCACCGCGTCCGCCTTTGGCGATCGTGGCCCGTTGGCCGTGCTCGGTAAGGTCGGCGATGACCGTATCGGTCGATGCATCAAATACGATCGTACCTGGTGGGACTTTGACGACGAGCGGCTTCGCTTTTCGTCCGTGCATGCCTTTCGACATCCCTTTTTCACCGTCATGGGCGATGAACTTTTTCGAGAAGCGGAAATCTACGAGCGTGCGCAATCCTTCTTCTACTTCGAATACGACGTCACCACCGTGACCGCCGTCTCCTCCTGCTGGTCCACCGTCTGGAACATACTTCTCGCGGCGGAACGCGACCATCCCTTTACCGCCGTCTCCAGCTTTTACAAAAATATTAACCTGATCGACAAACATTTAATTCCCCTCCTTTATAACGAACGTAGAACATTCTACTGTCTGCTCGTACACTTCGTCTGACGTGAACACGTCGTCCGGCACATGACCGAAGACGCGGACCATCAGTCCGTCCGTGAACGTCACATGAATCGGTCCATCCGTTCCTGACAGAAGACGGACAAGTTTGTCCGCCACACGCGCGTCGTCGAGCGACACACGGTCGGCCGATACCTTGTAGGTCAACCGCCCTTCCCAATTCGCTTGTATGATGACGAGACTCGTCATCGGCAAATCCAAACGAATGAGCGCACTCTCCTCGTCGGCGTGCTGACGATATCGCTCGTACAGCTCCTCGAGTTTTTCAGGCTCGAGCGCCGCATACAAGGAGATCATCTGAAGCCGATTCATCCATTCGTGACGGACGGTCGATAATAGTTTCAGTGCTGCCTGTGAGTTCATGCAATCCTCTCCTAGGTAAAACTAGTAAAAAAGACTCTAACCAAATAAGTGGCTAGAGTCTTCTGCGTGGTTCTACTTACGCAACTGGGTAAACGCTCACTTGTTTCTTGTCGCGACCAAGACGCTCGAAGCGTACTACGCCGTCAACTTTAGCAAACAATGTGTCGTCGCCACCACGGCCTACGTTTTCACCTGGGTGAATTTTCGTACCGCGTTGACGGTAGAGAATCGATCCAGCTGAAACCGTTTGTCCGTCAGCGCGTTTAGCGCCGAGGCGTTTCGAAATCGAGTCACGACCGTTTTTAGTCGATCCTACTCCCTTTTTCGATGCGAAGAACTGAAGGTTCAATTGTAACATGAGGTCCACCTCCTATTGTTCAATTTGGATATAATCACCGTAACTCTGGGCGATCGTGTCTAGTTGCACGAGCATCCCTTCTAATAACAATTGGGTGCGAGTCATATCCTCCGGTGATAGGTCAGGATACGTCTCGACATAAAAGTAGCCACCCTCTGTTTTGTCTGCCATTTCTACAAGAAGCGACTGACCGGCGAGTACCTCGACAGCGTTGTATGCCCCAAAGATGATGGCAGAAACGCCGGCACATACCAAGTCAGAACCGGGTTCGGCAAAGTTGGCGTGACCTGTCACTTCGACGGAACGAATCGACTTCGTCTCGTCTCGTCTGACCGTTACTCGAATCATAGCTTACGCTTCGATTTTCTCGATGCGAACTTTCGTGTAAGGCTGACGGTGACCTTGCTTACGACGGTAGTTTTTCTTAGCTTTCATTTTGAAGACAGTGATCTTCTTAGCGCGGCCGTGTTTTACCACAGTACCGACAACTTTAGCGCCCTCTACGAGTGGAGCTCCGACTTTAACATCGTCACCACCAACGAAAAGAACTTCACCGAATTCTACAGTACCCTCGACATCAGCATCGAGTTTTTCGATGTAGATCTCTTGACCTGCTTCAACTTTGATTTGCTTACCACCAGTTTTGATGATTGCGTACATATACGTGCACCTCCTTATTAAACTCAGACTCGCCATCCAGGGCAGGGCGAAACCGTTTCAACCCGTTCTGTGCGGTTGTAGCCATTTGGGTGCTTCCAAACGAACTAACGTTATAGATAATACCACTCTCGTTTCATCGTTGTCAATGACGAGATACGAAATTCTGACATTCCTCGAGCGTCCCGTAGAACGCCACATCCGGTTCTCCCTCGACGAGGAGGACCGTGCAGGCAAACCCATCCCACGACGCGTCGTGCCACTTGCCCGGGAGCGTCAAGACGACCGCTTCGACTTCCGGCGCGAGCTCCATCAAAGCACGTTCAATCCGAGAGAAGACGGCGAGCTTCGACGGCTTCCCGTCGTGCGTCATCCGGTCTTGAATCGAACGTCCCGTGCGTTCCCGGGACAGCTCGAACAAGCCCATACGCGTGAAACCGTACACTTCGACGCGGCGTGGATCACGGGCGCCGAGCTCTTTCATCTTTTTCAAGAGCCGGGCCTGCCCGTCTTTTGACCCGCGTAAGAAGTCGATGACGACCATGCCGCCGATATTGCGCAGCCGGAGCTGCTCCATGACCGCGTAGAGCGCGGCCTCGTTGATTGTGTCGGCCGCCCGTCCCTTGTCCTTGACGGCGACGTTCTTGCCGCTGTTGACGTCGATGACGGTCATCGTCTCAACTTGTTCGACCAAGACGTAAGAACCACCTTCAAGCCAGACGACGCGCTGTCCGAGCTTTTCAATCGCCCCGTCGAGCCGGGCCGCTTCTTTCATCCGACCTTTGCCGACATGGCGTTCGACGTTGACCTCGAGCCGTGATAACCGCTCTTGTGCTTCCTTGTCGTTCAACATGACCGACTCGACCGCATGGCGGCGCACGAACTGTTCACACAGCAGCTCATCCTGCCCGCGTCGTGCCGTCACGACGTCCGCGGCGCGACGCCGAAGCAAGGCAAGTTCTTCTTGAAGGACGTCAGGGCTCGCTTGCCCTGACTCCGTCCGAAACAAGACCCCTTCCGCTTCTTCGAGCTCGAACACTTTCGATAACCGGTCCTGGGTGACGAGGTCGAGCTTCCGGCTATACAGCTTACGCCGGCCGTATGGGAAGTAAACGATGTAGCGTCCGCCGAAGCGGATGTTTTCCGTCACTTTATGATGTTTTCCGTTGATGCCTTCTTTCGTCACTTGGACGAGGCGTTTGTCACCGACGACGGCCGCCTGGCCGATGCCCGGCACGTTCGGATACGCCTCGAGCGCTTTGAGCGTCTCGGCAATCGGCAGGAAGAACGTCGTCTCGCCGGTCGTCAAAAACGCGGCGCCGAGCGACGGGTGAATCCGTTCGATCGCGGCCTCGAGAATCGTCCCGACCGACAGTTGGTCGATGAAGCGTTCCTCGACCTCGAGGAGGCGTTCCCCATCGACGAGCATGGCCCGTTCGATGGACGGGGTCCGTTCATAGATCAATCGCACACGTATCTCTCCTTTCGACACAAAAAGGCAACTTTCGTTGCCTTAGGCTTTTTTCATTCCAAACTTCATCATGAGCCGCGTCCAGAAGCCGACCGGTTTTTGTTCGGTCTGAATCGACATGAGCGGCACCGACTCGCCGAGAATGCGGCGCGTAATGTTGCGGTACGCTTGTCCAGCGTTGTTGTCCGGGTTCATCGTGACCGGCACTCCGCGGTTCGCAGCAGCGATGACTTCTTCATCGTCGACGACGACGCCGAGCAAGTCGATCGACAAGATACGCATGATGTCATCGATGTCGAGCATGTCGCCTGATTCGACGAGGTGGTTCTTGACGCGGTTGACGATCAGTTTCGGTGCCGCGACGTGTTCCGCTTGCTCGAGCATACCGATGATGCGGTCCGCGTCTTGAACGGCAGCCTTCTCAGGCGTCGTCACGACGACAGCCTCGTCGGCGCCGGCGATGGCGTTCATGAAACCTTGCTCGATACCGGCCGGACAGTCGATCAATACGAAGTCGTATTCGGTCTTCAACTGGTCGATGATTTCTTTCACTTGCTCCGGTTGAACCGACGTCTTGTCTTTCGACTGGGCCGCAGGCAAGAGATACATCTCTTCGAACCGCTTGTCACGGACGAGCGCCTGATGCAGCTTGCACTGCCCGTTGATGACGTCAACGAGGTTATAGATGCTCCGGTTATCGAGTCCTAAGATGATATCCAAGTTCCGTAGACCGATATCCGTATCGACGAGACAGACCGAGTGGCCAGACAATGCGAGGCCCGTCCCGAGGTTCGCGGTCGTGGTCGTCTTCCCGACGCCACCTTTCCCCGACGTCACGACGATGGCCCGACCTTTCTTCACTTCTTTAGCTGTATGTACAGGCTCTACTACTTGCTCCATCAAACTCACCCTCTCTGTAATTCCATTGCATATGCGTCTTTCAGCCCAGTCATGACTTGACGAAGACGCGTCATTTCAATGCCCTGATTCGTCTGATACGCGCATCCCATCTCGATCTCCGGAAGCTCTTCGTCGTCGTCCGACGCGAGCACATGTTCACCGATCGCTAAAAACTTCGGATGGAGCAGACTGGCGGTGATGACCGCTTCCTCCCATCCTTCGACACCGGCACGCACATTTCCTCGTATCGTCCCTAAACAATATATGCTGCCCGTTGCCCGAACCTCGGACCCCGGGTTGATGTCTCCGATAATGAGCACCGAGCCATCGAAATCGAGCACTTGCCCGCTTCGAATCGTCCCGCTATGGTAGTGGAACGTCTTTTTGCCGTAGGTCGCTTTCGCCTCTTCGGTCAACATGACCTCGCTCGACAGCTCCTCGATATAAAAAACGCCATGACGAGCGACGACTTCACGAATTTGACGTGACAGCTCCTCGTCGATGTAACGAGTACCCGCGTGCAATTTGAGTGCAATCTTCCCAGAGGGCGGCTCCATTTCTTGTAACGTGGCCTCAAGCTCTCCGAGCACCTCATCGATGCCACTCCGTGGATTGAAGTGGATTGCAATACCGTTGCGATGTCCTTTTATCGTAATATGTCGTTTACGCTCCATCATGGCTACCCTCTTTTCGCTACAGGCCGCGGCGCCACGTATCGTGTCATCGGCACGTATAACAGTGCGATGGCGACAGCGTTGACGGCGAGCGTCCCTGGAATCTGTTCAACTAATAGTGTTTGAATGGTCATGGTCGTCCCACCGACCGCCGTCATGACACTGAAAATCCCGAAAGAAAACACGAGGATCATGAATGTGAACGTGATGACGACCGAGAAGAAGTTCTCACCTATATATTTTAACACGAAGCTGACTAAGAGAGGAATGAGTGAAAAAGTAAATAAGTAAATTCCGAGCAAGTCGGTGTAGACGATGTCATACAATAGCCCGAAGACGAGACCGAATCCGAGCGCCGACTCCCAGCGGCCATACAAACTGACGTACATCAAGCCGATCAACGTCAAATACAAGAACGGCGTCACATAGTGCCATGAGAAGATGGCGGCCCATGTCCCTTCAATAAGAAAGAGGAGGAACAGGGCGATGAACACTTTCATGTTACTCACCCGCTGCTCCTCCTTCCTCGGGACCCGTCAAGAACGGTTCGTCTAGCGTTCGATCGATGACAAACATTTGCGAGAACTCGTTGAAGTCCGCCTCAGGTTTGATGCGGGCGACTTGAGACACGCCGTATTCGTCGGTTTCGATCGACTCAACCGTACCGATGACGAGACCGGCCGGATAGCGCCCACCGAGACCTGACGTCGACACGATCTCGCCTTCTTTCAACTTGACGCTGTTCGAGACCTTCGTGAAGAAGAGCTCGTTCGTCTCGCTGTCGAAGCCATCGATCGTCCCGTACGTCGCTTTGCCGTCCGCGTCCTTGACGACGGCCGAGACGTTGTTCGTCCGGTTGTTGTCAGAGAGGAGTTGCACTTGCGACGTATAGGCGCTCGTTTGGATGACGCGACCGACCATACCGCCGGCGGCCGTGACGGCCATGCCTTTCTCGACACCGCGCTCTTCCCCGACGTTGACCGTTACGTAGCGCTGCCAGTCGTTCGGCGTACGCCCAATCACTTCGGCGGGAATCAAGTCAAAGTCACGGAGCGACGTGTCGGACGCCTCGACCATTTGCCGCAATTCTTCGTTCTCACGGCGCAGGTCATCGGCCTCGACCGACACTTCCGCGTATTTCGTCAAATGTTGTTTCAATTGACGGTTCTCTTCATAAATATCTCGTACGTTCGAAATCGAGGACACGGTACTGTCCATCCAGCCGATCGGCACCGTGAACACCCGTTGGAACGTTCCGACCACATCACGCGTGACGTCTTGGTACCAGGCGGATTCCGACCGTCCTCGAATCGAAACCCCTAAAATCACAACGAATAAGATGATACCGATCAGCGTGATGATGAGCTTTTTATTGCGTACGAACCGGCTCATCGTGTGTCACCACTCATCGACGCGACGAGATGCCTGATTTTGAACGGAGGACGTCCATCATTTCAAGAGATTTTCCTGTCCCGATGGCGACGCAATCGAGCGGCTCATCCGCGACGAGTGTCGGGATGTGTGTCTCGTCCGAGATGACGTCATCCAAGTTTTTAAGGAGGGCTCCACCGCCTGTGAGGACGATGCCGCGGTCCATGACATCAGCAGCAAGTTCCGGCGGCGTCTGCTCGAGCGTTTGTTTCACGCCCGCGAGGATCGCTTCGACCGTATCCGAGAGTGCTTCGCACACTTCAGAAGCCGAGACTTCGATTTGTTTTGGAAGACCTGTCACGAGGTCGCGACCACGGATTTCCATTTTCTCATTCTCGTTCGAAGCGTCGATGCGAGCCGAACCGACTTCCATCTTGAGCGTCTCTGACGTCCGCTCCCCGATCATGAGGTTGTATTTGTTTTTGATGTAACGAATAATGGCGTCATCCATTTCGTCACCGCCGACACGAATCGATTGGCTCGTCACGATGCCGCCGAGTGAGATCACTGCGACTTCGGTCGTACCGCCACCGATATCAACGACCATCGAGCCTGTCGGTTCCCAAACCGGGAGACCGGCGCCGATTGCTGCCGCGAACGGTTCTTCGATTGTGTACGCTTCACGTGCGCCCGCTTGCTTGGCTGCGTCTTCGACGGCACGTTTTTCGACTGACGTGATGCCGCTTGGCACACAAATCATGACGTTCGTCTTCGATGAGAACAAACCGCTCTTCGACTTCTGTGCTTGCTCCATGAAGTATTTGATCATTGTCGCTGTCGTCTCGAAGTCGGCGATTACCCCATCTTTCATCGGACGGCGTGCCGTGACGTTGCCCGGCGTACGTCCAATCATATCCTTGGCCTGGTTACCCACGGCCTCAATTCTACCTGTATCTGTACGGAACGCCACTACGGACGGTTCACGAACAACGATGCCTTGACCTTTTACATAAACGAGCGTATTTGCCGTTCCAAGGTCGATTCCGATTTCTCGGTTAAAACTACGAAACATACGTGCTGCTCCTCTCTTGGTTACACTATTTTTTATTATAACGGAAAAATCATGTTTGAAAACGTTCATTCGATTACAGGTTATTTACAATAACGCGAATCTCAGTCCTGTCTCACCGTTTATTAGTGTGCCTTCTTTTCGGCAAAAAGGCAAATCAAAAAGCAAGCGCGTGAAAGCGCCTGCCTAGATTTTTATGGGTTCTCGTCAAATCTGCTTTAACGTCTCGAATACGGCGGTTTGAAGCATCGGTCGGTTTGCATCGTACAATTTCACGAAGAAGCTCTTTAGAAACGTTTTCACGTTATGGACGACGTGCCAATACTGCTCGGGCTCGAGTTGCTGTTTTTGTGCGCTCAGTTGAGCCGGCAGGCCGTCTAATAGAACGACGATTTCGTGCTCGTCCATCCCGCGCTCCAGCAAGGCGAAGATGGGATTCAGCAAGCGCTCATCCTCGTCGTGCAAATAAACGGTCGGAAACATCACTTTGTCCCATAGCGCCTCGAGGATCTCACCGAACTCCGTCTCATCAAGATATGGATGCAGGACGAGCTCGTCGAAGGCATCGGCCACATGGGCGATCGCATGGGCCCAACCTTTTATGGGCACGTACCCTCTCGTATCGATTTCACAATCGAGATATGCCAGGAGCTTCGCTTTCAACATCTCGAGATTCGTTTCCGATAAAAACCTTTGCTGGCGGTCTCGGTACAAAATCAAGGCGATCAATAGCGTCGAGAACGCCCGCGTGAAGACGGTATCGGATGCCGTCTCTCCGATGCCGTGGAACAAGTGGTATTTGAGTGTCGAATTGAATAGACCAGTCAGTTGTTCGTTCGTCAGTTGTTCGTCTTCGATGATGAATCGATAGAAGAGCGTGTAAATCAACTGATCTCGAAGCTCCGCATCCGTCGATCCGATATGATGGAGCATCGATTGGATGACCCGCTCCTCGTCTAATTCCTGTAACCGAACCGTCCCGTCCTTGATGTCCGTCAACATCAACTTCAAATCCCGTTCCTGATAGACAGTTTCCTCATTCATATCTGATCACATTCCCTCTTCGTAGGTCGTATAGAACCGTATACTCTCGAATTTCGACGCCGCGTTTGATGACTCCTCTAAACAGACAAAAAGCAGGCACGGATGCGCCTGCTTCGTTCGAATGACAAGTTGAAGATTAGAGACCTGGCTGGAGCGGGAGCAAAAGCATCGATCCGTAAAAGACGACCGAGAAGATGAGCACCGGCCGAAAGAATCGGGACGGACGGACGCGGGTCGCCCCTGCCAAAAAACTCGACACCGTCACGACGAACAAGTAAATCCCGATATACATGAAGACGAGTTGCGGGATGACTTGCCACACCTGAAGGTCGATCGATGAATTGAACCAGGCGACAAATAGAGTAGCATACGCGATCAATGCGCCAATCCCGATGCCGACACCGACGAGCGGTGAAACGCGGTCGAGCCAATGATCCTCACGTTGGAACCTTTGAAACAGCGCCACACTGATGAAGACGAACAGCGCGAATACAAGAAGCGACAACACGAGTGGCTCGAGCGGGACGAAACTGGCGACGAGCGCGACAACAAGCATCAATAACCAAATCAATTTTTCCATATGAACACCTCGTCTGTCAGTATAGCAAACGAATGTTTCATTTGGAAATTAAATCCCAGTTTCAAACATTCATACACCCTCATTGCTTCATACAAAAATGATCTCAGGTTATGGATGACGTGCTCATACGCTTTAGGCTCAAGTCTAAACTATCATCTATGATCATTATGTTCTCGGAGCGGCATATTGATTTAATTTAAATGGACCAACAACAACAACTATCTGACTGTGACGATGGCCGATTATGGCCTATAATTTATGTTAGACATGATTGAAAAATTTAAGTGAAGGGGAGAACCTATGATTAAACAATGGTTATTCGCTCTAAGTCGGATCACAATCGCTTCACTCGCGTTTTATCTTGGAAATCTGTCGACGGTTGATCCGGTTCAGATTTCTGGGAATGGTAACCCTGCTTTATTGTTTATTCCTATCCTTTTGCTCCTTGCACTTTTCATCATGAATGATTGGATCAAAGTGATGAAGTTTTTCAACTTTAATTCCCGTATATTACTCCCTCTGTTGTTCATCATCGGGATCGCTTTGTTTTTCATCTATGAACAGCAGGTTGATAATTATCACGAGCGTAAAGAGTACGTCCAACAAGTAGTCATTGAACGAGAGTATAAGATTACTGATCCTCTCTTCCTTGAGAGAGTGACGGGTATTACATATACGTATATGAGTAATCAACTCTTTAACTTAAATACGTTTGTTATATATATTCTACTGACGTTAGCCATGGCGATCATGTATGTCTTATGGACTCGACGTAGGTCGCCCATTTCGAGTCCTTCATCGAGTAAATAAGGACAAGCCAAAACCACCCGCTGTGAACTACCCCATAAACGTTGGACATGACCATCCAACATTTATGGGGTTTTGTTTTGAGGGAATGTAGGAAACATGGAGTCTGAACAAAAAAGCAGACGCACATGCGCCTGCCCCCTGTTCAACCATTCATATACCCACGTTGCTTCATACTGACGTAATGGTCCTCGCCGATGATGACGTGGTCGAGACAAGCGATGCCGACGATGTGACCGGCCTCAACGAGACGCTCCGACACTTCGATGTCTTCCCGGCTCGGGGTCGCGTCTCCGCTCGGGTGGTTATGCACGGCGATGAAGCAAGCCGCCGACAGTTTGAGCGCCTCACGGAACACGTCGCGCGGATGGACAATCGACGAATTGAGCCCACCGACGAACAGCGTCTTCCGGGCGATGAGCTGGTTCTTCGTGTTCAAATACAGACAGATGAAATGTTCTTGATTCAACAGCCGGAGTTCATCACGGAGCAGTTCATAGGCGTCCTGTGGCGAACGGATCGTCGGAGTCTCCACTTTCGGTTCCTCGACGTAACGGAGACCGATTGCGAACGCCGCGAGCAACTGCTCGGCTTTCTTCTTCGTCATGCCCTCGATTTGACAGAGGTCGCTCACGGACGCCTGCGACAGCGCCCGGAGCGTCGGATACACATCGGACAGCCGTCGGGCCGTCTCATGCGGGTCGCCGCCCCTACCCCCGATTTGGAGCAGCCGGGCGATCGCGGATTCAACACTTCGGTCGAGCACCATGGTCATTCCTTCACCAACTTTCGCTTCATTCACAGAAAGCGCGGCGCTACCCCGTGTCGCTCGAGCGTCTCGACGAGCGGACGAATCGGCAGACCGACGACGTTATAAAAGTCCCCTTCGAGCCGTTCGACGAACAGACCGCCCGACCCTTGGATGCCGTAAGCGCCTGCCTTGTCATACGGCTCCGTCGAATCGAGGTAGCCGTCGAGCCAAGCGTCCGGGATATCGATGAACGTGACGTGCGTCGTCGTGACGAACAAGTCTTGCCGCTCGGGCCCGATGATGCTGACGCCGGTGAGCACTTCGTGGGTCGCCCCCGATAAACGCTGTAGCATGTCTCGCGCGTCGTCCCGGTCTTTCGGCTTCTCTAAGATCGTCCCGTCTAAGACGACGACCGTATCCGAGCCGATGACGATGGCGTCACGGTTGTCGCGGGCGACGTCCATCGCTTTCTCGCGAGCGAGGCGTCCGACGTACTCGTCTGGATGTTCCCGACCGTTCGTCCCTTCGATGACGTTAGATGGGATGACCTCATGACTGATTCCAGCCTGGCTCAACAGCTCAGTCCTCCGTGGCGACATCGAGGCGAGGATGACACGTTTCTGTGTTGGTTTCATTGTAACGACTCCTTCCATATGTGCGTAACGGGCTTCTTTTCCGTATCACACTTCACTGTCGATTGTAGGCAAACGGGCAGGCGTTTACAATCCAAGACGCCTCAAAAAAACGCCCCTTCTTTTTGAAGGGACGTTCGAATCATGGCGTCGTATAGTCGTACACCGGGATGTCTTTCGGGGTGAACGTCTGCGCCGGTACGTAACGATCGTCTGTGAGTTGATCGAGGTCCGGACGATAGAACGCATCGAGTTCGACCGTGAAATCGAGCGGCTCGGCCGTCTCCGTCGTGTTCGGACCCGTCTCCGTCGGTCCGGTGAACTGGACCGTGCGCAAGATATGGATCCGATTCATCGACTCGACCGACTCGAGGAACAAGACGAGCGACTCGTACGTGTCCGCTTGGAGCGATACCGTCGAACGGATTGACGAGGCGTTGACCGGCGTGATTTCGACCGGTTCGGCCGGTTCGGCCGGTTCAGCCGTCGCGCTCACGTCGTTCGGTTCCGGCTCGTCGATGTCTTCCGGCACCTCCGATTCGGCGATGACACCGTCGGCGAAAGCGATGCTCGTAACGCGGACGTCAGACAGTTGGCTCGCCTGCGATAACGTCTCGACGACCGTGTCGAGGGCTGCCTCGGTCGGGACACGCGTCTGGAGGCGTTGCGAGTCGGCGACGTCGACGACTTCCCCTTCTTGGCGCAACAGTTCGAGCTTCGTCTGCTCGAGCGACAGTTCCCGCTCGAGCGACTTGACGTTGCCTTGGTGGATGAAGTATTGGTAGCCGAAATAAGACGGTACGGCGATGGCCGCGAACAAACAGATTGTAAAAATCAAATAAATCGTCGAGCGTTTCATTCGCTCACCACCTCCTCATCGGTCGTCTCTTCCGTCTCGCCGTCCGGTGTCTCACCGTCTGGGGTCTCCCCTTCCGGCGTCTCCGGTTCGGCATCGATGAACGTGAAAGTGAACTCACCGATGTAGCGTGGGAGCGGTTCGTTCGTCGAATCGAGCACGCTCGGGCTGAGCGACTCATCGGTGTCTGTCTCCTCCTGCTCGGTCTCCGCTTTCGTCTCGGTCGTCACGCCGAGCAGTTTGACGTTCTCAAACCGTGGGTCGTTCAAGAGCGAGCGTTGGAACGCATTCAAATCGGCGAGCGTCTCGAACTGGGTACGCACGCTCATGAGCGAACCGTCGGCGTAGTTATACGTCAATACGTAGCCCGTCGGCGGCAATTGCTCGGTCAACGCCCGGAGCGCCGGCACGGCCCATCGTTCTTCGGCCGTGAGCGCCGTCACCGTCTGGTCGAGCGATAGGACTTGCTGACCTTTCGAGTTCACTTGCTCGGTCTGATAGATGCGGACGAGCTGCAACTGCTCCTCGACCTGGGCCTCGTTCCGCTTCAACTCGTTCACTTCATAGAACAAGTAACCGGTCGCCCCACCGCCAATCAAGAGCGCGAGCAGGCTCGCGATGATCGGCCAGCGGAGCGTCACATCGGTCGAGTTGATAAAGTTGGCGTCGTGCTCTTTGTCGAGCGTCGCCATCCCGAGAAGCGGCAACATCTGATGCGACAATGGCGTCGCGTGAGACAGTGGAAGCGGGTCGGCGATCCGTTTGACCGGCACCATCGCCTCGCTTTCGATCGTCTGGACGAGATCGTCAAGGTTCGGAACCGTCCCCGAGACGAGCAACTCGTCAATCGGGCGTCCGTCCGTCCGGAGCGAGTAGCGATAGAAGTCGAGGAAACGGGCCAGCTCGTTCAGCCACTCGTCTGTCTGCGTCGCGAGTGTCTCCTTCGAGCCGCTATATGTATACGTGACAATCCCGTCCGTCGTCTCGGCGCGGTACGGGAGGTCGGTCTCGATGGCGCGGATGAAGCGGACCTGCCCTTCTTCAAGGACGAGCAACTGGTGCGCGAACGGCGTCACGTGCCAGAGGAGCGTCGACTTGAGCGGGTCAAGCGTCTCGAGTCGGGCCACCCCGTTGGCGATGGCGACCGGACGCGGAACGATTTTCTTCAATTGGAACCCGCGTTTTTTCATGTAGGCGCGGATGGCTTTCGTCAAATCGACCGAAACGGCGTGAAGCATGACCTCGGTCTTCGTCTCCGTCTCGCCGAGCACCTCGTAGTCGAAGGCGACGTCGTCGAACGGCAAGATGATCGAGCTGCCGATTTCCATGAACAGATAACCGCGAATCTCATCTTTCGGGATCGTCGATGGAATCTCGACTTTACGGGACAACACCTCGGTCTCGGCCATATCGACAGCACAGACCATCCCTTTTCGGACTTTCAGTTTGCGGCACAGTTCGTCGAAGGCGAGACCGAATGCGTTCTCGTCTTCAATTTGTCCCCCTACGTAGGCGCCTTTCGCCAATTGGACGGACGCGCTGCGTTTGAACACGCCTTGTTTAATCACGGCCCCGTGGATGCTGAGCGCATCGAACGAGAAATACGCGACCGTTCCTTTCTCTATAGACCGGCTCATGCTGGTTTCCCCCTACATCAAATCAAAATACCAATCAAAAAAGCGTTCGCTGAACCAAAACGTCAGCATCGTGCCAAGTGCGATCGACGGCACGAACGGAATCGGCTGTTTGCGATCCATCCGTTTCAAACCGATCAGTGTCAGTCCGACGATCGCTCCAATCAAGCTCGATAAAAATAAGGCGACGAGGACGTCGCGCGGCCCAAGGACGAGCCCGATTACTGTAAATAGTTTGACATCGCCGGCCCCAAGTCCCCCCTTGGAGACAAAAAAAACGGTGGCGAGGACAGAAAATCCGAGCGCCGCTCCGGCAATCGGGCTCCACCAGACCACACCCGCGCCATAAGCGAGCAACATGAGGACCGGTGCCGTGAACAGCAAGATGACGTTCGGCACGAGCATCGTCGACAAATCCGACATCGCCAAGGCGAGGAGCGTCGATAAGAAGACGAAGGCGAGAAGCGTCGTGAGACTAAAGCCGTACAGCCAGAAGCTATAGGCGTAACCGACCGCTCCAAGTAGTTCAAAGAGCGGGTACGTCGGCGCGATCCGCCCGCCACAGCCGCGGCATTTCCCGCGCAGGAACACGTAACCGAAGACCGGAATCAGTTCCCAAGCGGATAAGACATGTCCGCATGACGGACAGTGCGAGCGCGGCGTGACGATGGACTGTTTGCGTGGCACGCGGAGCCCGACGACGTTCGTGAATGACGTGATGACGGCCCCGAGGACGAGGCTATAAATGAGTCCAATAAGTTCAACCAATCAAGGTCACTTCCTTACTTGTAAGTATATGCCAAAAAAAGAAAACCGGCTAGGCTGAGCGAGTGCCCAGCGCCAGCCGGAGGGAAACTGCTATTAACCACCTGAAACTACTTTGGTTAACGATTTTTTATCAAGAGAAGTGTTATTAACTTTGTTAATCGTGAATTTTGTTCCATTTAAAACTACTTCATAGCTATATGTTCCGTCAGATAAAGGAGAAACTACCACTTCTGCTTTAGTGTAGTCAGCAGAACCAAACGGATCTTTCATATTACTGATATATGATTTTGCTCCAACCTTTGCAGGGACAGCTGTAGTTCCCGTTCCAGATGCTGCCGAGTTATCAGCTGATAAGAAATTAAGTACTGTTTCTGCCTCAACAGGGTTCGATGCAGTATATAGTTTGGCCGAACTCACCATCTGCTTCGCATCGGCAACCATTGCATCCTTCTTAGAGTTCTCGATAATCCCACCAATCGCGACAACGGCGATGGCTGCGATAATCCCCAAGATGACGACGACGACGAGCAACTCGACGAGTGTGAGTCCGCGCTCATCTTTCAATTGTTTGGCATCTTGCCAAATCATTTTCATTTTCTCTAACATGATTCATTCTCCCCTTTTGTGTGTTGTGCTGTGATGTAAGCTAGATTCATTACCTTTGACCTAATACTAGTAGAACAATTTTACTATACATTCAAAATTTAGGATTGAAAAGATACAAATCTGCAAATAAATAAAAAGTTTCTACTGATTTTGGATATCGCCATAAATTTG
Organism: Exiguobacterium sp. s16; assembly: GCF_018618115.1. Lineage (NCBI taxonomy): Bacteria > Bacillati > Bacillota > Bacilli > Caryophanales > Exiguobacterium > Exiguobacterium sp. s16. Next base: position 226,821 of record NZ_JACSLM010000001.1, on the reverse strand, counting down.
GAACATCGGGACGACAATCGCGATGACGATGACGCCGACAATGCTCGCCAAGACGACGATCAACAGCGGCTCGATAATCGATTTCAGACGGTCCGTCGTCGTCTCGACCTCGGTCTCATAAAACTCTGCGACCTCGTTCAACATCGAGTCCAAATCCCCGCTCTCCTCGCCTACCGCAATCATTTGCGTCATGAGCGGCGGGAAGCTATCGTTCCGTTCGAGCGGTTCATGGAGCGGGATCCCTTGCGCCATCATCTTACGTGCTTGAGCAAGACCTTTGCGGATGACACGGTTCGAGACAATCTTCTCGGTGATCTCAATCGCCGACAAAATCGGGACCGCCGCTTGCAGCAAGACGGCCAAACTTCGGGTCAATAACGCGATTTGCGACTTTAGGACGATCGGCCCAAAAATCGGCATCTTCAACAGTAACCCATCAATCACATACCGCTCCTTGTCTCGCTTCAACATCCACGTAAAGACGAGCAGTGCGAGAAGTGCCCCACCGAAGATGAGCCACCAATAGGCGGCAACGAAATCGGAGACGGCGACGACGATGCGCGTGATGAGTGGGAGTTCTCCGCCGAGCTGTCCAAAGATGCTCGCAAACGTCGGGACAACGTTCACCATGAGGAACGCGACAACGCCGATGGCGACGATTGACACGACGAGCGGATACGTCAACGCCGAGATGACTTTCCGTTTGACGTCATATTGTTTTTGAAGCTGAAGCCCGATTTGGTCGAGCGCCTCCTCCAAGTTCCCGCTCGCCTCACCCGCAAGTGCCATCGAGCTGAAGAAGTTCGAGAATACGCGCGGATGTTTCTTGATCGCCTCCGAGAACGCGATCCCTTCGCGCAAATCGTCCTCGACTTGGCTGAGCGTCTTCTTCAACACTTTCGATTCGGTCTGGACGCGCAAGATGGACGTGGCCCGGACAATCGGCACACCGGCCCGAATGAGCGTCGCGAACTGGCGTACGTACATAATCAAATGTTCAATCTTGACCCGCTCGGGGAGCAGGTTAACTTCTTTATTCAATCCTGTCGACTCGAGTTCAGCGAGCTCGGTGACCAGAATCGATTCTTGGCGCAACTTTTCTTTCGCTTCGCGGAGCGAGACAGCAGTGACCCGCCCTTTCTTACGCTTCCCGTTCAGCAGTTTACCTTCGTATTGGAAGATGGCCATTCAGTCACCTCTCTTCATTTGGTACGGCGTTCGGGTTGATGACGCCTTGACGGACGAGCTGTTCGATCGCCATGTCCATCGTCTGCATCCCGTTCTGCCGGTTCGTCTGGATGACGGTCGGAAGTTGGAACTCCTTCTCGTTCCGAATCAAGTTGGCGACGGCCGGATTGCCGATCATGATCTCCATCGCGGCGACACGACCTTTCGGCACGTCGACACGCGGGAAGAGACGCTGACTGACGACACCGAGCAGGACGTTGGCGAGCTGGGTCCGGATTTGGTCCTGTTGCTCGGCCGGGAACGCGTCGATGATGCGGCTGACGGTCGACATCGCACTCGACGTGTGGAGCGTCGCCATGACGAGGTGGCCCGTCTCGGCGGCCGTCATCGCCGTCGAAATCGTCTCGAGGTCGCGCATCTCGCCGAGCAAGATGACGTCCGGGTCTTGTCGGAGCGCGGCCCGCAGGCCGTCGACAAACTTCATGACGTCCGAGCCGATTTCGCGTTGGTCGACGATGCTCTGGTCGTGCGTATGTAAATACTCGATCGGGTCCTCGAGCGTGATGATCCGTTTCCGCTGCGTCCGGTTGATCTCATGGATCATCGCGGCGAGCGTCGTCGATTTCCCTGACCCGGTCGGCCCGGTGACGAGGATGAGCCCGTACGGCTTCTCGATCAGTCGCTTCAGCACTTGCGGCAAATCGAGCTCGTTCATCGTCGGGATTTCCCCGGAAATAGAACGGAACGCGATTGCGACCGTGCCCCGTTGGTAATAGGCGTTGACGCGGAACCGCGACACGCGCGGGACCCCGAACGAGAAGTCGAGATCGCGCTGCATCTCGAGTCGGCCCCGCATCTCTTCGGTCATGATGTCTTTCAAATAGCTTTCGATATGGAGCGGCAACACTTTCTCGTCACCCATCGTGATGAGGCTCCCGTCGACCCGGATGATCGGCGGTGAGCCGGCGGTCAAATGGATGTCTGAGGCGCGTTGTTCGACCGCTTTCGTTAAAATCACTTCAATCGACTGATGGATCATAGGCTCACTCCGTTATCACTGTTCTCAATATTTCCTCGGTATTCGTCAGCCCGAGCGCGACTTTCTCAAGCCCATCGGCGAGGAGGAAGCGGACGCCTTGGTCTTTCGCATAGGCGACCATCTCTGCCTCCGTCGCTTGGTTCATGATCAGGCGGCGCAACCCTTCATCGATTGGCACGACCTCATGGATGGCGAGCCGTCCGCGGTAACCTGTGAAGTTACATGACGCACAGCCGTTGCCGCGCATGATCCGGTCGACCGGGACGCCTTCAGCGGCAAACAGTTCCTGTTCCCGTTTCGAGACCGGCTGTTCATGACCGCAGTCCCGACAGACGCGACGGACGAGCCGCTGGGCGACAAGTCCAGACGTCGATGCGGCGACGAGGAACGGTTCAACCCCCATGTCAATCAAGCGGGTGATCGAGCTGATGGCCGAATTCGTATGTAACGTTGACAATACCAAGTGACCGGTCAACGATGCCCGGATGGCAATCTCGGCTGTCTCGGTGTCCCGAATCTCCCCGACCATGACGATGTTCGGGTCTTGACGCAAAATCGAACGCAGACCCGACGCGAACGTCAAGCCGACTTTCGAATTGACTTGGACTTGGTTGATGCCGTCGAGTTGATACTCGACCGGGTCCTCGACCGTGATGATGTTCTTCGATTCATCGTTCAGTTCGCGCAGCGACGCATAGAGCGTCGACGATTTCCCTGACCCGGTCGGCCCGGTGATGAGGATAATCCCGTTCGGCCGTTTCAGCATGTCGCGGTACACTGCCTCGTTCTTGTCGCCGAAGTCGAGTTTCGTCAAATCGGTCAACCCTTCCGATGAATCGAGCACCCGGATGACGATTTTCTCGCCATACATCGTCGGGAGCGTCGAGACGCGGAAGTCGTACGGGCGGCCCCGGAGCGTATATTTGATACGTCCGTCTTGTGGCAAGCGGCTCTCGGTGATGTCTAGGTTACTCATGACCTTGAGGCGCGTCAGCATGACGCTTTGAATCTTCTTCGGATAGATGGCTTCGGTTCGTAAATCACCGTCGACTCGAAGACGGACATGCAGCTGCTTCTCGTGCGGATCGAAGTGGATATCTGAGGCGCGCTGGTCGATCGCGCTCAAGAAGAGCTGGTTGACGAGTCGGATGACCGGGGCGTCATCACGCGATGCGGTCTCTTCCCGGTCAAGTTCAGGCGCTTCTTCTTTTAAAATCTCGATGAGTGACGCATCCATCTCGTAAAAGCGGCTAATCGTCTTACGAATTTGTTCGCGCGTGGCAATCCCGACCTCGATGTTCATCCCCGTCTGCAGACGCACGTCATCGATGGCGATCAAATCAAGCGGATCTGCCGTCGCGATGAAGAGCGTATTACCTTGTAACGATATCGGCATGATGTCATGTTTTTGGGCGATGACTTTCGGGACGAGTTTCGTCACGGTGACATTAATGTCTTCTGAATATAATGAAATGACCGGCACGTTCAACTGCTCGTGCAGCACTTGAATCAGTTGCGTCTCGGTCAAATAGTTCAATCGCATGAGCGCGTCCCCGAGTTTCTCCCCGGTCCGCTTTTGAGTAAGTGCTTCGTCTAGCTGTGCTTGCGTGATCATCCCCGCCTCGACGAGCATCTCGCCGAGCCGTTTCTTCATTCGTCTCAACTTACTTCACCATCCTCTGTGGTACCTCCTGTGCGACGTCTCGCTGTTCGATGAACGCACTGAGTGCCGCACCGCCGGCCAAACCGAGGGCGAGGAGGACCCACGCCCACCACGTCCGCTCGAGCCCTTCGACATACAGGCTATACACGCCGAGCGAGAGCACGGCGACGAGTAACGAGATGACTCCTTTCGTCTCCCGCTTCCGAACGTATGGAATCGATAAGGCGAACACGGTCAATGTGGCAAGTACCCAAAAGGCGATCAAAATCAAATAACCAATCATCCGACTGCCCCCTCACTTGGCACCGGGTCCTGGTCATACACCGGTGGCTGTTCTTCAAACTCATTCAATCCGTCATCCTTCACATCGTCATCGAACGGGTCATCTTCCAGTGATTCGTCCGGGAAAGTTGGAATCACCGGTTCGACCGGTTCAGGAGGCGGGAGCGGGACGGAACTTTTCGTCACGATTTCCGGGATCGGCTCGTAAAAATCAAATCCGAGCAGTTCGAGCGACTCGCCCGTATCCGTGATGCGGACACGATACAATTTGCCCGACTCCCCGGTCTGACCGGACTGGGTCACAGACGAACTGCCGGCTGTGAGTGACGGCGAGAAACGGACGATGTTTTGATATGGGACGCTCGTCACGTCTTCGACGCGCGACTCGTACGCTCCAACGAATACCTTACCGAGCAATTGGACCGTCATCGCGTTCCCTTCTTCTAAGACGATGAGCGCGTATGGTGTCTGTTCCGTGTTCTGCACGGCGAAGTTCGAGCGCTCGTCGACTTTGACGTCATAGCCGAGCTCGATGCCGGTCGGGAGCGTCTCATGTTGGACCCGTTCTAGGATTTGGAACGGTGTCGCCGCGAACAATTGATACATCGAGGAACCGAGCGTGCTGAGCGCCTCAAAATCTTCTCCGAACGCTTTCAAGCTGAAGATGTCCCCTGCTTCCATCTCGAAGCCGTTCATCCGCTCGAGTGCCGAGCGCATCGCTGGTGTCGGACTGACCGTGATGGAAGCGACGACTTCACTCTCCGTCGCCGTCATCTCGAGGACGACGTCTGAGTTCAAATTCGAGGCGGATTCGACGAGCGGCGGTGTCACCATCGAGAGCGTCACCGGTTGGTTCTCTAAGTACGGTGTCAATCGCTCTTCGTCGACCGTCGTGACGAGCGGATATGTACCCGATTCAGTGACCGCCTTGAGTGTCGCGTCGACGTTGAACGAGACGACATCTTTGCCGACCTCGATCGCCGTCCCATCGACGAGCGTCACCGTGAACGGCGTGTTGTTGAAGTCTTTGATGGCGTTATCGATTCGGACGACCGCTTCTTCTTTCGTCATCCCCGACACGTCGATGCCGGCCACGGTCGTCTCTTTATATGTAGCAGTCGTCTTCGCCGAGGCATCGAGATAGTTCACGAGCCCGATCGTCGGCAACGACACCAGCAGGACTAGCCCCGCTAGGATGAACAAGTGCATCCCATATCGCTTCATTCCATTTCCCCCTCTATTTCAAGTCAAATGAGACTTTTGAATTACTATCCGTTCCCACTGTAACTTTAGTATAATATGCATTGTACAGAAAATAACAATTATTTCAGGTTAAAAGTCTCTTTTTTCCTATCATTAAATGAATTTTGAAAAGGAGGTCAATGCGGTGGACCGTTCCGAACAAGGTTTCACGCTCGTCGAAGTACTCGTCTCGATTGTCGTCGTCTCGATCCTGGCATTATCGCTCATGAATATCTTCTCCCAAAGCTTGCGAATCACCTCCTCGGATCTTGACCGGACCGTGGCAAACCAAGTCGCCCAAAATACGCTCAACACGTTGAAGCGTCGGGCGGCCGAAACGCGAGACCCGATCGACATCTCGATACTCCAGAAGACGCCGGCCAACGTCTGCGATTTGTGTGACGTCACCATCAACGGGCGCGCCTTCGATGTGACCATCCTCTCTCCCGGCAACGAACCGCCCGCTGACCTCGTCAACGTCGAGATTACCGTCGCCTCGGAGACGTTGCTCAAACCCATCACGTTGAAAGGAGTGGTGACGAATGCGACGCTTCAAGATAAATTCCCTGAGACGGACGTTCCAGAGCTTCCGTGACCGTGAGGACGGCGTCACGCTCGTCGAATTGTTGCTCGCGCTCGTCATCTCCGCCATCTTTGCCGGAATCGTGATCACCGTCTTCTTGACCGGCTCGCTCGGTTTCCGTCTGACGAACGACACGAGCTCGCTCCGGAGTGAGGCCGACTACTTGATTACGAGCGTCCTCCAGGACATCAACCAGACCGAGTTCGACGCCTTGACCGTCAACGGGGATACATATTCGTTCCATCGTCTCCATTCCCCGCGCATCTCGACGGAAGGCATTTTGTACCGTCAAGGCGACTATATGGAAGACGCCGTGTTCGAGCTCGCCCCGTCAAGTTTCGTGACGGACAACCCTGACGTCACCGTCCAAGCCGTCACCATCGACATTCAGGACGAAGTGACGGACGCAAGGAGCGGACGCGAGGCTTACATCGTGTCCGGACTGATGGAGATTCAAGTGACGCTCGCCTCGCGCGACGATGCCACGCTCACCAAGACGTTTACGAGTACCATCCCGTTATGAAAAGAGGGAGCCAGATGAAACAAGATGAACGAGGCTACGTCCTCATCCTCGTCCTCGTGACGATGGCGGCGCTCGCCGTCCTCTCGCTCGCTGCGATTCAAGTCAACTTGGCGACGAACAAGCAGACGAATATCCGCGTCGACGAGACGCAACTCGATACCGATGTCAAAGGCGTGCTCGACGTGCTCGTCGCCGATTTGCGGACGACGTTCCCGCTCCACGATGCAAATGTTGTTCAACCGTATATGGAGAACCAAGCAGCATTTCAAGCGAAAGTCGCGACGGTGCTCCAGGCGAACACGCTCTATACGGGTGATTTGCAATCGGGCGACAACGATATCCGTTACTCGATCACCCGCTCGACGGCGGACCAGTCGAACGCGCCGTTTACGACGGTGCTGACGCTGACGGCGACCGGGACGACAAAAGCGAACCCGGAACAGCCGATGCAGACGAGCACGTATAGCCAGGAAGTGTACGTGACGGCGTTACCGTCGTTCCTCTATTACGTCCTCGGGTCCGATGACACGTTGACGGTCAACGGTCCGCCAAAGATTGAAGGAAACTTGTTCGCTGGGACGCAACTTTCGCTCGACCGCGATGCGAAGTATCAACTGAAAGATCAAACGAAGACGCTCAACAATAGTGACACGAGCCGTTTCTATCTCGACGGTCGCATTGACCTCGGGAACGGGGCGACATGCGACGGCTGTGACTCGCCGAACTATTTCACGAACTCAGTCACGCCAGGTGTGGACCATCAGCCTGAGATTGGGCCGGTCGAGAGCAGTTTTTCAAATTTCAATTATGATTATTCGGTCGTCCAATACGTGAATCGGTTCATGGGTTCTTTAACGGACATCACGTATAATGACAAACCAGGTGATGAAATCTTTTTCAAATCAGGTATCACTCGAACGGACGAGCCATTCATCAAACAATATTACCGACCCGTTAATTCAACCAAACCCGAACTGTTGAAAACCAACTTGATTGATCAGGGACAGTTAGATGCCATCACCGGTATGCAAATTGTAGAGTTAGCGACTGAAACAATCGATAACTATGTGAGTAAGGACGATATCTCGATTGTCATCTCTCGATCGATTGCCAGCAATACAACCCCACTTCTATTGGATGGCGACGTGACCATCGATGCGATTGACACAATTACGATCAGCCGTCCGCTCATCATTAACGGCGATTTGACGATTCGTGGGAAAGTCGCATTCAATACGACGGTGTATACGCTCGGTGACACGTATATCGACGGGGCTGACTTGCTGCCGGCTACCGCCGGGGGGAATGACAGTTCACTTGTTCTCCTGTCCAAAGGGAAAATTTTGTTGAACCGAATCAATGAGTTCCAGAACACATCTTCCACGCTACAAGCGTTCATGTACAGTGCCTCGACAGAACCGACACGTCTCTATTCTGTTGGATCAATCGTCAACATGAAAGGCGGCCTGTATAGCAAAGGACCGCTTGAAGTGAACACGTTCCGTGGAACATTCAAATCGTTGCCGGAACAAGCAGATAAACAAGCCTCTTTCGCCCCTGGAAACGTCGATGCTTCTCCTGAAGTCGATAAGTCCCGGCTCGTCATGGAATACAACGAAGGCGTCTTCCGACAAATCAACACGCTACCGGTCACGAACCAGTTGCAACTGTTCGTCGGTCAACAATTAAAGAAATAAGAAAAGAAGCTACTCGCGCGAGTAGCTTCTTTTTGTAGCGTCATCAATAGAAATCAATTGCTGGTTCAGCCGTACCTGGGTTCGGATCAGTTCCTTCTTTAACTCGGACATAGAAAGTCTGGCTGATGACTTCGGGGCCATCACCTTTCGGGAAGAAACGATCAACATTCTCAGTCACTAAACCGATTTTAGCAATACCTGGTTTCAAGAGCGTCAATACGCCATCTTTAACTTTGAGTACATCCGTACCCTCTAAAACCGTCAATCCGTACTCAGTGACATTCGATGTCTCTGGCCAGAACTTGACCGGGTATTCGTAAGGACTGTTTGACATGTATAAGACGACGTTCGGTGTCGCGACGCGTTGCGGATATTCTTTGACTTCAATCAAAGACGTATTAGTCTGTCCCGGATATTTTACTAGTGAAGCAATCACCGAGACGTTACCCGTACTTCCATGTTCAGCCTGTACTGTGGCCGCCGATTTTTGACTAGATACGATGCTGAGTGCAGTAGAGTTCACTTCCCACGTGGCATCGAAAGGATTGTTGACGACCTTATTGTCCTCTACTAATTGCGTAAGATTCAACACTGCTTGTTGTTTCACTAAGCTGCCACTCTTATTTTGATAGACCCATAACACTTTATCCGTAGAATCGATTGCGAGATTAGGTAATTTGACTTTTACCGTCACCGGTTGGGATTTTGATTCATACTTATTGCTGTGGACATACACGGCTTGAATCGTCGTCGTCCCGACTTCCAACGCTTCAAGGGACAAACTTTGTTTAGCGGCACTCGTCTGTTTTACAATTTTAGAATCGTCAATTACCCACTTCAACTTCACATCTTTAGGAATTGTCGCTTTTGTCGTCGACAACTCCGCATTTATGTTACCTATATCATTTAAATACAATTCCAACTCAGTTGGGAGTTGAATATTTAATTCTTCTACCAATAAAAGCGAGTCACCAATTTGATCAGATGTTAAATTGATGGACCGATCATGTTTTACAGATCCGTGACCGTTTCCAGAATGGTCGGCTGTGAGTGAGTAGCTGATGGTTCCACTATTGAATTTGTAAGTACCAGGTTTGTCAGCTGTCAATTTCACGGTCACTGTCTCATAAAACGAATCATCGAAATGCTTCGTACAAGACTGTAACTCATTCTTACCACAGATTACATTTACTTTCCCTGCTAGCGTTCGTGATGAAGAATTATACTTCAGAGTATGTGACACCGTTGATTCATTGTTGATTGAGATACTCTCTACTTTCAAGCCATCAGGAATTTTTTCATTAAAGTCTAACGACCATTGGACAGTTTTATACGAATTGATATTGGGACCTTTTCCAAAATCGAGAATATTGTTTAATGATAAACGATACTCGACGGTGACCGTGTCTCCTACTAAAACCGCTTCAGAGGATATTTCGCGAATCACTTCGTTAGTGATGTCTTCCTTCTTTTTTATGTCTTTATCATCATTTTTCGCCCACGTTGTCGTATACGCGAACAACAATAGAATCATCCCTACCACTATGAGGAACCCGTACTTGGATCTTAGCTGCCTCTTCATCGTTGTGCCTCCAGTCGGTTTGTCATCACACTTCTTCAGTTAATTCATACCCCTTTTTCTTCCTGTTCACAAGCGGTTTTTTTCAAACTTTGGAAATAGGTTCTGACTTCACTGATAAAGTAGAGCGACCCGGTCACGACGAGCGTCTCGGATTTGGGTGTCTCCAGCCACGCAGCCAACCAACCCTGCCAGTCCACATAACGGGCCCCGTCGGCAATCAGACTTTCTTTCGTACGGGTACGTGGGAAATCGAACGTCGTCTCATAGACATCCGCCACCATCTGGAGCGACGCGATCATCGCTCCCCGGTCCTTGTCGGCAAGAATGGCCGCGAGGACGGTCACGTCACGCTCGAGCTTCAACTGTTCAACGAGCGCGGCGACCCCTTCCGCATTATGCGCCCCATCGAGCACGATGCGGGGCTGTCTCGAGATGAGCTCATAGCGACCTGGGTGTTGTGCCGCCTCGAGCCCCGCTCGAATGGCTTCCGCCTTCCAGCCGAGGTGGCGCGCGACGGCGACGGCACACGCCCCGTTATACGCTTGATGGTGTCCGGTCAATCCGAGCGTCACTGGATCCAATCCATCATATGTGACGACCGTGTCGGTCCCGTCCTCGATTGATGTGACGAGTGGAGTGACGTCGTGAATCGATGCGTCCATCGCCTCTCCTTGTCGCTTGAGCAACGCGATCAGCCGTTCATCCGTCAAACTATGAAACATCGGCACGCCCGGCTTCATGATGCCGAACTTCTCGAGCGCAATCTCTTCGAGCGTGTCGCCGAGAATTCCTTGATGGTCGTGCCCGATCGACGTCACGACCGTCGCGAGCGGTCGCGTCAACACGTTCGTCGAATCGAGGCGGCCGCCGAGACCGACTTCCCAAATGACGAGGTCAGGCTGTTGTTCATGGAAATAGAGCCACGCCATGACCGTCAGCAGTTCGAACTCCGTCAACGTCTCCGGTGACGCACTCGCACAGTCACGGACCTGGTTGGCGATGCGGACGAGGTCGTGTTCCCTGATCGGCTCCCCGTTCAACATGATCCGCTCCTCGAACTGGATGATGTACGGTGAGATGAACGTCCCGACATTCAACCCCTCCGCGAGCGCCATCGCCCGCAAGAAAGCGACCGTCGACCCTTTTCCGTTCGTCCCTGCCACGTGAATCGACGGCAACTCCTCGATTTGTAACGCGTTCAACATCCACTCGATGCGTTCGAGCCCGGGCTTGATCCCGAACCGCAGCTGCCCGTTCAGCCATTCCAATACGTCTTGTCTCGTCTCCATCTTCCATCACTCCTGTTTTCACACTTCCCTTTCATCTTACCAAAATTCGCGAAGCGCTACGCAAGGAATCGGCTGTGCTATACTCGAGGCGAAGAAGGGGGAATTACTATGACCAACAGTTGGAACTTCGAGGCGACCTACCTCGATCTCCGTGACATTTTTTACGACCGGGGACCGGTCCATCCGGTCGACAAGCCCGAACTCGTCCTGTGGAACGAAGCACTCGCCAAGACGCTCGGTCTCGACGCCGAAACGTCTCAAGACGTCGCACTCTTCGCCGGGAATCGTCAGACCGACTCGTCGTTCTCTCAAGCGTATGCCGGCCACCAATTTGGCCATTTCACGATGCTCGGTGACGGACGGGCGCTCGTGCTCGGAGAACACGTCGCACCGAACGGAAAGCGTGTCGACGTTCAATTGAAAGGCTCGGGCCCGACCGAGTACTCGCGTGGCGGTGATGGACGGGCTGCCGTCGGTCCGATGGTGCGTGAATTCCTCATCAGTGAGGCGATGCACGCCCTCGGCATCCCGACGAACCGGGCGCTCGCCGTCGTGACGACCGGTGAGCCGATCATGCGCCAAGGACCGAAGCACGGCGCCGTCTTGACGCGCATCGCGGCGAGCCATTTACGTGTCGGCACGTTCCAATACGCCGCCGCGGCCGGATCGATTGATGACGTCATCGCCCTCGCCGACTATGCGATTCAGCGCCACGACCCTGACCTTGCAGGACAACCGGACCGCTATGAACAGTTCCTCGGCCGCGTCATTACCCGGCAGGCGAAACTGATCGCGGATTGGCAGCTCGTCGGGTTCATCCACGGCGTCATGAACACGGACAATACGTTCATCAGCGGTGAAGGGCTTGATTATGGCCCGTGTGCGTTCATGGATACGTATCACCCGAATACCGTCTTCAGCTCGATCGACCGCGAGGGACGCTACGCCTATGCGAATCAGCCGTATATCGGGTCATGGAACTTGGCCCGCCTCGCCGAGACGTTGCTCCCGCTCCTCGCTGACACACAAGAAAAGGCCGTCGATATCGCCAACAAGCTGTTGAACGACTACACGGAAACCTATAAAGAGGCGTATTTCACTGGGCTCGCCCATAAAATCGGACTCTACGTGCGAAAAGACGGAGACGACGCACTGACGGACGAACTGCTCCGGCTCATGATGGAAACCGAGGCCGACTTCACGAACACGTTCCGCGCCCTCACGCTCGGCGACACCGAAGCACTCGCCTTCGCCAACCAGGACGATGGTAAGGCGTGGCTCGCCGCTTGGCGGAAACGCCTCGGGGAACAAGGTCTTCCTGATGAGGACGTCATCCGCCTCATGCGTCAGCACAACCCGGCCGTCATCCCGCGCAACCATCACGTCGAGGCCGCCCTCATGGCAGCCGAACGCGGTGACTTCAAGCCGACCCACGCACTGCTCGACGTATTGCGGAAGCCATACGACTACGAAGCCGACTACGGACGCTACGTCTCACCCGGACCGCCGCGGACGTATCCGTATCAGACTTTCTGCGGCACATGAACCATCTCGCTTTCGCGGGATGGTTTTTTTGGAACCTTTTGGCTATTCGCCACGTAGAATAGACAAAGTCCGTTTGGAGGTTTTATAATGCGACTACTCGCTTCACTTATTTCGTTAGGCTTTGCCTGCATGATTTCGCTCGAGCTCTGGCAAGGTCCGTTTCTCAGCAATTGGGTTTGGACGATGCCGGCCTTCTTCCTAGGTGTCTCATTCGTCCACTTCATGAAGCATTTGAACGAGCTCGAATGGAGTGAAACAAAATGAAAATGACACTCTTGCTCATGACAATCATCGTAAGTTCAACTTCATACCTGGTCTACAGTTTTTATTTGTCGTTGATGGGTCAGTCGATTCAGCCTCAAGTAACTGGACTTGCAATCGGCGTCCTGCTCACGTCATCTTATTTCGTGACAACCGGTCGCCTTCCGTTTTGGACAGAACCGGAGGAAGAGGACGTATGAAGGTTCTTTATTCCATCTTGCTAGTATTCGGCACCATCCTTTATGTCGTCTATGCGATTCATCTATTCCGCATTGGCCATACTCAACCGTTCATCTTTCACACCTTGATTGCCATCGCTCTATTTGGCATCATCCACATTGGACGCAAACGAACCCCCGAACATCATTCTTGATGGCGGGGGTTCGTTACTCTATTCTGGGTACTTCAATGGAAAATCCACCGTCGACGCCTCCGGCAACGAGTCCGAGAGGTTGAGCAACACCTCTTCCGACACATTGCCCGTCACGACGATGAGCTTGCCCTGGTCTACGTAAAACAAGCCGTTCCCTTCCGGTTGATTCAAGCGATACCGCTCATTTGAATCGTCTCGCCGGTCAATCAATTCTCCGTCTGCCACACTGGACGCATCGGTCACTAAAATCGTGATGCATTGCGTCTCATCATACAACGTCCACATCTCCACCGGCCGCTCGAGCTGACTCATCTCGAAGTTGGCGACAAACAGCTCTTCTTCAGGCAAGTCCAACCCGTGTCGGACTTTTTCGGCCGCCTCGGGAATCGTAACGTTTTGGATGCCATGCAACACCCATTCCTCGCCTCGTGAATAGTTGAACACGCCAAACGCATCGTCGCGGTTTGGTAACTGGATGGCGATGAGCCCGAGGTCATCGATGACCATTTCATAGAAGACGCCGTCTCTCGACGGTCGTTCGGACGTGCCATCCGTATATTGAAGCGTGTATTGGGCCGTGACCGCATCGAGTAGTCGAACAGTCCCTTTCGGCACGTCCTCGATGATCGAACCGAACACTTCTTTCGCCGTCGTTTCCTCAACATCGGAAACGGATGAATCCATCTCTTCTTTGTTCACGCTAACCGTGATTTTTGATTCCATCGGTTCGATCGGTTCAGCTCGTTCCGCCACACACCCACTCAATCCCATCACAGCCAAACCTAACATCATTCCGATTCGTCTCATGTCACTCCACCTTTACATCGTCTCCTCTCCTAAATTCCACCAAACAACAAAAAAACCTTCTTCGGAGATAATCTCCAAAGAAGGTTGATTTATTATTTACGCAACTCTTCCAAACGCGCACGGACTGCGTCACGCTTGTCGAGGTAGTCTTTCTCTTTTGCCTTCTCTTCGTCGATGACGTGAGCCGGGGCCTTGCCGGTGAAGCCTGGGTTGCCGAGTTTCTTCTGAACGCGCTCGACTTCCTTCTCGTACTTCGCCACTTCTTTCTCGAGACGGGCGATCTCTTCCTCGAAGTTGATGAGGTCGGCGAGTGGGATGAACAGTTCCGCACCCGTCATGATGGCCGACATCGACTTATCAGGAGCCGCCAAGCCGCGTCCGATTTCGAGCTCGGTCGCGTTCGTGAACTTGCCGATCGTCGCTTCGTTTTCGCTCAAGTAACCTTGTGTCGTGTCGTCACTTGTCGCGATGAAGAGCTGAATCGGTTTCGACATCGGGGCGTTCACTTCCGAACGAATGTTACGGACCGAACGGATGACGTTCATGACCGCTTCGAACGCTGGTACCGAGTCCGCGAAGTGGAGCTCGTCGCGACGTGTCGGGTAGCTCGCACGGACGATCGAGTCGCCTTCGTGCGGCAAGTGCTGCCAGATTTCCTCTGTGAGGAACGGCATGAACGGATGCATGAGACGCATGATTGAGTCGAGCGTGTAGGCGAGCACTGAACGTGTCGTCGCTTTCGCCGCCTCGTCCTCACCGTAGAGCGTGAGTTTCGCCATCTCGATGTACCAGTTACAGAACTCTTCCCAGATGAAGTTGTACAAGTAACGACCGGCTTCGCCGAACTCATACTTGTCGACGAGACGCGTCACTTGGTCGATCGTGTCGTTCAAGCGTGTGAGAATCCACTTGTCGGCGAGCGTCTTCTCACCTGACAAATCGATATCCTCATACTTCATGCCGTCCATATTCATGAGGGCGAAACGGCTCGCGTTCCAAATCTTGTTCGCGAAGTTCCATGTCGACTCGATCTTCTCCCAATAGAAGCGAAGGTCGTTCCCTGGTGTCGATCCTGTGAGGAGGAACCAGCGGAGCGAGTCCGCGCCGTATTGGTCGATGACTTCCATCGGGTCGACGCCGTTTCCGAGCGATTTCGACATTTTGCGGCCTTCCGAGTCGCGGATGAGACCGTGGATGAGCACGTCGTTGAACGGCTGCTTCCCAGTGAACTCGAGCGATTGGAAGATCATGCGCGATACCCAGAAGAAGATGATGTCGTAACCCGTGACGAGCGCGCTCGTCGGGAAGTAACGTTTGAAGTCTGCTGAGTCCGTGTCCGGCCAGCCCATCGTCGAGAACGGCCAGAGCGCTGACGAGAACCATGTGTCGAGCACGTCTTCGTCTTGGTGCCAGTTCTCACTGTCAGCCGGTGCTTCTTTACCTACATAGATTTCTCCTGTCTCGTTGTGGTACCACGCCGGGATGCGGTGGCCCCACCAGAGTTGGCGGCTGATACACCAATCGCGGATGTTCTCCATCCAACGGAGGTATGTGCCTTCGAACCGCTCTGGGACGAAGTTGACTTTCGTATCGTCATGTCCTTGTGCTTCGAGTGCTGCTTTCGCGAGCGGCTCCATGTCGACGAACCACTGTTTCGAAAGATACGGCTCGATGACCGCGCCTGAACGTTCCGAGTGTCCGACCGAGTGCGTGTGCGGCTCGATCTTGACGAGCGTGCCGTCCGCTTCTAAATCTTTCACGAGTTGCTTGCGGCATTCGAAGCGGTCGAGCCCTTCGTACTTGCCGGCGTTCTCGTTCATCTTGCCGCCTTCATCCATGACGAGGATGCGCGGGAGCTCGTGGCGGTTCCCAATCTCAAAGTCGTTCGGGTCGTGCGCCGGTGTGATCTTGACGCAACCTGTACCGAACTCCATGTCGACGTAGTCGTCGGCGACGATCGGGATCTCACGGTTCATGACCGGAAGCATGATCGTCTTGCCGACGAGGTGCGCGTAACGCTCATCTTTCGGGTTGACGGCAACGGCCGTATCGCCGAGCATCGTCTCTGGACGCGTCGTCGCGATCTCGATGTGGCCTGAGCCGTCAGCGAGCGGATACTTCATGTGGTAGAATGCGCCTTCGACTTCTTGATAGATGACTTCGATATCCGAGACGGCCGTCTTTTGCGCCGGGTCCCAGTTGACGATATACTCGCCGCGGTAAATCAAGCCCTTCTCATAAAGGCGGACGAATACTTCTTGGACCGCTTTCGAGAGTCCTTCGTCGAGCGTGAAACGCTCACGTGAGTAGTCGAGACCGAGGCCAAGTTTTGACCATTGGGCACGGATCGTGTCGGCGTACTCGTCTTTCCATTCCCACGTCTTCTCGAGGAACTTCTCGCGTCCTAGGTCGTAACGCATGATGCCGTCCTCACGGAGTTTCTGTTCGACTTTCGCTTGTGTCGCGATACCGGCGTGGTCCATCCCTGGGAGCCAGAGGACGTCATAGCCTTGCATGCGCTTGAGGCGCGTCAATAAATCTTGGAGCGTCGTGTCCCACGCGTGTCCGAGGTGAAGTTTCCCTGTTACGTTCGGTGGCGGGATGACGATCGTGTACGGCTGTTTTGAATCGTCCTCGTCTGCTTTGAATACGTCGTTCTCTAACCAGTAGTCATACCATTTCGCTTCCGTCGCACTTGGATCGTACTTCGTCGGCATGGTGATTTCGTTTGTCTCGTTGGCCATATGCCCAACCTCCTCTAATAATGTGGACAAAAAAACGGCTACTCTCGTCCTTAACGCTAAGGACGAAAGAAGCCGTATCTTCCGCGGTACCACCTTAGTTCGCCAACAGGTGGCGCCCTCAAAATCGAATAACGGTCGATGGACCGGACCTTCCTACTTCGTTCAAAAGGTCAGCTCCGAGGCGACTTCCGCACCATCCTTCGCGGCCTCGCACCAAGTGGCCGCGTCTCTGAAAAAGGATGTTGATTGCGTACTATTCCTCATCGTAGCTTTTGTTCGTATCTGTTAAACAATTGTAGCGACAGAAGCTGTTTCCGTCAAGATTACAGTGAAAACTCTTGTTGCAGCTCTTTGAACGTCGCGTCGACCGCTGCGAGCGTCAAGTCGATATCTTCGTCCGTGTGCACGGTCGAGAGGAACAATCCTTCGAACTGTGACGGTGGCAAGAACACGCCGCGCGCCGCCATCTTCTGATAGTAAGCGCGGAACAAGTCGAGGTTCGCCGTCTTCGCCTTCTCGAAGTTCGTCACTTTCTCGTTCGTGAAGAAGAATCCGAACATCGAGCCGGCCCGGTTCGTGTCGTGCGGGATGTTATACTTCTCGGCCGCTTTCGTGTAGCCTTCGGCGAGACGGTCCGCTTTGCGTTCGAACTCGGCGTAGTGCTCAGGCTTCAGTTGCGACAACGTCGTGTAGCCGGCAATCATCGCGAGCGGGTTCCCTGAGAGCGTCCCTGCCTGGTAAATCGGTCCTTGTGGCGCGATTTGTTCCATAATCTCGCGTTTCCCGCCATAGGCACCGACCGGAAGGCCGCCGCCGATGACTTTCCCGAGGCACGTCAAATCCGGCGTCACGCCGAAGTAACCTTGGGCACAGTTATAGCCGACCCGGAATCCGGTCATGACCTCGTCAAAGATGAGGAGCGAGCCGTATTGTTCCGTGATCTCGCGGAGTCCTTCGAGGAAGCCAGGTTGCGGTGGCACGAAGCCCATGTTGCCGGCCGCCGGTTCGACGATGACCCCAGCGATGTCGTCGCCGAACTTCTCGAAGGCGATGCGGAGGGCATCCAAATCGTTGTACGGCACCGTGAGCGTCTGGCTCGCCAAGTCTTTCGGTACGCCCGGCGAGTCCGGGAGACCGAGCGTCGCGACGCCCGAACCGGCCTTGATGAGGAGCGAGTCGCCGTGACCATGGTAGCAACCTTCGAACTTCAAGATTTTCGTCTTGCCCGTGTAGCCGCGTGCGAGGCGAAGTGCCGCCATCGTCGCTTCCGTACCCGAGTTGACCATGCGCACCATCTCGATTGATGGGACGCGCTCGATGACGAGCTCAGCCATTTTCGTTTCCAGCTCGGTCGGTGTCCCGAACGTCCAGCCTTTCTCGGCTTGCTCTTGAATCGCCTTCGTGACGACAGGGTCGCGGTGACCGAGGATGAGTGGTCCCCATGAGAGGACGTAATCGATATACTCGTTGCCATCGATGTCGTAGACGCGTGAGCCTTCACCGCGTTCAGCGAAGATTGGCGTCATGCCGACTGATTTATAGGCACGGACCGGGCTGTTCACCCCGCCCGGCATGAGCGGACGTGCTTGTTCGAACGCTGCTTCTGAGCGTGTTTGTTTGTAGGTCATGCGTAGTCTCCTTCCAAATAGCGACAGACGTCTTTTGCGAAATACGTGACGATGAGGTCCGCACCGGCCCGTTTGAAGCCGACCATCGTCTCCATGACGATGCGTTGCTCATCGACCCAGTCGTTCAAAGCAGCCGCTTTGACCATGGCGTACTCTCCACTCACGTTATACGCCACGATCGGCATATCGAGCGAGTCGCGCATGTCACGGATGATGTCCATGAAGGCGAGCGCCGGTTTGACGATCATGAAGTCAGCACCTTGCTCGACGTCCGATTGTGATTCACGGAACGCTTCTCGGCGGTTGGCCGGGTCCATCTGATAGCCTTTGCGGTCACCTTCACCAGGTGCCGATTGGGCTGCGTCACGGAACGGTCCGTAGTACGCCGATGCGTACTTGACGCCGTAACTCATAATTGGGATATGGTTGAATCCGTTTTGGTCGAGCCCTTCACGGATGGCGGCGACGAAGCCGTCCATCATCGAGCTTGGTGCGATGATGTCAGCGCCTGCTTGCGCTTGCGTGATCGCCGTCTGGACGTGAAGCGGTAGCGACGCGTCGTTATCGACGTCACCATTCTTCACGATGCCGCAGTGGCCCGTCGACGTGTATTCACATAGGCACGTGTCGGCGATGACCGTGAGCTGTGGCGCCCACTCTTTCACTTTACGGATCGCTTCTTGGACGATGCCGTGGTCGTGATACGCTTCCGTACCTTCCGGATCTTTATGTTCCGGCACGCCGAACAAGAGCACCGATTGAATGCCGAGGTCGACGATCTCCTTGATCTCGTCCTCGAGACGGTCGAGCGAGAAGTTGAAGACGCCAGGCATCGAGCTGACTTCACGTTTAATGTCTGTCCCTTCGATGATGAAGAGCGGGTAAATCAAATCTTCTTTCCGAACATGATTTTCACGTACGAGTGCACGCATCGACTTCGATGAACGAAGGCGACGGTGACGGTCAAACTGGTTCATGAAAAATCCTCCCCTATACACTGTATTAATGCATCCATAGTATAACACTCAGGCACTCGGACCGGTAACGTCGACACTTCCCGGACGGCGCGCTCGGTCACTTCACCGATGGCGTACCACGTCCCGTGGAAGTGTTCAAGGTACGCCGTGATCGCCTGAACGGCGGACGGGCTGAGGACGAGGAGTGCGTCCACGTTCTTGAGCGCCTCGACTTCTGCCTCTGTCAGTTCACGGCCGATCGTCTCATAGACGACCCAGTCATGGACGTTTTCGAGTTGCTTCATATGGTCCGTGTTCGCCAAGTCGCCCCGGGCGAACAGGACGACCTCGCCTGCTGTTACGACGTCCGCGAGGTCACGGAATAGCGCCTCGCCCGTATACGTCTTCGGCATGAGCGAGACGGTGAAGCCCTCGGCCTCGAGTGCTTGTTTCGTCTTTTCCCCGACGGCCGCGACCCGGACGTCGCGCGGGACGTCACGGAGCGCCGGCACCGCCGTCTGGCTCGTCACGATGAGCCAATCGAATGTGTGAATCGGGATCTCGCGATGTGTCAATCTCGTCTCGATGAGCGGGACGTGATGCACGGAAAGACCGCTCGCGGCGAGACGGGCTCGTTGCGTAGCGGTCAGTCGTTTTGTCCCTGTGTACCAGACGTCACGCATTGACCGAGGCGAGAATTTCGCGCCCGCCGCGTCCGAGAAGATCGTCTGCTACGTCGTTCCCGAGTGCGACCGCGTCAGACGACGTCTTCGTCACGCGGAGCACTTCTTTGCCGTCGACCGAGGCGATGAGGCCTGTCAGTGTCACGTCGTCCCCGTTGACCGTCGCATAACCGCCGACCGGCACGTGGCAACTTCCTTCGATCGCCTTGAGGAACGTCCGCTCCGCCGTCGCCGCTTTCGCCGTCACGTCGTCATGCAGGAGTTGCAAGACGTTCGTCACTTCAGCGTCGTCTTTCCGGCTTTCGATGGCGAGCACGCCTTGACCGACCGCCGGGACCATCATGTCAGCGTCAAGCGCTTCGAAGTCGACGCGATCCGTCCACCCCATGCGTTCGAGCCCGGCTTTGGCGAGCAAGATGGCATTGAAGTTTTCCGTCTCAAGTTTTTTGAGGCGTGTATCGATGTTGCCCCGAATCCATTGAATCTCGAAGTCCGGGCGGGCGGCGAGCATCTGCGCACCGCGACGAAGTGAACTCGTCCCGATGACAGCACCTTCCGGGAGCGTCTCGAGCGTATATCCGTTCTCGCAGATGAGCACGTCTCGGGCGTCAACGCGTTTCGGCATGCAGCTGATAAAGAGCTCTTCCGGCAATTCGGCCGGCACGTCTTTCATGCTATGGACGGCGAAATCGATTTCCCCGGCAATCATTTGTTGCTGAATCTCTTTGACGAACAATCCTTTGCCGCCGACTTTCGATAACTGGACATCGACGATTTGGTCACCTTTCGTCACGATTTCCTTGATCTCGAACTCGTTTTGAGCCCCGGCTTTCTTCAATTGCTCGATGACCCATTTCGTTTGTGTCATCGCAAGTTGTGAACGGCGTGAGCCGACGATAATTTTACGCATAGTCTATATCCCCTTCATAGAAAAAGGCGACGAGATCCGCCGCCTTTTTTGATTTTGTATTAGCGCATCAAAGCGCGGAGTGGTGCTTTCGCTGACATCGCCTCTGTCTCTTCCATTTCCGGCTCGACGTCAGGGACGTCGACATCAAGGCCGAACGTCTCGACGAACTGGTTGATACGTGTGTTCGCATCCGGTTGCGCCGCGGCGTCTTTGATGTAGTCGATCGGTTCACGAAGCATCTGGTTGATGATCGACTTCATATGTTTACCGATGACTTTTTTATCCCGGTCCGATAGATGGTCAAGCTTACGCTCGAGGCTTTCCATCGTCTCTTCTTGAACAGTGAGGGCGCGGGCGCGCAACTCGTTCATGATCGGGACGACACCGAGTGTGACGAGCCACGTTTGGAACTCTTGAATCGCTTCGTCGATTTTGATTTCAATCTTTTCCGCTTCGACGAGACGGGCCGCCAAGTTTTTGTTGACGATCCCGTTCAAGTCATCCACATCGAACAAATGGACGCCCGGAAGCGCCCGGACCGCTGGATCGATATCTCGCGGCACGGCAATGTCGATTAACAAAAGTGGACGTTCTCGGCGAAGCAGTTGTGCGGCGGCGACATCGTCATAGGCGATGACCGCTTCTTTGGCGCCGGTCGAACTGATCAAAATATCGGCGTCGAGCAGTCCACAGGCGATCTCACGGATCGAGTGGGCCCGGCCTTGGAACTTGTCGGCGACCGCTTTTGCTTTGCTCTCGGTCCGGTTAAAGACGGCAATCTGTTTCGCACCGGCCTCGAACAAGTTGAGCGTCGTCAACTCGCCCGTCTCACCGGCACCGACGACGACGACTTGTTTGTCATCGAGACGGTTGTACATCCCTTGAGCGAGCGTGACCGCTGCCGAGCTGACCGATACCGACATTTCCCCAATTTGTGTGTCGGTATGGGCGCGTTTGGCGAGCGTCACGGCCTCTTTGAACAGTTTATTGAACACCGTTCCCGTCGTCCCGTTCTCTTGGGCGCGGAAGAAGCTTGATTTCACTTGTCCTAAAATTTGTGTTTCCCCAATGATCATCGAATCGAGTCCAGACGTGACGCGGAACAAGTGGCGAATTGCCTCTTCTCCTTCACGAATCGATAAATAAGGGGTGAATTGGTCCATCTCTAAATCAAACCAGTTCGCTAAAAAGCGTTTTGTATAATAACGTCCGGTGTGGAGCTGGTCTGTGACGACGTATAGCTCCGTCCGGTTACAAGTCGACAAAATAACCGATTCAAATATGCTCTTCTCTTCGCGAAGTGCAATCATCGCGTCCACGATTTCTTGCTCCCCAAACGAGAACTGCTCCCGAATCGCGACAGGGGCTGTCTTGTTATTTAGTCCAACGACGACAATATGCATGTACCTCTTCCCCTCATCCAAAATCCACCGACAGTTGTCTCTTCTTTTTCACATCTCTACCGTACATTATAACAATTTTTATTTAGGAACTATAATCTTCTGTTCGATTTTTGTGAAATAATTTAAGAACTTTTTGTGACAGAAAAAAGTAGAAACGGACATGGAGACCATTTCTACTTGTTTGATCATTTCAGAGACGACGGATCAGTGATGATTTGGCTCTCTGGCTTATCATCTTCCTCTTCCGCTTCGAGGTAATGTTTTCGCTCCCTCAGCTTGTAAATCCGGACGATGTTTTGAACGACGACTTTAGCCACCGCATAGAATGGAACCGCGATGAGCATCCCGATAATCCCGGCCAAGTTTCCGGCAACGAGCAAGACGATGATAATCGTCAGCGGATGCACCTTGAGCGACTTGCCTTGGATGAGCGGCGAGATGACGTTCGATTCGATTTGTTGAACGATGATGATGACGACGATGACCCAGAGCACTTTGATCGGGTCTTGGATGAAAGCGACGACGACAGCCGGTGCCGCACCGAGGAACGGTCCGACGTACGGGATGATGTTCGTCACCATCATGAAGAGCGCGAGCAAGATGGCATAGTCGAGTCCAATGATCCATAGCCCGATGAGCGACGTGATCCCGACGAAGAACGCCACGATCAACTGGGCATGGACGTAGTTTTTAACCGTCGTATGCATGTCATGCAAGATGTTGCGCGTCTCCTTCTCATAACTCGATGGCAACAACTTGACGATCGAATCCGGAAGTCGTTTTCCGTCTAAGAGCATATACAAAAGCATGAACGGAATGACGACGATCGTGATGACGGCCGATGTGATAAAGCCGACAAATTGGCCGAGCGATGAGGCGATGTTCCCGAAGATGTCACCGAGGTACGTCGTGACGTTGTTCGTGAAATCGGTGAACATATCATCGTTCTCGGCGATGAAGCGTGACAAGAACTCGTTTTGCATGAGCGAGTCACGGACAGCGAACGCTTGCTCTTGCAACTCTTTGGCGATACTCGGCATCGCGTTGACGAGCGACGTGACCTGCTCGCCGAGCACCGGTCCGAGGATGCTGAAGACGAGCGTAAAGATCAGCACGAGTCCCCCGAGCGTGATACCGACAGCGAGCGGCCGTTTGCCGTTCAACCGTTTTTCTAAGAAGTCGACGATCCCGACTAAGAAATAATAGAAAAGTCCAGCAATGATGAGCGGTACCGTGACGAGCGCCAAAATAACTTGAATCGGTTCGAACACGAAAGAGATCTCCGTCCCGACCCAGATGACCAAGAAAATCGTCAGCGTCCAAAATAAGAAGCGGTACCATTTGTTTTGAAACATGATTTGCATCTTTCCACCTCGTTCTGTATTCTCTTGTCTTATGTAATTAGGACAATTATACGATACTTACCCGCTCGCGTAACCCTGAAAACAAAAAAGACGAGGAGGTTCCCTCGTCTTCGCTCAATCTTCGTCTTGCGTCAACAAATCGTAAATCGCTTTCCACGCCTCGTCTTTCCCTTCGGCTGTCTCAGCCGAGAAGGCGACGAACCGGTCCGTCGATTCGAACTGTAGCTTCCGTTTGACGGCCGCCTCATGTTTTTGACGTTGCGCTTTCTTGATCTTATCGAGCTTCGTCGCCACGACGATGACCGGAATCTCGTAATGCTTCAAGAAGTTGTACATCGTCACGTCGTCGCCCGACGGTTCATGACGGATGTCGACCAAGAGGACGACGCCACGGAGGGCGCTTTGCGACGTCAAGTACTGCTCCATCATGACGCCCCACTTCTCACGCTCCGTCTTCGAAACTTTCGCGTAGCCGTAACCTGGAACGTCGACGAACATGATCTCATCGTTGATGTTGAAGAAGTTCAGCGTCTG
The DNA here is from genome assembly GCF_018618115.1 of Exiguobacterium sp. s16. Lineage (NCBI taxonomy): Bacteria > Bacillati > Bacillota > Bacilli > Caryophanales > Exiguobacterium > Exiguobacterium sp. s16. Next base: position 202,525 of record NZ_JACSLM010000001.1, on the reverse strand, counting down.
CGTCTTCCCTGGCTTCGAAGACGTGCGCGCGAGCGCTTTCCGCTGACAAATCTTGTTGATGAACGACGATTTCCCGACGTTCGAACGTCCAGCGAGTGCGACTTCCGGCAACTCGTGAATCGGATAATGGTCCGGTGCGACGGCACTCGTGACAAATTCTGCTTTAGTGATTTTCATTATTTAATTTCCTCCAAATGCTACTTCTAATACTTGATCGAGCGTCGTGACCGGGACGAACGTCAATTTCTCACGGACGGTGTCTTGAATGTCATCGATGTCCCGCTCATTGTCTTTCGGGATGACGATGGTCGTCAAACCGGCGCGGTGTGCGGCGAGCGCTTTCTCTTTCAATCCGCCGATTGGCAGGACGCGGCCTCGGAGCGTGATCTCTCCGGTCATGCCGATATCACGACGGACTTTCTTACCGGTCAATGCCGAGATGAGCGCCGTCGCGATGGTGATGCCGGCCGATGGACCGTCTTTCGGAACGGCACCTTCCGGGACGTGGATATGCACGTCTTGGCGCTCGTAGAACGTCGGGTCAATCCCGAACCGTTCCGCGTTCGAGCGGACGTAGCTATACGCCGTCTGCGCCGACTCTTGCATGACGTCACCGAGTTTCCCGGTCAACTGGAGCTTGCCCTTACCAGGTGCGAGTGCCACTTCGATCGTGAGCGTGTCGCCTCCGAACGCCGTGTAGGCGAGTCCAGTGACGGCTCCGATCGAGTCTTCCGTCTCGCCTTTGCCGTAGCGGTACTTCGGTTTCCCGAGGTAGTCGCCGAGACTCTTCAACGAGACGGTGACGCGTTTCTTCTCGCCAATCGCGATTTGCTTCGCCGCTTTCCGGCAAAGCGAACCGATGACGCGTTCCAAGTTACGGACGCCGGCCTCACGCGTGTAACGGCGGACGACCTCGTAAAGCGCGTCTTCTTTGATCGTGAGCTGGCTCTTTTTCAAGCCGTGCTCTTTATATTGTTTCGGCACCAAGTGACGTTTGGCGATCTCGACTTTCTCGAGTTCCGTGTAGCCGCCGATTTGGATGAGTTCCATCCGGTCGAGCAGCGGAGCCGGGATTTGCGAGACGTCGTTCGCCGTCGCGATGAAGAGCACGTTCGATAAGTCGAACGGTTCTTCAATATAATGGTCCGAGAACGAGACGTTTTGTTCCGGGTCGAGCACTTCGAGCATGGCCGACGCCGGGTCGCCCCGGAAGTCTGACGCCATCTTGTCAATCTCATCGAGCAAGAAGACCGGGTTTTTGCTTTCGGCCTGCTTCAAGCCGCGGATGATGCGGCCTGGCATCGCCCCGATGTACGTACGACGGTGTCCTCGAATCTCAGCTTCATCGCGCACCCCGCCGAGCGAGACGCGGACGAAGTGACGTTCAAGCGCCGACGCGATCGACCGGGCGAGCGACGTCTTCCCGACCCCTGGAGGTCCGGCAAGACAAAGGATCGGTCCACGGAGCGAGTTCGTCAATTGGCGGACGGCCAAATACTCAAGGATTCGATCTTTCACCGACTCGAGGCCGTAGTGGTCGTCGTCTAGGACGTCAGCCGCATGCTTGACGTCGAGTTTATCTTCCGTCTCGATGCCCCATGGGAGCGAAGCGATCCAGTCGAGATAGTTGCGGATGACCGCGTACTCCGGTGACGTCGCCGGGACGACGTTCAACCGTTCGGCTTCGCGCATGACGTTCTTCCGTGTCGTCTCAGGCAAATCAAGCGCTTCGAGCTTCTCACGGAGACGGTTCGGTTCAGACTCTTGCGACTGATCACCGAGCTCTTGCTGAATCGTTTTCATCTGTTCGCGCAAATAATACTCTTTCTGTGCCTGCTCAATCGTCTTTTTCGTCCGTTCGCGCAACTCTTGCTCGAGCTCGATGATCTCGACTTCATGCGTCATGATCTCGAGCAGCTCTAAGCCGCGTTTGACCGCGTCGGCTTCTTCGAGCATCGCTTGGCGAATGTCGACGTCGACATCAAGTTTCGAAGAGATATAATCGGTCAACGACTCGAGTCGCTCATACATCTCAAAGCGGCGCCGTTCGTCCGGAGACAACCCTTTGATTGTCCCGACGAGTTTGCCAAACTGTTCTTTCAATAGGCGTACGAGTGCCGTCCGTTCGACTTCTTCCCCTTCGACGAGGTCAAGCGTCTCGACGTCGGCGAACCAGCCTTCTTTCGTCTCTTCGATCGAGTTAATCTTGACGCGCTCTTTCCCGACAAGACGAACACGAACCGTCTCGTTTGACAGCTCGCTCATCTTGGCGATATGGACGCGTGTCCCAATCGCATATAAGTCTTCCGGTTCAGGTGATTCTTTGCCTGTCTCTTTTTGTGTCACGACAATCAAATCTGTCTCGTGTTCCTTTGCGGCAAGGAGTGCCCGCAGAGAGAGCGGACGCCCTACGTCGATCGTCACGCCGATGAGCGGATACACGACGACTCCACGCAAAGGAAGGATAGGTAACTGTTCCATTACAACGCCTCCTGTGCAAAAAGGCCCAAAACTCGGATGTGCCGAGTGTTTGAGCCTTTTTCGTTAAAAATTATGCTGTCTCTTTATTGTCGCCTGTCTGTTCGACAGTACCATCGCGAAGCACGTATTTCGGACCGGCAAGACCCGTAATCGTTTCATCCGTGATGATGACTTTCTCGATATCGTCGCGCGATGGGACAGTGAACATCACATCGAGCATCATTTCTTCGATAATCGAGCGGAGACCGCGTGCGCCTGTCTTACGTTTGATCGCAAGCTTGGCGATTTCAACCAACGCCTCGTCTGTGAACGTGAGTTCGACATCGTCGAGTTCGAGCATTTTCTCGTACTGACGAACGAGGGCGTTCTTCGGCTTCGTCAAGATCTCGACGAGTGCTTCCTCGTCAAGCGTCGTGAGCGTCGCCATGACCGGTAGACGACCAATGAACTCCGGAATCAATCCGAATTTCTGAAGGTCTTCCGGAAGCGCGCGGGCGAGCAAGTCTTCTTGCGTCATCTCGCGGTTTTCTTGGTCGTTCCCAAATCCGATAACTTTTTTCCCGATACGGCGTTTGACGACCGCTTCGATGCCAGCGAACGCGCCGCCGACGATGAACAAAATGTTCGTCGTATCGATTTGGATGAACTCTTGATGCGGATGCTTCCGTCCACCTTGCGGCGGTACGCTTGCGACCGTACCTTCCAAGATTTTGAGAAGTGCTTGTTGGACACCTTCACCAGATACGTCACGCGTGATCGATGGGTTTTCCGACTTACGGGCAATCTTATCGATCTCATCGATATAGATGATCCCTTTTTCAGCCTTCTCGACATCGTAGTCCGCCGATTGGATCAGCTTGAGCAAGATGTTCTCGACGTCTTCCCCGACGTAACCGGCTTCCGTCAAGCTCGTCGCATCCGCGATTGCGAATGGGACGTTCAAGACGCGAGCCATCGTTTGAGCGAGAAGCGTCTTACCGCTACCAGTTGGTCCAATCATGACGATGTTCGATTTCGAAAGTTCGACATCATCAGAACGGCCACCGGCGTTGATGCGTTTATAGTGGTTGTAGACGGCTACCGAAAGCGCACGTTTCGCCCGGTCTTGACCAATGACATACTCGTCTAAGATGTTACGGATCTCTTGTGGTTTTGGAATGTCTTTGAATTCTACTTCTTCTTCGACACCGAGCTCTTCCTCAACGATTTCATTGCAAAGCTCGATACATTCATCACAAATGTATACGCCAGGACCGGCGACTAGTTTACGGACTTGTTCTTGCGATTTCCCGCAAAACGAGCATTTAAGTTGTCCCTTTTCCTCGTTAAATTTGAACATTCGGTACACCCCTTCTGAATGAAAATGGATGTAAGTGCGATAAATCGCCTATTTGTATTTTCAGGTGCAAAGCACTCTCGAAAAAACATTTACATCTCTGCGTTGCAATAATTGTAGCATGAACAAATCACTTCATCAAAGATAAACACATGCAAAGTGTCGTGACGAAAAAAAGGACGACTGCTGAGCAGCCGTCCTTCTGTCATCCGATTACTTCGCTTTCCCGTTTTCAACGAGAACGTCGATCGCTTTACGGAATTTGAGGTCACCTTTAAGTGTCTCGATTCCGCCTTGTGGTGCGAGCATTGTACGGAGTTGATCCGGTGCAATGTTGTAAAGTTTAGACATTTCTTCGAGTTCTTTCTCAGCATCTTCGTCAGACACTTCGATCGCTTCTTTCTCAGCGATTGCTTTCAAGACGAGACGAGCTTTAACGCGCTCTTCAGCTTGCTCTTTCATCTCTTCGCGCATCGCTTCTTCAGAAGTACCAGTGAGTTCGAAGTACATGTTGAGGTCGATTCCTTGTGAAGAAACACGTGTGCCGAACTCTTGAACCATGCGGTCTACTTCTTGGTCAACGAGTACTGCAGGTACGTCGATTGTTGCGTTAGCTGTTGCTTGCTCGACGAGTTGGTCGCGCATTGTGCCTTCCGCTTCTTGTTTCTTCGCAGTTTCTAAGCGCTCACGGATTTTCGCTTTCAACTCGTCGAGTGATGAAACTGACTCGTCGATGTCTTTTGCGAACTCGTCGTCGAGCTCAGGAACTTGCTTCGCTTTGACTTCGTGAAGTTTGACTTTGAATGTCGCTGGTTTACCCGCCAAGTTGTCAGCGTGGTACTCTTCAGGGAATGTTACTTCAACGTCTTTTTCTTCGCCAGCCGTCATGCCAACCATTTGCTCTTCGAATCCAGGGATGAATTGGCCTGAACCGATTTCGAGTGTGTAGTTTTCAGCCGTGCCGCCTTCGAATTGCTCTCCGTCAGCGAAACCTGCGAAATCAAAGACAGCTGTATCGCCGTTTTCGATTGCGCCTTCTTTGACAGCAAGCTCTGCGCCTTGCTGTTGAAGCGCGTCAAGTTCAGCTGTAACTTCTTCGTCAGTGACTGTTGTTTCAACAGCTTCGTACTCGAGACCTTTGTATTCGCCAAGCTCAGCTTCTGGCTCAACAACAAACGTTACTTTGAACGTTACAGGTTGGCCTTTTTCGAGCGTGCCGTCTACATCGATGTTTTCGAGAGCGATTGGTTCGAAACCAGCTTCTTCGACCGCACCTTGAACTGTGTCACGGTAGAGGATATCGAGCGCATCTTGATAGAGTGCTTCTTCTCCGTACATTTTGTTGAACATTGGGCGTGGCAATTTCCCTTTACGGAAGCCAGGCACGTTCAAAGTTTTGACGACATCTTTGAATGCGGCGTCAACTGCTTTATCAAAAGCTTCTGCAGGTGCTTCGTACGTGAGTACGCCTTGGCTACCTGATGTTTTTTCCCATTTTGCTGTCATGCTAAGTCCCTCCAACAATTCGTTTATACGTACAAAAATGTACAACAATCCGTATTATAGCATAAATCCGACGACTGCACACAAGGATTTAGTCTAGAAACGCCTCGGTGAAACGCATGTCCGCCTCAAGAATTTCGGCGGCGAGGCCGTCCGTTTCCTCATGTTGCAGGATGGCCGTTTTCGCTTGAGCAATCGCTGTCTCCACGGCAGACGCTTCCTCAGGCGTGAACGGGTAGTGCGTATACATGTAGTTCATGAGCAGCTGCGTCGCGATCTCGTCACCATATACCGCTCGCTGCAACCCGTTAACCATCGTCTCCCACGCTTCCGTGTGGATTTTCGCTTCGTCATGCGTCAATCGGTGCCGCGTCCCGAGGTCGGTCCATTCGATGACCGGCAGCTCGTCGAACGCCTTTTGGAGCACGATCAACTTCATCAACTTCGGCCGTTCCGCGACGAGAAGCTCTCTCAAGACATTGTCGAGGACGTCATCGATATTGAAATGAACGTGTTCGAGCGTCTCGATTTGTTCGCCGATCCCGCCCCGGTTAAGGATTCGCTTCACTTTGGCGATTGCGGCCGGGAACTCGGTCAACTTCAACACTTGGAGCACTTGATGTGCTTGCGTGTTGACATGATCGGTCTTTTCTTGCCACTCGAGATACAGGTTGATCCAATGGGCCGCCTCGAACGGTTGGTCACGCATGATGTAATACTGGGCGATTTGAAGCCCGCCGGCTGCAGGTTCTTCTGCCACCGTCATCTGTGTCGTGACGAGCTCTTCGAGTTTCTCGAGCGTCTCCGGTTCTTCCGGTCGTTCCATCAGACATTGGAATATTTCCATGAAAATAAATGGATCGCCGGGCACTGCCTCGTACCAATCCCACAGAATCGGTTCGACCCGTTGCCGTTCCCCGGCCGTGTCTGCCTCTTGAATCATCTTCTGAAGCCGCGACCAGTTCCCTGGAAACGGGTACGCTTGCTCTTTTGCCATCTCCCCACACCCTTTCCATTCATCTCCATCTTCCTTTAGGAATCGATTCGTTGTCAATCAATACCCCGAAAAACGAAAAAAGAGACAACCTCCGTGGAGGCTATCTCTATTTTAAATGGAAGTGTCCCAAGAGGGATTCGAACCCCCGACCGACGCCTTAGCTTACCACCATGGCTTTCGCCACCAACGTGTGTTGTTTGTAGTCTGGACTATATCTTCACCATTTCAGGTGCGACACGTGTAGTCTCTACGGAACCTCACGAGCAAACTGCTCCTTCAATGGCTCTACCTCTAAAGGATGACCTTTAGTCCTTCGAACCACCTTGTCCCCGAAAGGAAATAAGTTTCCTCGGTATTACCATCAGCATCATCTGTTAAGGCTTCACCGATATAGTGTCGTCCACTCTATAGGTTTCTGTTTCCCTATAAAGGCTCCTATTTGTCTTGAAGGGCGTTGCTCTATCCAGCTGAGCTATTGGGACATTGACAAGAAAACTATAATAGAAAAATGGTTTGCTGTCAATTCCTTCTTTTCATTCCGTCACAGCTTTCCGCTCACATCGAGATCTTCGACGGCCGAACCGTCCTCTGATCGATAAAAGCGGACCGTTGCCTGTCCGTTCTCGAGATCCATCAGTACATACGTCTTGTCACTCCGTCCACGCGGCATGCGAATCGAACCCGGGTTCACGTAAAGCACCCCATCCTCAATCACAGCTCCGGCGACGTGCGAGTGGCCGAACAAGACGACGTTCGCCCCGACCTCTTCAGCCCGGTAACGCAACCGGTTCAAGTCGTACTTCACGTCGTGGTGATGGCCGTGGACGATGAGAATCGTCCCTTCAGCCGTCTCCTCGATTCGCTCGAGCGGGAGGTCGCCGCCGAAGTCGCAATTACCGCGCACCGTACGATACGGGAGCAGATGTTCATCCACGAGCGCGAGCTGGGAATCCCCACAATGGAACGCGTCATCGATTTCTTGTTCGTGCCGGTTGAAGATGATCGATAGTTCTTCTGTCAATCCGTGACTGTCACTGACTACGAGAAAACGCATACAGGTCACCCCTCCATAAACGGAATAATTTCTGCCTCTAACTTTCGTAGTGCTTGACCGCGGTGACTGACCGCCGCCTTTTCGTCGCGTTCAAGTTCTGCTGCCGTCTTGTGAAGTGACGGAACGATGAAGAGCGGGTCGTAACCGAAACCGTTCTCCCCATGAGGCGCGTAGCCGATCGTCCCTTCGATCGTGCCGCGTACCGTCAATGTCTCCCCTGTTGGTTTGGCGAGACAGAGGGCACAGATGAAACGAGCCGTTCGGTCGGTCGCTCCGTTCAACTTCTCGAGAAGAAGCGCGTTGTTCGCTTCATCCGACTTCTCCGGTCCGGCGAAACGGGCCGAATGGACACCGGGTGCCCCGTCGAGCGCATCGACTTCGAGTCCAGAGTCATCTGCGAGGACGGCGTGGCCGAAATAGCGGGCCGCCTCCGTCGCCTTCAACTCGGCGTTCGCTTCAAATGTCGTCCCAGTCTCGTCCGTCTCTGGTGCGTCCGGATAATCTAGAAGTGATTCGACTTCAAATCCGAGCGGCGTGAGCATTCCTTCGATTTCTGCGACTTTTCCTTTATTGCGTGTTGCGACGATCAGTTTCATGTTGTTTCCTCCAATTGTTCCCCGACATACCACCACGAGGCACCGAGCGCGTCTTCGGCCGCTTTGAACAGCGTCTCGATTCCGCTTTGGGCCATGTGGAGCATCTCGTTCATCTCGAGCAACGTGAACGTCGCTTCTTCCCCTGTCCCTTGCACTTCGACGAAACGTCCGCTCGCCGTCATGACGACGTTCATGTCGACCTCGGCCGCGGCATCTTCTTCGTAGTTCAAGTCGAGGAGCAATTCGTCGGTCCGTCCGACCGAGATGGCAGCGACGCCTTCTTTGATTGGCGTGTCGTCGAGCTTGCCTTGCCGGATGAGCGCGTCGACCGCGAGGACGAGCGCGCAGAAGCCGCCTGTGATCGAAGCCGTACGGGTGCCCCCGTCGGCTTGGATGACGTCACAGTCGATCCAAATCGTCCGTTCACCGAGCCGTTCTAAATCGACGACCGAACGGAGCGACCGCGAAATCAACCGTTGAATCTCCATCGTCCGGCCCGACTGTTTGCCGCGGACCGATTCGCGGACCGTGCGGTTACCGGTCGCACGCGGAAGCATGGCGTACTCGGCGTTGATCCAGCCTTGCTTCTTGCCGCGCAAGAAGTTCGGGACGCGTTCTTCGACGGTGGCCGTGCAGATGACTTTCGTGTCCCCGATCGAGATGAGGACCGACCCTTCCGCATGTTTATTCACATGGGGAACGATCTCGACGGGCCGGAGCTCGTCATGTTGTCTTTCGTTACGCATCGACACCGGACACCTCTACTTTCTCCGCTCTCACGGGTTGACCGAGCCATTCTGTCGCCAAACGGTCAAAGATGACGACATCCCCGGTCGCATAAAACTGGTGTACCGGGACCGTATCCAAATCGTTCTCGAGCTCTTTAAAGTCAAGGATGGCCGCTACTTCGAGCGCCGTCTCGTCACCGGACGAGATCAAATGGACGTCGGGTCCGACGACGTCTTGAATGACCGGTGCGAGCAGCGGATAGTGCGTACAGCCGAGGATGAGCGTGTCCATCTCGGAAGACTGGAGCGGACGAATCGTCTCAGCGACGATGTCGCGGACGCGCTCCCCATCGAGTTCGCCGGCTTCGACGAGCGGGACGAACGGCGGACAGGCGAGCGAATATACATCGATCTCGCCGGCCACGTGTCGGAGCGCCGTCTCGTACGAGTTGCTCTCAATCGTCATCTTCGTACCGATGACGCCGATATGTTTATTGCGCGTGCCTTTGACGGCCGCTCGTGCCCCCGGATCGATGACACCGATGACCGGGATATTGAGGCGTTTGCGCGCTTCTTTCAAGACGACCGCTGTCGCCGTGTTGCAGGCGATGACGATCATCTTCACGTTCTTACTTAACAGGAACTCGATCAGTTCCCACGTATAGGCTTCAATCTCATCGTGCGGGCGCGGGCCATACGGGCACCGTTCCGTGTCGCCGATATAAATTATTTCTTCTTTCGGTAGTTGGCGCATCAGTTCTTTGACCACAGTCAAGCCGCCAACTCCTGAATCGAGTACTCCAATCGCTCGTTTCATGATCATCACTTCCATTCCCATCTATCTTACCAAAAAAGCCGATTCTGAAAAAGAAACGGTCTCGTGACAAACAAAAAAGACGAGGTAGCCGATTGGCCGCCTCGTCCGTCGCTCAATTACTGAGCAAGACCTTCGCTTGTGAGCATGTCAGAAAGCGTGTTTACCGCTTCTTCTGCATCGTCACCAGCTGCAGTGATTTTGATTGTAGAATCTTTTGCGATTCCGAGTGAAAGTACACCCATGATCGACTTGAGGTTTACTGTCTTACCGTTGTACTCAAGGTTGATATCTGATTGGAATTTAGAAGCTGTGTTTACCAACTGTGTAGCTGGACGAGCGTGAATTCCTGAATCTGCAACGACTGTGAACGTTTTTTCCATGACGTGAGGTCTCCCTTCAAATTTCAATTCTACGGGCGAACCCGCAGAATAATTGTTTGTGAACTCATTATCAAATGATAGCGGATTCGCAAAAATTCTGCAAGCGATTTTTATATTCTGGAGTCCATTCGGTCGGACGACCGGATTTCGACAAGTGCACGAGGCTCGTACGCCCCGCGAACATGAGCTGGTCTCCATCATATGCCCCGTAATGAATATCACATGAAGTGTTTCCGACCGTCAAGACATTGGCATACACCATGATCGATTGCCGTGGCATCACTTGGCGAACGTAATCGCACTGGGCATCTGCCACGACGACAAATCCATCTTTCAACGAAAAACCTGTCGCTTCAAGCAACTCGATCCGCGCGTCCTCGAAATAGATGAACGGAATAGTGTTATTCATGTGACCGTACGGGTCGCACTCCGAGAATCGGACTTTGACGTCTAGCGCGACCCCTGCTCTGACACGTGTTTCCCAATCGGCTTCCCGGAAGTACTTCGTCATCCGTAGCCCTTACGCCTCGACCGCAGAACCGGTGCGGCCTTTGTCGCTACCGAAGAACGATTTGAACGAGTGAAGCGTCGTCTGACGGTTCATCGCGGCGATTGATGTCGTGAGTGGAATACCTTTCGGACAAACTTCGACACAGTTTTGTGCGTTTCCGCACTGTGCGAGGCCGCCGTCTTCCATGAGCGCTTCCAAACGGTCTTCCGCGTGGAAGGCCCCAGTCGGATGCGAGTTGAAGAGACGGACTTGCGAGATCGCGGCCGGTCCGATGAAGCTCGATTTGTCATTGACGTTCGGGCACGCCTCGAGGCAGACACCGCACGTCATACATTTCGATAGTTCATACGCCCATTGACGTTTGTTCTCTGGCATCCGCGGTCCTGGTCCGAGGTCGTACGTTCCATCGATTGGGACCCATGCCTTCACTTTTTTCAACGCGTCGAACATGCGCTGACGGTCGACTTGAAGGTCACGGATGACCGGGAACGTCTTCATCGGAGCAAGGCGGATCGGCTGTTCGAGCTTGTCGACGAGCGCCGTACACGATTGGCGCGGCTTGCCGTTGATGATCATCGAGCAGGCACCGCACACTTCCTCGAGACAGTTCATATCCCAGTTGATTGGTGTCGTCTTGTCCCCGTTCGCATTGACCGGGTTTCGGCGGATTTCCATCAACGCCGAGATGACGTTCATGTTCGGGCGGTACGGGACGGTGAACTCTTCCGTATAAGCGGCTTGGTCCGGTCCGTCCTGGCGTTCAATGATAAAACGAATATCTTTTTGTTCAGATTGCATCGGCGTCGTCATTTCGTCTTCGCCCCTTTCTTCGAGTAATCCCGTTTGCGTGGCGGGATTAACGAAACGTCGATCTCTTCATACGAGATATCGACTTCCCCTGCGTTGTAGCGTGCCATCGTCGTCTTCATGAACTTGTCGTCATCACGTTCCGGGAAGTCCGGTTTGTAATGAGCGCCACGGCTCTCGTCGCGTTTCAAAGCGCCAAGCGTGATGACGCGCGCGAGGTCGAGCATGTGGTCGAGTTGTCGGATGAACGATGCCCCTTGGTTGCTCCAGCGAGCCGTGTCGGTCGCGGAGATGTTGTTAAAGCGTTCACGAAGCTCACGGAGTTTGAGGTCCGTCGCCTCGAGCTTGTCGTTGTAACGAACGACCGTGACGTTGTCGGTCATGAGTTCGCCGAGCTCACGGTGGATTTGATACGCGTTTTCCGTACCGTCCATCGCGAGGATGTCGTTGAACCGCTCGATTTCTTCACGTTCGTTGAAGTTGAAGAGCGCTTCTGGCACGCTCTCCGTCGCCTGGTCGAGACCGCGCATATAGTGAACGGCTGCCGGACCGGCTTCCATCCCGCCGTATACGGCCGAGAGGAGCGAGTTGGCCCCGAGACGGTTCGCACCGTGCATCGAGTAATCGCATTCACCAGCTGCGAACAAGCCTGGGATGTTCGTCATCTGATCGTAGTCGACCCATAGTCCGCCCATCGAATAGTGGACCGCCGGGAAGATCTTCATCGGGACTTTTCGTGGATCGTCGCCGACAAACTTCTCGTAGATTTCAAGAATGCCGCCGAGCTTGATGTCGAGTTCTTTCGAATCTTTATGCGAAAGATCGAGGTACACCATGTTCTCGCCGTTGACGCCGAGCTTTTGGTTGACGCAGACGTCGAAAATCTCACGTGTCGCGATGTCACGCGGCACGAGGTTTCCGTAGTCCGGATACTTCTCTTCAAGGAAGTACCATGGCTTACCGTCTTTATACGTCCAAACGCGTCCGCCTTCACCGCGTGCCGACTCACTCATGAGGCGAAGCTTGTCGTCCCCTGGGATTGCCGTCGGGTGGATTTGGATGAACTCGCCGTTCGCGTAGACCGCACCTTGACGGTATACCGCTCCAGCCGCTTGGCCGGTATTGATAACCGAGTTCGTCGATTTACCGAAGATGACACCTGGGCCGCCTGTCGCAAGGATGACCGCATCCGATGGGAACGCTTTAATTTCCATCGAGCGCAAATCCTGACAGACCGCACCACGGCAGACGCCTGCTTCGTCGATGATGGCCCGGAGGAATTCCCAACCTTCATATTTCTCGACGAGACCTTGCGCCTCGAAGCGACGGACCTGCTCGTCTAGCGCGTATAAGAGCTGTTGCCCCGTCGTCGCACCGGCGTAAGCCGTCCGATGATAGAGCGTGCCCCCGAAGCGGCGGAAGTCGAGCAGACCTTCCGGAGTCCGGTTGAACATGACACCCATCCGGTCGAACATGTGGATGATTTTCGGTGCCGCTTCCGCCATCTTCTGGACTGGCAGTTGGTTGGCAAGGAAGTCCCCGCCGTACACCGTGTCATCGAAGTGTTGCCAAGTAGAATCCCCTTCGCCTTTCGTGTTGACGGCTCCGTTGATGCCGCCTTGTGCACAAACTGAATGTGAACGCTTGACCGGTACAAGCGAGAATAGTTTTACCGGAACACCCATCTCAGCCGACTTGATTGTCGCCATGAGTCCAGCCAGACCGCCACCGATGACGATCAAACTTTGATTTGCCATGAACTTTTCCCCCTAATTACAAGATGCCCGCGAACGTCAAGATAGAACGGATGCCGACAAAAGATAGTGCCAAGAAGACGACGCCTGAGACATAGCTCATGAAGCGCTGTGAACGAGGCGACTGTGTGATCCCCCACGTGATGGCAAACGACCAGAGACCGTTCGCGAAGTGGAACGTAGCCGAGAGGATCCCGACTATGTAGAAGATGAGCATGAGCGGATTGTCGACGATGTTTTGCATCATCTCCGCATTCACTTCAACGCCACGCAACTTCGCCAAGCGCGTTTCCCAAACGTGCCATGCGATGAAGATGACGAGGAAGACGCCCGTGAAGCGTTGGAGCATGTACATCCAGTTACGGGCGTATGAGTAACGGTTCGTGTTAATCGAACCGAGGAACGCGTAATACACGCCATACACTCCGTGGAAGATCATCGGCAAAGCGATGATGGTGACTTCAAGGAAATACAAGTACGGTAAGCTCTCCATAAATTTTGCTGCCTTGTTGAACGACTCCACCCCATCGACGATATAGTAGTTGACCGACAAGTGAACGATCAAAAACAAGCCGATTGGGATGACCCCAAGTAGCGAATGGACTTTACGACTGAAATAGTCACGACGCGCTGCCATTCTAGTTCCCCCTTTTCACGAGCCCTTGGCTCGTTTTGTAAATAAAAGCGTTTTCAAATGTAAATATAGCTTTCTGTCTCCTATTCTACTCTTGTGAAATTTGTATGACAAGACAACCCGACCGATTTGTGCCACATTCTTTTGCAAAATACCCGGTGACCAAAAGGCGAATCGTCGTTATAATGGTATAGAGAGAATGGAGTGATGGAAGAAGATGGAAACGATGAGCCAACCCACTTTCGCGATCGAACTGCTTCGCGATTATGTGTTGACGGATTTGCTCGGGGACGACTACGCCCAAGTCATCTATTGGTCGGGCAAACGGGTCGCACGCAAGTTCCCGGTCATGACGAACGACGAACTGAGCGCCTTCTTTATGGAGGCTGGCTGGGGGCAATTGACGCTCTTGAAAGAAAAAGGAAATAAGTTCTTGTTCGAACTACTTCCCCCGCCTGCGACCCAAGAAAAGGCAACCGGCTACTTCCAGCTTGAGGCTGGCTTTTTAGCCGAACAAATTGCCGGTCGTTTCCAATGCGTCGCCGAGGGCTACGCCGATGTGGCGCGCCAGGCCGTCCAAATCACCGTCCAACTAGACCGAAAAGATACGTATGAATGACGAAGAGCCGATGCGAACTGACCGCATCGGCTCTTTTTATATGTGTTGAAGGTTGTCCCGGGCGAAGTCTCGGAAGACATTCAGTTCATCTGCTGTGAAGCTTACATCATTCCCGGCGTAAGCCGCTGCCGCTTTCTCGATTGTCGGTAACACATCGATCGAGAAGCCTTTCGCTGTCGACCACTCAAACGCCTCCTGTTTCGATAAGACGAGGTCGTCGGAACAATACGCCAGGACACGCGTCAGATTGAGCACACTATACATCGGCGTGTCGTGGATCGAATCGAGACAGTCTCGCGCATCAAACAGGATGGCATCTCGATAGTCGACTTCATTGAAGCCGATGATTACGTCCTTGAGCGGACGACCGTAGAGCACGATGCCTCGCTCGCTAGTGATTTTTATATGGGCGGCCAAGTCGGGATCGGTCATTCCGGATTGTATGGTCGCTATTTCCCCCGTTTGAAGCGCCGATTCGAAACGCGAACGCCAACCCTCGCTGTAGTGAAAATCAAATGGACTCGGGTGCCTCCAAGCTGTCAGGTCACCCACTGTAAGGACACTCAACTCAATCGGATAGGGTTCGTTCGATGACTCAAGACAGAGACGTGTCAGTCCCACCTTTGTTTCAGGCGTTAGCGGACGACTCGTGACAATCAGAAAATCAAGGTCGCTATGATCCGGATGAAACCCTCCCATCGCGGCCGACCCATGCAAATAGAGGTGCTCAAGCGATGGGATCACACCGTCGACCCGCTCGATGAACGCCTCGACGACCGGACGGATGATGGCAGGCATCTCGGAGGATGCCCCTCGACTCATTCGTCCGTCTCCTCATGAACGTATTGCAAAACGGTCTCGGCCAACTTCTCGGGCAGGCCTGCTTCCTTCAACTGTTCGAGCGAGGCGAGGCGGATCTGTTTCATCGACCCGAAATGGCGGATCAACTGCTGACGTCGCTTCGGCCCGACGCCCGGGATATCGTCGAGCACCGACTTCGTCATCTTCTTCGTCCGCAAACTGCGGTGGAACGTGATGGCGAAGCGGTGGACCTCGTCTTGCATACGTTGGAGCAAATAGAACGCGCTCGAGCGCGAATTCAGTTCGACGACCCCGCCGCCTTCCCCGAACAAGAGCTGGCTCGTCCGGTGACGGTCATCTTTTTTGAGCGACCCGACCGGCAAGTCGAGCCCGAACTCGTTCTGCAGGACGTCGAGGGCGGCGTTCAATTGCCCGATGCCCCCGTCAATCAACAGCAAGTCCGGTAGACGCTTCTCTTCCGTCAACAGGCGACGGAACCGACGACGGACGACCTCTCGCATCGTCTCGTAGTCGTCCGGTCCTTGGACGGTACGAATCTTGTATTTCCGGTATTCCTTCTTGAGCGGCTTCCCGTCTTCGAAGACGACGAGTGCCGAGACGGCATCAGCCCCTTGGATGTTCGCGTTGTCGATGATGTCGACGCGTGACAAGTTCGGGATGCCGATCGCCTCACCGAGTTCACGCATGGCGAGGAGTGTCCGCTCTTCGTCGCGGGCGAGCAACTCGAACTTCTCGTTCAAGGCGATGCCCGCATTTTTCGTCGCCAAGTCGAGCAGCTGTCGCTTCGCGCCGCGCTTCGGTTGCATCACTTTCGTCCCGATCGCCTCGTTCAATAAATCGATGCGGACGATCTCGGGGACGAGCACTTCCTTCGGCAATACGTTCTGCTCGTAGAACTGGACGATGAAACTCTCGAGCTCCTCGGACGGTTCGCCGTGGAGCGGGAACAGTGATACGTCGCGCTCGATCATCTTGCCGCCCCGCATATAGAACACTTGGACGCACATCCAGCCGCGGTCGAGCGTATAGCCGAAGACATCGCGAGCTGTCGGGTCGGCCGTGATCATGTTCTGTTTGTTCATAATCGACTCGACGGCCCGGATTTGGTCACGGAGCTCAGCAGCTCGTTCGAATTGCATGTCTTCGGCCGCTCGTCCCATGTCGACTTGGAGCTTGGCGAGCGTCTCGCTCGTCTCCCCGTTCAGGAAGCGGCGAATTTCATGGACGATCTCTTTTTGCTCGTCCGTGTCGACGGCGAGCTCGCAAGGTCCGAGGCACTGCCCGATATGGTAATACAGACAGAGCTTGCGCGGCATCGGTTGGCATTTCCGGAGCGGATACAGTTTATCGAGCAACCGCTTCGTCTCGTTGGCGGCATAGGCGTTCGGGTACGGGCCGAAATAGAAGCCGCCGTCCCGCTTCAGCTTCCGCGTCGTGAGTAACCTCGGGTACGGCTCGTTCGTGATCTTGATGTACGGGTACGACTTGTCGTCTTTGAGACGGATGTTGTATTTCGGGTCATGCTTTTTGATGAGCGTCATCTCGAGCAGAAGCGCCTCGAGTTCGCTCGCCGTGACGATATACTCAAAGTCGCGAATCTCAGCGACGAGGCGCATCGTCTTGATGTCATGCGCCCCGGTAAAATAAGACCGGACCCGGTTTTTCAGATTTTTCGCTTTCCCGACGTAAATGATCTCGCCGTACTCGTTCTTATGCAAGTAACAGCCGGGCTCGTCCGGGAGGAGCGCCAATTTATGTTTAATGTGGTCAGAATGACTCAAATTCAATCACCTCAGTTTAAGTTCCTTCCAGACGGGAAAAATTTGATGAAGTCTCAGAGGGAGGGTTTTAGTTATGAAACGGTACGATGTCATCATCATCGGCAGCGGCTCGGCAGCGAGCCAAGCCGCTAACGTATTATGCGACGCCGGTAAACAAATTGCCATCGTCGAGAATTGGACGTTTGGCGGGACGTGCCCGCAACGCGGATGTGACCCGAAAAAGATGCTCGCGGAAGGAGCAGAGCTCATTGCCCGTGCGGAACGGATGAAATCACTAGGTGTCCACGGCGAGCTCACGCTCGATTGGCACGCCTTTAAACGGCGTATCGACGAGTATCGTTTCGCCATCCCGACGACGAAGATGCATCATTGGAAAGAGCACGACATCGACTTGTTCGAAGGCGAACCCCATTTCATCGATGAAGACTCGATTGTCATTGATGGGCATGAAATCTCGGCGCATCAGTTTTTAATCGCTTCAGGCCTCATTCCGCGACCGCTCGACATCCCGGGTGGCGACTTGGCCATCACGAGCGACGACGTTTTCGACCTCGACGACTTGCCAAAACACGTCATCATCATTGGGGCCGGCTATATCGCGTTCGAGTTCGCTCATATCCTCCGCCGCTTCGGGAGCGAGGTGACCCTCCTCATCCGATCGCGGGCACTTAAACAATTCGATCGCAAAGTCGTCAAACGTCTCGTCGATGAGACGATTCGGATCGGCATCGATGTCCGTTACGGCATCGAGCCCGTCCGGATGGATGGGGACGTGCTGACGTTATCAGATGACTCTACCCTCGAAGGCGTCGTCCTTAACGCCACCGGGCGAATTCCGAGCATCGAACGGCTCCGTTTGGACGCAGCCGGTATCGAGTCCGACCACGGCGGCGTCCTCGTCAATGAGTTCCTGCAGACGACGAATGCGAACGTATATGCAGCCGGGGACGTCGCCAAGAGCCGCAACCCGGCCCTCACCCCGTTTGCGGGGCAGGAAGGGCGCATCGCCGCTCTCAATCTGTTACGGGACAACACGCGTCCTTTACCGGAGCGCCCTGCCCCGACGGTCGTCTTCACGACACCGCCGATCGCCAAGGTCGGACTGACGGTCGAGGAGGTGAAAGCGCGCGGCATCGACTACGAGTGTAAGGACAACGACTTGTCCCATTTCTTGACGTATGAACGGATCAACGACACGACGGCGTTTTCCCGCATTCTGCTCAGCAAAGACGGCCACGTGCTCGGGGCCCACTTGATCGGGCAACATGCACCGGAATTGATCAACTTGTTCTCGTTTATTATACAAAACAACATCACCCATCAACACATCAAACACTTGGAGTTCGCCTATCCGACGTCAGCCTCTGACGTGACGTATCTGATGTGACGCAAAAAGGCTCTTCCAATTTGACTTGGAAGAGCCTTTCGTCATTCGATTCCTTTGTCCTTATCTTCTCGAAGTGCATCTTGGAGCGATTTCTTCCAAAGCGGGACACCTTGAGAATGGGCCGCGCGGGCCACCAAGTGACTGCCGACCGGCGCCGTCAATAAGACGAAGAACAGTCCGAGCAGAAGCCGTGCGTCAAAGATGCGCTGGTCGACCCAGACGTGCAAGAGCGCCGCGAACAGGACGAACATGACGCCGAGCGTCGCACTCTTCGAGGCGGCGTGGGCGCGGGAATAGATGTCCGGGAGCCGGATCAGACCGATCGCCGCGACGACGGTGAAGAACACCCCGATGATCGTGAAGACACCGGTCAAGATGTCATAAATCATTGTTGCGGTCATGTTGGATGATCTCTCCCTTCTCGAGGAATTTCGAGAACGCCACCGTTCCGATAAAGGCTAAAATCCCGAGCAAGAGGATGACCTCGAAGAACATCGTCGTATCGAGCAAAATCGATAACAACGACACGACCGAGATCAACCCGATGCCGATCGAGTCGAGGGCGATGACACGGTCCGCTGTCGTCGGCCCTTTGACGACCCGGTACAGCATACCAAGCATGGCGAGCACGAGGATGGCGAGGGCGACGTAAATAATAATATTTAACATTAGCTGGTCGCCCCCTTGATATTCGACTCAAAGTTATCGTAAATGTCTTGTTTGAGCGACTCTTTATCCGGCATATGGAGCGCATGGATGTAGAGCGTCTTATTGTCGTCTGACACTTGGACGACAAGCGTACCTGGTGTCAGCGTGATGAGCATCGATAGCCAACTCACTTTCCAACCGGCATCGAGTTCGGTGTGATACCGGAAGATGCCCGGTTGGATTTTTAGTTTCGGGCTCAAGACGAGCCGGAGCACTTCGATGTTAGCTACGACGAGTTCGCGACAGAAAATCAAGAACAGTTTAAACAGTTTCAAGACACGGGTGAAATAAAAGTCCGTGTTTTTGAAGAAGCGGCGCATCATGAAGATGACGAGTAACCCGAGCAAGTAACCGATGATGAATCCGCTCGTCGTGAACGTACCCGTGAAGAACATCCAAATGAACGCCAGGAAAAAGTTGATGAGTAGTTGGTAAGCCATCTCTAAATCACTCCTTAATCACGGCATCGATATAGATTTCGGGTTGCACGAGCGGTTCGATTGCCTGGGTAATGAACGGATGCATCGCTTCGGCACCAAACCCGTAGGCGACGGCGACCGCGACAAGCAAGAACGTCGGCACGATGAGGCGGTTCATATACGGCACGAGCGGACCGTCATAGACTCGTTTCTCTTCTCCCCAAAATCCGTACAAGAAGATTTTGATGACCGAGAAGAGGACGAACAGACTCGACAGCAAGATGAGGAGCGGCCCGAACAGGCTGCCTTCCCCGACCCCGCCTTGAACGATCAACAGTTTCCCGAAGAATCCGCTGAGCGGCGGAATCCCGGCGAGGGACAACGCTGCGATGAAGAACGTCCAACCGAACAATGGGAAGCGGGTGATCAAACCGCCCATGTCGCGCAGTTGACCGGACTTGGTGATGCCGATCATCATCCCGACGAGCATGAACAAGGCGGCCTTGATCAACATGTCATGAATCAAATAGTAGAGCGCCCCTTCGAGCGACGTCTGCGTGTTGAGTGCGATTCCGTACAAGATGACGCCGACGGCGATCATGATGTTGTAGATGATGATCAACTTGACGTCGTTATAGGCGATCGCCCCGATCATCCCGATGACGATCGTCAACACGGCGAGGATAATCAAGAAGTTCTGCATGAACGCACTTCCACCATCAAACAGGAGCGTATACGTCCGCAAGATCGAGTAGACGCCGACTTTCGTCAACAGCGCCCCGAACATGGCGAGAATCGGTGTCGGCGCCACGACATATGAGCCCGGGAGCCAGTAGTGGAGCGGCACGAGTGCCCCTTTCAAGCCGAAGACGATGACGAAGAACACACCGATGACGGTGATGACGCTTTGATTCTCCACGAGCGGAATCTTTTGCGCGAGGTCCGCCAAACTGAGCGTACCGACCGTCCCGTAAAGAAGCGCGACGGCCATGACGAACAGCGCCGAGGCGATGACGTTCACGAGCAAATACTTAATCGACTCGCGTAACTGGACGCCCTTCCCGCCGAGCACGATCAACACGTACGACGAGATGAGGAAGACTTCAAAGAAGACGAACAAGTTGAAAATATCGCCTGTCGTGAAGGCACCGTTCACCCCGACGAGAAGGAACAGCATCGCGACGTAGACGTAGTTCGATTCATAGGCGTCTGAGAAGTAATGGGTCGCAAACCAGACGATGAAAAAGACGAGCAACGTCGACGTGGCGACGAGTAGTGCCGACAGCATGTCCGAGACGAGCGTGATTCCGAACGGTGCCGGCCAGTTCCCTAAGTTGACGGTCATGATGCCGTCTTGAGACACGGTGAAGATGAGCAGCACCGTCACTGCAAACGTTACAAGTAAAGCCCCGAGTGCCACTCCGCGTTGCAGACGAACTTGCTTCGGTGCGAAGAGAAGAAAGATGGCCGCAAGCGCCGGGATGACAATCGGAAAGATCGGTAAGTTAATCATTCGATTCCGTTCCTTTCATTTCCTCAATATTATCCGTGTTCAGTTCCTGGTAAGCCCGATACGCGAGCACGAGGAAGAACGCGGTCACCCCGAAGCTGATAACGATCGCCGTCAAGACGAGCGCTTGCGGGAGCGGGTCAGTATATTCCGTGATCCCATCGACGAGGACGGGTGCCGCTCCGGTTTTCAGTCCACCCATCGTCAAGACGAGCAAGTGGGCAGCGTGGCTGAGCAACCCGGTGCCGATGATGATGCGCAACAAACTCTTTGAGAGAATCATATAGACCGCGCTCATCGTCAGGACACCGATGATGATGCTAACGAAGATTTCCATTATTCACTCTCTCCAATCGTTTGAATGATCGTCATCGTCACACCGATGACCACAAGGTAAACGCCAAGGTCAAAGGCGATTGCCGTGTGAAGCGTCTGTTCGCCCAAGAGCGGCAAATCGAATTTGTCATAGGCGTGAGTCAGGAACGGACGGTCCCAAAAGATGCTATGAAGTGACGTCAGCATCGCGATGACGAGACCGAGCGCCGTCATCTTCCGATAGTCGAACGGGAGCACGTCAGCGAGCGTCTTCGAGTCAAAGGCGAGAAGCAAGAGGACGAGCGCCGCCGCTGTCATCAAACCACCGATGAAGCCTCCGCCCGGCGAGTAGTGCCCGGCGAAGAACAAATTGATCGAGAACACGATGATGATGAAGAAGATGATCACCGCGGCCGTCTGTAAGATGACGTCATTGACTTGATCATTTTTTCGGTTCATGTTCGCGCGCTCCTTTCGTACGTACTGTCGTTCTAAATTTGATCATCGTGTAGATCCCAATGGCCGCGATGGCAAGGACGACGATCTCGAACAACGTATCAAAGCCACGGAAGTCGACAAGGACGACGTTGACCATGTTCTTCCCGGCTGCCAAGTCATAGACGTTTTCTTTATAATACTCGGAGATTGACGACAATGAACGGT
This sequence comes from Exiguobacterium sp. s16, assembly GCF_018618115.1. Classification (NCBI taxonomy): domain Bacteria; kingdom Bacillati; phylum Bacillota; class Bacilli; order Caryophanales; genus Exiguobacterium; species Exiguobacterium sp. s16. Next base: position 180,703 of record NZ_JACSLM010000001.1, on the reverse strand, counting down.
TCGACAGCGCCATGAAGCTGAGGAGCGTCACCGTCACCCCGACGAAAATCGAGACAATCGCATTCTCGATTTTAAACTTAACACGCACTTCTTTCTTGCTGATCTCCGGCATGTGGTAGAAGACGAGCAAGAACAAGGCGACCGATACCGTCTCGATGACGAGTTGCGTCAAGGCGAGGTCCGGGGCATTGAAGAAGACGAAGAACAACGCGACCGAATATCCGACGACACCGAGCAAGATGATCGACGGCAGACGCGAACGCATGAACAGAATCGCGAGCGATGCCAAGATGACGACCGCCCCGAGGACGTATTCATACGGTGCGACAGGTTCCATCTCGCCAAACGAGAAGTCGAACAAGTCGAAGCGATACATCGAGAACAACATCATGCCTGACAAGAACAAGAAGATGTACACCAAATACGAGCGGATGAAGCCCGTCATATAGTTGTCTTTAAAGCGATACGCCGCCTTGTTCGACCAGACGAGCGTCCCGTCGTACATGCCATTGAGCGTCAAGCGATGCGGGATATGGTTATAGATGCCCATCCACTTGTTGATCGTGAAGAACATGAGCGTCCCGAGCAGGATGACCCCAATCGTCATATAGAGTTCAGGTGTCAATCCATGCCAGAAGTAGATGTCGACTTTCACGTCCTGCCCGCTCGCGACGAGCGTCGGATAGATCGACTCGACGGCCGGCTTGATGAGCGAGTTCGACAACACGTTCGGTACGAAACCGAGAACGACGACGAGGATAGCGAGAATCGCTGGCGGGATGAGCATCCCGATCGGTGCCTCGTGCGGCTGTTTCGGTAACCGGTCGAACTGGGCTTTGCCCATGAACGTCCGGGTGAAGATAATCAAGCTGTAGATGAATGTGAACACGCTCGCGATGAACGCGACGACCGGGATCAAGATGCCGATCGTATCGAGCGCGAAGAAGTCCATCGAGAACACTTTCGTGGTTGCCTTCAAGAACATCTCTTTACTGAGGAAGCCGTTGAACGGCGGCAACCCTGCCATCGACAACGAGCCGATGACGGCGATCGTGAACGTGATCGGCATGACGGTCATCAGACCGCCGAGCTTACGGATGTCTCGCGTCCCCGTCTCGTGGTCGACGATCCCGACCATCATGAACAGCGACCCTTTGAACGTCGCATGGTTGATCAAGTGGAAGATCGCCGCGATCGTCGCGACCATATAGATGTTGTCATCCATGCCGTCATAATGTAGCGCCGCGGCCCCGAGGCCGAGAAGCGACATGATGAGACCGAGCTGACTGACCGTCGAGAAGGCGAGAATCCCCTTCAAATCGGTCTGTTTGACCGCGTTGAACGAACCCCAGAAGAGCGTGAACGTCCCGACCGAGGCAATGATCCATAGCCAGAGTGACGACTCTTGGAACACCGGACTCATCCGTGCGACGAGATAGAGACCGGCCTTGACCATCGTCGCCGAGTGGAGGTACGCACTGACCGGGGTCGGTGCCTCCATCGCATCCGGCAACCAGATGTGGAACGGGAATTGCGCTGACTTCGTGAAGGCGCCGAGCAAGATGAGAATCATCGCCGCGATAAAGAACGGGCTGTCGGCGATGAGTGCCTGATTGGCGACCATGTCACGGATGCTGAATGAGCCGACGATTGACTCGAGGATCACGATCCCCCCTAGCATCGACAAGCCCCCGAACACGGTGATGAGCATCGACTTCCGAGCCCCGTAGCGTGAGCGTTCTTTCTCATACCAATACCCGATCAACAGGAACGACGAAATCGATGTGAGTTCCCAAAACATGTACATGACGACCATGTTATCCGAGAGGACGACACCGAGCATCGCACCCATGAACAAGAGCAAGTACACATAAAAATGACCGAGCGACTCTTTGTCTTTATTCAAATAGTAAATCGAATAGAGGACGACGAGCGCCCCAATCCCTGTAATGAGGAGGGCAAACAATAGTCCGAGCCCGTCCACGTAGGCCGTGAAGTTGATGCCGAGCGATGGCATCCATTCGACCGTCTCCGTCACGACGTCCCCCGCGCTCGTGATTCCGATGAAGCGGAAGAAGTACACGAACAGGACGACCGGAACGATTAACACGAACCAACCCGTATGGATTCGCTTCAGCGCCCGGAACAAGAACGGGATGAACGGTGCCGCGAGAAGCGGCAATAAGATAGCTAAATGTAACACCGACAAGAAAATTCCTCCTTCGAACAGAGTCTTACAAGCGATGGGCCAATTATTAAGGTCACTTGACGCCATCATGTCTTCCTCATGAGTATAGCGTAAATTTTCAGTCTGTTTCCATGATAAAACCTTCCCGCTTTTCAGAGCCTCGTCAAAAAATACCGGACTGTTAAATATGAAGAGAGTCGACAAAAAGCGACGAAAAAAAATTCTGATCAAGCGTTGTATGTATCCGTTTTCAGATGGTACTTTTTCCGGATTCCCCGTTAAATCCGGACCGAACCTTAACCGTTGTTATTCCATGCGAAACGACTAAACTCCTTCTTCCCTAACGAGCCCAACAAAAAACAGCCGACCAGTTCCCCGGTCGGCTGTACGCATTATTTTGCTGTCGCGATAAACTCTTTGAGTGCTTCTTTTGGTTGGAAGCCCATTGTTTTCGAAACAGGTTGTCCGTCTTTGAACATCATGAGTGTCGGGATACTTTGGATTTGGAAAGCACCCGCTACTTCTGGGTTCTCGTCAACGTCAAGTTTCACGATTTGGACTTGGTCGCCCATCTCTTGGTCAAGCTCTTCGAGTACCGGTGCGATCATGCGGCACGGTCCACACCAAGCTGCCCAGAAATCGACGAGGACGACGCCCTCTTTTACTTCTTGTTCGAATGTTTGAGTCGTTGCGTGTTTAATAGCCATTTGGTAAATACCTCCCCAGTAAGATGTGAGAGCCGATTAAGAACTCTCATGCATTTCATGTTCAGAGTATACCACGGAGGGTACGTTTCCCCAAACATTCTGCATATCAGCTATTGACGAGGTGTTTGCGGAACTCTTCCGTCAAGAGCGGGACGACATCGAACAAGTCACCGACAATGCCGTAGTCGGCCACGGTGAAGATGTTCGCTTCCGGGTCTTTGTTGATGGCGACGATGACTTTGGCGTTGCTCATCCCGGCCAAGTGTTGAATCGCCCCAGAGATGCCGCAGGCGATATACAAGTCCGGCGTGACGACTTTCCCGGTCTGACCGATTTGAAGTGCATAGTCGCAATAGTCGGCGTCACATGCTCCACGTGAAGCACCGACGGCCCCACCAAGCAATTCCGCGAGCTCTTCGAGCGGCTTGAAGCCGTCCTCGCTCTTGACGCCGCGCCCACCGGCGACGATGACTTTCGCTTCCGTCAAATCGACTTTCCCCGTCGCCTTGCGGACGACTTCTTTGACGATCATGGCGAGGTCCTTAAGCTCCACGCTCGGTGTCTCGACCGACACACTCGCTCCAGCCGTACGCGGAAGAGCGTCGATGTTGTTCGGACGGATCGTGAAGAACATGACCGAGTCTTTGAATTTCACTTTCTCGAACGCCTTCCCTGAATAGATCGGGCGAACGAACTCGGCGTCTTTTCCAGATCCTTCGATCGAGACGACGTCACTGATGAGACCGGCGTCCAGACGAGCCGCGAGTTTCGGTGCGATATCTTTCCCGAGCGCCGTATGGCCGAGCACGATCATGTCCGGCGACTCCTGGTCGATGACTTGGCGGAGCACTTGTCCGTAACCGTCTGGCGTATAGTGTTTGAGACGCTCGTCTTCGATGACGAGGACGCGTCCCGCGCCGTATTCCCCGAGTTCATTGGCGAGTGCTTTGACATCATCCCCGATGACGACCGCCGTCACGTCGTCCGTCAGTTGCTTCGCCGCGGCGATGGCTTCGAATGATACGTTCCGTAACGCGCCTTCACGCGCTTCTGCGAGTACTAGAGCTTTCATCTATGTGTCCCCCTTAAATGACTTTGGCTTCCGTGCGAAGTAATTGAACGAGCTCGCTCACTTGTGACGACGTATCCCCTTCAAGGATGCGTCCCGCTTTCTTCTCTTCCGGCAAGAACCGTTCAATCGTCTCGATCTTCGCTTCGATCTCGTCTTCATCGAGGTCGATGTCCGACAGTTCGAGTTCTTCGAGCGGCTTCTTCTTCGCCTTCATGATGCCTGGAAGACTCGGGTAGCGCGGTTCGTTCAACCCTTGTTGCGCCGTCACGAGGAGCGGGAGCGGCACTTCGATCACTTCGGTGTCCCCTTCGACGTCACGTGTGACCGTCGCCATCGTCCCGTCGATTTTGAGTTCCGTGATCGTCGTCACGTAGTTCATGTCCAACAGTTCAGCGACGCGTGGCGCGACTTGGCCGCTGCCGCCGTCGATGGCGACGTTCCCAGCGAAGACGAGGTCAGGCGCTTGTTCCTTCAAGTACGTAGCGAGCACTTTTGAGATCGTCACGTGATCGGCGTCCTCGACGTCATCCTCGATTGAGATACGGACCGCTTTGTCCGCACCCATCGCGAGCGCCGTGCGAAGTTCTTTGTCCGCGTCTTCTGGACCGACCGTCACGACCGTGACTTCTCCCCCGAGATCGTCACGCTTGCGAATGGCCTCCTCGACCGCATACTCATCGTACGGGTTAATGATGAACTCAGCGCCGTCTTCTTGAATTTCCCCATTCTCGAGCTGAATCGCTTCTTCTGTATCGAACGTACGCTTCAGCAATACAAAAATATTCATCGTAGTTCCCCCTTTAAGTTGTTCGCACCATCATTCATGAATCTCCATTCATTTTTTGAGCTAGCGAGAGGGCTTACGGTTAAGCAAGCCCTTTTTTTAACATATGGTGTACTTTCGGTAACGTCGACATCAAATCATATTTGAAGCCGCTCGCCATCCAGCTCGTGACCACTTCATCGATCGTGCCGAAGATCATCTGCCGGGCGAGGCGATAGTCAAGTTCTTGGTCGAACTCGCCGGTGTCGACCCCGTGCTGCACGACCGCATCGATCAAGTTCAAGTACGGCTTCAACACTTCGCTGATCTTTTGACGAAGCGCCAAGTTCGACTGCCGAAGCTCGATTTGCGTCACGACGGCGAGGTCGTAATCGGCCGACAGTTGCTTCAAGTGCGACTCGATCAACTGATAGAGTTTGTCGCCGGCCGTCGTCTCCTGCTCGATCTGTTGCTTCGAGTAGTCGATGAACAAGCCCATCTTCGTTTGGAACAATTCAATCAACAGATGCTCCTTGTTTTTGAAGTACAGATAAATCGTTCCGTCGGCGACGCCCGCCTCTTTGGCGATGGCCGTCACCTTTGCACCGTGATAGCCATGATCCGCAATCACTTTCACTGCCGCATCGATAATGCGGTCACTTTTTGATCCATTCTTTGTCATAAACACCCAAGCTCCTTACCGCTGCAGAAAAATGAATGATGGTTCATTCATTTATTATTCTATCATGTGACACGGTTGTGTCAACTGCTTTGTTTCACTTGTTTCGCCTTCTCTTCGTCGACGAGGACACGACGTAAAATCTTACCGACGAACGTCTTCGGCAACTCCTCACGGAACTCGTACAGCTTCGGCACTTTATACGCCGCGAGCTTCTCGCGACAGTGTTTGTCGAGCTCCTCTTCCGTCACGCTGGCGCCGTCACGCGTCACGATGAACGCCTTGACCGTCTCGCCGCGATATGGGTCCGGGACGCCGATACAGACCGCTTCCTTGACGGCCGGATGCTCATAGAGTACTTCTTCGATCTCACGCGGATAGACGTTGAAGCCTCCGGCGATGATCATGTCCTTCTTCCGGTCGACGATATAGAAGAACCCGTCCTCGCCCATATAGCCGAGGTCACCGGTCGCGAGCCATCCATCCTTCAAGACGGCAGCCGTCTCTTCCGGCTTCTGCCAATATCCTTTCATGACTTGCGGGCCATGAAGCATGACTTCACCGATCTCGCCGACATCCGCCGGCGTCTCCCCGTCTGCCTTTACAATTTTAGCAGATGTGTCCGACAACGGCACGCCGATCGAGCCGACAATCCGTTTATCCCATAGGAAGTTCGCGTGCGTGACCGGTGATGTCTCCGATAACCCGTACCCTTCGACGATGCGACCGCCCGTGATGCTCTCGAACTGCTCCTGCACTTCGACCGGGAGCGGCGCCGATCCGGAGATACACGCCTCGATTGACGACAGGTCATATTTCTTCAATTTCGGGTCGTTGAGGATGCCGACATACATCGTCGGTGCACCTGGGAAGAAGTGTGGCTTCTTCTTATGAATCGTCTTCAAGACGTCGGTGACGTCAAAGCGCGGGACGAGGACGAGCTCATATCCGTTCGCCATCCCGAAGTTCAGACAGCATGTCATCCCGTAGACGTGGAAGAACGGGACGACGCTCAAGACACGCTTTAGGTCGCCTCGGTTATATCTATAGAAGAAGTTCGAGATTTGGTCGACGTTCGCCGTCAAGTTGAAGTGGGTCAGCATGACGCCTTTTGGCAAACCTGTCGTTCCGCCGGTATATTGCAAGACAGCGACATCCTCTTTCGGATCGATTGCGATCGGGGTGATCGGCCCGAAGTTCTTATAGTCTTTGAATGCGACCGAACCTGTCGTGTCGATGACGATGTTGTTCTCACGTTTCACTTTAATCGGGTACAGCTTGTTCTTCGGGAACGGAAGATAGTCGGCGATGCTCGTCGTGATGATCGTCTTGATGTCCGTCTTCTGTTTCACACGAAGCGATTTCGGATAGAGGAGGTCGAGCGTGATGAGGATGTTCGCACCTGAGTCGGTGATCAAATTCTCGAGCTCATGCTCGGTGTAGAGCGGGTTCGTCTGGACGACCGTTCCACCAGCGTACAAGACAGCGTAGAATGAAATGACGTATTGCGGACAGTTCGGGAGCATCAGGCTGACGCGGTCCCCTTTTTGCAGGCCTTTCGATTGGAGCATCGTCGCGAGTCGCTTCGCCGCGTCATCGACCTCGGCGAACGTCAACTCTTTGCCGATGAAAGAGACGGCGGTCCGGTCCGGATAATCGGTAGCGGCCCGGGATAGCGCCTCATAGAGCGGCTTCACCTCGTAATCAATCGTTTCTGGCATGTCAGCTGGATAATCTTGCAACCACGGTTTGTTCATCGATTCTCCTCCTTGGAATGAATAGTCATTCAGTTAACTCTATTATAATGCCAAGAAAACGCTTTCATCTACCCTTTACCCGATAATTTTCAGAAAATATCGAAAAAACGTGCGCGGATGAAAGTTTCCGCACACGTTCAGATTCTCTTGAAATAGGCTTCGGTCTGCTCTTGGTTGCTGATTTTCTCGTCCAAGTGATCCTTTAACTCTTTTTCCCACTTGATCGTCGAGAAGTCGATGTCGAGCCACGCCTCCATCTCCGGGCGCGAGAACGAATATGTCCGGTTCGGGAAAGCGAAGCGGACAATCTCCGTGTTTTGCACGAGTGTGAAGTACGTCGCCGCATTCCGAATCGCGAGCCGCTCCTGTTCGATCCGTTCAATCTCAGGATCACTGTAACGAATCGTCAGCCCGTAAGGACGTTTTTTCGTCTGCAGCTCGATCGACTTGTAGCAGTCGTGCATCGGCAACGTCTTGGCGATGCCGGCGACGGCGCTGTTGTCCCCGACGTAAGACCCTTTGTATTGGAAAGCGTTCGATCGTTCGGTGTCCCCGCATCCAGCGAGCACGATGAGCAAGACGACGAGCAGACTGAGCCGTTTCATGAAAATCCTCCTATCAAGATTTTAGTTTCAAGTTCAAGCGATAGAGCAGGCGTTTCGCAAGTAAATGAGCGAGGAAACCGCCGATGACAAAGCCGACAACGTAAAGGATGCTGTTCGTCGGGTACGAGAGGTTGGCCAGAATGATCCCGCCGAGCATGGCGAAACAGACGACCATGATCACGTGGACAAGCCAAAGCCAGTTCGTGAACATGAAGAAGCGGCCGTTGTTCTCTTGTGGGGCCCGGTTGAACATCCATAAGCCGAGAACGAACGAGAGGATGATAAAGCTGATGGCGCTAAGCATCGCCACCGTCATAAAGTCTTCCCACACCGTATTGTCCGTGAACATGTTGAACGTATCGACGTTAAATACGTTCGCAAGCGGTGAGATCACTCGCATGAACACACTTTCGATGGCCCGTTCGAACAGTTCATAGACACCAGATGTGTTTTGCGTGACCGAGAAAATCGACCCTTGAATCAACAGTAAGATGCCGACAGGGAACAATAAGGCGACGACCGACCAGAGCACTTGCGAGACGGCCTCCCCACCGAATGAACCCATCCATAACGCCAATGAGAAGACGGCAATGCCGGTCAACATCATAAACCCAGCGAGTCCTGCGACTTGCAATGCGTGTCCTTCCATCAAAAACGAATAGCGTGATGAATGGATGATCCAAAGCATGAGCGGTCCGCCAAGGAGAGACGAGACGATGATCCCGCTCGTCCCAATCAACCACTTCGATATGTATAGCTGGTTGCGGTTGAACGGGAGCGACATCGCAAAGTCAGACATTTGGCTATTACGTTCACTTCCAATCAAGACGGATGCCATCAAGAAGCCAAAGATGATATAGAGGAAGATGACGCCACCATACGGGATCAATGTCTGTAAGTCACCAATAAAGTAGCTGTACTGCGGGCTGAACAACTCTTCAACCGACGGATTCGTTACATTGTCGCCATACCATTCGGCATAGTCCTCGGGATTCGCTTGAATTTCTCGAACTTGTTCATCGAATGATTGCATCTGTGTCCACACTGGAAGCGTGTAGGCGACGATTCCAAGGAAGACGAGCAACATCCATAACAACGACACTTGTTTCCAGTCTTTCTTTAACAACACTTTAAAAGACACTTGCCTCACCTCCTAATTGGACCCGGAAGATGTCTTCGAGAGACATCGGAATCTCTTCGACGAGCATCGGGTCATGCGCATCGACGAACGTATCGAGTTCTTTCGTCCGTTCTTTCGCCATGAACAAGGCGACCCGCCCTGTGACGTTGATGATTTCGATATCTTTCCGTTCGAGCAGTTCGACCGGTACTTGGTCGTTGAAGACGACTTGCAGTTTGACGCTCGTCTCCCGCGCCTCCTCGAGCGACATGATCGCCTTGACGCGCCCTTTCTCGATCATGATGATGCGGTCGGCGATTCGTTCGAGCTCATGCAACTGGTGGCTCGAGACGATAATCGAGCAGTTGCGCGCCTCGACTTGGGCAATCATCAGCTTCAAGACGTCCGACTTGGCGACGACATCGAGTCCGTCCGTCGGTTCATCGAGCAGATAATACTTCGCTTGGACGGCGAACGCGAGCGACAGCGTCACCATCGCCTTCTGCCCTTTCGAGAGCTGGCGAATCTTCTTGTTGTCGATGTTATATCGTGTGAGCGTCTCTCTAAAGGTTGAACGGTTGAACGTCGGATAAATCGATTCGTAGAGCGCGGCCGCCTCGTTGACTGTATAATGTTTGAGCGCATCGGCCGAATCCGGGACGAAGATGACGTCACGCTTTAACTCTGCTTTTTCAAAGATACTCGATGGACCGTAGCGGACGTCGCCCGTGTCCGGTCGGATGATGCCGACCATCGTCCGGAGGAGCGTCGTCTTGCCGGCCCCGTTCCGTCCGACGAGGGCGATGATTTCCCCTGCGCCGACGGTGAAATCGATATCATCAAGGACTTGCTGTCGATCGATTTTTTTACTCAGTTGCTGGACTGTCAGCATGGTTCTCCCCTACTTTCTTATACTCTGTCTCAAATAGCGTCAGCGCTTCAGTGAGCGCGATGTTCGCGTAATGGCAATCGATGGCGAGCTTCTTGATCGCCTCTAGGATTGGGGCGCGCGGTGAGTCCTGGTCGATCCAGTCCTCGGAGACGAACGTCCCCCGCCCGCGGTGCATCTCGAGCAATCCGAGCCGCTCGAGTTCCTGATACGCCTTACTGACCGTGTTCGGATTGATGACGAGGTCGGTCGCAAGTTCGCGCACCGACATGACTTTATCGCCCGGCCGTAAAATCCCGCGGATGACGAGCGCCTTCGTCTGATTGACGATTTGTTCATACAAAGGTTCCGCGCTTTTCATATCAATTTTATATAACATGGGTCACACCCTCTCTTGTGTACGTGGTATAAGTGTATTATATGTATTAGTACACGTAAATACAATAGTTCTTAAAGGGCACTTTCAGTTTACAGGCATTTGGGAATAAATTGAATACGACTTTGGACCGAGGTAGTACACTTCCATTTCAGGTACATTGGTAAAGAGGTGAATCAAAAATGAGAAAACGATGGTTAGTCGCAACCGCTGTCGCCGTGACCGCGCTTGGCACGACATGGTCGACTTATGCAAAACAAGATGAGGAAGAACGATACGCGTCCTATATTGAAGATACATATGGAGAAGACGTCGAGGTCACGCTCAAGCGCGACTGGAAGATGGGCGGCTATGCGGCCGAATTCACCCTGACCGATCCGATACTCGAAGGTGACTATTGGGCTGAGACGTATCAGACTGATCAAACGATCCATGACAACGTGCTTGAACATGTCTGGCAGCAAGAAGCCGAAGACACGTTCAAGGAGCATCTCGAGCAACTCGACTTGTTGACGGAGGCGGAAACGGTCCGCGCGAGTGTACCGACCGGTGTGGATGAAGGCGTTGCGACGACCATACGCCCTACCCCGACGTCCGTCTTCGACGTCGAGTCAAAAGAGTTCTTGGACGTGTCCATCATGTTCCACGAGGAGTGGTCCAATACCGATGCGCAGAAACAACGGATGCTCGGCGTGATACGAGCTTTGGAAGATGACGTCTACTCGATTCATTTCTCGTTCGACGGAACACCGTATGAGGATGACGACTTCACCGAGCGGTATTTGAACGTCGCACGCGACTCGTTCCCTGGCGAACCGGCGATGCATGAAATTCAGACAATCGAGGACTTGAATCGCCATGATCGACTGTATGGCTTCGACGAGACGACGTTCATCTACGACTACCACTTCGATGGCACAAAATATGAAGACTGAGGACCATTCGCAAAAGCGGATGGTTTTTTTGTGAGCATTCTCCTTTACAGCACGGCGTGAATGTTTTACATTTGACGAGTCAATAATTGACTTATCAAATGAGAGGGGTGAGACACCACAGATGGAATTACGAGATATCAGCCGACTGCTCTACCAAATCAAACTGGCGGACCAACGCGTCGCGACCTCGTTCGAGAAAGAGACGGGCTTCAGCCTGACCCGCTACGAGATGCTCATGATCGTGCATGACAAGGGCGTCTGTTCGCAAAGCGAGATTCAGCAGGCGATGAAAATCGACAATGCGGCCATCACCCGCCATTTGAAGATCCTTGAAGAAAAAGGCTACGTCCGCCGGGAACGGAACACCGCGAACCATCGTGAAGTGTTCGTCCATTTAACCGACGAAGCCAAGCATGACTTGACGAGCTGTGAACAAGACCACGACCGCGGCAAGCATCTGATCACGAAAGTGCTGTCCGAGTCAGAAATCAATCAGCTGTCGAGTCTGCTGCAAAAGCTAAACCAACTATAACAAGAGAGAAAGAGGTAATATCCATGGCAACTACATTCGAAAACAACACATTCACTGACGTGATGCTCGGTCGTAAATCGATCCGCGTCTACGACGAGAACGTCAAAATCTCACAACTTGAAATGCTTCAAATGATCGAGGAAGCGACAACGGCTCCTTCTTCAGTCAACATGCAACCGTGGCGCTTCGTCGTCGTCGAGAGCCCAGAGGCGAAAGAGGCGCTCAAACCGCTCATCCGCTTCAACGTCCGTCAAAACGACACGTCGGCTGCGATGGTCCTCATCTTCGGCGATATGGAATGCTACGAGCTCGGTGAAGAGATTTACGACCAAGCTGTTGCGGAAGGCAAAATGCCGCAAGAAGTACGCGACCAACAGCTCGGCGCCATCCTCCCGTACTACAAGAACTTGTCGACACAAGAGATGAACGACATCGTCAAAATCGACTCGAGCCTCGCTGCGATGCAATTCATGCTCGTCGCCCGTGCCCACGGTTACGACACGAACCCAATCGGCGGTTTCGAGAAAGACCAACTCGCGGAAGCGTTCGGTTTAGATAAAGACCGTTACGTGCCGGTCATGATCCTCTCGGTCGGTAAAGCTGCAGAAGAAGGCTACCAATCGGTACGTCTCGACGCTGAAAAAATCACATCATTCAAATAATCGGAGGACACCCACATGATCTTAATCAATGCTATTTTCGACGTGAAAGAAACGGAATTTGAAAACTTTTTGGCGGACATCAACAAGCTCATCGATTCGTCGAAACAAGAAGCCGGTTGCTTGAGCTATGAACTGTTCCAATCGACGACTTCGGAGAACCGCTTCGTCATGATCGAGAACTGGGCCGACCAAGCGGCCGTCGAACAACACAACCAAAACCCGGACCTCATCGCGTTCGCCCAAAACGTAGGCAACTACGTGACGGCGAAACCAGTGCTCCATGTGACGGAAGTCGCGACGGCCAACTAACGTGTCCGGGCTCACCCTCGTCCTCGGAACGCTCGTCGCACTCGAGTTCTTCTACATTATGTATTTAGAGACGTTCGCCACTCGTTCGAAAACGACGGCCCGTGTCTTCAACATGACGGAACAAGAGCTCGCGCGCGACTCCGTATCGGTGCTGTTCAAGAACCAAGGCGTCTATAACGGGTTGATCGGCGTCGGCTTGCTGTACGGTCTGTTCGTCAGCCAGTCGATCGAGATCGTCACGATGCTTCTTATCTATATCGTGCTCGTCGCGTTGTACGGCAGTATCACGAGCAACAAAAAGATTATCCTCACGCAAGGTGGATTGGCGATTTTGACGCTGTTGTCCATGTTGTTGTGAGCTTGAAGCGGTCGACATCGTGTCGGCCGTTTTTTTGTCCCATCGATTCATCGGTCCGATGTTTCGGCATACAAAAAACCGCTTCTACGCATTTGTAGAAGCGGCTGTTTGTTATACGCCGAGAATCGCGAACGAGACTCCGACGACACCGATGAGCGCCATGGCGTAAACTGGTACGCGTGGCATTTCACCGTTATTATCGAGCGCCTTCCCGAACATGTAGAACACGATCGGATGGACGAGGAATGGCATCGAGAAGATGAGCGGGATGAGGAGCGACGCTTCCGTCCCGAACATACCGCCCTGCACGGCTGCGAAGAGACCGAAGTGCGAGATGGCTGACGATTGAGCCATCGTCGTGTAGTCGAACGCGATCGTGCTGAACGTGAGAAGGACGAGTCCACCAAAGACCGCCATCATCTGCCAACCGAACGAGAACTGCATGAGCGCCTTCACTTCTTTGAAGTCTTCTCCGTTGGCACCGCGCAAGTTTTTAAGCGAGAGCGCAGTCAACGTGAGACCGACCAAGACGATGATCGCCGTCGGCCAAATCCAGAGCGCCCCATTGTCGGCACTGACTGCCAAAATCGAGAACACGAAGATGTGACCGAAGAACGGGATGTTGATCATGATTGGGGCACGTTTCGCGGCCACTTGACCGAAGTCACCAGCCGTACATGCGCCTGTGAGACCACTGTGCGAGAGCGAGCCGGCCATACCTGGTGCGAGGTTGCGGATGTGTCCTGTGCGGGCGAACCACATGAGGAGCGCAATCCCACCGAACATCCAGAACAACTGACCGAAGAAACCGTACACGAGAATCGAGTTCATGCCTTCGATGGCGAACGCATCACCGATTCGCGAGCCACCGACCATGAAGTTGGCGGCCAAGACGACCGGGATTCCGGCGAACAGAAGCGCACGGACGGTCGGTCCATACGTCCAGTTGTGGAAGATGGCACCGAGTGCTGACGAAAGCAACATGGCGAAGAAGATTTGCGGCAGCGCGATAATCGGTTGAACCGCCACGGCGATGCCGTACGAGACGAACAAGATGACGAGCATCAAGACTGTCTCGATGACGCCTTTACGCATGTATACCTTCTTATCGTCGATTTGAGCCTTGTGGTCGATCAAGAGGAACGATGCCGCGAGACCGATCAACGCGAGGATCGGGTAATAGAGCATGATGCCCTCTGCCGCGCCCGGTTGAATCATCATGCGGAAGAACCCTTCGAGACCGACGAGCAAGAAGAATGAACGGAGGATGAAGATGAACTGTGTCCGTCCTGTTCCGAGGAACATCTCTTCTTTCGATGGCACGACGATGTCTTTCATGTCGAGCTCTTGCTTGCTTAAGATCTTGCGAAGTTCTTGTCCACCGACGAAGAACGATACGACGAGCGCGATGATCGTCGTCCGTGACATAAAGTCGACGAGCGGGAACTCAGGGAGACCCGGTGTCGCGATGCCCATCTCGACCATGGCGAAGCCAAGTCCGAGACCGAAGATGACGATGACGAGGATTGGTGAGAACCGTGAACCGGCCACGACCATCCGCGATAAAATGACCATCGGGATGACGAAGGCCATGAGCAACCAGAATTGGTTGAGTAATTGTACTTGCGATAATTGCTGAACGATTTCCATGGATAAACCCCTTATACATTTTTTTCACACTGTTTCGAAGTTTACAGGATTGAACATTCTGTGACAAGGGGGTGTGATGTTTTGTAAACATTGAAAGCGGAACCAACTGAAATGGTTCCGCTTTCGGTTAGTTATTCGGTTGGCGAAGGCCCCAGATGCCCTTATTTCCTGTGGAATAAAACAAGTCTTCTTTCCCCGCGAAGCTGGCCGAATCACTTGAATGGACCCGAATCTGTTTATTGACGTGAGCCTTCCAGTCTTTATACCGATCGAGCTCGAGTTGATAGTATGACCGCTCGATATATGCGTTGATTTCTTTCAATGAAGCCGTCCCGCCATGATGCTGGAGGGCGAATTGGATTTTGCGAAGTAGTGCGCGTTTCAAGTTAAAGACTCCTTTCCCGATCATTCTGAAGCTTTACGACTGAAGTAATGATGTAGTCGTACTTCAACGATTTGACTGACCCATTCGTAAATCAAAGGATGAGCAAACGCTTCATTATGCTCGATACGTAGCGCTTCCTCTGACACGAAGAACGGTCCTTTAGCTATTTTATCAAATGGCATCCGTAAGAGTAACTTTTCAATCTTTTGTTGATGGAACGGTGATTGGAAGTCTTTTGTCTGTCCATCAATCTGTTGCCGATATGGGAAAGCATTGATGAACTCATAGAATGGACGAGCTGCCTCGCTCGCTGGTAGTGGCTGAAGCCATCCATCAATTCCACGACTTAACATGATGGATAACACAATCATCTTATAGCTCTTCGTCATGTCGGTGTATTCTACTTCAAGCAATAGCGACTTCGCCTCTTGAAACAGATGTTTTTCCTCGTCATTCAGTTCTCCCGTCCGGTTAAGGAATCCATAAAAACCACCGTCTTTCTTCCATTCAGAACGATAAGCGTCCATCGAGTATTCCCCTCGCTGGACCAACTCTAGATAACTCGGTCGTCTCCCGAGTTCCTCCTTCACCATGAAGTAGTTCCGCTCCAGCTGTTGTCGGCGTGTCGAAGAACGCGTGACCATTCGCTTCAACAAATCGATGGCATGTAAATCAAATTCGATGGTACAGCCATTAGGCAAGGTCCCGTTTGTCGGGAGCTCTTTGACAATCGGCTGTCGTTTCGTCGTCAACAGCGCCAACTTTTTATCGATGTTCTTATAGTTCCCAATCAAATCGATGATGGTGCAGTGCGTCTTCCCGCTCAATAGACGTAATCCACGTCCGATTTGTTGCGTGAACACCGTCAACGATTCAGTCGGGCGGCAGAACAATAACGTATCAATCTCCGGGATATCGACACCTTCATTGAATAAGTTGACCGCGAAGATGATATCGAGATGCCCTTGCTTCAATTGACGCATCACATCGGCGCGGTCATATTCGGCCTGGCTATGTAGCGCGACAGCTTGAACACCTTGCAGGCGGAAATAGTCGGCCAAATATTCCGCTTGAGTGACCGATGAACAGAAGCCGAGTGCTCGCGTTTGGTGATGCATCCGCCAGGCATCAAAGATTTTTTGAGCGACACTTTCCTTCAACTGCTCCGCCAACAGTTCGTCCTGATCATAGCGACGACCGTTGATCAGTCGAATCTGCGAATAGTCAATCTCATCATAAATCCCAACGTAATGGAATGGTGTCAAATACGACTCTTCAATCGCTTCGGTGAAGTGCATCTGATACGCAACGTTGTCATCACATAAAGCATAGACGTCTCCCCCGTCCAACCGATCCGGCGTCGCCGTCAAACCGAGCAAGAATTTCGGCTCGAAGTAGTCAAGGACACGCCGATAGGATGGTGCCGCCGAATGGTGGAACTCGTCGACGATAATTAAATCGAATTGTTCTGGTTCGAACTGTTCCATTCGGTGTTTTGAAGCCAACGTTTGAATCGATGCGAACAAGACGTCTGCCGATTGCTCATCTCTCGAGTCACCGCCAAGTAGTAGTCCTGTCTTCCATTCATTTGAGACCCTTTTAAAAGAATTCTCTGCTTGAAGCAAAATCTCTTTTTGATGGGCAATGAAGAGCACTCGTTTGAACTGGCGGGCAAAAAAGGCGCTCAAATACGTCTTCCCGAGTCCTGTAGCGAGAACGAGCATCGCCTTACGTCTGCCTTCGTCCATCGTCTCGCGTAACGCCTTCAGCGCAGCATCTTGCACGGTGTTCGGCGTGATTGTATCGTCCTCAATATAGACCGGGGTCGATTCTGCAACTTGCTCGTTTTCTTTCATCCGATCTTGACGGGCATTATACTCTTCACGATAAGGCTGCAATGAGACAGTATTCATGATTTGGGCATAATCACTATAGAAGAGATCATGAAACGCATCGACGGACTGTTCGAACACGTCTTCCGAGATACTTGCTGGAATCTCAACGTTCCATTCGACGCCTCGATTCAAGGCACTATGCGAAAGATTGGAAGAACCCACAAAGAATGTTCCGCCATCTTGGTTTCGGAACAAATACGCTTTCGGGTGGAATGACTGTCCTTTTGATCGATAGAGCCTTAGCTCAACGCCTTGAATGTTCATTAACATTTCAAGCGCGTCCGGGTTCGTCAAATAGAGGTAATCCCCGATTAGAATGCGGACTTGTGCACCGCGATTGACTGCTTGGTGAAGTGAAGCGGTGAGTTCTTGAACACCCGATACTTGCGCAAACGCGACGACCATATAGATTTCAGTCGCCGCGTTGATTTGGTGTTGTAATGGAATTCGTAAATGACTTGTATGCAGACGCAATTCACTCATGATCAAGAACTTCTTCCAAGAAGAGACCTTCTTCAAACCCACCCCGCTTTTCACGTTTCTCCTCACGGATACGATTCAATTCTTCGAAGCTCGCGCCGTGCATTTTTCCGAGCGTATAGACGAGTTCCAAAATATCAGCCAGTTCTTCGCGTGATTCTTCATCAATATTCGTCTCTTCGTACTCTTTGATTTCTTCATAGAGTTTCAAGCGCGCTTGTTCGAAATGCTCGGCTTGATTCAAGTGTTTGACGACAGGAATCTGTCCTGCTTTGTGAATGATTTCAGGGATACGGTCGCGGATTAATTTGTTGTATTGAGTCATTAAATTCTCTCCCTCATTCCCTTTGAATCAGATATTTAGTTTTAAAATAATTTTATTTATATATTCTTCAACTTCATCCAATGTAACTATATACCACTCTTTAGGATATTCTATTTTCTGATTTGCTATTGGAACAGAGATTTGTAATTGCTTTTCTGAAAACTTATGATGTATGGCTGTTTCCAATCTTCGAGCACTAACGTTTTGAACTTCCCATTTCGCAATAATTTTCACAGGTGCGTAAAGATAAGTAGACTCATTCTCGGCATTTCTAATACGCTTTTCAACACTATCACTAGTGAAACCAATTTTATAAAGATTTTGATATTGGGCTATTTCTGGATTTGAGCTAAGTGATTTTACAACATAAATATAACCAGTAGTCAGAAACTCAACGGCTCTTTCTTCAACAGTAGTTTCTCCCATAATATCACTCATTACTTCCGTTACCATTCTACCATGACGAGTTTTATCAAAAAGATTAGATGCGAATGATCTAAGTAAAATACCTTTGTTTTCAGTTCCATTTTCATAGATAAGATGTAGCTTCGCGTTACGATAACCATTCTTGTCTATATAGTAATCACTCATGGATTTAATATAAAGCAGAATACCATTATCAATGTAAAATTTACCTGACATAATATTTTTTTCAGTGTCTACAGGTACTATTTTTCGTACACCACTTGCAATTTCTTTTTGAGCAAGCTTAAATAGAGGCTCATATCGTTCAAAATGGCTAGCTCGTTTTCGAGTGCTGTATTTATCAGCCGCACTAATTGTTCTTTTATATCTAGACAAATCAAGTAATGAATCAACTTGGTTTCCATTATCAAAAATTGTGTCATCATTAAGAATATCATCAAGAGATTTAGGGTCTTTTATTCGATTTTCAAAAACTATATTTTTAACATCCAACAAGTTTAGTTCATCAATCTCAGTTAGCATTTTTATCATTTCTGGCTTATTGCGGTAGCCCTTAAGTCTGGAGTATAATTTTCTTTCTGTCATACTACGAGTCTTTTCAGGCTCTTTTCCATCGTGATTGTTTATCCAATCAATAATCTCTTGAAATTTTTCAAATTCCGGATTAATTCGCTTAACTTCTTTATTAGGAGTTTCAGCTATTAGTTCATCAAAAATAGGGTCTGAAAAAATATCATCAAGACTAAGCTTATTCATTTTGTTTTTCTCTCCTTAACTGCCCCAAACGTAATAAAGCATATGCTAATCTTTGCTCATATTGGTCTGAGCTAGATTTATCTGGAATTCTTCCGTTTTCATTTTTAAATTGAACGATTTGAGGATACAACATAATTAATTCATCTTCAGAAAAAGTAAATTTTATACCATCCATGTAATCTTGAATAAATCGTAATGTTGGTGCATCAATTTCTTTTGAAATCACTTCATAAGCACGTTGAAAAGGATTCACTTCATCAATTAAATCAATTGAAATTTCATCGATATTGATAAATTTATTTGACATTCTGAGGAATTGTTTTCCACTAGCTCCTTCCTCGCGCTCAGCAGACTGAATAACAGATTGTGCGACCAAGTGCTGACGTATCTCTTCAGTTTCTTCATTGGATAAATCAGGGTAAGTACTCATTATCACACGCGGTATAAGTTGTTTGTTAATTACGTTAGCCTCTACCCCAGCAGCAATAGCTTGCTGAATTTGACTATCTTGTAAAACAGTAGCTTTCAAATCATTCAAATCGTTTTGAATAATATCGTTTGAACGATTAGTACTTGGCCTCTTTAAACCTTTGATAAAAATATCTGTTCCATTTGATTTTTGATCATTATTATCCTTACGCTTAAATCTAAAGTTTGGGGCTAACACCGATTCCATCAAAAGACTTGCAGTAATTGCCTTCATGACATTATTAACCGCAAACATCACCTCATCATCCTGAGCATCTGGTTGAGCAATTAAATTAGTAAATTGTGCATGAGTTTTATTTGCACTATCACGAGTCACTCTACCAATAATTTGAACAATTTCAGTTAATGAATTACGATACCCAATTGTTAAAGCATATTCTGCGAAAGGCCAGTCAAATCCCTCTTTTGCCATACCGAGCGCAATAATGATATCTAAGTCATCAATTTCAGACATATTTCGAATATATTCCTGTGCTTTCCCGCGGCCAAATTTTTCCCGACCTTCCACACCATCCTCAGTAACTAAGTCTGCTACTTTTAAAATATTTCCCGATGCCTCAGTTATGAAATAAAGGCCAGTTTCTGAATCGAATTGTACCTCCCCAAGTTCATCAAGAATACGATCGACTTCATCATATTTCTCTTTTGTTGATTCACCTGAGTTTGGACTCGGAATATGAATGATAGTCTTTTTCGTAGTATCTAAAACTTCTGAAAGGGCATCAGTATAGCGACCCCTGTAAAAGCTATAGCCCATCGCAAAACTCTTTAGATGTTTATAACCTTCCAGTTGTTCATAGTAGGTATAAGTTACCTTATCAAACTTTTGTTCATCAGTTGGCTCTAGAATCGGAACAGAATCACCACGGAAGTAAGAGCCAGTCATTGCCACTATATGAGCAGAAGAATTCCTCATAATATTACGCAATGCACTTCCAAGAACAGAATTATCATCTTGTGAGACATGATGAAACTCATCAATGGCAAGTAAAACATTGTCAAAGTCGGAATCATTCAATTTCTCAAAAGCAAAACGTAAAGTCGCATGAGTACAAACCATGATATTATCTTCAGAGTTTGATGAACGAATAAAATTCACAAACTGTGAAACTTTACTTTCACTTATTCCAAGATCCGTAAGATTGTTTTTGGGATTAACAACCCAATCAGAAAAGAAACCAAATTTAACTAGTTCTGTTGTTTTAAATGACTTTCCAATCGTACGTTCTGGAACTGCAATAATTACTTTTTTTATACTCTGATTTGATAGTTTATCTAAAGCTACGAACATCAAAGCACGTGATTTACCTGATGCTGGAGGAGCTTTAACTAATAAATATTTAGAAGCACGTTTCTCATAGACACGAGCCTGCATCTCACGCATACCTAATGTATTTATACTTTGGCTTTGTCCAGTACCATTATAATTAATTTCAAAAATATTTGATGTCATTTTTTCTCCTCACTTGCCATTTCTTGATATAGTTTCAACAATACACTCAAACGTTCCTCATCCGACTTGAAAGGTTCTTGCTTATAAGCGCGTTCCACAATACCATCAATTTTTTCGTGTGCTTCTCGTAATCTTGCATTCATTGGTTTATTAGCACCCCCATAAAGTTCTGCAAGAGTTCCCCCTTCTTCTTCACGGACATCAAGCATGTCAAACACCGCTTCTTCAAGAATACTTTTACGATTTGTTGAGAACTTAGGAATTGGGAATGTATTATAAACCATTCCAGCAGAATAGCGATAATCTGTTTTAAGCCTTCCACCAACTGAACGTAGCCAAGACATATGCATTCGAGATTCTAGGATACCGAGGAGCCAAATTGGGGCGTCGTATAAAACAAATGTTGCATATGATGGAATTGTTTCAGAATCTATTATCGCAATAGGTAGATAATCCCTAGCTTCAGAAGAAACTACTGGAATGATAAATCCTTCTCCCTTTTTATATCTAATCTCGCCGAATGCATAGGGTGTTTGAGCTTGTTGTTTTGTAACTGTCCTTTTACTACCTAAACGATATGATTTTACTTTTTCAATTCTTTCATTAATAAATGGAATATTTTGTGCGTCGTATAAATTTTCATCTGTAATCCACAAGCAATACTTATAAGTACCATTTATAATATCATCCGCACTCACATACTTTTTGAAGAATTGTTTTGTTTCTGGAATTTTAGAAACAACTTCCTCATATTCAGATGATGAAAACGTTAGAAAACCATCATCGTAAGCAGCATTCCCTTTTTGCATTTTAGAGAACCCAGAGCATTGAATTGTACTATTTTCCACAAGAATATTATTACCGAAACTTAAATAAGGTGTAATATTTTCTGTTTCAATACTACTTCCCTCTGAAATAAGATGTTTGACGGAACTTTCACCTTTTGAAGCTATTCCAATAATTGCTACAGTTACTCCAGCATTATTGCTAGCACTATTGTTCCATTTAAAAGAATTATATGCGAAGCAAATTTCTATATCGTATGAAAGTAGTTTTTTCCATAAAATTGGAACTTGTTCACCTTGTGTTATTGAGTTCGTTGTTACAAATGCAAATTTATTTTTTGTGTTTTCAACGAATTTTACACCGAGTAAAAACCAAGCACTTATATAATCAAGTTTTTTAAATGACTGAACCCCCTGGAAAATAGAGCTCATGTCCTTTTTATTTTCCTCAGTCTGATTTCGAGATCCTATATATGGAGGATTACCCATAATATAGACTTCTTCATTCGGCTCATGCGGAACAATCTCACGCCACTCCATGCGTAAGGCATTACCTTGCACGATATTTCCTGACTCTTGAAGTGGTAGTATTTTAGGTTGAAAGTCCGCAAGAGATTCAATCATTTCTACATTCATTTGATGTTCAGCAATATATAGAGAGAGTTTAGCCACTTCTTGAGCGAAATCTTCAAGCTCAATGCCTGAAAATTGGTTTAGTTTAATCTTAGATTGCTTAAGAAATTCACCCTGATAAACATTCTTTTCCATTAAAGCGTTCTGGATTTCACGAATTTTAACAAGGATTTGAATTTCAAGTTTGCGAAGTTCCTTGTAAGTAATAATCAAAAAGTTACCAGATCCACATGCGGGGTCTAAAAACTTGATTTTACTCATTCGCTCAAGTAAGCGATTCAGGTGTTTAATAATGTTCCTTTGTTGTTCTCGTCTTTGTTTATCAGTAATATCACGTTCTAAGTAATCATCCGCACGTTTAGAAAGTCTCAGGTACTCTGCTTGTAGATTGTCCAAAAATAGCGGTTTAATTACTTTCAAGATATTTGGTACGCTAGTATAATGCATGCCTGAGACTTGACGTTCTTCTTTGTTTGCGACAGTTTGAATCATTGCACCTAAAATATCAGGATTGATTTCATTCCAGTTAAGCAATTCGCCAGCTTCGATAAGTAGTTTTCTAGTAAAAGTATTGAAGTTTAAGTCATGGTGTGGCTCTTTAAAAAGTTTACCATTTACATATGGAAAACTTTTTAACCATACAGGTGTATCATCTCTTTGATTTTCAGGTACATCTAAAATTAAAAATAATTCTTTTATAACTGAATTTAAATTGCTTCCATCGGTTTCAGTTCTTGCTTTAAGGAGATTAGTAAAAGAACCTTTTGCTATAATCTCTGTATCCTCAGCGAAGTACAAGAAAAGTGAGCGAATTAGAAAAAGATTAAAGGATTTTCCGTCAGCTTCCTCCTTTACAAGCTCTGGGTTGGTCTTGACCAATTCATCATAAAGTTTTGTGAAACGCTCCGCAGCTTTAATATCTGCTGGGTTTTCTTTTTGATAATCTACTTTTTCAATCCCATTCCACGCAAGGAAAAACTCTGTATTAGTTGGTAAGTCTTCAAAGTGAATTGCAAGTGAATCATTTGTTTTTGTATCTTTTGCATAAAACTTTTCGAAATCAGTCGTGATAATATAGCGTGGCTTTTGTTTTTGAGATACAATTTCCTCTTCAATTTTATCAATAGCTTCCAGTGGATTGTTTTCAACTATGCGATAACGAACCTTATTTCGGATCAAAAAATCTCCTTCACTTGATTTCGCACGTGTGATACTAATTTTTGGAATATCAAAAAGCATTAAAAACTCTTCAATAAAAGTATCTTGATTTAAATTTTGAACTATTGCTTTAACTCTATCTTCTATTTCTGTGATAGATAATATATATTTTTTTGACATAAACATTTCAATCCCTTTATTAGTTAATATTGATACTATTATAGCAAAGTTTACTAAGGTTTTTATTGGTTCATTATTAAAAGACGTAATTGACCTTGTCAACCATCAATTTTTAGACGGGAACAGAAAAGAATTACCCAATATTTCAGTAACTTTAGGGACGTCGTTATCGATTCTCGCCATCGCCTTACCGACGAGTCTGTTCGGTTTCTTCCTATTCGTGACATTCCGCCTCCAAGGCGTCTTGTATACGACGTGGATCGGCGAGTTCGTCGCCCTTGAAGTCGGGACGATGCATTACGTCGCCATGGGTGTCGCCTTGCTCATCGCGATGCTGACAACGACCGAGATCATGTGGCAAAACGTCTCGGAACGAAAACCGCAGCTCGCCGTCTTGAAAGCGCTCGGTTGGCAGAACACGTCCATCCGTCGTCTCGTTTTGACGGAAGGCGCGTTGACCGGATTCTTCGCCGGACTGCTTGGCGTGACAGTGACCATCATCATCGTCACCGTCATGTATCAACAGTTCCCGACGTCCGAGTTGCCGTTCCTGTTCGCGACCATCCTCATCCCGGTCGTGACCGGGGTTCTCGGGGCGCTCCTCCCGGCGGAGCGGGCCGTCCGCATCACACCGGCCGAAGCCATCGGCGGACACGTCGTCAACCAGAAGAAAGTCGAGAAACGGTTCCGTCTCGTGCTCGGGACGACCGCGACCGCGCTCGTCGTCGGGATTATCAGTTTGTTCGTGTTCACGTCACCTGAAGTGAGACCGGTGACGGAAGAAGCGAAGACGACACCAGCTCCGACCGCACAGACGACCGATGCGAAACAGGCTGATTTAAAAGCAGATAAACCGAAAGAAGCCAAAGCAACCACAGCAAAAGAAGATGACCTTCAAAAAATCATGAACCTCGGTACGTTCCAAACGTTTATTGGGGATCCACGAATGAAGAAACGTGAATTCCAAGTTGGACAGCCAGTCTTCGCCTCACCGGACGGGACCGAACCGGAAGCTGGAAAACGATTCGTCAGCTTACCCATCTCTCTTTTTAATGAGGATGATCAATATGGTGGCACGATGGACTATCGACCGAACGGTTTCCGCATGTACACGCCAGATGGTACAGAATACAGTCCGGTCGACATGGTCAACCACAACAAGAAAGCATTTCGCGGTGGATTCATCTACACACCAGGCGAGAAATCCGAGATTGATTTAGTCTTCCTCGTTCCAGAGACAGAGAAAACGCTCGTCTTGTATGCTTCAAGCGGCGCCATGCCGAAAGTGTATACCGTTAAAATTGATGTGCCGTAAACAGAAAGGAGCGCCATCCCAGGCTGGGATGACGCTCCTTTGTATGCATTCACTCAATTCGGTTCATATCGAAACGCTGACACTTTTGCATTTGTACGCGAGTAGAGCGTATCCATCCAAAATCGGTTCGGCAGACTTACACTTCTCGCGGACATGTTTTCGATCGTCTCTTCAATATACACGTTCTCTACTTCTAAATATTCGATGACCCCGTCCTTATACGCATCGGCAGTAGAGTCTTCATGCTGTAATCCTTGAAGTTCGGCTATATACGCATTGTTACTTGCTAGCATACCCTCCAATGCTTCAATCGCCCCGGGAACGTTGACGTCATCAGTCGGAATGCTCGATAACATAACCATCTTGATATGATGATCGCGTGCTGTTGAAATGATCGAAGCGGCATCGAAATGAACGACCGGTCGATTGTCTATCGTTTCGACCGTGTCCGTTCCACCGCAAGCGGTCAACGTCAACATAGGTCCAATGAATAGACTAACGAGCAATAGATATTTTGTAATGATTCATCCTCCTTACCACTTTGTTGAATGACCTCTTTATAAGACGGGGTCAGTTACCGAACTTATAATTCCGTTTCCCTGAAGATTTGGCTCGGTAAAGAGCGTCGTCTGCTTGTTTCAAAAGCGTATCGAGTTTCGTCTGTTCGTCTCGCGTATAGGTGACGATGCCGATACTCGTCGAAACGTGATAGTCCGTTTCCCATGCACTCAACTCCTCGATGATTTGGTTCGCGAGGTGGCTCCATTCCTCTTGCGTTGCCGATTGGGAAAAATGTAGGACGAACTCATCGCCACCGAGGCGGATAGCAAACGCCTCTTCTTGTTGATTCACAATCCTTTGCAGTCGCGATGCCACTTCCTTCAAGACGAGGTCCCCCACATCATGACCGTGTGTATCGTTCACCTTTTTGAAGCCATCGAGGTCGAGGAAGAAGAGCGCTCCCGTTTTATTCAATTGACCATCGAAGTACTTCGTCAAATAACGTCGATTGTACAGTTCCGTCAACATGTCCCGCCACACGTAATGCTCGAGTTCTAAATAATAGGAGAACAATTTGACGATCCGCTGGAGTAAGTTGATACTCTTACGGTCTAACAAGCTCGCTTCATCATTGACGGCACACAACGTGCCAAACTTTTCCCCGTTTGTCAGGGAAATCGGAATCCCTAAATAGGATTGAATATTGACTCCATCGAGGAGCCCTTTCACTTCATCGATCGGACAATCTTGTTGTACGTCTTCGTAAATCAACGGCTGATTCGTTTCAAAATCAATTCGTTTGCAGACCGAATTGTTTAAATCGACAACCATCCCTTCTTTTATAAGAATGCTGGATTTTTCATTTGAAAGTTTTAAGACGAACTGCTGGGTGTCGCTAAACGCAGACAGATAAAACATTTGTTCAGGTAATATTTCTTTTGCGAGATCGAGTACATCATTGGCTAACTCGTCAAAGCTTTCATACATCTTTAATTCTTCTACTTGTGTCATCATAAAGCGCCTCCAAACAGTTCCGTTCTCTTTCTAACCATGTTTTTAATCCATTATCTTTTTTATTCATTTACTAATTTTAACATAGGAAACGATTCTTATTCATATGGGAGGACATAATATGACGTTAATCGTTGCCCTCTTTTTAAATTATATCGTCTACAATTTCGACGACGACGCCTGTATCCCCGACTTTTCCCAAGTCTTCCACATTCGGATCTTCGTATGCTAAAACGTGGAACTCTTGCTCGATCGTACGAATGACGTAATGCGCAAGCGTCCCCCGCTCCGTGTTGATTCGTTCTGTCCCCATGTTCTCTGCGGCGAACCGTGTGAATCGGGACGAATTTAACTTCACGACCGGATAAGCATTGTGAAGTCCCGCTTCATCTATCCCATGCACTTCCAATGTTCCGAGAAAGACAGCGTACTGTTCGAAACGAATCCGAATCCGGTCACGTTCAGTATCCCACGTCAATAGCCTCGTCGCGTCATCCGCCCCGAAAAACGTCCATTCGAGCGGATAGTACATCTCGTCTTTCACCTGAAACGACTCGAGGTCGAGCAGATAGCCCTCGGTCGTCATCATAAAGTTCAAATCGATATCCAATTTAATTCCCCCTTTTAAAAAAACGACGTCCGCAGACGTCGCTCTCATTCAATAGAAGATAAACCACAGTGCCGCTGCCACTAAAAACAGGCCGGCCCCGATGAAGAGAATCTTCGCTAGTCTCTCATATACCATGTCTTCACCTCACCAACGCCGCGCCGACGACGAGCGAGACCCCAATCGAGAGCAGGAACGCCATCAGTCCGACAGCGATATTCCCTTTCCCAATCTCCTCGTTCACTTTGAGCGACGGCGTCAAAAATTCGAATAACCAATACGTCGTCAAGAGAAGGAAGAAGCCGAAGCTCCCTCCGACCAACACATCCATCGTCTGGTCGTGATGGCTCTCGACGACACGGAAGATGTTGGCGAGACCGACGATTTTCCCGCCGGTCGCGAGTGCGACGGCGATGTTTCCTTTTTGAATCTCGCGCCAATTGCTGTACGGTGTCGTCACCTCGAAGACGGCGAGACCGACGACAATCATGAGTCCGGCGATTGAATACAGACCGAGCGATTCAAGCAATACACCAAACGTTACGTTCCCCATTATCATCATACCCTCACTTCAGTTCGACGACCGTGACACCGAGTCCGCCTTCACCCATCCCACCGGGGCGCTGACTCTTCACGTGACGATGTCCTTTTAGGTACTCTTGCGTCGCCTGTCGCATCGCACCGGTCCCGAGACCATGGATGATACGGACGTTGTCATACCCGGACACGAGCGCCTCGTCGATATATTTGTCGAGGCGGGAAAGCCCTTCTTCGACCCGGACGCCGCGCAAGTCGAGCTCCGATTTCGTCGAGCTCTGACGCTTGAGCGAGCTGCCTTTCGACTGGAGCGACTGCTCTTTCGAAGGCCCGATCTTTTGAAGGTCGTCCGCTTTGACGTTCACTTTCATAATCCCGACTTGGACGTTGTACTCGTTATCGTTCAATTGCTTCACGATATAGCCCTTTTGGTTGAACGTCGTCACTTTCACTTCTTCGCCTTTACTGAACGTACGTTTCTGTTGCGCTTTTTGTTTCACTTTTTGGATCTTTTTCTCTTGGAGCGTCGGTTTCGCCGATTCGAGCTGTTTCTTCGCGGCGATGATCTCGTGCTCTTTGACGATCCCTTCTGCGCGTAGCTTCTTCAAACGGTCGATGACTTCGTTTGCCTGGCGCTTCGCCTGTTCGACAGCCTTTTCGGCACGAGCCTCGGCTTCGCCGTACATCGTGTCGCGCTCGCGCTCGAAATCGGTCAGCTTCGCCTCGAACGCCGCCTGCTCTTCTTCAAGGTCGTGGCGTTTGACGATGAGTTCTTTCTCGAGCTGTTCGGCGCGTTGCTTGGCCGCCTCGAGCTCGTTGATCATCGATTCGACCGATTCGGCGTCGGTGCCGACGTGGCTCCGTGCCTTGTCGATGACTTGTTCCGATAAACCGAGACGTCGGCTGATCTCGAACGCGTTCGAACGGCCCGGTACGCCAATCAACAGGCGGTACGTCGGGCTGAGTGATTCGATATCGAACTCCATCGAGGCGTTCATGACGCCTTCGCGGTTGTAAGCGTAAGCTTTCAGTTCCGAATAGTGCGTCGTCGCCGCCACGCGGGCGCCGCGTCGTTTCACTTCGTCGAGGATGGCGATGGCAAGGGCCGCCCCTTCTTGCGGGTCGGTCCCGGCACCGAGCTCATCGAACAGGACGAGTGACATGAAGTCGATCTTGTCGAGCATGCTGACGATGTTCGTCATGTGCGAGCTGAACGTCGACAAGCTCTGCTCGATCGACTGCTCATCCCCGATATCGGCATAGATGGCGTCAAAGACGGACAGCTCCGTACCGAACTCGGCCGGTACGTACAGACCTGACTGCACCATCAGTTGGAGCAATCCGAGCGTCTTGAGCGTCACCGTCTTACCACCGGTATTCGGTCCGGTAATGACGAGCGACGTGAACGCCTCACCGAGCTCGACCGTGATCGGCACGACCTCATCTTGCGGGATGAACGGGTGACGCGCCTGTTTCAACTTGATCTCGCGTTCGTCGTTCAATTTCGGCTCCGTCGCTTTGAGCTGATGGCCGTAGGCGACTTTCGCGAACACGAAGTCGAGCGTGGCGAGCACGTCGAGATTGATTACGACCGAATCGGCGACACCGCCGACGAGGTTCGACAGTTCGCTCAAGATGCGGTCGATCTCGGCGCGCTCTTTCAAGCGGACTTCTTGAATCTCGTTGTTGATTGACACGATTGCCTGGGGCTCGATGAAGAGCGTCTGGCCCGATGCCGATTGGTCATGGACGATCCCGCCGAACGCTTGGCGGTACTCCATCTTGACCGGGACGACGTAACGGTCGTTCCGGATCGTGACGATGGCGTCTGACAGCATCTTCGCGTTGTTGCGGAGAATGTTGTCGATCCGTGAGCGGACGCTGCCTTCAAAGCTGCGGAGCTGGGTCCGGAGACCACGGAGACGGTCGCTCGCCGAGTCTTGGACCGTACCTTGGTCGTCGATGGCGTGACGGATTGACTGTTCGACCTCGATCAGCTTCGTCAAACGCTCGGCGTATTCGTCGAGGCGCGGGATGCGGAGGTCTTCATTATCCTCATGAAGCTTCTCGAAGAAGTTCTTCACTTGGCGGCCGCTGTACATGACGGCGGCGACGGCGAGCAGTTCGCTCGTCGAGAGGACCGAGCCGATGGCGGCCCGTTTCACTTCACTGCGGACGTCGGTCAGCCCGCCGAGCGGGAGCCGATCCCGGAGACGGACGACCTCGGTCGCCTCCCGGGTGACGTTCAAGTTCGACAATACCCGGTCGTACGTATAGTCGGGCTGCATGTTGAGCGCCCGTTCTTTCCCGAGCGAGCTCGCGGCGTGGGCGGCGAGCTGCTGGCGGAGTTTTTCATATTCTAAAACGCGTAACGCGTGATCCATCTAGCATGTTCCTTTCTGTCGCTTCGCGTCGATGAACGCCTTGGCGTCCTCGAACGAGAGGCAGTTGATGATGTCTGACGGTTCGAGATAGGCTTTCCGGGCGTGCAGGACGCCGAGTGCCATATCTTCCATCATATCAGGGTGGTGCGTGTCGGTGTTGATCATCAGTTTGACGCCGGCCGCCTTCGCTTTCTTCAGCGTCGAGGCCGTCAAATCGAGCCGGTTCGGGTTCGCGTTCAACTCGAGCGCCGTCCCCGTCTCTTTCGCGAGGGCGATCAAGCGCTCCTCGTCGATCGGATAGCCGTCACGGCGCCCGATGAGGCGACCGGTCGGATGGGCGATGACGTTGACGTACGGCGAGCGGCAGGCGTTCTCGAGCCGGGCCATGATCTCGTCGACGGACTGGTCCATCTTTGAGTGAATCGAGGCGACGACGTAGTCGAGCGTCGCCAAGAACTCGGGCTCATAGTCGAGCGTCCCGTCCGGGCGGATGTCCATCTCGACACCGCGTAGGACGTGCATGTCGTGTTTCTTCGCGGCCTCAAGGATTTCTTCCCCTTGCGCCTCGAGCCGTTCCTCGGTCAAGCCGTTGACGAACGACATGTATTTGCCGTGATCGGTGATGGCGATCCACTCGTAGCCGCGCGCTTTCATCGCCGCGACGAGCTCGTCGACCGTCAGCTTCCCGTCCGACCAGACCGTGTGCATATGCGCGTCGGCCTTGATATCTTCGAGCGTGACGAGCTTCGAGAGGTCGTGCTCGAACTCGAGGTTGCCTGCCCGGAGCTCCGGCGGGATGAACGGCAGACCGTAGCGTTCGAACAGCTCGGCTTCCGTCTCCGGTTGCCAGAGGCCGTCCGCCGTCTCGACGCCATACTCGGAAATCGACTCACCCTTCGCCTTGGCGAGCTGGCGCATGCGGACGTTGTGGTCTTTCGAGCCGGTGAAGTGATGGAGCGTCGCGGCGAAGGCGCCCGGTTCGACCATGCGGAAGTCGACCGACACCATCTCTTCGCGCTCAAGGACGAGCGACACTTTTGTCTCGCCGGCCGCGATGACCTCGTTGATGAACGGGAGGGCGAGCAACTTGTCACGGAGCGCGACAGGTTCCTCGGTCGCGATGATGAAGTCGAGGTCTTTACACGTCTCCTCGGCACGGCGGAAACTGCCTCCGACCGAATGGCGCAAGACGAGCGGCTCGGCTTCGAGCACCGTCTCAATCTCTTCGACGACCGGACGCATCATGGCGTACGCCAAACGTTCCGGACGTGACTCGAGGTTCCTTGCGGCCGTGAGCAACTTCTCGACGCTCTTGGCCCCGAATCCCGGCAGGCTCGCGGCCGTGCCGTCCTCTAACACGGTAATGAGTGTCTCGAGGTCGACGACGCCGACTTCACGGAGCTTGGCGAGCTTCTTGCCGCCGAGTCCTTGGATTTTGAGCAGTTTCATGAGACCGTATGGGATCTCTTCTTGGAGTGACTCGAGCACTTCGCTCCGCCCCGTGTCCCGCCACTCTTGCAGGACGGCGGCCGTCCCTTTGCCGATGCCAGAGATCGTCGTCAAATCCTCGATGTCCTCGAGTTCGAGTTCCGTGTTCTCGAGCGCCGTCGCGGCTTTCCGGAAAGCGTTGATTTTGAACGGGTTCTCCCCTTTAATCTCCATATATTGCGCGATCTTTTCTAACAGCATCATCGCTTCAACTTTATTCATTGAAATTCCCCCTTTTCCATACAGAAAAGGCCGAGACACAAGCACTAGCTTGCATTCCGGCCTGTCGTGTTACAACATCTTATTCGAGAACCATTCTGAGAGGTATGGCGTGTCTTGAATGATGTACGTCGCGAGCGACGAGTTATCGACCGCACTTTGGACGCTTGCCATCGGCACGAAGGCGATGACCCATAAAATGAAGAACGTGATCACATACGCCTCGAAGAAACCGAGGACGGCACCGATGATGCCTTTCAATTGGCGCAAAATCGGCAAGTCCGTCAAGAAGTCGAGCATCGATAGGATGAGATGCAAGACAAGTTTCGTGATGACGAACAAGACGACGAACCAAAAGACGTTATAAAATGTCATCTCGAGCCCCGTGAGCGCGTTTAAATCGATGACGCCTTCCGGTAATGACCCGTCAAGTTGCGACGGATACGGAATCCAAAGCTTGAACGCTTCGGCGAGATCACGGTAGTATGCATTGGCGACGAGGAAACTGATGATGAGCGCGACCCAATGGCCGAGCTGCAAAATCGCCCCACGACGGAACCCGTTAACGATTCCGATGAACAAGAAAAACAGTATAAGTAGAGTAACCATAAAGTGATTTATTCTCCCGTATTTCGTTTAGTTTTGACGTGATCGCTCGCGATTTGGATAGCGGCGAGCACCGCTGCCTGACGAGCGTCTAGATGAGGGGACTGTTCACGAATCTCACGGATTTTGCTATCGACCAGAAAGCCCACTTCCCTCACATGATCGGCCGGCTCTTCGCTGACGATCGTATAGTCTTGACCCGCGATATGAATTGTTGTTCGTTGTACCTGCACGCGTCACCCCTCCTTTACGTCTATTCAAAATTAATCATAACATCGTTTGTATATTAGGAAAAGAAGAAGGTCCCTCCCTTTTCCACTCCAACATTTTGTGATACCCTATTTCAAAGTTGTCAAACGTCAATCTTCGTTAAAAAATGAAAGATAGGGTGGCAACACCGCATGAAATGTGCGAAAATAGCAACAATTCAAACATTAAGAGAGGATGATTTATTTGAAATTACGCATTGGCCTTCTAGGTCGCATCATCATCGCTATCGCATTCGGGATTTTACTCGGTAGCATCGTACCAGAAAGCCAGAACTGGATTGTCCGGACGTTCGTCACGTTCAACACGGTCTTTGGACAGTTCCTAGGCTTCGCCATCCCACTCATCATTCTCGCCTTCATCATTCCAGGAATCGGGGAACTTGGAAAAGGCGCTGGGAAATTGGTCGGTTTGACGGCACTGATCGCATACGTATCGACAATCGTCGCCGGGACGCTCGCCTACTTCGCGACGAGCAACCTGTTCCCACAAATTTTGACACGGAACAACGCGTCAGCTGAAAGCCCGGAAGAAGCGCTCTTAAAAGGCTTCTTGGAATTCGAAATCCCACCGGTATTCGGCGTTATGACGGCGCTCATTCTCGCATTCGTCATCGGCATCGGGATTGCCGCCATCGAAAGCAAGCGCTCGCTCGACCTAGCCATGGATTTCCGCGATATCATTGAACTACTCATCAGCAAAGTCATCATTCCACTATTACCGATTCACATCGCCGGAATTTTCATGAACATGACGTATGCCGGACAAGTCGCTGAGATTCTCTCGGTGTTCTCGCTCGTCTTCGTCACAATCATCGTCCTACACTTGACGATGCTCATGATTCAATACTCGATCGCAGGGGGTCTCAACAAAGAGAACCCGCTTCGCCTCTTGAAGACGATGATGCCGGCTTACTTCACGGCCATCGGGACACAGTCGTCAGCAGCGACAATCCCGGTCACACTTCGCCAAGCGAAAGCGAACAACACGGACGAGGGCGTCGCCAACTTCGTCGTCCCGCTCTGTGCGACAATCCACTTGTCTGGGTCGACCATCACGCTCACATCGGTCGGTGTCGCCCTCATGTACTTGAACGGCATGCCGATGTCTTACGCGATCGTGCTTCCGTTCATCCTCGCCCTCGGCGTCACGATGATCGCGGCACCAGGCGTACCAGGTGGAGCCGTTATGGCCTCACTCGGTTTGTTCGGTTCGATCCTCGGGTTCGATGCGACGATGCAAAGTCTCGTCATCGCTCTCTATTTGGCACAAGATAGCTTCGGCACGGCGACGAACGTCACGGGAGACGGGGCCATCGCCAAGATCGTTCATTACTTCAAACGCAACACGAAACTCCTCGACGACGCGAAAGCGCGCGAAGAAATCGCATAATACGCTCCAAAATTTGATAGAATGAGGAAAACGGGCAGGCCACGCGGTTTGCCCGTTTTTCATACATACGAAGAAAGGGTGTTTACATGGAACTGATTCGTTGGAACGACCTATCCGGATTTGAAGAACGTGTCATGCCCCACCTGCTCGAACATGAGGCCGAGAACAGCTTGATGATTGGCGTGCTCGATGCCATCAAGCAAGGCCGATACGAGTCGTATCATCAACTGACCGTCGAAGATGACGGTGATGTGCTCGCGATCCTGCAAGTGACGCCGCCCCATCCGCTCAACTATGTGCTCGTGACGCCTGAGCGAGAGGATGACGTCCTTCGTCTGCTCGTGCCTGAACTATTAAATGGTGATATCCCATTCACCGAGGTCGTCTCGCAAGCCGATCTAGCGATGAATTTCTACACGCTCTGGTACATCCTGACGGCACGAGAGCCGAAAGTCTTCATGGAGCAAGGTCTGTATCGTCTTGATCACGTCAACGACATCCCGCTGTCGGAAGGGTCGATGCGACGGGCGACCGAGGACGATGAGACGTTCCTCGTAAAGGCGTACAGCGCGTTTGAAAAGGAGACCGGTTTACCGGTCTCGTCGAAGGCAAACGCGACACAAAAAATTGCGACGATGCTCGAGAATCAAGAAGTGTACGTCTGGGAAGTCGACGGCAAGGTCGTCTCGTGTGCGAAAAAATCGCGCGAGACCGCGAACGGCGTCACCGTCTCGTTTGTCTACACGCCAAAAGCGTTACGCAAGCGCGGCTAT
Organism: Exiguobacterium sp. s16; assembly: GCF_018618115.1. Taxonomy (NCBI): domain Bacteria; kingdom Bacillati; phylum Bacillota; class Bacilli; order Caryophanales; genus Exiguobacterium; species Exiguobacterium sp. s16. Next base: position 146,036 of record NZ_JACSLM010000001.1, on the reverse strand, counting down.
GCCCGCTCGCTCGTCGCCGAGCTGAGCCGGGAGCTCTTGACGTCGAAACAATATTGTACGCTCTATACGGATTTGAGCAACCCGACATCGAACAAGATTTACAAAGAAGTCGGCTATCAAAGAATCTTCACTTCGGCGTGGATTCGATTGCCTAGCTGATTTGATGCGCCTCCCCTATACTGTAGGTGGAGGCGATTTTTGATGAACAGACTATTCGGTTGGTGGCTCCGCATCCCACGCCGGATCCGGATGACCGTCTTGACGCTCGCCACGCTCGCGGTGCTCGGCTATATGGTCTTCCTCGGCGGGAGGAGCATGCTCGACGACCCGAACTGGGACACGCTCTGGCTGAGCGTGATTGGCGCCGCCCTCTTGACCTTTATCACGTACAAGGCAACAAAAAAGTGATCGACGCGTTCGTCGATCACTTTTTGTATAGGCTTATTAGAAGAATGAAGCTGGGTTGACCGTGTTGCCCGCGCTCGAAGATGAGTACGAGTAACCGCCACGGTGAATCTCGAAGTGCAAGTGTGAGCCAGTCGAGTTCCCAGTGCTACCCATGCCGCCGATGTGTTGACCTTGTGTCACGCGTTGGCCGGCTGATACCGATACCGAGCTCATGTGCGCGTATACAGTCGTCCATACTTGACCGTTCAAGACGTGTGTGATGATGACGTGGTTCCCGTAGGCACCGCCCCATCCAGCACGTGTGACCGTACCTGTTTGTGCTGCGTTGATCGGTGTGCCGACTGCCGCCGCGATATCAAGACCGTTGTGGAACGTGTAGCCGTTCGCACCGCTTGCTGCGCCCCAACCTTGTGAGAGACGACCGCTTGCCGGACGTTGGAACATGCCGCCGCTTGCTGGTACTGAAGCTGCTGCCGATGCTGTCGGCGTGCTGACTGCGCTCGCAGCAGAGTTCGAGCTCTGTTGTTTCTTCGCTGCCGCTGCTGCCGCTGCCGCACGTTTGGCTTCTTCGGCCGCACGACGTTGTGCTTCCATTTCAGCTTTGATGGCTTTTTCTTGTGACTTGAGTGTTGACTCCATTTCTTGGAGGCTCACCAATTTCGATTCGAACTTCACTTTTTCAGCGTTGAGTTTCTTGATCTTCGCTGCGCGCTCTTTCATTTTCTTGTTGAGCGTCTTTTGACGTTGTTCGAGTTCTTCTTTTTGTTTCACAAGAGCGTCGCGCTCGGCTTTCAATTCAGCTTGCGCTTTCGCCAATTTCTCTTTTGTCGCTTGGTACTCTTCGAAAATCTGCTTGTCGTTCTCTTGGATCGTACCAGCTGTGATCATGCGTGTGAGCAAGTCACCGAAGTCTTTCGAACCGAAGATGAACTCTGCCCAGTCGATCGAGCCGCCGCCATTTTTTTGCATTGTGGCCATGCGCTCTTTCATGAGCTCTTCTTGCGCCTTCATCTTCGCTTCATATTGTTTGATTTGCTTTTGAAGGGCTGCGATTTTTTGTTGTGTCGCACGAATCTCAGCTTTCTTTTGCGCGACGTCGTTGATGACGTCTTGGAGTTCAGCATCTAACTTGTTGATTTCTTGCTGCTCTTTGCTGATTGCCTGTTCACGTTTTTGGATCGAGGCGTTCGCTTTGCTCTGTTCACTGCTATTCTTTTGTTGTTGCTGCTGCACCTTTTTCTGTTTGTCTGTAAGTGACGCTGCATAGCCAGGTGTCGTGCCGCTAATGAGAAGAGCTCCTAAAGTGACGGTTGCTGCAAGTTTCTTCAAGTTAACCAATGTGCTTCCCTCCGCTGAGTTCTGTGAATTTCTATATAAAATAGATCGAATAATTTATAAGTTAAAACGCGAATTCCTGTATCGCTCTGAGACTCATTATAGCAATCTAAACCTAAAGTTATTTTACACTTATATTTCATTCGCATTACATTGACCTGTTTTAGGTTTTATACGTTTAAAAATGGGGGTATAAAGGGATTTCTCATTTCCCCATGTCACAAAAACGTTATAAATAAAAAAGAAAAGCACTTCTTGAAAGCGCTTTTCAAATAACTACCTATATGATTTTTTTACCACCTTGGGGAGACATACCCCGATCGCGACCGGTTCGTTCGGCCGTGTTTCCACAAATAATAACCGCCAACGAGAAGGACGCCACAGGCTGCCCCGAAACTGTCGAGCAGGATATCCTGAATGAGCGGCGTCCGCTCAGGCGTCAGGCTTTGATGGAACTCATCAAAGATGGCGACCGTATTCGCGAGCGTCCAGGCAAACAAGATCGTCAGACCGGCATGGAGTCTTGTCCGCGACACGGCTTTGACGAGAAGTGCCCCGAGAGCGAAGAAGACGGTGAAGTGCGCCGCTTTCCGAATCAAGAACTCAATCAAGCCGACGCTCCCTTTCGCCTCGAGCGATACTGGTCCTCCGGCGTACTCGAAGTCGACGGTCGAGAGTACCGGTTCGGCCCACGTCCAATCGATGCGTTCGAGCGGTGAGACGATGCTCTGGTCCGAGTATGGGGTCGCGCTCGAGAAGAATAAGCCAATCAGGATCAAACTGATCCATATAAATTCATTTTTCAGTATGTACATAACACCGTTCCTTTCTACAACGAGTCTCATTATACGCCGTCCATCATGTTTCATTGTAACAACGACTTCATCATTTCATGACAATTTGATTGCGAACAACCGGTTCAAAGTCGTGTCTTGAAATCCCGATTGGTATAATGAAAACAAAAAGGGGGAATCAACATGATCTATCAATATGAAGCAGCCGACATGAGCGGCAAGCTCCAACCGCTATCCAAATACGAGGGGGACGTCCTGTTGATCGTCAACACGGCGAGCAAGTGCGGCTTCACACCACAGCTCGACGGGCTCGAGAAATTATATGAACGTTACCAGGGGCAAGGTTTCCATATCCTCGGCTTCCCGTGCAACCAGTTCGGCAATCAAGACCCGGGCTCGAACGAGGAAATCAGCGAGTTCTGTCAATTGAACTACGGTGTGACGTTCCCGATGTTCGCCAAAGTCGACGTGAACGGGAAAGACGCCCACCCGCTCTTCCAATACTTATCAAAAGAAGCACCGGGCCTGCTCGGCTCGAAGACGATCAAGTGGAACTTCACGAAGTTCCTCGTCGACCGGAACGGCAACGTCATCGAACGGTTCTCGCCGCAAACGACACCGGACGAGATCGAGACGGCGGTCAAACGTCTGTTATAAGGAAAAGGATGGTCCACCGAAATCCGGCGGGCCATCCTTTTTTTAGCGTGGGGTGATGAAGTTGATCGTGTAGAACGGACTTGATTCTTCATTATAGACGAGGCCGACCGACACGTGCGTGAAGCCATCTTTCAAAATGTTCTCCCGGTGGCCGAGCGAATTCATGAGTCCCCAGTGGGCGTGGAAGACGCTCATCTGCCCCATCGCCAAGTTCTCTCCGGCGAGGGAGTAGGCGATGCCGGCCTCATTCATCCGCTCGAACGGGTCGCGGCCCTCGGGATCGGTATGGCTGAAGAAGTTGTTGCGGGCCATGTTCTCACTATGGGCGCGCACGACCGGGAGCAGCGGTTCGTAGTCAGCGAGCGCCGACAATCCGAACTTCTGACGGTCCCAGTTCATGAGCATCCGCATCAATTGTTCGTTCGCGACGAGATTGTCTTCCGACACGTCGCCATAATAGCCGTCACTCGACTCCTCGACGTCCCGGTCGACAGTGAGCACGGCCTTTAACTTGTTCTCATCGTGCTGATCGAAGAAGAGCGTCACATAGTCGTCGTCGATCGCATAGACGTTGAATGACGGGTCGTCCGGGATCAAATAGCGTTTGAGTCCCTTATTATACGACTTGACCTCATCGAAACCGATTTGCTCGACTTGTTGCCGTGTCGTCTCACCCACGACGAGTCCTTCATAGACGCTCCCCGTCTCGAACTGGTAATGGCCTTTCTTCGAACCGTCGTCATCGATCAACTCGAGGCTCCGGTCCCCGCCCTTCTCGAGCAAGTACCAGTCATGCCCGGCGTATTGGCTCGTGAAGCGCGGCGCATCGGTCGCACGTTCCTGTTGTTCTTCCGCCACTTCCGTCGACTTCACTTGAACGCTCGTCGGCGCCGACACGTTCGGCACTTCATACTTCCAGGCCGCATACATGCCGATCGCGAGCAATAGAATCACTAGTTTACGAAACATCGCGTCTCCTTTCGAAAAAACTACTCCTGTCGCTCACCGAAGTCACGCAGTCGTGTCTTGATATCGATGAGCATCTCCATATAAGCGACGTACGTCGCTTCATCTATATTCAGCATACCACTCACTTTGACCGGTACGTCTTCGGCCTGCTCACGCAGTGCGCTACCGGACGGCGTGAGGGATAAGAGGACGCGACGCTCGTCGTCGGTCGCCCGGACTTTCTCCACGTAATCGAGCTGAATCAATCGTTTCACGAGCGGCGACAGCGTGCCCGAGTCGAGCGTCAGTCGGTCGCCGAGTTGTTTCATGTCGATATTGTCCTCTTCCCACAAGACGAGCATGACCAAGTACTGGCTATACGTCAGCTTGAGCGGCGCGAGAATCGGCCGATACAGGCGCGTTAATTCTTTCGAGGCGGTATAGAGCTGAAAACAAATCTGATGCTCTAATGTTAACGAACTTTTCATGTCATTTCCTCCGGCTATAGTCTTAGGACAAGCATATCACTTGCTTATCTGTTTGACTGCCCTATAATTAGATTGTGCACAACTTAATTGCCTAAAAACGAAATGGAGGAATTGAATCATGAAACCATTATTCACAGCTTCAGCAACTGCAATCGGTGGCCGCGAAGGTCGCGTTACATCGACGGACGGCGTCATCGACTTGAACGTCTCAATGCCTGGCTCAAAACACGCGGACGAAGCGACGAACCCGGAGCAACTCTTCGCAGCGGGTTACGCGGCATGTTTCGGTAGCGCCTTGAACCTCGTTATCGGCAAAGAACGTATTAAAACAGATGGCACGAACGTCACAGGACACGTGACGCTCAACCAAGACGATGAAGGCTTCTTCATCTCGGTCGAACTCGAAGTCGAGATCAAAGGTGTGGATCAAGCGACGGCGGAACGTCTCGTCGAAGCGGCACACCAAGTTTGCCCGTACTCGAAAGCGACACGCGGCAACGTCGACGTCAAGTTGACTGCCAAAGCAGCATAATTCGATGGCCCGCTTCCGAGCGGGCTTTTTTTTGCGTCTCCCTACTCTACGGAGTAGAATGAAGGAACGATAGACAAGGAGAGGAGGCGGATGATGTTCAAAGGAAAACGAAAATATGTGACGTTCGGCCTCGGGGTCGCGTTTCTTCTCGCCGCCTTCTATAACGGCCTGACCGTCCGCAATTATGCGGTCGAGTCGGACAAGCTCGAGGCAGGACAATCGTTCCGAGTCGTCCTGCTGTCGGACTTACACGGCTACTCGTACGGGGACGACCAGCGCGTCTTGATCGACAAAGTACGGGACCAAGCACCGGATTTGATCGCCCTGCCCGGTGATATCCTCGACCGCTTCCGCTCCCCCGACGCCTCATTCGAATTGATCGAGGGGCTACAAGGGATTGCGCCGATGTATTTCGTGACCGGCAATCATGAGATCGACGGCTCGGACGATTTCGTCCGCCACGACGTCAAGGACGTATTTCGCTCCTATGGCGTGACCGTGCTCGAGAACGAGACCGCGTCGATCAATGTCAACGGCGTCGACGTCCTCGTCGGCGGACTCGAGGACCCATTGCGGACGTATACGGAAAACATCCACGGCAGCTGGGAAGAGACGGCATTGATCTCACTCGGTGATGTCGACACGGAGACAGCGTTCAGTCTGCTCTTATCACATCGGGCCGAGCAGGTCGAGACGTACGCCGCCTTACCGTTTGACCTCGTCCTGTCAGGCCATGCCCACGGCGGACAGGTTCGAATTCCCTATTTATTGAACGGGCTGTACGCGCCGGACCAAGGCTTCTTCCCGAAGTATGCCGGCGGTCTGTATGAGCACGAGACGTTCACCCACGTCATCGGTCGCGGCTTCAACTACAGCGTCAGCGTACCGCGCGTGTTCAACCCACCAGAGATCGTCGTCATCGACGTCGCTGGGACCGGGGCTCCTCAGTGAGCCCCTTTTCCTATTTTCCCCAAAAATCGGATTCGCATGCACCGTGTGCGGGTACAGTATCCATGTTGTGACTTACCTGTTTTCGAAAAAAGGAGGAAGTGGACATATGCGTGCTGTTACCTATCAAGGAACGAAGAACATTGAGGTCAAGGATGTGAAAGATCCGGAGATTGAGAATCGGGAAGAGATTATTGTCAAGATCACATCGACGGCCATCTGCGGGTCGGACCTGCACATCTATCAGGGCAACATGCCGACCCGACACGGATTCATCATCGGGCACGAACCGATGGGCATCGTCGAAGAAGTCGGACCGGACGTGACAAAAGTCAAAAAAGGCGACCGCGTCGTCTTGCCGTTCAACGTCTCGTGCGGCCATTGCTTCTATTGTGAGAACGACATGGAGAGCCAGTGCGACAACTCGAACCATGCCCCGCACACCGACGCCGGCGGGTTGTTCGGTTACACCGAACAGTTCGGGAACCATCCCGGCGGTCAAGCCGAGTACTTAAAAGTGCCATATGGAAACTTCATGCCGCTCGTCATTCCGGAGTCGTGTGAGCTCGATGACGAGGCGCTCCTGTTCTTATCGGACGTCATCCCGACGGCGTGGTGGAGTCTAGACAACGCGGGTATGAAGGCCGGCGACACGGTCGTCGTCCTCGGGTCGGGGCCGGTCGGTCTGATGACGCAAAAGCTCGCCTGGGTGCGCGGCGCGAAACGTGTCATCGCCGTCGATCCCGAAATCTATCGGTTGAATCGGGCCAAGCTGTCGAACAACGTCGAGACCGTCCTGTTGAAAGACCCGGTCGAGACCGGCAAATACATCCGCGAGATCACGGGTGGCGGCGCCGATATCGTCGTCGACTGTGTCGGGATTGACGGGAAGAAATCACCGATCGAGAAAGTCGAGCAGAAACTCATGGTCCAAGGTGGCACGCTCAGCGCCATCAAAGTCGCCAAAGAAGCCGTCCGTAAGTTCGGTATCGTCCAATTGACCGGCGTCTATCCGATGAACTACAACCAGTTCCCGATGGGCGACTTCTTCACACGCAACGTCACATTGAAGACCGGACAAGCCCCGGTCATCCATTATATGCCCGAGCTGTTCCAAATGATCGTCGACAAGAAGTTCGACCCGACCGACATCATCACGCACCGCTTGCCGCTCGAACAAGCGGCCGACGCCTACAAAATCTTTAATGATCATCTCGACGACTGCGTCAAAGTCGTCTTGAAACCATAACGAACAAGCGGTCCCCGACAGATGTCAGGGACCGCTTCTTCATTTACCAGATCGTCCGTTCTTCGCAACATTGTGCTTCCCGTTCGATTTGAACGGTCGAACGCTCGAACGTGGCGAACTCTCGGATTCGTTTCGTCACCTCACGCAAGACGCGCTGGTCGTCCGTGTCCACCTCGATCAAGACGTGGCACGTGACGGCGAATTCGTTCGATGAGATTGACCAGACATGTAAGTCATGGACTTCTTTGACGCCATCGACGCCACCGAGTTCACGTTGCATCGCCACGACGTCGATTTGGTCGGGTGTCCCTTCCATCAAAATATGGATCGCCTCCCGCGTCACGCGGTAGCCGCTCAATAAAATCAGGACAGCGACGAACAGACTCGCGATCGGGTCGGCAAGCGTCCAACCGAACGCCATGATCAATACGGCCGCCGTGATGGCACCGACCGAGCCGAGCAAATCGCCGAACACGTGCAACAGTGCACTGCGGACGTTCAAGTTGTCACGTTCCCCCCGCATGAGCAGCCAGGCCGCGAGTAGGTTGACGAGCAGTCCGATGATGGCGACCGTGAGCATGCCCCCGCTCGAAATCTCAGGTGGGGCGAACAAGCGCTGATACGCCTCGATGATGATGTAGATGGATATGACGAGTAGCGTCAATCCGTTGACGAACGCCGCCAAAATCTCGAACCGTCGATAGCCGAACGTGCGCTCAGGCGTCGCCTGCCGTGCCCCGAACCGAACGGCGAGAAAACTGAGACCGAGCGCGGCTGCGTCACTGAGCATGTGGCCCGCATCCGACAAGAGCGCCAAACTGTTCGTCCATAATCCGCCGATGACCTCGACGACCATGAACGTCGCAATCAGGACGAACGACCAGAATAATGCCCGTTGGTTCGTCGTATGGTGATGATGGTGGTCATGTCCGTGGTGATCGTGATGTGCACCCATACCATCCCCTCCTCTCCCTTTCATTCTATACCTTTCTCCTTTAACATTCAAACGTACGTTTGAATGAATACATAAAAAACAATCGTCGAAAGGGATGTCCTCTCGACGATTGTAATTATTTTTGTTCGAGCCGGACCCGCATGACCCCGTCATATGGGAACAACTTCAATTGTCGCGTCTCGCCCTCATACCAACTGCCGGCGCTTTGACTGCTCGTCGCCGTCATATCAGGCGTCGCGACCGCTTGGCGGTCCCAGTCGATCGCCTTCACCTGCTGGTCACGCACCATCAAGAAGAAACCGTCATAGAAATGATATTCGTTCACTTGGTCACGCTGGACGACTTTCGGGGCACCGAGCGTGGCGCGGACGCTCGAGATATCTTGTCCGAGCCATTCAAGCGTCGCCGGGTCGGCCGTAGGGACGACCGTTTTCCAGGCCGCGGTCACATCTTCGTCCGAGACACTCGTCGCTTCTTTCGTCACTTGCGCTTCCGTCACCCAACCGATCGTCCGCTCGTTCAATTGGAGCTTGACGAAACCACTGACGGCCTCGAGTTGTTCGAAACGGTCGCCGAGGTCGGCCTCATAGATGACCGTCACCCGGTCATCGGCGAACACTTTCGTATACGGCGCCGCGATATAGACGAACACCCCGTCGGTCTCGTCAGCCTCTGCTTCCGCCTCGGTCTCCTTTGTCGCTTCCGTCTCACTGTTGACCGATTCGGTCGCGATGTCGTCCGTCTCCGGCAACGCCGACTTCTTCGAGTCCATGAGCGCCGCGAAAGCGATGACGCCGATGAGCGAGGCGATCAACAACACCACTGTCGCTGATTGCCAAAACCGTTTCCGTTTCCGTGACGCTGCCCGTGATACCCGTACTTCTTCTTTCATGTTCTTCCACCCCTATTTGTTTCGTCCCTTCTCCGATTCGGCAAGGGGGATCCCGTTTCCTGCCTCGTCGAAGAAAATTTGCGGCTCGCTCGTCAACGTCTCGAGCGTCCGGAGCGTCGCGTCGACGTCGACCGGCGGTTTTGTATCACCAGACTCAAGGACGCGTACCGTCTTTCCGAGCTCGATCGTCCGGTCCGTCAATCGATGGAACGTCCGGTCGTGCGAGATAAGGATCAACCCGCCCCGATACACGTCGAGTGCGGCCTCGATTTGTTCTCGCGTCGCCACATCCAAATAGTTCGTCGGCTCATCGAGCGCGAGCAAATCCGCATCCGAGAAGTAGAGGATGAGGAAGGCGATGCGGCACTTCTCCCCCATGCTCGCGTCACGGATCGGCTTATACACCTCATCGCGGCGGAATAAGAAGTGCGCCAAAAGCGTCCGTGCCTCCGTCTCTGTGATGTCACTCTCGGCGAGGAGTGCGTCGAGCAACGTCCCTCCCTTCGGCAATTGCGCAAGCGTCTGCGAGAAATAGCCAACCTTCAGTTTCGGGTGACGTTTGATGTCCCCTGCCTCCGGTGCGAGTTCGCCGATCAATAGTTTCAAAAGCGTCGTCTTCCCACTTCCGTTCGGACCGACGATGGAGATGCGGTCACCCCGGTTCACCGTGAACGAGAGGTGCTCAAAGAGGGGTTCCTCGTAACCGAACGAGACGTCGTCGACCGTGATCCACGTCTTCGCCTCGAGCGGGTCGGCTTGGAAACGGACGGAGACGTGGGCCGCGTCTTTCGGGCGATCGGGCCGAGAACCTTCGAGTTGCTCGAGCTTACGTTCCCTTGCCTTCATTTTGACGGCTAGGTTCGCCGCGCCTTTTTGCGCGCCGGGACTCCGTACGCTCGCCGTCGCTTTCGCTTTCAAATGCCAGCCCTTATATTGGGCGATCATATCGAGCAGCTCCGACTTCCGCGCTACGTAGCGGGCATGGGCTCGCTCATCGCGTACCCGTTCCTCGGCCTTCTGGTGTTTATAGGCCGTGTAGTTGCCAGGATAGCGGACGACTTTCCCTTCATCTAACTCAAGGATGACCGTCGCGACATCGTCGATGAACTGACGGTCGTGGGAGATGGCGAGCACCGTACCCGGAAATTCGTTCACCCAGCGCGTCAGCCACTCGATTGAGTCGACATCGAGATGGTTCGTCGGCTCGTCGAGCAGGACGATATCGACATGTCGCATCGTGAGCCGAGCAAGTTGGGCCCGTGTCTGTTCACCGCCGCTCAACTCTCGGAGCCGGATTGAGTCCTGTGCGTCGAGACCGAGCCGTTTGAGCGCTCGTCTCGCTTCGGTTTCGAGTCCGAAGGCGTCAGTTGCGAGCGCCTCGTCGTATGCTTCAAGCACGCGCGCCGTGTCACCTGATGTGACATCCATGTAGAGCGGATAGCGCTGCGGGTCGCCTTGCATGACGTAGTCAAGCGCAGTCTCTTCTCCGTCAAACACCGTCTGTTCGACGACACCGACCGAACCTAAGACGTCGATCGTGCCTGCCTGCGGGGTCAGCTCGCCGATAAGCAGCTTGAACAGCGTCGTCTTGCCGGACCCGTTCTGTCCGAATAAGATGGCCCGTTCTGCTGCCGCCACGTCGAACGAGACGTTGTCGAATAATGGTTGCCGGTCGTGGTCGAACCGGACTTGTTGGATTGATAACATATTGTTTCACCTCGCTAATTGTTCGGATACGCGATGAAACAAAAAAACACCATCCGCTCAAAAGCGATGGTGTGAAGAGCTCCGGTCAAGCGGAAAGAAGGGTTACCCCCGTAGCCTGAAATTGGACACACTTCACCCGTAACTGTTCGTGCGAACAGTGATGATTCGTTTCATCAGTTGAGGGCGTGTGACTTTTTCATGGCACGATGTACCTTCCTTTCCTAAGTTATTGCAACCGTACCAAATTGAAAGCGGATTCGCAAGAGGTGCCCCACAATCTCCCATTTTTTCTACACCTTCCGGCGGATGCAAGCGCGTCACGCGAGCGGTATGATTAAACCAACTTAGATGATGAGGTGACTGCCATGAAATTACGAAACCTACTCGTCCCGAGCGCTGTCCTAGCGAGCGTCGGTACGTTCTTATATACACGATTCAAACAAAGACTGCCTCGCCCCGCCTTCAAAGTCCCGACGGTCAAGCCGGACCTCGCCTCGTTCGATGAGACGATGGTCGGTGCCACCTGGGTCGGCCATTCGACCGTGCTCATCCATTGGTACGGATTAAAGATTTTGACCGATCCGGTGTTCTCGAACCGGATTGGGGTCCACGTCGGCCCGGTCACGTTCGGGATGAAACGCCATACCGCCCCCGCCCTCTTGATCGAGGAGATCGGGCACGTCGACGTCATCTTGCTCAGTCACGCCCATATGGACCACTTCGACCATAAGAGCCTGAAGCGGCTGATCACCCGCGATACGGTCGTCATCTCGGCTCCAGGCACGAGCAAACTGTTACGTAAATATCCGAGCTTACAGACGCTCGAGATGCACCCACACGACAAATTGACGCTCGCGAACGGGCTCCACGTCCAAGCGATCCCTGTCGCCCACTGGGGCAATCGTTTCCCATGGGACAAACATATGGGCTATAACGGCTACGTCTTGAAATATAAAGGCGTTCGCATGCTGTTCGCCGGGGATACGGCGTACACCGAATCGTTCAACGGGCTCGCGAACAAAGAGCCGATCGACCTCGCCTTTTTCCCGATCGGCGCCTATCAACCCGAGTCGTTCGAGGAAGCGCACTGCACCCCGGAGCAGGCATGGACAATGTTCAAACAGAGCGGCGCGAAGCGTTTCTTCCCGATGCATTGGGACACGTTCGTCTTGTCGTATGAACCGGTCGAAGAGCCGTATGAGCGACTCGTCGCCGCGGCAAAGCTTGAACGTGACCAAATCGTGATCAAGGCGCACGGCGAAAGTATTCGGCTGTAGCTTTCGCTTTCACTTCTGTCCAAATTTCGGTAACGTAAGAGGTGAGAGGGAGGGAATCAATTTATGGAATGGACAACACTCAACAATGATGTGAAACTGCCGATGCTCGGACTCGGCGTGTACAAAGTGGAAGACGGTGCGGTCACGGTCGACACGGTCAAAGCGGCGCTTGATGCCGGCTATCGGTTAATCGACACGGCGGCCATCTATCAAAACGAGGAGAGCGTCGGCCAAGCGATTCGCGAGTCAAGCGTCCCGCGGGAAGACATCTTCGTGACGACGAAACTGTGGAACGAGTTCCACGGCTATGACGAGGCACTCCAAGCGTTCCAAGATAGCCTCGACCGGCTCGGGCTCGAATATGTCGACTTGTTCTTGATTCACTGGCCGATGCCGCGCTTCGGCAAGTTCGTCGAGACGTATAAAGCGCTCGAACAGTTGTATGAGGAAGGCAAGGTTCGGGCTATCGGGGTCTCGAACTTTGAGATCAGCCACCTTGAACAGATCATCCAGTCATGCTCGATCGTACCGGCGGTGAACCAAGTCGAGATCCACCCATACTTGTCCCAAAAAGAATTGATCGCTTTCTGCCAGCGGTACGATATTCAAATCCAGGCGTGGAGCCCGCTCATGAAAGGGCGTGAGGCGCTCGAGGACCCGGTCATCACCGAGATCGCTGATAAGTACGGGAAGTCGCCGGCTCAAGTCATCTTGCGTTGGCACTTGCAGAACGGCGTCGCCGTCATCCCGAAATCGGTCACGCCGAGCCGGATTCGCGAGAATATAGAGGTATTCGACTTCACGTTGACGAAAGAAGAGATGCACGCGATCGATGGACTCAACCGCGACGAGCGGACCGGGTCTGACCCGAACGAGATGCACAAAATCCACTACTGAGGAGAGATTGTACATGTTCAAAAAACTAGCTTCTGATTTGACGGGCTTCAGCGATATCGGCGAAGTCATCGACCCGAAAGATTTCGATAAAGCGGATTCGGATGATTACGTCCTGCATGAGGACAACGAGAAGATTTATTTCTTGATCAAATCGAAATCGGACGAGTACTGCTTCACAAACTTGGCGATGATCCACCTCGACGGAACGAGTGCGATGAGTTCGAAACGCGTCTTGTACCGTTATCCTTACGCCCATTTCCCATTGAATAACGTCATGTTCGAGACGGCCGGTACGGTCGACATGGACGTCGAGATCAAGTTCACCATCGGCGACAAGCCGTACTCGATCGACGTGAACAAGAAACAAATCGAGCATGTGAAAGACTTGTACAAATCGCTCCTCGCCATCGCTGAGAAGCAACGTGAAGGCCGGAAGATGATGGAGTATGCCAACGCGTCACTCACGCACTCGGTGTCGATCTTGAGCGGGCTCCGCCAAGGCGACATGAACGTGGCGTCGACGTTCAAGGAATTGAACGAACAAAGCTTCGACTGGCTCAAAGGTCACTATCACGAGTGGAACCGCAAAGACTTCGGTGACGTGTTCGAGAAGTACATCAATAATTAACCAGGCGGTGACTTATGGATTACATGTGGCTGTTGATTGCGTTCGGCTTGTTCATGCTCGTAATTTTGACTGTATTCATCAGTAGTGTGCTCAACGCCTTGTTCCGGCACCTCCACCCGGTAATTCATATCGCTGTCATCTTGTTGTTATCGTTTGCGTATGAGCGTCTCATGTTGGATTATAATCTCTTCTGGACGCTACTCGTTCTCGTGACCATCAGTTATGCAGCACCACTTCTTGTCATCAAACTGTACAACAAAGGTGAGCGCTTCGAACGCGATCGTCTGAAATGAAATGTCCCCTAGACTCCAATCGGATTCTAGGGGACATTTTTATTTGCCTTCATCAATCAACTGTTCAGCGAGCCGTTGGAACAAGTGGCTCATATGGACGGCCGAGGCGATGGCGAGCGACTGTTGGATGCCGTTCGTCTCGTTCGTGCGCACGTTGGCGAGGAGCGTCTCGGCTTGCGCCTCGAACGCCTGCATGTTCTGCTCTTTCTGAACCTGGTACGCGTCATAGAAGTCCTCGAGCGAGAAACCTTCGTCCGACTCGTTCAACGGCCGGAGCGTCTCTTTGATGTCATTGATCGAGAGCAATCCTTTCATCTCGTAAATCAGGCTGAGCAACATCAAGTGCTCGTTCGTGTATTTCTTGTTTTTGACAGGATGGAACAACTTGCCCTTGGCGTAGTTGTTGATCATCGTCTTCGTCAAAATCGTCTCATCGTCGCTTCGTTTCATCTTGCCGTAATGTTGCTCGAACAGCTGGATGACTTGGTCCATATATAAGTCGATCGTCGGGAGCACCTGTTTCGGCAACGTCCCTTCCGTCTCTACAATCTCGTGCGGTTTCATCGAATCACCTCCCCTTCAGTATACGGACAAACTCAATTTGTCGAAACAAAAACCTTGTTGTTCTTCCGTATACAGCTTATCATGTAGTTATGGATACTACATGACGTGATAAGGAGTGTTTTTACATGAATTCGATTTTTCGGGAACCGATTAATGCACTGACCCATTTGGCCGGGGCCGTGCTCGCGTTCATCGCGTTGATTGCGATGACGGTGAAAGCGTCTCTGCTCGGGTCGCCGCTCGCCATCATGGCTGCGATCTTGTTTGGGATTAGCCTCGTCTTCCTCTATTTGTCGTCCGGCCTGTACCACAGCATCATCGCCTCGCCGAAAGTCATCGCCTTTTTCCGGAGAATCGATCATGCGATGATTTACGCCTTGATCGCCGGGACATACGCCCCGCTCACGTTGCTTGCGCTTGAGGGACCGACACGTTGGGTGTTGTTCGGCACCGTCCACGCGCTCGCCTTGTTCGGCATCATCTTCAAGCTCGTCTGGTTCCACGCGCCACGCTTCTTGTCGACGGCACTTTATATCGGCATGGGCTGGTTATCGGTGTTCTTCATCGGACCGCTTCATGACGTCATCGGCAACGCCGGCATCTTTTGGCTATTGCTTGGCGGTTTCATGTACACGATTGGCGGGCTCATCTACGGCTTCAAGCCGAAGTTCGTCAACTGGCGCGGTTGGGGCTTCCACGAGGTGTTCCATTTGTTCATCTTGTTCGGCAGTTTCGCCCACTTCGTTTGCGTGTTCTGGTACGTCTTTTAAGTCCTCCTCGTGAGGGCTTATTTCGTGAGCACATTCATTTACTTCAAATTCAAGACATCCTACACTGACTGTAGGAGGGATTAAATATGAAAATTGAAGTTTGGTCAGACTATGTCTGCCCGTTCTGTTATATCGGCAAGCGCCGTCTAGAAGAGGCGCTCGAACAGTTCCCGCACGCGGACAACGTCGAAGTGGAGTTCAAGAGTTTCGAGCTCGACCCGAACGCCCCGACGACCGACTCGCGTTCGATTTACGAAGCACTCGCGAAGAAATACAGCATGCCGCTCGAGCAGGCAAAAGGTACGACGGCACAAGTCGCCGCCCAGGCCCGCACCGTCGGACTTGAGTACGATTTCGACAACATGGTCGTCACGGGCACACTCGACTCGCACCGGTTGACGCACTATGCGAAGACGGTCGGAAAAGAGAAAGCATTGTCAGAAGCGCTCCTCAAGGCGTATTTCGTTGATGCGAAACATATCGGCGACCACGACGTCCTCGTCGAGATCGCGACAAGTGTCGGACTCGATGCTGACGCCGTGAAAGACGTGCTCGCTTCAGACGTATACACGGAAGACGTTCGCGCTGAAGAGAAGCGTGCAAGCGACCTCGGCATCACCGGCGTCCCGTTCTTCGTCTTTGACGGAAAATATGGCGTCTCTGGTGCGCAACCGACCGAGGCGTTCACACAAGTGCTTGAGAAGACGTGGGCCGAATCGGCACCGACGCTTCAAGTGCTCTCAGGCGGTGCGACGTGCACGGACGACAACTGCGATATCTGATTTGAAAGAAGCCGAATCCCGGCTTCTTTTTTGTAGCTTTCTAAATCGTTCTGAAGGATAATTATTATTAGCTAATAAGAATCGAGGACTTAACCATATGTGGAAAAATCGCAACGTCTGGATCATCTTGACCGGGGAGTTCGTCGCCGGTCTCGGGCTTTGGCTCGGCATCATCGGCAACTTGGAGTTCATGCAGGAGAAAGTGCCGTCTGACTTCGTCAAGGCGCTCATCCTCGCTGGCGGATTGCTCGCCGGGGTCGCCATCGGGCCGCTCGCCGGCCGTCTCACCGACCAAGGCTCGAAAAAGAAAATCATGCTCATCTCAAGTATTGTCCGGGCGCTGAGCGTCCTGTTCATGTTCGTCGCCATCGAGACGGGAAGCGTGCTGTGGATGGTCGTCTTCCTCGTCTTCCTGCAAGGGTCGGCCGCGTTCTACTTCCCGGCGCTCCAAGCGGCCATCCCGCTCATCGTCAAAGAACGGGAGTTGCTCGCCTTGAACGGGGTGCATATGAACGTGTCGACGCTGTCGCGTGTCATCGGGACGGCCATCGCCGGCATCTTGCTCACGCTCATCTCGCTCCGTGACGTCTACGCGCTCTCGCTTGTCGCTTATCTGCTTCTCGCCGTCGCGACGTGGTTCTTGAAGATCGACGAGACGACCGTCCCGTCTGCGAAGAAAGTGGACGCCAAGTCGTCCGGCGGGTTCAAGGACGTCTTTCCGATCATCAAATCGATTCCGGTCATCTTTATGACGCTCGTCATGACGCTCATCCCGCTCCTCTTCATCGGCGGGTTCAACTTGCTCGTCATCAACATTAGCGAGTTGCAAGACTCGACGGCGATCAAAGGATGGATTTACACGGCCGAAGGGATTGCCTTCATGGTCGGTGCGTTCCTCATCAAACGGATCGGTGAGAAGTTCTCCGTGTTCTCCATCTTGTTCACGTTCTCGTTTTTGATCGGGGTCGCCCAGCTCATGCTTTACTTCGCCGACATCCCGGCCGTCTCGATCGCCGCATTCGTCTTGTTCGGCTTCTCGGTCGGCTGCTTCTTCCCGACGGCCGTGACGATTTTCCAGACACGGATGCCGAAAGACTATCACGGACGTTTCTTCTCGTTCCGGAACATGCTCGACCGAATCGTCTTCCAAGTCGTGTTGCTCGTCACTGGCTTCTTCCTCGACTTGATCGGCTTACAGCTCATGGTCGTCTTGTTCGGGATCAGCTCGATCCTCATGACGGGTGCGTTCCTCGTCTACACGCGCAAACACAAACTTCATATCGAAACGGACGAGGCCGAACGCCTCTCTTCGTGACAAAAGCGGTGACCGAATTCGGTCACCGCTTGTTCATGTCTTCGATGTCACGCCACCAGTTGGTCGTGTCGTTCCGTCCGTCGAGCGTGATCCGCTCACCGATACGTGGCGTGAGCACGTCCTCTCGTGGTAAGAGCCCCACCATCTGCTCAGCTGGGTCGAACCAGGCATGGAACGATAATGTGAACGCGCCCCAGTGAATCGGGAGCATCTTGTCGGCCCGCACGTCACGGAACGCCTGTGCCGTCTCACGCGGTTGCATGTGCACGTCCGGCCAACGCTCATCGTATTGTCCGCACTCGAGCGCTGCGAAGTCGAACGGTCCGTATGTATCACCAATCTCCTTGAAGTGTGGTCCATATCCGCCGTCCCCGCTGAAGAACAGGCGGTCCGTCTCGCCGAGCACGACCCATGACGCCCAGAGCGTCGCGTTGCGGTCGGTGAGCGAGCGACCCGAGAAGTGCCGCGCCGGCGAACAGACGAACGTCCATGGACCGAAGTTGTACGTCTCGCCCCAATCGCGTTCGACGATGCGTTCCGCCCCGACGCCCCAGCGTTTCAAATGGCTGCCGACACCGAGCGGGACGATGAAGACGGCGACCTTGTCTTTGATCACTTGAATCGTCGCATAGTCCAAATGATCATAATGGTCGTGCGTGAGCAAGACGACATCGATGTCCGGTAGGTCGTGGAGCTCGAACGGCAAATCCTCGCTGAACCGCTCGTTCTTCGCGAACGGAAGCGGCGACGGGCTCCGGCCGAACATCGGGTCGACGAGCATCGTCTTGCCGTCCATTTGGACGAGCATCGCCGAATGGCCGAGCCAATAGATGCGGGTGAAGCTCGAGCCGAGTTTCTCGCTGAAGTCGATCGGGACGACCGGCAACCGCTCGCTCGGTTTCCGGAGCGAGTCCGGGTTCAAGTATTCCTTCGACATCGAGATCATGTCGTCCGATGAGAACCGCATCGGCGTCTCGATCTGATTCCGAAACTTACCGTTCACGAGGTTCGGCGACCGGAGCGCTTTCGGCTTTTTGCCGAGCGGTTTATATTGTGTGAGCACGGTCCCCATCACGGCGGCCATACCCATCAATGAAAATAATAGCGTCTTCTTCAATTCTATCCACTCCTCTACCTTTTCATTATACGGCACCTGCGCCGATTCCCCTGTTTTTGAACACAGAAAAAGACGGCACTTGGCCGTCTCATGATTCCTGCAAAATCTTGATATCGTTCACGATATCCTCGAGCGGTACGTCTTGGAAACCAGGATACACTTTGATAATCTTCCCGTCCTGGTCGACGAGATAGAACGATGTCCCGTGATCGACTTGCGTACCTTCTGACGGTTTACGAACGAGCGCCTTGAAATTCTGTTGCGCGAACGCCTCGATTTCTTCTTGCGAGTAGCCCGTCAAGAACTGCCAGTCGGCCTTCGCCAAATCATAGTTGGCCATGAAATCTTTGATCTTATCTGGCGTATCGACGGTCGGGTCGACGCTGAACGAGACGAACTGGACGTCCTCGACACCTTCCTCGACGAGCGCCTCATTGAGTTTCGTCATGTTATACGTCATCGGTGGACAGACCGTCTCACAGTTTGTGAACACGAAGTCGGCCATCCATACCTTCCCTTTCAAATCATCGAGACTGACCATCTCTTCATTTTGATTCATATAATTGAACGACTCGATCTCCCAGTTGAGCGGGTCTTCGATTTCGTTGCCGCATGCAGCGAGCACCACCATGAGGCTGATCAGCCCAAAAAGCATCCATTTCTTCACACGTTCCATCTCCTTCGTTGTCAGTTGCGTTTCACGCGCCAAACGAGGAGCGTGATTAAAGTAAATGCCGTCAAGGCAAGGAACGGGATCGTCACGAACCCGAACCAATTGATGTACTGCACGTTACAAGGTACGCCTGCGACACACGGTTTGATGTCGGCAAACCCGGGCACTTTTTGGACCAAGTAGTGGTACAAAGAAACGAGACCGCCAATCATCGACAGCGGCAATACATACTTCTTCACCGCCCTGTCGTCCGTGAACACGGCAACGCCGAGCAGGATGACGAGCGGATACATGAAGATGCGTTGAATCCAGCAAAGCTCACATGGCACGAACTCGCGAATCTCACTGAAGTAAAGACTGCCGAGCGTCGCTGCGAGAGCGACGAGCCAAGCGAGATAGAGACCATAACGGGTCAAGAACGACTGCTTCATGGTGTGCCTTGCTCAATCAACCGCTCAATCGCCTCATAGTCAAACGGGTCCTCGAGCATGACCCCGTTGATCATGATTGATGGGGTGAACTGGACACCGTGCTCTTTGACGAGCCCGTCATCGAGGCTCACCTGTTCGAGCACCGTCGAGTTCTCACTCAAGTCGTCCTCGAGCTTCGCCACGTCGACCGATGTCGTCTCGCTCGCAATCTCTGTCAACCGCTCGACCGTGACCCATGCCTCGTCGTGCTGCTGACTCGCCGGTTGCGCGTCGTAGAGCGCCTTATGGAAATCCCAGAACGCGTCCGGGTCTTGTTTATACACCGACTCTGACGCGAGCGATGCCAAAATCGACTCTTGTCCGTGGAACAGGACGTTGATGTAGCTGAAACTGATTTTCCCTGTGTCGATATAGTCTTGCTTCAACTTCGGATAGACCGTCTCACCCCACTGTTTACAAGACGGGCATTTGTAATCCCCGAACTCGACGACCGAGACGGGTGCGTCCGCATCGCCGAGCGTCGGCTGTCCTTCGGTCGACACATGCTCTGCCTTTACCGGTGCCGCCGTCTCCGCTTGTTCGGCCGGCCGGTTCAAGAGAACGACCACGACGGCCACGAGGGCGACCGCGAGCAGCGTCGCGATGACCAATAGTTTATTCTGTTTCATTTGTCTCACCTCTATTTGTATCGATTCGTCTTTCATTATAACGAAAGCGCTATCTGTTTCCACGAAATCACCCTTGTTTTTTCGTAACTTCGCTTCATGTCACGGCAAAGATGACGATGAACAGAGTGGAGATTGTCACTGTAGGAGGAATTTGTTCATGAAATCATTTTCGATGCGCCTCGGCCTGATCTTGGCGCTCAGCATCGCCACACTCGTCTTTTTGCTCACCATCACGCTAACGTACATGACCAGCCAACGCTCCGCCGCCTCGCTCGAAGCAGAGATCGGGGAACGGTTGTCGATGACGTCGCACCAGCTCGTCGATAAGCTCGACTTTTACATGTGGTCGCGCTATCAAGAAATCCAATTGCTCCAAGGACTCGACGCCTTGAACGAACCCGCCTCGAGCCGGGCCCTGCTCGACCAGGTCCAAACGAACATCCCCGCTTTCTCATGGATGGGCGTGACCGATGCGTCGGGGAACGTCGTCGCTTCGACGAATGGAATATTAGAAGGCGCTTCAATCAGCGAACGCCCTGTCTTTCTAGAAGCCCAGGATGAGCCGTTCATCGGGGATGTCCACGAGGCCGTATTGCTCGCGGAGCTGTTGCCGAACCCGACCGGTGAAGTCCTTCAGTTCGTCGACATCAGTGTCCCGCTGTTCCGTGACGGGGCCTTCCAAGGCGTGCTCGCGACTCACCTAAGTTGGGAATGGGGGAAGGAAGTACTCCGCCACTTCAACCGGACGCTCCACCATCAGTCCGAGTATACCGACCTATTCGTCGTCAGCGGACGCGACAACACCGTGTTGCTCGGCCCGGACCATCTCGTCGGGAAACCGCTCCCGACGAAACTAGACGACGGATGGCACGTCGACACGTGGGCGGACGGGAAATCCTATTTGACCGGCGTCGCCACCGGGGAAGGGTATGAAGATTACGCCGGCCTCGACTGGAGTGTCGTCGTCCGCCAACCGGCCGAAGTCGCTTTCGCCCCGGTCGCCTCACTCGAGCGGAACATCTTATCGATCGGCCTCGTCGCCTCGTTCGTGACGGCCATCCTCGGTTGGCTCCTCGCCTCAGTCGTGACCCGGCCGCTAAAACGGATCACCGAGACGGCAGCCCTCATGAAACAAGGCAAAGCGAAGACGTTCCCTCACCAATCAGGGATTCATGAGATCGAGTCGCTCGCTTTCGCCTTAGAGTCGCTCGTCACGTCACTCACCGAATCTGAGACGGAACGGGTCCATTACGAGTCGCTCGCCCATCGCGACGTCTTGACCGGGCTCGCCAATCGGACGGCGCTTCGTCACTATTTGAACGAAGCCCAGGCGACAAAGAACGAATACGTCTGTTTCTATATCGATCTCGACGGTTTCAAAGCGATCAACGATACATACGGGCACGCCGCCGGGGATGACGTCTTGATTAAGATTGCCGAGCGATTGAAACGAGTGACGCTCGATGGGTCCTATCCGGTCCGTTTGAGCGGTGACGAGTTCTTCCTCTTGTTCGAACGGAACGGACAGAACGGACACTCCATCACACGCATCGGCGAAGACATCATCGCGTCCCTATCCAAACCGATCACCATTGAAAGCGGGACGACAAGCGTCGGGGCCAGTATCGGCGCCTCGCTCTGGCAGACAGAAACGGTGCCGCACGCCGCCATCGAACGGGCGGACCAGGCGCTCTACCGCTCCAAAGCGAACGGAAAAAATCAAATCACGCTCGATGAGACGCTCATCGCATAAGAAAAGGTCCATGCCGCTCGTCGGCATGGACCTGCTTGTATTACGCTTCGAACAACAATTGTTCTGGGTCTTCAATCATGTCTTTGATGTGCTTGAGGAACGTCACAGCCTCACGACCGTCGACGATACGGTGGTCATACGAGAGGGCCACGTACATCATCGGACGGTTCTCCATCGTTTCCGCGTCGATGGCGATCGGACGGAGTTGAATCGAGTGCATCCCGAGGATGGCGACTTGTGGTCCGTTCAAGATCGGTGTCGACAAGAGTGAGCCGAAGACGCCACCGTTCGTGATCGTGAACGTGCCACCTGTGAGGTCGCTCAACCCGAGCTTGTTGTTGCGGGCTTTATCGGCGAGGTGCAAGATGTCTTTCTCGATCTCACCGAAGTTTTTGCGATCCGCTTCGCGGACGACCGGGACGACGAGGCCGTCCGGAGCCGACACGGCGATGCCGATGTCATAGTATTTTTTCAAGACGATCTCGTTGCCTTGAATCTCAGCGTTCAAGTAAGGCATCCGTTTGAGTGCCGCGACGGCCGCCTTCGTGAAGAACGACATGAAGCCGAGTTTGACGTCGTTATCTTTGACGAACTTCTCTTGGCGACGTTTACGGAGCGCCATGACGGCCGACATATCGATTTCGTTGAACGTCGTCAACATCGCTGCCGTCTGTTGCACTTCGACGAGGCGGTTGGCGATCGTTTGACGACGACGCGTCATTTTGATGCGCTCTTCATCTTTGCCACTCGCTGCCGGCTGCGGTGCCGCTGCCGGTGCTTTTGGCGCTTGTGGTGCTTGTGTCGGTGCCGGTTTCGACTCGTGGTTCGTCACATCATGGACGTTGATGCGGCCGATCGGGTCGTTCGTTTGGATGGCCGACAAGTCGATGCCTTTCTCACGGGCCAGTTTACGGGCCGCCGGTGTCGCGATCGGTCCTTTGCCTGGGCTCGCCACGTGCTCTTCACGGCGTTCGACTTTCTTCGCTTCGCCAACTTCCTCTGTTTTCGTCTCGGCCGGTGCCGGAGCTGTCTCTGTCGCCGCTTCTGCTTTTGTCTTCGTCGCGACAGCCGTACCGCCACCCGATCCTGAGCTGAGGCGGGCAATCACTTGTCCGACTTGGACCGTGTCCCCTTCGGCCGCCAATTGCTCGTCGAGCGTGCCCGACTCATCGGCCGGCACTTCGATATTGACTTTGTCCGTCTCAAGTTCGACGATGGCTTCCCCTTTTTCAACGTGGTCGCCTGGCTGTTTAAGCCACGACGCGACCGTTCCTTCCGTAATGGACTCTGCTAATTCCGGTACTTTGATTTCGATCACAATGAGTTCCCCCTTAACTTATTTACGATCTTTTTGGTATGTGCTCGTGCCGGCAGCAGCCGAGACGGCGTCACGTGAGATGGCTTCACGGATGATACGTGCTTGTTCTTGTTTATGGGCCGTTGGATTTCCTTCGGCCGGGCTCGAACGACGGCGACGGCCGACGTAACGGACGTTCAATCGGTTCGACGTGACCGCTTCGAGACGCGGCTCGATGTACGTCCAAGCCCCCATGTTCTTCGGCTCTTCTTGGACCCAAACGATTTCTTTCGCGTTCGGATAGCGGCTGATCAATTCACGGATCTCACGGACCGGGAACGGATAGATTTCTTCGACGCGGATGATGTGCAGGAAGTCGAGTGACTCCTCTGACTTCATCGTCGCTTCTTGCAAATCGATTGCCATCTTCCCTGAACAGAAGACGAGACGTTCGACTTGCTCCGGATTCTCACCGAGACCAACTTGTTCGATGATCGGACGGAAGTTATTGTCGGACAGTTCATCGACCGATGAGGCTGCAAGCGGATGACGAAGCAGGCTCTTCGGTGTCATGATGATCATCGGACGAACTTGTTCTGTACCGAGCATCTTCGCCTGACGACGCAAGATGTGGAAGTACTGCGCGGCCGTCGACAAATTCGCGACCGTCCAGTTCTTCTCTCCGGCGAGCGTCAAGTAACGCTCCATCCGGGCGCTCGAGTGCTCTGGCCCTTGGCCTTCATAGCCGTGTGGCAACAGCATGACGAGACCTGATTTTTGGCCCCACTTGGCGCGACCGGCCGAGATGAACTGGTCGAACATGACTTGCGCCGAGTTGGCGAAGTCACCGTACTGTGCTTCCCATAGGACGAGCGTATCTTGGGCGAACACGTTGTATCCGTATTCGAAACCAAGTACCGATCCTTCTGAGAGCGGGCTGTTGTGGACCGAGAACGAGGCGTTCGCTGTCGACAAGTGATGGAGCGGCGAGAACTTCTTGCCAGTCTCGACATCGTTCAACATGATGTTACGTTGCGCGAACGTTCCGCGCTCTGAATCTTGCCCGCTCAAGCGGATCGGTGTGCCGTCCGAGATGATTGAGGCATAAGCGAGCGTCTCAGCATGACCCCAGTCGACTTTCCCATTGTCCGCGAACGCGTCACGGCGACGGTCAAGCACTTTTTGAAGTTTATGGAACACGCCGAAGCCTTCCGGCCAGACGAGCAATTCGTCGTTCAATTGTTGGAGCACATCACGTTCCACGCCCGTCTCGACGAACGGGAATCCTTTATGGACCGCTTCCGGCAAGACGATGTCGGCATCTTCTTCTTCGGCCGGGACGAGGTCACGGGCCGACTTGAGACGATCCTCGATCGACTGTTCGATTGTCGCCTTGTCTTCTTTCGACATGACGCCTTCCGCTTCGAGCACGTCCGCGTAGACGTGACGGACCGATTGGTGTTCTTTGATGGCTTTATAGAGCACCGGGTTCGTGTTCATCGGTTCATCCATCTCGTTATGACCGTAGCGGCGGTAACCGACCAAGTCGACGAGGATGTCTTTATGGAACTTGGCACGATACTCGCTGCACAGTTTGGCGACGGCGACACACGCTTCCGGGTCGTCCGCATTAACGTGGAACACTGGAATCTCATAGCCTTTGGCGATATCGCTCGCATAACGTGTCGAGCGCGAGTCGCTCGGGTCGGTCGTGAAGCCGATCGTGTTGTTGGCGATGACATGGACCGTCCCCGCTGTACGATAGCCTTGCAAGTTCGTCATGTTGAGCGTCTCGGCGACAATCCCTTGACCTGGGAACGCGGCGTCTCCGTGAATCAAGATCGATGCGGCCTTGTCGTCATGTTGGACCGCCATCCCTTTTTCTGAGCGGTCGTCTTGCGCTGCGCGCGTATATCCTTCGACGACCGAACCGACGAACTCGAGGTGACTCGGGTTATTGGCGAGGTTCAAACGGACCTCTTTCTTCTCTTCTAACACTCTGCGGTCGAGACCGAGGTGATATTTGACGTCGCCGGACCAACCGAAATTGATGCCGATCGATCCTTCCGACGGGATCAACTCTTTGTTCGGAGCGTGTTGGAACTCGGCGAAGATCATCTCGTACGGTTTGCCGAGCACGTGCGCGAGTACGTTCAAGCGTCCGCGGTGGGCCATCCCGATATTGATATGTTCTGACCCGCTCGAGATGAGGCCGCCGACCATGGCGTCAAGGAGCGGCACCATCGCGTCGAGCCCTTCGATCGAAAAGCGCTTTTGTCCGACGTATGTTTTATGAAGGAACGACTCGAACAACTCTGTCTCGGCTAGACGTTGGAACAACTCGATTTTCTCGTTCTTCGAGTACTTCGCTTTCAATGCGCCTTGCTCGATACGGCGGCGAATCCAACGCTTCTCTTCCATATCGTCCAAATGGCGGAGCTCGATGGCGACCGTGCCCGTATAGACGTCAAGCAAATGACGGACGAGTTCGAGCGCGTTCGCGCCCGGTTTTGGCACGTCTTCCGACAACAAGTGAGCCGGTACTTGCTCGAGGTCGGCCTCACTCAATCCGTAACGGTCAAACGCAAACAAGCCGTGTTCGCGCGGGTGGTCTTTGAGCGGATAGATATCGGCCGCTTTATGGCCGAGTGCCCGGATATCATTGACCAACCGTGTCGCTGCCACGACTTTCTCTAAATCAAACGATGCAGCCGGCGCGACAGGCGCGCTCGCTTCCGGTGCCCCGTGTTCGTCAAAGTATTGACGCGTCTCCGCGTCGACCGATTCTGGGTCTTCCACGTATTGCTCATATAATTCAACGATATAGCCTAAGTTTGGACCATAAAATGCTTGCACTTCTTCGCGACCGTTCGACGACTCTCCCATTGAATAAATCCCCCTATCCGTTCGTGTGCGTCCGATGTGTGAACGCTTTCATTTTAACATTAAGCACGAAGCAGTTCATCCATCTGATTCGTCCTGCAAAAAGAGCCAAATCTTGCCTCTTTCTCTCCTCTTCATACTACACCTTTCCCTGTGGAAAGACCCTTTCAAATTCACAATTCGTCCATACTATTTCAATAAGTTTTCCTTATCAACTAATTGTGAAATCAACGCTTTGTTTCAACAGTTTCAAAAAAAGGTGAAACCTTGTTTCAATCCAGTCCGTATATAGGGGTGTCCAGTTGGAAAATACTCTCAACGAAAGCAAGGTGACCCTATGTTATCCGTACAAAATGTACACAAGAAAATGGGCCAGACGAACGTCCTGACGAATGTCAGTTTTGACGTCACGCCTGGAGAAATCTTTGGCTTCCTCGGACCGAACGGCGCCGGGAAGACGACGACGATCCGTATTATCACCGGCCTCATGCCAGCAACACACGGCAAAGTGACCGTCGACGGATTCGACGTCTCGACAGAACGCCAACAAGCGCTCAGTCGCATCGGTGCCATCGTCGAAAACCCGGCCTTCTATCCGTATTTGACGGGCCGCGAGAACCTGATTCACGCGATGAATTTGATTCCTGGTCTAAAGAAAGTCGACTTGAACGCCCTCGGTGCCCTCGTCGGACTTGAGACAAAGCTCGATATGAAAGTGAAACAATACTCACTCGGGATGAAACAGCGACTCGGCATCGCCCGTGCCCTGCTCCATAACCCGAAAGTATTGATCCTCGACGAGCCGACAAACGGTCTCGACCCAGCAGGCATCGCTGATTTGCGCAACTACTTACGGCATTTAGCCGACCACCGCGGCATCGCCATCCTCATCTCAAGTCACTTATTGAGCGAGATGGAACTGATCACCGACCGGTTCGCCATCATCGATCAAGGACAAATCAAGTCGGTCCAAGGCGGAGACGGTGAGGCTAAGACGGAAAGTGTCATCCTCTGTAAAGTCGGCCGCGAGCAGATGAACGAAGCGCTCGATGTCGTCGCACTCGCTTTTGATGATGTGAAAATCATTCAACAGTCAGCTGAGACGTTCATCGTCCCGCGTCCGGAAACCGATATCCCGCATTTGTTGAAACATCTCGTCGAACGTGACATCGCCGTATATCAGATCGGGATGAAACACGAGACACTTGAAGAACAGTTCTTGAAATTGACGAAAAAAGAAGGAGGCACGAACAATGCGTTCATTACTAGCCAATGAGTTCATGAAATGGCGACGTACGATTAAACCGCTCGTCGCACTCGGTATGTACACTGGGATCATCGTCTTAACGTACTTCATCGTCCGGAGCGGCAACAATCCAGGTGACGCGGAAACGTTCGTCAACTATGCGACGATGGCGGCGATGACGTTCCTCGGCATCTTCACGATCGTCTTCACCGCTGAGATGATTGGGAACGAGTTGAAATTTGATACGTTGAAGCATTTACTCATGAGTCCTTACTCGCGCGATCGAATTTTACTGTCGAAACTTGTGGCCGCCCTTCTCATCATGCTCGCCCAGTTCGTGTTCATCCTTGCCGTCACGTACGGTTTTGCGTTGACGCTCGACGGGGAGTTGACGCTCGAGCAGTTCCGCAATGTCCTGCTTAGCGTCTCGAGCGGCGTGTTCGTCATCTTCTTGACGCTCATGTTCTCGGTCGTCTTCAAATCGGTCGGGGTCGTGATCGGCTTCACCGTGCTCGCAAACTTCGTCTCGACGATGATCGGTGGTCTTCTCATCGCGTGGAAACCGGCCATCGCCAAATGGATCGTCTTCCTACACACGGACTTGTCGATCTACTACCAAAGCCCAGGTTTCATGGAGACGATGGACGTGACGATTTGGTTCTCGGCGTTCTACGTCTTGATTCACATCGTCGCCTTCTATATCATCACGGCGTTCATGTTCCGCAGCAAAACGTTTGCTGAATGACGATTAACGTCTGAACGAGTGTGGTACTTCCTATACAGAGACTTCTTTGAATGGAGGGACCACGATGCCAAAGACGGCGTTACTCATCATCGATCTGTTTAACGACTTCGATTTCGTCGGTGGGGACGACCTGTTTCGACATACGGAACCGATTGTCGACCCGATTTTGAAACTGAAACGTCACTTTAAAGAGAACGACTTGCCGGTCATCTACTGCAACGATAACTTTGGGCAGTGGAAAGACAGCACCGAGGATATCATCCGGCACGTCGAGTCTTCAAAAGGCAGCGCCATCGCCAAGCGGATTGCGCCGGAAGAAAAAGAATACTTCATCATCAAGCCGCGACACTCGACGTTTTACGGGACACAGCTCGACATCTTGTTGCGTCAACTTGACGTCACCTCACTCGTCCTGACCGGTGTCGCCTCAGATATCTGTATCCTGTTCTCGGCGAATGACGGCTATATGCGTGAGTATGAGCTTCATGTCCCGCGCGACTGTGTCGCCGCCGAGACGGACAAGCGCAACGACAGCGCCTTGACCGTCATCCACGAGGCGCTTGGCATTCCAATCGATGATGCCGACACGTATATAAAAGATACCCAGGTGTGATAAAAGCCTCTGATTGTTGGACACAGAATCCCAACATTTCAGAGGCTTTTTCGTTTTGTTTTCAGCTATGCTTGATATATGAAGAAACAATGAAGGATGTGACAACATGTATCTCACAATCGGATTATCGCTACTCGTTTGCTTGATTGCCCTCATTTTTACGATCATGGTCGGACTCGGAAAAGACAAATCAGACTACAGTCAAAAGAAAAGCTGGTCGATGGTGTCGTGGACGTATATCGTCCTGTTCCCGATCTCATTCGTGGCGCTCGGTCTGTTATACTATTTCATTACCCGATGACTTCGTTCATCGGGATTTTTTGTGTCATCACGAGCGGACGAGTGTCGGCTTCACCGCCAAAGCGGCAGCTACGATACCAATGAGCGGGAAGACGAGCGAATACCAAATGATCATCTCATAATTCCCGAACAGGTCGTAGGCGATCCCGAACGGAAGCGGGCCGACCGCAGAACCGAGCACCATGACAGACGTCGCCAACCCGCTGATACTGCCGAGCGCGGCGCGACCGAAGTAATACGGCCAGACATAATTCAAGGCGATGCGTTCGAAGCCGTTGCTGATCCCCCAAATGACCCCGAAGAGAATGGCGAGCGAGAACGTCGTCGTATACTGCAAGATAACCATGAAGACGATTTCGGTCACGAAAATCCCGATGAGCACGTAATTGATTTTCACGACATCGATGATCCTTCCGGCGATGAACGTCACCGGAAACCCAAGGATCGCCATCAAACTTAAGACAAGTGCCGCCGTGACAGGAGGCAGACTTTGCTCTTCAAAAATCGAAATCAGATGAAACGTGATGGCCGTGTTAACGAGCGCCGGGATCCCGATACACGAGAGAATCAGCCAAAACGCCCGTGTCTTGAGCGCTTCTTTGAACGTGAAGTCGATGTCGACATGAATCGGTGCGCCTGCCGTCTTTGGACTCGGATGTGGGTTCGTCCCGCCATCCGGCAACACCCCCATGTCCTCCGGTCGATTGCGGACGAAGCGGTAAGCGAGCGGCGTGAACAAGACGAACACGAGGAGTCCCCACACTTGCCACGTCGTCTGCCAGCCGATCAAACCGACGAGCCAAACGTTGAGCGGAGGAAAGACAGCCGAACTCAAGAAGCCGCCAATCGCCATATAACTGAGCGCTTGCCCCCGTTTCGTGATGAACCATTGCGGAACGAGCGTGTTCGGAATGAGTGTCATCGAGCCTTGTCCAAATAAACGAAGCATCCAAATGCCGAAGAAGAGCATCGTCAAGTTCGTCACATAACTATTGAACAGACAGGCGACGGCTAAGAGAATCGATGCCAGGACCATCATGACGCGTTGCCCGAACCGGTCAATCAATCGACCGACGAAGAACAGACAGGCGGCTGAAGCGAGCGTCGCCGCCGAATAGATGCTCGACACTTCCGAACGCGACCAACCGAAGTCGGTTATGTATTGATCGATAAACACTGAGATGAAATATGTCTGACCGGGACCCGAGAAAAAGACGCCGAGCCCTGCGATCATGACCATGTACCATCCATAATAGGATGGTTTTTTAATTTTTCCCATCTTGCTCCCCCTCCCCGTTTTACTATTTCACCGCGACCACGATTCCAATCGGATAATGGCGGGTCGCCCGTTTCGGTTCGACGAGCACACCTCGTTGATAATAAAATTCGGTCGACGTGAACGGCGCAAATAACTCCTCAAATTCGACCTCGGTGAACTGGTGGGCATGGAACGGCTCGTTCGTCGGTTGCCCGACACCTTGTCCGAATGGCGTCGATAACACCAAGATGCCCCCTGGTTTCAGGAGTTCCCACACGTTCGCCATGAACGCCTCATAGTCGGTCACGTGTTCAATCGTCTCGAAGCTGACGATGCAGTCGAACGTCCCAAGTTTCTCCGGCAACGTCCGGTCTAACACGTTGCCTACCACATAGGCCACGTTCGGATGGTGATAGCGACCTTTCGCATAGCGCGTCGCCTCTTCTGACAAGTCGAGCGCGACGACCTCGGTCACGGTCCCTTTCAAGTTCTTGGCGATCAATTGACTGCCGTATCCGCTCCCGCTCGCAAAATCGAGGACGCGTCCGTTCATGTATAAGAGGGCGAAATGGTAACGGGCGATATGTTCAAGCAACAAGCCGTTCAGCGGGTCCATGCGATCTGGGATGACCCGTTCTCCCGTATAATCTAATGTCATCTCGTTCTCCTTTTCTGATGTGCACTTCTTTCATCTTAGTCTTCCTAAGGCGCGACGACCACAAAAAAAGAGAAAAGACTGTTTCCAATCTTTTCTCTCTTCATTATTGAGCTTGTTTGAAGCGGAGTAAATCTGAATAGATGAGCTGGTCGTTCATCTCGAGGATTTTGTTCGCTTCTGATTCAAGTGGTGTACACGCCTCACCGTCTTCTGCGACTTCGCCAGTCTTGGCGTCATAGCACATCGACTGCGTGAACAGATGGTCTTGCGTCACGACCGTTCCATCACGGAAGATGGCGCGGTCATAATGCTCTTTCGAGAACAAGTCGTTCCCGAATCCGACCTGTTCTGACGTATCGATTCCAAGCAAGTGCTGAATCGTCGGGTTCATGTCGACATGACTTCCGATTGTCTCGTGCACTTCACCTTTGTCTTGTCCCGGCAAATGAATCGCGAACGGGACCGCTTGGAGCTTGGCGACGTCGTATGGCGTCAACTCGTCTTTCCCGAGCAGATCCGCCATGGCGGCGTTATGGTTCGTCGAGATGCCGTAATGGTCACCGTAGACGACGAAGATCGTGTCATCCCACATGCCGTTCGCCTTCAACTCGTCGATGAACAAGCCGAGCGCATAATCCTGATAGGCGAGCGCCTGCGGGAAGTTGTTGAGCGTCGTCGAGTTCGTCTCAAATTTCGGGACGAGCTCGTGCTTCTCACTCGGCATCGTGTACGGGAAATGGTTCGTCAGCGTGATGAACTTCGCATAGAACGGTTCCGGCAGCTCTTCGAGCATCGGTACCGATTGGCGGAAGAACTCATCATCGAGCAGACCCCACTCCGTCATATCCTCAGGGTTCCCGAGGTCGTAGCTGGCTTCGTCAAAGAACTTGTCGACGCCGATATTTTGATACATCTGGTCGCGGTTCCAGAACGACTTGTTGTTGGCGTGGAACACGGCCGAGTAGTAATTGTCATCTTTGATGACTTCTGGTAACGCGTTGTATTCGTTATCGGCGTTCGTGAAGTAGACTCCTCCACGTGAGAGGCCATAGAGCGAGTTATCGAGTGCGAACTCGGCATCTGACGTCTTCCCTTGGCCGGTCGTATGGTAATAGTTCGGCCAGTAGTGGGATTCTTCGATCAGTTTGTTCAAGTTCGGCGTGATGTACTCGCCGTTCGACGCTTTCATGTTGTGCGTGAAGTTTTGAGCCGACTCGAACGAGACGACGACAACGTTCTTGCCTTTATACTTCCCGAACATCTCCGGGTCCGGCGCCGCATAGTTCTGACGTGTGAAGTTCTCGACTTCATCCAATTCAGATCCGTCTGCAAGCGCTTTTTGGGCCGATGTCTTCGTTTGAAGCATGGCATCGTAGACGTGGAAGTTGAACGTTCCTAAGTTTTTGACCAACAGTTCCCGGTCGAACGAGCGCGTGAGTAACTCTGGACGCTCCGTTTCCGCAAGGACGAGGTTGAACCCGAACATGGCGGCGGCTGCCGTAAATGTGATCAAGACGCGCCGCTGTGACGCTTGGCTCGTCTCTTTCATTTTCCATAGTAGGAACGGGAGCACGACGAGATCACCTAACAAGAGCAAGTCTTTCCATTCGAGAAGCGAGAGGAATGACGACGAGAGCGTCTCCATGTTCGACGATTGGAATAGGACTGGTACGGTCAAGAAATCCGTGAACTCACGGTAATAGGTCGTATCCGCGAACAAGATGAGCGAGGAGACGAGATATAGACTATAAAGCGCCCACTTCCTCTTATTTCCCCCGAAGAAGAAGCTGAAGGCGAACAAGAACAACGTGAAGCTGAGCGGGTTGATGATGAGAATAAATGCCTGGACCGCATTCTCGGCCGGCATGTTGAAGAAGAACTGATACGCGATCAGCGACTTCGTCCATAACAGGATGGTGAACACCCAGAACAGACGATGTGTTTTGAACGAGTCGAGCGCCGCTTGGCGGAATCGGTCCATTCTTCCTTTCGGTTGATTCGTGTGATTCATGTAAACACTCCTTATATGCAATTCAAGTGAAAGGTTCATTTTCTTTTTAGACGTATAGCCTCTATTTTAACGTTCTTGTGAACCCGATTCAACTAATTGACGTTTACAACTATACATAAACTTAACAATTCCATTGCAGTCTTTACACAAAAAAGGCTACCAAGTCGCCTCGGTAGCCATTTAACATTGATTCGATTAACCGATGATGTCCATCCAAATTTTTACTGTACTCGCTAAAATCAGGAGCGCCAAAATCATTTGAAGTGACTTCGTCTTCATGTTCTTGCCGACGTTCGCGCCGAGCGGTGCCGCGATTAAACTCGCGATGATCATGATGACGGCTGGTTCCCACACGATTTGGTCGGTGATGATTTTCCCCGCTGTCGAACCGATTGACGAGATGAACGTGATGGCAAGCGAACTCGCAATCGCCATCTTCGTCGGAATCCGGAGCACGACGAGCATGATCGGCATCAAGATGAACGCTCCTGCTGCCCCGACGATCCCTGCTGCCACACCGACGATGAACGCCGAGCTCGATGCAATCACTTTATTGAATGTGACTTGGTCGAGCGGAACATCCTCGACATTCTTTTTCGGTAAGAACATCATGATTGTCGCAATCGTCGCGAGCACGGCATAAACGACGTTAATCAAGTTCTCAGACAAGAGCGTCGAGCCGTAGCCACCGATGAAACTCCCGATCAAGACGGCGACACCCATATACAAGATGAGCTGTTTGTTCAAATAACCGCCTTTCCGGTATGCGTAAATTCCGCCGATCGTCGCGAAGAAGACTTGAATCGCGCTGATCCCCGATACTTCATGGGCGCTGAACGCCGCGAAGCCGAGGAGAGGTGGAATATACAACAACATCGGATATTTAATAATCGATCCGCCAATTCCGACCATCCCTGAAATGAACGACCCGATAAAGCCGATCAAAAAGATGGTGATGATAAATCCAAATTCCATATCAATTCCTCCAATTCCCTACCCTATATAATAAGTAAGTTTTTATTTTTGTTCCCAGGCAATCATACCGCCCGAGACATCATAAATTTCAGTGTAGCCACGTTCTTTCAACAGTTGTGCCGCTTGGGCGCTTCGATTTCCGCTCCGGCAGATGACATAGATCGGCTCATCTTTCGGATAAGGTAATTCGGTTTCATTTAATGAAGAAAGTGGTGCGTTCACCGCTCCTTCGATATGCCCCCCCTCGTATTCGTCCACTTCTCGGACGTCTAACAAGGTTATTTCTTCGTTTTCCAATCTGTTTTGTAGTGTTTCGACGTCGATTTTTGTAATTCTCGTCTCTTTGGACGTGAAAAGAACGATTCCGATCGTCACCAGCACCAAAATCGATAAAATCAGCATTAATTTCTTCAATTTTCGACCTCCGATTCTTTTTCTTGCATTCAGTATACCTCAGGGGGTATATTAAAAACAACGAAAGAAACTCACTTCAAAAATTCTACAATCACAAAGGAGATCAATGACTCATGAAAACCATTTCGACAACTGAACTAGAAACATTGCTTCAATCTGATGAAACACTCAACTTGATTGATGTTCGGGAGACAGACGAATTTGCAGGTGGCCACATCAAGCAAGCGAAAAACGTGCCACTCTCTGAATTCGGAGCGAAAGTCGATGAGCTCGATCGTTCGAAACCGATTCACGTCATCTGTGCAGCAGGCGGACGAAGCATGAACGCTTCGGCTTACCTCGATTCACTCGGCTTCGATGTCATCAACGTCGATGGCGGCATGATGAGCTGGACGGGCGAAACAGTCTAACAATCTTCTATATATATATTTCAAAAACGACAATCGTTTACAGTCAACTATTCTTAGGGGGTATTTCACATGTTATTACGTTATTTCTATGATCAAAAATTAGCACAAGCATCTTATATGGTCGGTTGCCAAATGACCGGCGAGGCCGTCGTCATCGACCCGGCCCGTAACATCACACCGTATCTTCAAGAAGCTGAAAAAGAAGGCATGAAGATCGTCGCGACGGCTGAGACTCACATCCACGCCGACTTCGTCTCAGGTTCACTCGAGCTTGCGAAACGTACCGGTTCAACGGCTTATCTATCAGACGAAGGCGACGCGTCATGGAAATATGCATTCGCGAAAGACATCGACTCAAAACTCGTCAAAGATGGCGACACGTTTAAAGTCGGTAACGTCACACTCGAAGTCATGCATACACCAGGTCACACGCCAGAACATATCTCGTTCTTGCTCTACGACCGAAACCAAACACAACCAATGGGTATCTTCACAGGCGACTTCGTCTTCGTCGGCGATATCGGTCGTCCTGACTTGCTCGAAGAAGCAGCCGGTGTAAAAGGAACGACAGCGATCGGTGCCGAGCAAATGTTCGACTCGCTCAAAAAGTTCAAAGATCTTCCTGACTTCGTTCAAGTTTGGCCGGGCCACGGTGCCGGAAGTGCCTGCGGGAAAGCGCTCGGCGCCATCCCGACATCGACGGTCGGTTACGAGAAAGCGACGAACTGGGCGCTTCAAATGACAGACAAAGACGCGTTCATCAAAGAGTTGACGACGGACCAACCAGAACCGCCGAACTACTTCGCGATGATGAAAAAAGTGAACAAAGAAGGCATCCAAGTCACGAACGAGATCGCTCGTCCAGAAGTCGTCGGTTCGGACCGCCTCGATACGCTCGTCGAGGAAACACAAGTCGTCGATACGCGTAAAGGGGAAGAGTTCGCCAAAGGGCACGTCCCGGGCACAATCAACATCCCTTACAACACGAAGTTCGTCTCATGGGCCGGCTGGCTCGTCAACTTCGACAAAGACATCACGCTCATCGCGAGCGCGGAAGATGTCGATCAAGTACAGACGGACCTCCAATCGATCGGTCTCGACCGTCTCCGCTTCGTCGTCCCAGTCGAAGAACTCGGTCAAGAACTGTTGACGGAAACGTACACAGACGTGACAGCGGAACAAGCGATCGAGTCGGCAGAAAAAGGTGACGTCTTCGTCCTCGATGTCCGGAATGCGACGGAATGGAACGCGAGCCACTACGAGAAAGCCGAGCGCATCCTACTCGGTAAACTGGCACGCGACCACGAAGGTCTCCCGACAGATCAAACGATCGCCGTTCACTGTGCATCTGGCGTCCGTTCACGGATGGCCGCGAGTGTGCTTCAATCACTCGGCTACAAGGATATCCAAAACATCCTCGGTGGCTATGGCGCGATGAAGACTGTCCTCAATGCAGAACAAATCGGCTAATGCTATACTACAAACAAAGAAAGCGCCCACTCGTTTGGGCGCTTTTTCTCTAGGAGGGATTCTGTGATTGCCATCGGTCCATTGAACGTTCGACTCGATTTGCTGGCTATGATGGCCAGCCTACTTATTCTCTACATCGGCTTTAAAAAAATCGGCTTGTCGGAAAAAGAGCGCGACGCCGTCCTCGGCACATGGTTCGCCGGCTTTCTCGCTTGGAAAGGAAGCGCGATCGTCCTCGGTCTCGCGTCGACGGGAAGTTTGGCCTTATCCCTTTATGCGACCGGCGGCACGTGGTCGCTTCTCATTGCCGCTGCTGTGATTGCTATTTTTGTATTCCGGCTCACACCTAGCCTTCGTGGCTATTGGTTGTTCTCGGCCTTGGTCTTTTGGTTTGCGGTGACGCTCGTCGTTCCCAAATACGGGATGCTCCCATTGCTCTCATCTCCGCAACCGCTCCACATCTATATGGCCGTCCTGATCGCCTTACTGCTCGTCACGACATGGCGCTGGATGCAGAGTCCTACGCTCGGATTGTTCCTTTGGACCGTGGTCGGTGCGTTCGCGATTTGGTCGGTCGGGTCGCTTGTGACCGATACATTCGAGGTGTGGTGGCTCATTCCGCTCTTTCTTCTCATCGCCGTCGCCACATATGTAGCACGGCCATCTCAAAAGGCAGTTCAATATGGACTCGGTCTCATCGTCGTGCTCGCCGTCATCAATGCGAGCTTACCGGACGAGACGCCACGGCTCGAGGCCGACTCGTCCCAGACCGGATTGAACATCGGCCAAGTCCCACCGAATTTTGAGTTGAAGCGAACCGATGGGACGCCGTTCAACTTGGAAGATTTACGCGGTGAGCGGGTCGTCGTCAACTTCTGGGCATCGTGGTGCCCTCCGTGCCGGGCCGAGATGCCGGACATGGCCAAGTTTGCCCGAGAACAAGACGATGTGACCATCGTCGCCGTCAATACGACGACGAGTGAACGGGACATCGAGGATGCGCGGACGTTCGTCGCCCCGTATGAAGATGCGTTCAAGGTCGTCTATGACGAGGAAGGAATCGTCAGTAACGCCTACCGGATTCAAGCGATGCCCACAACATACGTCCTTGATGAAAATGGGGTCATCATCGCCAAGCAATTCGGGGCGATCGACCACGCCTGGCTCGATGCCCAGACAAACTAAAAACCGCCTCCCGGCGGTTTTTTCATTGCTTCAAATAGCCTTGCGTCTTTAGGAAATCTTTCACGTCGAGCCGGGTCGGTTTCGACAGCATCCGACCCATCTGTCCGGTCCATGTGTCACTTCGTTGGTTCGACCCGCGGACCGCATAGTAGTCGTGAATCGTCGCATCATACGCATCGAGTTCTTGTTTCAGTTGTTCTGCGTCTGCGACGTACGTGTTCTCGTGATAAATATGTTCGAACGGGAGACGCGGTTTCTGGCCTTCGACGTGCTCCGGTACACCGACGGCAAGTCCGAAGAGAGGCAATACCCGCTCCGGCAAACCGAGCAGTTCCTTCACAGCGAACATATCGTTGCGAATCCCACCGATGTAACAAATGCCGAGGCCCATCGATTCCGCGGCCACGACGGCATTTTGCGAAGCGAGCGCGGCATCAATGACCGCGACGAGCAGCTTCTCGTCCGTCTCGAGCGTCGCATTCACTTCGGCCTCCCGTAGTTCACCGATTAACTCATGTCGATACAAATCGGCGCAGAAGACGAAGAAGTGACCGTTGTCGATCACGTACTGCTGGTTACCGGCGATCTCGGCCAGCCTTGCTTTCTTCTCCGGGTCGGTCATCCCGATGATGGAATAGGCTTGGATGAAGCTCGACGTCGAGGCGCGCTGGGCGCTCTCGACGATGAGCCGGATTTGTTCGTCGGTCAACGTCTCGTCCGTGAACGAGCGGACGGAGCGGTGGTTCAGTAGTGTGTCAATGACTTGGTTCATGTAACATCCCCCTTTTTTCTTATCTTGGCATATGGACGGGCTCGGGACAATTTTTGAGATTCGAACCACTTATCCTCCTAAGGTAAAAAAACAAAAACAGAGATGCAGCTACGCATCTCTGTTGCGGACAAGTTATTCCGTCACTTGACTCAAGAACGGCGTGATATCGACGTTGAGTGCTTCCGAGAGACGCGCGCCGAGGTCGCGGTCGGCCCGGTAGAAGTTGCAAATCAAGAGCAGCACCGTGTTCTCGTGGCGGACTTCTTTAATGTGCGCCACCAAGTTGTTCACGAGCGCCGTTTTCTCTTCTTCCGAGTAGCGACGGTACACTTCACCCGCTTGACCGAAGTCGTTCGTCTTCTCGATTTTTTGACGTCCGGCTACGCCTGTGAGCGGTTGTTCCGTCTCGATATAAGTCGCGTCCGGTTTCGGTGCGTCCTCATAGCGGTTTGGTTCATAGTTGACCGGGCTCGTCTGTTGTTTGAACGGCATCGCCCCATCACGCTGATTGTTCGACACTTGTGCGAATGGGCAGTTGATTGGGAGCTGCAAGTAGTTCGCCCCGATTCGGTAACGCTGCGTGTCCGAATACGAGAACAAGCGGCCTTGGAGCATCTTGTCTTCAGACGGTTGAATCCCAGGTACGAGCACGCCCGGGTTGAAACCGACCGATTCCGTCTCAGCAAAATAGTTGTCGACGTTTTTGTTGAGTGTCATCGTACCGACGAGCTGATACGGGATGACGTCTTCGAACCAATCTTTCGTCGCGTCGAGCGGATCGAAGTCAAAGTTGTCCATATCGGCCGGGTCGAGGATTTGGACGTAGAGATCCCATTCTGGGAAGTCGCCTTCCTCGATGGCGTTGAACAAGTCGCGTGTCGCATGGTTGAAGTCTTCGGCCTGCACTTTCGCCGCTTCTTCCATCGACAAGTTTTTAATACCTTGTTTCGGGACCCAGCGGAGTTTTATGTACACCGTGTTTCCATATTCGTTGACCCATTTGAAGGAGTGGACCGATGAGCCGCGCATGTGACGGTAGGACGCTGGGATCCCCTCGTCACTGAACAAATGGATGAGCATGCTCGTCGATTCCGGCGTGAGCGACATGAAGTCGAAGAAACGGTCTGGGTCTTGCAGGTTCGTCCGCGGGTCCGGTTTGAGTGAGTGGATTACATCCGGGAATTTGATGGCGTCACGGATAAAGAAGACCGGCAAGTTGTTTCCAACGAAGTCGTAGTTCCCTTCTTCCGTGTAAAATTTGACCGAGAATCCACGCGGGTCACGAAGCGTCTCTGGTGAGCCGAGACCGTGAATGACCGTCGAGAAGCGAGCAAAGATTGGTGTCTCTTGTCCCTCTTCCTGCAAAAATTTGGCTTTTGTATATCGTTTCATGCTATTTTTAACTTTGAAGACACCGTGGGCTCCGGCGCCACGGGCATGAACGACCCGTTCCGGTACGCGCTCACGGTCAAAGTGGGCGAGTTTCTCAATTAGCTGATAATCTTCGAGAAGTGTCGGGCCGCGACGACCCGCTGTGATGGAGTTGGCGTTATCCCCGATTGGGACGCCTTGGTTAGTAGTTAGATGACGGTGTTGATCCATTAATATTGCCTCCTCTTAATAATCATTATTACAAGATTAATAATATTAAAAGATAATAATTATTACAAATAAAACGCTCGATGGACTCGAGCGTTTTTGAAATCGCTTTCAATTTTTACGTTTGTTACGCTGTTCTTTCCGATGGATTTCGGTCACAAGGAGAGCCGCAATGATACCTCCGAGTGATCCCGCGACGATGTCGACCATCGTGTCATCATTCCCGTTCCCTTGCATCGTCGTGTTCAACACCAAGTCCGATGTGAATTCATACATTTCCCAAAGCGCTGCCCCGGCCATTGCGAAAACAACGATATAGACGAAGACGAACCGCTTCGGCATCTCGAGCCGGATGTCCTCATCAAGTCGACTTAAGAAATCGAAGCCGAGAAACGCCAAGAACACGCCGCTCAACACGTGCAGAAACGTGTCCCACCATCCATTCGAATATAAACCGACGATCGAGCCCAAATATTGCGATGCGAACAAGAACAAGATATAGGCGACTTTCATCTTGGCGTCGAACTCGGTCTTGAACGTCTTCTCGAGAATGAACGGAATCAATCCCGACACGATCCCCGCCCCAGCGACGCTCGCGTCAAACCATTCCCCTTCGATGATCGACGTGACGAGAATAATTGCCATGAACAACACGAACCCGAATTCCAATAGACGTCCTCGTGTCAGTTTCAATGTAACGCGCCTTCTTTCGTTAGAATGTCTCATCTTGTTCATTCCCGTTTCAGCGAACATTTCAACAACCCAGTTCGAAAATTCGTGCTTTTGTCGGATTCTTCACGCATCCATATGTTCCATACTGAAAAAAACGATTCAAGGAGGAACTCTCATGCCGATCAATCCTTATCTCAACTTCAACGGTGACTGCCGCGACGCCGTGCTATTTTATGCGGACGTGTTCGGCGAGCCCGCACCAGAGATTATGACGTTCGCAGCCCAGCCTGGACCGGACGGCGAACCGGTCCCAGACGAGATGGCCGACCTCGTCCTCCACGCTCGTCTGAACGTCCATGGTACATCGCTCATGTTTTCAGACGCGATGCCGGACGGTCCGGTGACGTTCGGGCAAAACATTACTCTCGCCGTCGTGACCGACGACCTCGAGGCGATTCGTCGCGAATTCGAGGCCTTGTCAGACGAGGGCCATGTCCTCATGCCGCTCCAAGAGACGTTTTGGAGCAAGGCGTACGGCATGGTCGAAGACCGTTTCGGTGTCCAATGGCAGTTCAGTCACGAGGCGTGACTATGACAAAGACCCCATCGCAGTTTAATCCGCGATGGGGTCTCGTTTATTTCTGGGCGACAAAAAAGATTCGTTCTGCGTTCGGGCCCGGGGCTTGGTCCGTGAAGTCAGCGGTGACCGATTTCACATGGAAGCCGGCTCCGATGAGCCACTGCATATATTGCCCCGGCTCGTACGTCCGTTGCTCGTGTGTCTCTTCAACACGCTCATACGTGCCATCTTCGAGGGCGACGAAGAACGTCAAATCGTGCACGACCGAGAGCGGTGCTTCGCCTGGGTCGGCGAACCAGATATACGAGCAATCTTCTCCGTTCGAGGCATACGTCTTCTGATTGAAGAGCGTCTGCATCTTGTTCGGCGAATGCACATCGAAGATGAACATGCCGCCCGGTTTCAATTGTTCGTACACCGCCTCGAACGTGTCGATGACGTCGGCCTCATCCTCGAGGTAGCAGAGCGAGTCACAAAGGATCGTCACGGCGTCAACCGGGTGTGGCAATTCAAGCTCCCGCATGTCCTGTTGCCAGAGCGGGAGCGTGATGCCTGCCTCGAGCGCCTTCTCTTGGGCGACTTCGAGCATCGACTCGGATAAATCGAGTCCGATCGTCTCGTAATGTTCCGCCAAGCGAATCGTCGCCGAGCCCGTCCCGCATCCGACGTCAGCAAGCGATGCACCGTCTTGGACGTGGCGACGCACGAAGGCGACCCAATCCTCGTACGGGGCATCTTTCATTAACTCATCGTAGACGTAGGCGAACCCTTCGTACGCCATTAGCCGACTTCCACTTCAACGTGTGGCGCATCTGCCCACAATTTTTCAAGGTTGTAGTAGTCGCGGTCATCGCGATGGAAGATGTGGACGACGACGTTTTCGAGGTCAGCGAGCACCCAACGTGCCGAGTCCATGCCTTCGAATTTGTGGAGCGGAAGCTCATGCTCGCCGGCCACGTCTTTGATTTCGCGTGCGATCGCTTGGACTTGCTTCTCTGAGTTACCGTGGCAGATGACGAAATAATCTGCGACCGGTGAGATGCCTTCCATGTCGAGGACGACGATATCTTCGGCACGCTTATCGTCAGCGGCCTTCACGATCAATTCTAATTCTTCTTTTACAGTCATACTGTACCTCCTAGGGTGTTTTCACAAAATGGTTATACGCCTCAATCGTCAGTGGAAAGATTCGCACCGACTTCTTCAATAAATAATCGATTGTCTGACGCAACGTCGCGACGAC
The DNA here is from genome assembly GCF_018618115.1 of Exiguobacterium sp. s16. NCBI lineage: Bacteria > Bacillati > Bacillota > Bacilli > Caryophanales > Exiguobacterium > Exiguobacterium sp. s16. The sequence continues at coordinate 103,624 of NZ_JACSLM010000001.1, read as the reverse complement.
GGCCGCTTCGAGCGAACGGTCCGCGAGGTCACGCAACGTGTCGACGCCCGGATACGACCGGTTCGGTTCAATCGCGTCCGCGACGAATAAAATCTGGTCGAGGCGTGACATGCCAGGCTCTCCGGTCGTATGGTTCTTAATGGCCGATACAACGGCCGGGTCAAGGTCATACGCCCGGTCTAATAGAATCGCGCCGACCGGTGCATGCAGCAGTTCGTCATCGAACGCAAGCAAGCTCGGGTCAAGGTTTTCCTCGACCACGACTTGGCGCATCATATCGCTATCAAAATATTTCGCATAGTCATGCAACATCGCCGCGAGACGTGCTTGTTCCACATCGGCACCGTATAAACGGGCCAACCGATCTGCCGTCTCAACGACACCGAGCGTGTGGATATAGCGTTTCTCCGGCAATGTCGCCTCAATCAATGATTGTGCTTCCTCATACGTCATACAAGTTGCGCTCCTTGATATAAGTTTCGACATCGCGTGGGACGAGATATTTGATTGACTTGTCCCGTTTCGCCCGTTCCCGGATATCGGTCGATGAGATCTCGAGTTGCGGCATATCGATTGTGCGCACATCTGCCTGTCTCGGGATGCGATACCGGCTACCCGGACGCGCAACGGCCCCGAACGTGACGAGGGTCACGAGCGTGTCGTAATCGAACCACTTCTCGAGCGACTCGAGCGAGTCCGCCCCGATCAAGAAGAAAAACGTGTCGTCTGGGTACATGTCCCGCAACCGTCTCATCGTCTCGACCGTGTAAGACGGTTCGTCGCGTTCAAACTCGATCAAGCTCAGCTTGAAATCGGCTTGGTCCGCGATCGCCCGTCGTGTCATCTCGATCCGATCCTCGGCCGGACTGAACCCCGCCTTGTGAGGCGGGATTGCCGCCGGTAGAAACCAGACCTCGTCGAGGGCGAGCTGTTCACGTGCCTGCTCGGCAATCAACAAATGACCGAGATGCGGCGGGTCGAACGTGCCTCCCATCAGGCCGATGCGGCTCATGGGAGTTTGATTTGGCGATTTTCTTTCTCAGTCGCCTGTTTGTACAAGACGATGACTTTTCCGATGACTTGAACGACTTCGGCTTTCGTGCCCTCAGCCAATTCACCGGCTACATCTTTCGGCGTATCGGCACAGTTTTGGAGCACTTGAACTTTCAAGAGCTCACGTTTTTCGAGCGCGTCGCTGATGTCTTTGCACATCGCTTCGCTGACTCCATTTTTCCCGACCTGGTAAATCGGTGAAAGGTGGTGTGCTTCAGCACGTAAAAAGCGTTTTTGTTTACCTGATAACATACTATTTATTCCTCCAATAAGCTTTCAATTAACTTCATTCCGACAAGTTGATCCGGTCTCACACCTGTCCAATATTCAAACGCCAAAGCACCTTGTCCGACGAACATGGCAGTTCCGTTGACGATTTTCGCGTCACTTTTGGCGGCTTCCTTTAAAAACGGTGTGACGAGTGGACGATATATGATATCACAAACGACGGTGTTTTGTCGTAAACCTTTTAATGATCGAGGCGAATGGATACCATCCATCCCCACCGAAGTCGTCTGGATGATCACGTCATAGCGTGAGGGATCAACGTCGGTGAGCGCCTGCGCTTCAATGCCGAACGCCTCCGCGAGACGCTCCGCTCGTTCCATCGTTCGGTTCGTGATCGTGACGGCTCGGGTCGGCAAGGCGCTGATGATCCCGCGCGCTGCCCCGCCTGCCCCGATAACGAGCACACGTCCCGTCCAATCGGTATGACGGTCGAGTGCGGTGACTAGACCCACACCGTCCGTATTCGTCCCAATCAGCTTTCCGTCCCGTTTATAGACGGTGTTGACGGCACCGGCGGCTTCAGCCGCCTGATCAAGTTCGTCGAGATACGGGATGACCGCCTCTTTGTACGGAATCGTGACGTTAAAGCCGTCCCAGACGCCGTCCCGCATCGCTTGAAACAAGTCCCCGAGCTCGTCCGGGGCGACGTCGAGTGCCTCATAGCGCCCGAAAAGCCCAGACGCGCTCAGCCACTGCTCGTGCAGGACGGGAGAGAGCGAATGAGCAATCGGGTGACCGAGGACGGCCAGTCTCATACGAGCGCCTCACGCAATGTGACGGCCACTCCTTTTGGTGCCCATGCGGCGATGCGTCCACCTTTTCCGTGAATCGCAACCCAACCGAGTCCACTGAAGACGATGTCGGTCTTGACGCCGTCACGGAGACTGAACTCGTGACGCACGAGCGGAGGCAACATTTGTAATGTCTTCTCGTTCGGCGGGTTGAGCATCTTACCGATATGGTTTTCGTATAGTTCATCTGCTTTGTCGAGCTTCGTCCGGTGTGTCTTCAACTCGTTTGACATGTAGACAACGAATGAGCGCTTGTTGCCTTCCATGTAGTCGAGACGGGCGAGTCCACCGAAGAAGAGCGTCTGCTGCGGGTTCAACTGGAACACGTGCGGCTTGATCTCTTTTTTCGGGGTGATCGTTTTCAAATCTTTCGCATCGACGTAATGCGCCATTTGGTGACGATTGATAATCCCTGGCGTGTCATAAAGGTTCGCATCATCATCGAGCGGGATATCGATCAAGTCGAGCGTCGTTCCCGGGAAATGACTGACCGTGATGATGGCCTCGTCCTCTGCCCCGAAACGTTTGATGACTTGGTTGATGAGCGTCGACTTCCCGACGTTCGTACAACCGACGACATAGACGTCCTTGCCTTTCCGATAATATTCGATCTTTTCGGCGAGCTCGTCGATCCCGTGACCTTTTTTCGCACTGATCAAATGGACGTCAATCGGTTCCAAACCGAGCTCTTTCGCTTCGGCCTTCATCCAGTTAGACATCCGGTTCGGGTTAACCGATTTCGGCAACAAGTCGACCTTGTTCCCGACCAAGAGGACGGGGTTCGTGCCGACCGAGCGTTGGAGCCCCGGCAACCAGCTACCGTTGAAGTCGAAGATGTCGACGATTTTGATAACGAGCGCTTCTTTCGCGCTGATGCCGTTTAAGATACGCAAGAAGTCGTCATCTGTCAGTTCGACGTCTTGAATTTGATTATAGTGCTTCAATTTGAAGCAGCGTTGGCAAATGACGATCTCGCGATCGAGTGCCGATTTTGGTGCATAACCGACACCGGTCGGGTCTTCCGTTTGAATGGCGACGCCGCAACCGGCGCAATAACGTTTTGTTTCTTCCATAATGTTGTCTGCTGTCATTTGAGTTGCCTCTTCTTCATTCACCGTAGCGCCTCGCCGCTACTCCTGAAGCGTTAATTCCGACGCCTTACGCGCCGTACATGGACAGCCTCCTTCTTCCTGTGCGTTCGAGGTCCTTATTCATCTTTTTTATGTGAATCTTCGGAACGAGAGTGCATCGCTTCACCGATTTTCTCAGCGACCGCCACTTTGGCGCGCTTCGCATCGACAGCGATTTCCTCAACTTTTTTCGTGATCAACACGTACTTCCCGCGACGTTTCATATGGGCGAACACGACTTTTTCAAGCATGCGATTGAACTTGGTGACGAGTCCGTCCGTCTTGACGACCGGTTGCACGTGGATGACGTGAATCCCGGCCATATTGGCGCCGAGCACGTCCGTGAACAATTGATCGCCTAAGAAGATGGCTTCTTTCGTCGAGTATCCATATTTTGCGAGCGCCTGTTTGAATCCAGACGGCAACGGCTTTTTCGCACGCGCCACATAGTGAAGGCCGAGCGGTTCCGTGAACGTACGTACGCGGTTCTCGTTGTTATTCGAGACGACGATGACATCGAGTCCGTGTGATTTCACTTTTTCAAGCCATAGCAAAAGAAGCTCCGGTGCGTGCGGGACGTCCCAGGCCACGAGTGTATTATCAAGGTCCGTCAAAATGACGCGGACCCCACGGTCTTTCAATTCTTCAAGGTCGATGTCAAAAACTGACGCGACGAACTGTTTCGGATAAAGTCGATTAAACACGTTTAAATTCCTCCAATTAGCTAAAGCGATTCAACTACTATACATGTAGTGATATCCCTTCTATGGTAAACGAAAACCGACCAAACGACTAGTGTATCGTTCGGTCGGCCTGAAAAAGTTTTTAAAATCAATCGTTTTGCATCGTACCGATGACTTCTCCGAGTCGCACCGGACCGATTTTTGCTGGGTCAATCGTGACGCGGTCTTTCTCAAAACATAGGATGACGGTCGAACCGAACGAGAAGTATCCGACCTCTTCTCCTTTGGCAGCGCGGTCGCCGTCGAGCGTCCATTCGATCGTGTTGACGTTTAAGGCGCCGACCATGATATGTTCGTACAACCCGGACGCCGTTTCAAAGCGTGTGACGCGGCGATAGTTTCGTGAGAGCGGACGAACCGTCTCCGTCAAGCCGATGTCATTGACCGGGGCCGAACGGTCACCGAGCTCGTAGTGGCTGAGCACCCGCCCGGCGAGCGGGACGTGAACGCGATGATAGTCGCGTGGGCTCAAGTAGAGGACACAGACCGTGCCGCCGGCGTAACGTCTCGCTTCTTGTTGCGAGCCGAGCAGTTCGGCGAGCGTGTACGATTGTCCCTTCACTTCGAAGCGGCTATCGTCCGTGATATCGGCCACGATGGATAGTTTCCCGTCACATGGCGAGACGACCGAGTCCGGACTTGCATCGATTGGCCGGACCCCTTCTTTCAAGTGCCGTGTGAAAAAGGCGTGCAAGCTCGGATAAGCCTCGATCGGCTCCGCCGCTTCATCAAGATTGATTTGATACGTTTTCGCAAACGAAGGGATGAAGGACCGGCTCGCTGACGATTCAGCGAAGGCACGGAGTCGTTTGGCAATGACCGGGGTCGCGTTCAACTCAAACAAAGTCTGATACAAGCGGCTTTTGATCACTGTGCGCCCTCCTCGTTTTTAAAGAACGTCTCGTATTGTTGTTCAGAGACGGCACCTTCCACACGACCGACTTCTTTTCCATCTTGGAAACGAATCATTGTCGGTGTTCCGTTGATGCCGTAAGTCGTCCAGACGTTGTGGTCGGCCAAGTTGATCGACACGGCGTCATATTCTTCGATGAGTGGTTCGACGTACGGTTTGACTTGCTCACAGTATTCGCAACCAGTCTGCCAGAAGTAGACGACGACTTCCTCTTCTTCTGAAATCTTCGTTTCAAGCTCGTCCGGTGTGACAGCGTTGACGCCCGTCTCCTCGTTCGCATTGTTCAAGAAGAACAAGAGAGCGATCCCGACGATGATGATGACACCGATGATGGCGAACGTGATGAAGTTCGCCCGTTTGGCACTGTTTTTCATATTCGATTCCTCCTAAATAATATAAAAAGAACTGACTCGGATATGAGCCAGCTTGGTTGTAGACGTCTTACTTCTCTTGTGCGACGTCGCTAATCCCCATATCTTGGTTAAGCGTGTCCAAGAGTACAATAAAGATCGTGATGACGACGCCAAAGAATGTCGCGAGCATCGCGTTGAACGACACGCCATCGACAGCAGAAATGATAAAGATTGCTGTATTCGAAAGCAAGATCGCCCAGAACAATGTGACTAAGTAACGCATCGATAGTCCCCTCCATCTCACAGATGATTCATGAAAAATTCATACGACCTTAGTATAGCATTGTTACCGTAAAATGTGCGACCTCGATTGTATATTCTTTCCGTCGAAACGGGAAATATGGTACGGTTTGAGAAATAAGCATCTCGTAGAAAAGAGGAACCCTTTATGTCACGTTATTTAATCGCAGTCGATTTAGATGGAACGTTGTTGCGCGACGACAAAACGATCAGTGAGCGCAACGTGCGCGCGCTTCAAGCGGCCCGTGAGGCCGGTCATGAAGTCATGATCGCGACCGGACGCCCACAACGCCATTCGATCATGTATTACGAAGAACTCGGCTTGACGACGCCGCTCATCAACTTTAACGGAGCGCTCGTCCATCACCCGAAAGATCCGTCATACGAAGTGACGCACCGGCCGATCCCGCTCAAGACGGCGCACGAGATCATCGAAGAAGTCTCGGACACGAAAGCGCACAACATCGTCGTCGAAGTGACCGACCACGTCTACTTCCATAAAGACCCGCAAGAGTTTTATAGCCCGTACGCCGAGCGCGCGCTCAGCGTCACGTCGGGCAACTTGCTCAAGCACTTGCAGGAAGAACCGACCTCGCTCCTCATCCACGCGACGAAAGAGCACGTCGATAACGTCCGCGCTCGTTTGAATAAAGTCCACGCCGAGGCCGTCTTGAACCGCCAATGGCGCATGCCGGAGCACATGATTGAGGTCATGAGTCAGAACACGTCGAAAGCGCTCGGGTTGCGCGAAGTGTCGAAACATCTCGGCATCAACCGCAAAAACATCATCGCGTTCGGCGACGAGGAAAACGACCTCGAGATGCTCGACTACGTCGGCACCGGCGTCGCGATGGGCAACGCCATCAGCCAGTTGAAAGCCGTCGCGGATGAAGTGACCGCGTCGAACATGGAAGACGGCATCGCCATCTACCTCGAAGAACAGCTTGGCATCAAAGCATAATCCACACACCGACTGTTCCTGCAGTCGGTGTTTTTTGCGATTTGCCTACAGAAAGCGCATCAAATAGTCGTCAAAAATCTTGGTCATGACTTTCGGGGTGTTCGCGATGTACACATTGATTTGTTCCGCGTTCGATTCGACTGGATTCGCGTCGCGTTCATCCGTCGGGAAGTCAGAGATGCCTTTGATGATGATACACTCGACGTCATTTTTCTTACAGATATAGGCGATGGCGCCTGCCTCCGTATCCGCGATGGTGATGTTATGCTCTTTGAGTTCTAGATAATCGTTCTACATCACGACCGCTCGATCGGCCGTCGCGATGGTACCGGTCAAAAAATCGTTCCCGTAGTTCGCTAGTTCAATGTCGACGATGAACGATTGCTTGATCAGCGGTTCCACTTCTTTCACCGTGCAATCATATTGAACGGCGCGATGAGGGACGAGGATATCCAACGGGTTGAACGTATCGTCGATTCCGGCACACGTTCCAGCCACAATTACTTTTACTAAGTTGAACCGAGACATCATATATTGATTGGCGCCGGCCCCGTTCGCTTTCCGCACACCGGTGCTGTAGAATACGAGTTCGACGTCATCAACCGTCCTCATGAAGTACTCGCCATACGGGTAGCTGAACCGCTCATCCACTTTGACGTCATAATGCTCCAATGTCGCTTCGTATTCCCACTTCGTCGCAATACTGACTCCAATCATCACACATCCACCCCATCTCTTTTTATTCCTATCTATAGAATAACCCCCGCTGAGCGTTCAGCGGGGGTTCATTTCAGCGTCGGAACGCACCTTCGACATTTTCAGTCGGAACCATGTTGATGAAGACGCTTGGATCGGCGTCTTTACAGATTCGCGTGATCTCACGCACTTCGTGGCGCTGGGCGACCATCATGAGCGTCGCTTTCTCGACTTTCGAATACGTACCGATTGCCGGCATGAGCGTAATGCCGCGGAAGACGTGCTGATGCAGTTCTTTCGTCACTTCGTCCGGATGACTCGTGACGATGAAGAGCGTCTGCCGCTGCGTGTTCGTATAGATCTCGTCGATGACTTTCGACGTGACGTATAAGAAGACGATCGTATAAAGCGCGGTCGGCCACCCGAACAAAGCACCGGCCCAAAGCGCGATCATCATGTTCATGAGGAACAGATAGACGCCGACCGAATTGTTCGTGAACTTCGCCAAGATGAGGGCGACGATATCAAATCCACCGGTCGAGGCACCGAAGCGAATCGTGATCCCCGAACCGATGGCGAGCAAAACCCCGCCGAACACAGCGTTCAAAAGCGGGTCGTCCGAAATGATTGACGACTGCGGAAGCACGCGAATAAACACGGTAACTGCCGCAACACTGATCAACGTATGAATCATCATGTTCTTGCCGAGCATGAAGTAGCTGACGATCAAGAGCGGCACGTTCAAGACGAAGAACCAAATCCCTTCTCCGAGCTCAAACGGTGTCCCCGCAAACAGTTTCGTAAAGATTTGGGCGAGCCCTGTAAATCCGGTCGAGTATACCCCCGCCGGGATTAAGAATAATGTCATGGATAATGCAACGAACACTCCCCCGATAATCGAAACGATCCCGATGCGTGCGTGTTCTTTAACGGCTTCCGTCAAGTTCTGTCTCCCCTTTCAAAAATGGCTAAGAATCAAGATAACATAGTTTTCTAGTGCTGCCTACCATAAAAATAATGGGATGTGTCCGCGCTTCTCATAAAAAAACAAGCCGGCCGGAGCCGACTTGTTGAGCTGATGCGTTTGGTCACGCTTTCACTGTCTCGATGGTCACCGCATCGTTTGCCGGGACCGTGACGACGTTTCCGTAGACGCGGATCGACACGTCCGTACCGCCCGTCTGTTTGATCGTCACTTGTTCACGCGTCGACGTGACCGTCAAGTGATGACCGCGCCAGAGCATGTTGAACGAGTACCCGTTCCAGCCCTTAGGAATCATCGGGCTGAACGTGAGTTCCGTCTCGAGGGCGCGCATGCCTGCGAAACCGTGAACGATCGACATCCATGAGCCGACCATCGATGTGATGTGAAGCCCGTCTTCTGTGTCGTTGTTATAGTTGTCGAGGTCGAGGCGCGCCGAACGCTGATACAACTCGACCGCTTTATCTTCGTAACCGACTTCGGCCGCAATGATTGAGTAAACACAAGGTGACAAGCTCGACTCGTGAACCGTACGCGGCTCATAAAAATCGAAGTTGGCCCGCTTCTGTTCGACCGTGAAGCGGTCGCTGAACGTATACAGCCCTTGGAGCACGTCCGCTTGTTTGATGAAGTTCGAGCGGAGGATGCGGTCCCACGACCAGTTTTGGTTGAGCGGCAAGTGTTTCGGGTCAAGGTCTTTCACCAAGATCTGTTCTTTATCCATGAAGCCGTCCTGTTGCATGAACACGTCTGGGACGAGGTCATCTTTCGGATAGTACATCTTCGTTTGGATATCGTTCCACTTCGCGAGTTCTTCATCTGAGAGACCAAGCGTCGCGATAAGTTCTTCAAGGCGCGCCGGCTCTGCTTCTTTCAAATAGTTGTACACTTCTTGCGTGTACTCGAGCGTCCAAGCGGCAATCAAGTTCGTATACCAGTTGTTGTTGACGTTGTTGTCGTATTCGTTCGGACCTGTGACGCCTAGGATCATATACACGTCTTTGTGCGGGACAAAGTTGACGCGGCTCGCCCAGTAACGCGAGATCTCGACCAATACTTCAAGTCCGTATTGACCTAGGTATGACTTGTCGCCCGTGAAGTTCGTATAGTTGAAGATGGCGTGGGCGATCGCACCGTTCCGGTGAATCTCTTCATGCGTGATTTCCCACTCGTTGTGGCACTCTTCCCCGTTCATCGTCACCATCGGATAGAGGGCACCTTCCATGCCGACGTTCTTGACCGAGTTCTCTTTTGCTTGCGGCAATTGGTTGTGACGATATTTGAGCAAGTTCCATGAGACTTCCGGTTTCGTCGTTGCCAAGTAGAAGTGGAGGCAATATGCTTCCGTATCCCAGTATGTGGCACCGCCGTATTTCTCACCAGTGAACCCTTTCGGTCCGATGTTGAGGCGCGAGTCTTCGCCCGTGTACGTCTGATACATATTGAAGATGTTGAAGCGGATGCCTTGTTGCGCTTCAGCGTCCCCATCGATGCGGACGTCGGCATCTTCCCAGCGAGCGAGCCATGCTTCTGTCTGCTCGGCGAGAAGCGTTTCAAAGCCTTTCTCAAACGCCATCTCAACGCGTTGCATTCCCGTCGACTGCAATTCCTCGACTTCGTAGTCACGGTTCGTTACGACCGAGACGTATTTGTACGCTGTCGCCGTCTCGCCAGCTGCCGCCGTGACCGTGAATTTGTTGGCGACGTAAAGATCAGTCGCTTCGAGCACTTCACAACGGGCTCCTTCGACGTCTGCGATCATCGAGGCCGTGATGTGCCAATCGAGTTTCTTCGTTTTCGTTGTCACGAATCCGAAACGTTCTTCAACACCATGCTCGACCGGTAACCAGAACTTCTCATCATAGTTCGAATCCTCATTGACGACATCGCCGTCCAAGTAAGGTGTGAATTCAACTTTCGCTTCGTAGTTCACCGGAGTGACGTTGTAACGGATTGCCAAAATCTCTTTATCGACGATTGAGAAGAAACGGACGACTTCGACGTTCGTCTCTTCCGTTCCGTTCACGAGCGTGAACGTCCGTGTGAGGACGCCGCGTTGCATATCGAGCTCACGCGTGAAGTCTTTCACTTCCCACTTCGCCAAATCAACCGGTGTCCCGTTGATGGCGACACGAAGACCGACGACGTTCGTCGCGTTCAATACTTTTGCGAAGTACTCTGGATATCCATTTTTCCACCAACCGACACGCGTCTTATCTGGATAATAGACGCCGGCCACATAGAAGCCTTGGTGTGTATCGTTTGAATAATCTTCTTCAAAGTTACCGCGCATCCCCATATGACCGTTACCGAGCGAGGTAATCGATTCTGCGAGGCGGTTTTCTTTCGGATGCAAGTTCTCTTCCGTTACTTTCCATTCATCGACTGCAAACAATCGTTTCATCTGTCTGCCACTCCTTTTTCTCTACAAGGCTACTCGTCATCAGACAATCGAATCATGCAACCGTTTGTCTATGAAAGCGCTGTATTTCAATCTCACCTCTCATTTTACACGACTCACACAAGAATGCAATCGTTTGCATAAATTTTTTTCTTACTTTTTGGAGCAAACAAAAAACCTACCACCTTTTCAAGAAGGCAGTAGGTGCTCTAGTCACTTGTCTTGGTCGCGTCCAAACGCGGCGTTCGCTTCGTGACCCTCGAATGCCGGGTTGTTCCCGTCATTGAATCCCGTATCCGGTTCGTCGAGGATGAGGGCATACCCTCCGTTTAAAATGTCTCCGTACGCCCGGTTGACGTCATCGTCAGTGAGACCAAGGTCAAGCAAGGCCCGCTTCACTTCCTCCTCGCCTTCCGCGACGCCAGTGAATTTCTGCATCCAGTTCGCGCTCGCTTCTTCCACTTTCGCATCGGTATTCCGTTTGACGAGCGAGACATCGTCTTGATCTTTCGCAACGACGAACACATCACTTTCGTCGTAACCCTCTTCGGTCAGTTGATCGATTTTGGCGACGAGGGCCGCCTCCTCTTGATACGTATCTACAAAACGACGTTTACTCATTGTGTCTCATCCTTTCGCGTTGTATGGTCTTCGACCGTGACATCGGCTTGTCCGACTTCGGTCACTTCGATTTCTTCTTTGCGGAGCGTTTCCGTCATCGTCTTGACGTCTTCGGTCACTTGTTTTCGAACGATGATTTCTTCGACGACGACAGGACGCTTCACGATGAAAGCCCGTTCCTCGATGACTTGGATTCGTAAGTGGTCCCCTTCGTCAATCGTGCGGATACCGGGTTGATCGAAATCATAATCTTCGACCACAGCTTCTGATCCGGTCGTCCGCTCCACATGGACCTGTTCCCTCCGAACGGGCACTTCAATCTCTTGTTCGGTCTCCGCTACGTGACGATTAATGACGACTTCTCCTGCTTGGACCGCTTGCTTCTCGATCGTCAGCCGTTCCTCGTGTAAGGCGAGCGTCTGTTCCTCCGTCTTCGGCGCGGTTTCGGTCTTCGAACTCGTAGCATTAAACTGTTGTTCACTCCGGTCCGCGTCGACATAGAGGAAGAGTCTACCTTGTTCAACTTCTTTCGCAAAGCGGTCTTGTTGCTCTGACGTCAAGCGCATGCTTTTGAGCCAGCGTTCGATTGGCCGCTCACTCGACGTGACGAGCGAGGCGACCGTTCCCGGTTCATCGGTGACGAGAACATAGAGGTTCGAGTGACGGCGGACAGCGTCCGCCACATCGGCCCGCTTGACAAGGACGTACATGTCTTCTTCTTCATACCCTTCTCGTTTTAAATCGACCGTTCGATTAAGCAACGCTTCGGGATGATCAAAAACTTCTGAGATGATTGCATGTTTCATGGCGTTCGTTCCTCCTCTAGTCAATTGGCGAAAAAAAGGATGGTCCCTCAGAGAGAGCCATCCTTGTCGAGGTACTTAGTCAATCAGATTAGAAGCGGTCGCGCTCATCACGACGTGTATGGTCGCGGTCATGATCACGATGGCGAAGGTCATCTTCCCCTTCGACGTGCGCCTCTTCTTTACGTAACGTCTCACGTACCGTTTCTGTATCTTTCACTTTCTCTTTGCCGACGACGATTTCTTCGGCGACGACATCTTTCTTCGTCACGTCGACGCGCTCTTCCGTGACCGGCACGCGAATCTCATCGCGGTCCGTTGTCGCATCGAATGAATGTCCTGTCGCTTCACGGTCCCCATCAACGCGACGGCGTTCGACGTAGACTTCGTCGCGCTCGACTTCGACATCGACACGTTCTTCGTGTTCGACGACATCTTTCTCGACGCGAACCTCTCCTGTTTGAACACGCTCTTTGTTCACTTGGAGACGCTCTTCATGCAATTCGAGCTTTTGCTCATCCGTCAAATCCGTGCGGTTACGAATATCTTCATCCATATCGTTGAATCGTTCCGATGGAATACCAGTGTTTGAAGCTCCTGTCATCCCAACGTCACGTGCGGTCATGTTGCCTGCTTCGTTGCCTTCTGAACCGTAGCCAGCTGATGTGCGGCCACCTTCGAACGTCGAGTTACGACCGTCATCTAAGATGCCGTCGTTCGAGTCCAACAAGAGGACGAATCCACCGTTCTCGATGTCTTGACGGTGACGTGCTGTCTCTTCTTCTGAGAAACCGAGTTTATCGAACGTATGACGAACTTCGTCTTCTCCGTCCGCGACTCCAAAGAAGCGATCAAGCCATGACGCTTTCGTTTCTTTTACTTCTGCATCCGTTTCGCCGCGAACCATCGAAAGGTTCGATTTATCTTTCACAACGACGTACAAATCGTCTTCGCGATGCCCCTCGGCACGAAGTTGATCAATTTTTGACACGAGCTCTGACTCCTGATAGTAAGTGCCTACATAACGTTTGTTATCCATGATTGTATCTCCCTTTCACATTCTGTATTTTTTGGTTATTGGCTGGGCGGATTCGTAATGATCTGCCATTCGGCCGGTAATGTAGATGTTCCCTTGCAACTCCGTTTCATGCATTTCTTTCATGATTGTAATCTGTTTGTAACGTCATGACTTTTGACCGATTGATTCTCTTTCTATTATATGCATCCGAATTGAGCACAAAAAAACCTTCCGCATGATACGGAAGGTTTACACTCATTCAACGATTTCAGTCTTCTTTTTCTGACCGCACGACTGGCGGACGACCAAATAGTGCGGCACGATGACGCGTTTCCCGTAAGGTGGCGCGCTATCACCGATCTGTTCAATCAAACAGTTCGTCGCCTCGAAACCAAGGCCGAAAATGTTGATTTCGACCGATGTGAGCGGCGGGTTCGAGTGTTCCGCGATGTAGACGTTGTTGAAACTGACGACGGCGACATCCTCAGGGATTCTGAGTCCCATCTCACTGAGCGTGCTGATGACACCGAGCGCCATCATATCGTCACTGACGACGACGGCTGTCGGTGGTTCCTCTAGTTGAAGCAACTCGCGCACGGCTTTGGCGCCGCCTTTCGTCATAAACTCGGCCCGGGCGATATAGTCTTCGCGAACCGGGATTCCTGCTTCCATGAGCGCCGTCGCATACCCGTTGCGCCGGTCTTGCGTGACCGCTAGTTTATCCGAGCCTCCGATGAAGGCGATACAGCGATGGCCGAGATTGTATAGATGTTTCGTCACTTCTCGTCCGGCCAAATAGTTGTCCGTGTCGACGTATGTGATTGATGAAGCATCCCCGAACGGCTTCCCGACGACGACGAACGGGAATTTCGTCTGACGTAAGTATTGAACGACTTTGTCGTCTTCTCGTGAATACAAGACGATGACCCCGTCGACGCGACGTCCTTGCACCATCTCGATGACCCCGGACAATACTTCTTCTTCGGTGACACCCGTCGTCATATAGAGCGAGTAGCCGTTTTGATGGGCTTTCGTACTGATCCCACGCAACACTTCAGGGAAAAATGGGTTTTGTAGCGTCTTCGTCGCTGCGCTCGGCATGACGAGACCAATCGACTGCGTCGAGCGGTTGGCGAGGCTTCGCGCGTGAATGTTCGGATGGTACCCGAGTTCTTCCATCGAACTGCGTACACGCTCTTTTGTTTTTTGACTGATACGCGGACTGTTGGCGATGACGCGTGACACGGTCGACGGTGCGACATTGGCGTGTTTGGCGACATCTTTAATCGTGATTTGCATGATGCTCCCCCTTGCTTCCGTTAGTTCAAAGTTCCCTATCACAGGGTATCGTCAGCTCGCACTCTTGCGACGCTTCCACATGACCAATCCAGTCAAGAAAATCGGGATGGCGACGACGAGTAGACCAATCGTCCACATGTTCACTTCCGATTCTTCGACGATGTAGGCGTTTGCACTTTCTCCTGCGAGTTTGATGGTGAACGTGCCACGGCTGTCCGTGACAAGTTGTGAGAACAAGAGACCACGAAGCCGTGTATCTTCTCCGACCTCGCTTACCTCGAATTCAATCTCTCTGTCCTCGGCGTTCATATTGATGGCGTACAGTGCGACATCGTCGCCGTCACGACGTTCGAACACGGCCATGCCGTCTTTCGAAGCGATCATCCGTTGTTCGCCGGTCGCAAACACCGGGTAATCGGCCCGCATCCGGTTCATCGTCGCAACGTATTCATGGAGCTCTTCATTTCCAGGGAAATCGGTCATGACCCGGTTCGCGGGGTCAGCCCCGCCCTTTTGTGCATTCTCCGTGCCTTGGAAGACGATTGGCATCCCCGGTGACGCGTAAAGGGCGAACAATCCGAGGCGGAGCCTGCGTTCGGCCGACTCGGCACCACCTAGTTCCGCGACGTGCATGAAACGTTCGACGTCATGGTTATCGAGGAAGGTCGCCATTTGGTTCGGATCATTAAAGAACGTCTCGGCGTAACTTGCGGCCACGTCGATTTCGTCGACGTTCGCCGTCTTTTGCGTCATCGTCTTCGAGACGCGGTCATAAAACGTGAAATTGGTGATGCTGTTGAAGCCTAAGCCATCATACTCGGCGACATACTGCGGGTCCGGATCGAACACTTCGGCCAAGAGATAAAAATCTGGATCGACTTCACGGACCGCTTTGACGAAATCTTCCCAAAACGGTTTGTCGACGTGACGTACCGTATCGAGACGATAGCCGTCAATGCCGGTCTCTTCAATCCAATACGTGGCCGCCTCGAGCAAGTAGTCTTTCACTTCCGGGTCTTCGGTCTTAAAGTCGGGCAAATCGAACAGCCAGTGCGTCTCGACTTGTTCTTGATCGTTCCACAGCACGATTGGTAGCTCGTCATGGAACCAGTCTGGTTTTTCTTCGACCCACGGATGGTTCGGCCCGACGTGGTTGACGACAAAGTCGAGGATGACTTTCATATCCCGCTTATGCGCCTCATCGACGAGCTCCTGCAAATCTTCTTTCGTCCCGAATTGGGGATCGATGTCATAAAAATCTTTAATCCAATAGCCATGGTAACCGCCCGGCATGTTTTCAAACACCGGCGTCAACCAGATGGACGTGAATCCGAGCGACTCGATGTAATCAAGTTTTTCAATCACGCCTCGGATGTCGCCCCCATGAAAGGCTTTCGGGTCATTCTGATCGACCTGGTCATTGTTATCGGGATTCCCGTCAACAAACCGATCGACCATGATAAAGTACATGCGTTCCTGTTCCCACGATGCTGCTTCTTTCGCTCCGACGACTGTTGGAAACAAAAGAAGCGACAGAAGAACGAGCACGACGCCTCGCCTCATATCGCTTCCCCCTTAAGTGAGTATTATCCTTTCGTACCACCGGCAGTGAGACCCGAGACGAAGTAGCGTTGGAACATGAAGAACAAGAGAACGATTGGGAGGGCCGAAAGGACGGCGCCTGCCGCGAACAACGTGAAGTTGTTGTCGAACTGTCGAGAAATCATGTTGTAAAGACCAACCGCGAGCGTCTGTTTCTCTGGTGTCCGAAGGACGAGCGATGCCAAGATGAAGTCGTTGAACGGGCCCATGAAGTTGAAGAGGGCGATCGTTGCGACGATTGGCTTCGCGAGCGGCAAAATGATTTGCCAGAAGATACGAAGGTGACCGGCACCATCCATCCGAGCGGCTTCATCGAGCTCTTTCGGAATCGTATCGAAATAACCTTTTGCCAAGTACGTATTCATCGGAATCGCGCCACCGGCATACAGCAGAATGAGCGCTGTGTGCGTGTCGAGAAGACCGAGCATGTTGAGCAATACGTAGATGGCGATGATGGCGACGAATTGCGGCACCATTTGCAAGACGAGGAACAAGACGAGCGAGTTCTTCCGTCCGACGAAACGATAGCGCGAGAACACATAACCAGTGATCGTCACCAAGATGACAGCGAGCGCCATCGTAATGAAAGCGATTTTCAACGTGTTCACATACCATAAACTATAATCCGAAATCGTTAGATCAAACAAGTTTTTATAGTGAATGAACGTCGGATTTTCTGGAATGATTTTTGACGTGATGGTACGACCCGGGTTGAATGACGTCCCTACCACCCAAAGCATTGGATAGAGAATGATGATCGACGCAAGCGTCAAGATGACATAAGAGAACGCCAAATTGATTCGTTTTTGTTTTTTCATATCAGATCATATCCTCGTCTTTGAAAGATTTTGTCCGACGGAACTGGATGACGGCAAGTGTCATGATGAAGAATGACAGAATGAGCGTGATCGCAGCCGCAAGTCCGTATTGCGGGTTGGCTCCGAGAGACAATTTGTAAATCCATGAAATCAAGATATCGGTACCACCAGCAGTTTGTCCCGGTACAGCCGGTCCACCGCCGTTAAAGAGATAGATGATGTTGAAGTTGTTGAAGTTGAACGTGAACTGCGTGATGAGAATCGGTGCTGTTGCGAACAAGAGCATCGGTAACGTAATCAAGCGGAACTTGTCAAAGATGGTCGCACCGTCAATCGTCGCCGCTTCATATAAGTCGCCAGGGATCGATTGCAATACCCCAGTCATGAGCGTCATGATGAACGGGAAGCCGAGCCACCATTGAATCAAGATGAGCGCGCTGCGTGTCGCCGTCGGATCGGTCATCCAGTTGATCGGATCAAGTCCGAACGCTGGAAGGATCGTCGTGTTGAACACACCGAACGATTCGTTGAACATCGAACGGAAAATCAAGATTGTGATGAACGCTGGAACGGCCCATGACAAAATCAAAATCGAGCGGAACAAGCGGCGGAAGCGAAGGCCTTCTTGGTTCAAGAGGACCGCGAGGAAAATCCCGATCGCGATGACACCGACCGTCGAAGCGACCGTCCAGACGAGTGTCCAGCCGAGAACGCCGACGAATGTGTCGCGCCAAATGTCGATTTCAAAAATTCGTGTGAAGTTCTCAAACCCGATCCACTCGACAAGTTTTGCCGGTGGTGCGTTGTTGTAACGATAGTTCGTGAACGCGATCAAGAATGTGAAAATGAGTGGTAATACGACTGTGAAGACGAGCAAGATGAGCGACGGGATCAACATCAAGTATGGGAATCCATGGTCGCGCAAGTTGCGGAGTTGCACTTGGAACGTTGGGACGTTTAGGTGCTGATCACGAATGCGACCGACTCGGTAGGCGTCACGAATGTTCCAGATGTAGAACGCAATTCCGAAGAAAAGTAAGATTAATGCGACAATCCCTTCTACCATCAAGAAGATGGAGTGGTCGTTACGAGGTCCTGCCACTTCGCCAAGCGTGATCAATCCCCAAAGGCCACCACGGTCGCCAGGTCCTGCGCCCGCTCCTTTGAAAAAGAGATCGTAGTTTACTGCAAAATAAGACATGATAACGATAAAGAAAGCGATCGCTTTCGCTTTTTGATTGTTATAGAATTGACCGGCTCCCGGAATGATCGAAAGTAATGCGGCGTTCCGAGCATGATTGGTCGGTTTTTCCGGACGTTGTTCCGGCGTTTTAGGGTTCGCGATTGAAGCCATCCTCAATTTCTCCTTTCAATTTGAGCAAATCAATCGAGCAAGCGTTTGCTCAATTCTAGAAAATGAGGGGGAACGCCAGTCGGCGTACCCCATCATTTCATATCCTTATTGGTTGTTTGCTTGGATTTGTTGCTCGATGACTTTAACAGCATCGTCAGCTGATTTTTTTGCATCTTGCTTGCCAGTTGCTACGAGCTGAAGCGCTTGTGCCATTGGCTCCCAAACTTGTCCCATTTCAGGAATGTTAGGCATTGGGATCGCGTTCGTTGCTTGATCGAATACCGCTTTCGCAACTTCGTTCGACGTGATTGTCTCGTTCGACTCGAGTGCTGCTACTGGTGGGATCTCGTTGTAAGCTTCAAACATCTTCAATGCGTTCTCTTCGTTCGTGAGTTCTGCGAGGAACATTTCAGCCCACTCTTGGTTTTCTGTGTAAGCCGAAAGTGCATATGTCTTCACGCCCATGAACGTCTTGATTGGCTCACCGTTTGGAAGTGTCGGCAATGCAGACGCTCCAAGGTTGATGCCGGCATCTGTGTAACCAGCTACGGCCCATGGTCCGTTCATGACTGTGTGTGCTTTCTTCTCAGTGAAGAGTTGGTCCATCGCTTGGCCGCCAGACTCGCCGATCAACCCTTTAGGGAAGAGGCCTTCTTGGTACCATTTGCCGATGTACTCGAAGCCTTCGACTGCGCCTTCGTTGTTCAAGCCGATGTCAGTTGGATCGAGCGCGCCGCCGTCTTCTTTGAAGACGTAACCGCCGAAGCCAGCCACGACACCGTGAGCGAAGTAGAAGTTATCCCAAAGACCGAGGAATCCGTACTCGCCTTTATCTTTAAGATCTGTAGACAACTTGTACAAGTCGTCCATTGAAGCAGGAGCTTCTGATACCAAATCCTTGTTGTACATGAGGACTGGCGTTTCAACTGATTTCGGGTAGCCGTAAGCTTGTCCGTCGAACATGACAGCCGATTTCGAAGCGTCTGTGAACGCGTCAAGTGCGCCTTCGTCAGTAAGTGGAGCCAAGTGACCTTGGTCAGCGATCGTTCCGATTTGGTCGTGCGGTACGAGAACGATATCAGGACCTTTACCAGCCGGGCCGTCAAGCGCCAACTTGTCCTTTTGATCCGTCATCTGGACTTCAACGACTTCAACTGCGACGCCGTGTTCTTCTTCAAACGCCTTCGCAACTTCTTTCGTCGTTTCCGACTTTTCAATATCTTCCCAAATTACGATTTTTTCTGGCTTGTTCTCGCTAGAAGAACCGCCTTCGTTAGTAGAACCATTGTCCGTACCGCCACCACATGCAGCAAGTGCACCGAAAGCGAATACTGCCGTTGAAAGTCCTGCTACCATTTTTTTCATCTTCATGATGAAAAACCTCCCCAAGGAAATAGTATGGTCAGATTTGCGCAATCGCACTGGCCTACTGATTTTAATCAACTCCGCTACAGAATCAGTAGGTTAGTGAAAACGTTTGCATCCTCACCTCAATTTTTATTATACAGTTGTGTAAGCGTTTTACAAGTCTTTTTTTTCGCTTTTTTTATTGTGGTTGTCCCATTTATCTCTTTTTGAATTATTTATGACCCTATTTCGCAAAAAATGATGAATCGGGCGATTGACAAAATGTAAACGCTTTATTACCCTTTGCTTGAGCAAACGTTTTCACAACTGTTGTTTCTTTTCTGAACAGACAGTGTAAAATGGTTATAACCCTTAATAGAGAAAGGAACTCAAACCCATGATCAAAGAAGCCATCTATCACCGCGCCATGTCCCCTTTCGTGTACAAGTATGACCGAGAAACGATACATATTCGCTTCCATACGAAAAGAAATGATATCCAATCTGTTGACTTAATTTGGAACGACCCGTACGACTGGCACTCGGAAGATCCGGCCATGTGGAATTTCGACCCGGACAAGCCGAGCTTTTGGCGTACGTTCGAGACGCCGATGGAAAAAATCGGCCATGATGATCAATACGACTATTGGTTCATCGCCATCAAACCGCCATTCCGCCGCCTCCGTTACGGCTTCCGGCTCCATGACGGCAATGAGACGGCCGTCTATACGGAAAAAGGTTGGTTCGAAGATAAACCGCTCGACGACACGGGCTACTATTTCTGCATCCCGTTCATCAACCCGGTCGACATCTTCCACGCCCCATCGTGGGTGAAGGACACAGTCTGGTATCAAATCTTCCCGGACCGGTTCGCGAACGGTGACCCTTCTAACGATCCCGAAGGCACGCTCCCATGGAATAGTACCGAACCGACGATCACGAACTTCTTCGGCGGCGACTTCCAAGGGATCATCGACCATATTGACCATATCGTCGATCTAGGGATCACCGGGATTTACTTCTGCCCGATCTTCAAAGCGACGACGAACCATAAATACGACACGCTCGATTATATGGAAATCGATCCGCAGTTCGGAACGAAAGAGCAGTTCAAACAACTCGTCGATCTTCTCCACGAGAACGGTATCAAAGTCATGCTCGACGCCGTCTTCAACCATGTCGGCTACAACCACCCTTGGTTCTTAGACGTCGTCGAAAAAGGACCACAGTCAGAGTACCGTGACTGGTTCTATCTTCGTGACTTCCCGATCGAGACGACGCCGAAGCCGAACTACGACACGTTCGCGTTCGAGAAGAACATGCCGAAGATCAATACGGAGCACCCGGCGTTGAAAGCTTATCTATTAGAAGTGGCCCGCTACTGGGTCGAAGAATTCGGCATCGACGGGTGGCGGTTAGACGTGGCTAACGAGGTTGATCACGCGTTCTGGCGCGATTTCCGTAAAACGGTCAAACAAGCGAATCCGGATGCGTACATCCTCGGTGAGATTTGGCACGATGCCCAGCCATGGCTTAAAGGTGACCAGTTCGATGCGGTCATGAACTATCCGTTTACGAACGCGAGCCTCAACTATTTCGCGCTCGACCGGACGTCTGCTTCCGAGTTTCGCAATGAGTTGACACGCGTCGAGATGATGAACACGACGAACGTGAACGAAGTGACGTTCAACTTGATCGATTCGCACGACACGCCGCGTGCCCTTACACGAGCGAAAGGGCATAAAGGAAAGTTCAAGTTGCTCATGACGTCGATGCTCACGTACACGGGCAGCCCATGTATCTATTACGGGGACGAGATCGGCCTCGAAGGTGAACAAGACCCGGGCTGCCGCCGTTGTATGCCGTGGGACGAAGCCGAAGAAGATCGCGAATTGTTCCGCTATGTGCAGAAATTGATTCGACTCCGCAAAGAGCATCCGGTGCTCGCGAACGGCGGCTCGTATCGTTTCAATCTCGTCGACGATGAGGATAACGCCCTCATCATCGAGCGTTGTACGAAAGATGAGACGTATTTGATATACTTCAATAACTCTGATTCCGTATCGAAACTTAACCCGCTCGGCCATACCGGAAGCGCTTACGACTTGCTGCGCGACCGGGATGTAGACTCGCTCGAAGTCGAGCTCGCACCGTACAGTGCCACGATTTTAAAAATGAAATAAATTCCGTTTTGCACCCGTTTCGGCGGGTGTTTTTTTTGTTGAAAATAATTTGCCAAATCCCTTTCTTTTTCATTTCAAAAGGAGTAACATGACCCTTGTGATTTTGACAACGTAAATATTTCATATAGAGAATTGTAGAAACAAGGGAGAATACAACATGCCGACAA
Organism: Exiguobacterium sp. s16; assembly: GCF_018618115.1. NCBI lineage: Bacteria > Bacillati > Bacillota > Bacilli > Caryophanales > Exiguobacterium > Exiguobacterium sp. s16. The sequence goes on along the minus strand of NZ_JACSLM010000001.1, from coordinate 81,802 downwards.
AAGACACCGAACAGCTCAGTTTATTTAAAATTTCGTGGCCGATTTTCATCGAACTCGCACTCCATATGGGGACCGGGATTATCGCCACGCTCATGCTCGCCCATTACTCCGATGCTGCCGCTTCCGCGGTCGGCGTCGCCAACCAAATCTTGAACGTCTTCTTAATCGTCTTCAGCGTGACCTCGGTCGGTGCGACCATCTTGATCGGTCAAGCGATCGGCGCCAATCGGATGAAGAAGAGCCGTGACTTCGCCCGTTCCGCCGTCAGCTTGAACATGTGGCTCGGCGTGCTCATGGTCGCGGTCGTCTTCTTGTTCGGTGAGACGTTCCTCCGTTTGTTCGGCTTATCGGATGAGCTGTTCGACCATGGCCTGTTATTCTTGCAGATTGTCGGGTTGTCGCTGTTCACCGAAGCGCTCATCATGGCGCTCAGTTCCGTCCTCCGGAGCCACGGGATGACGAAGCACGCGATGCTCGCGACACTTCTCATCGATATCATCACAGCTGCCGGGGCGATGCTCGCCGTCATGGGCTGGTTCGGTCTCCCGGTCACGGGTGTCGCCGGCGTCGCATGGGCCATCGTCATCGCCCGTTTCTCGGCGATGGTGCTATTGTTCTGGATCGTCAAGAAGCGGCTCATGCTCCGCTTCCCGCTCAAGGAATTGATTCGTCCGAAACGCGACGACATTCGCGCCTTGCTCCAAATCGGCGTACCATCAGCCGGAGAGAACTTGTCATATCAGTTCTCGCAAATCATCATCACCGGTTTCATCGCCACGATGGGCGAGGCTTCCCTCGCCGCACGGGTATACGTCATGAACTTGTCGATGCTCGCCTTCTTGTTCACGGTCGCCGTCGCGCAAGGGACGCAATTATTGATTGCCCGTGACATCGGCGGGAAACGGTTTAAAGAAGCGTATACCCGCGCCGTTAAGACATTGAAGATTGCCATGTTCGCTTCACTCGTGGCGTCGCTCGGGCTCGCTGTCTTCGGCAAGTCGCTGCTGGGCTTGTTCACATCGAACCCGGATATCATCGCCGTCGGGGTGCCGATTTTATGGGCGACGCTCATCCTTGAGCCAGGTCGCGCCATGAACATCGTGTTGATGGGATCGCTCAAGTCGGTCGGCGACGTTCGCTTCCCGGTCATGATCGGGATCGCCTCGATGTGGGGCGTTGCCGTCGTCTTCAGTTATTTGTTCGGACTCCAAATGGGGCTCGGCGTCCTCGGCATTTGGCTCGCCTTCTCGCTCGACGAGTGGTTCCGCGGTTTCTTCGCCTTCCGTCGTTGGAAATACGGCACGTGGCAACAAAAAGGCTTCCAGTTCGAACCGAAGCCAACTTCATAATCAACCAAAAAGAAGCGGTCGCTGTGACCGCTTCTTTTTTCATCGATTTAGGAACGCCTGCATCGCCTGCCGATGAACGTCCGTCTGACCACATTTCCGTTGCCAGATGATCTCTTGCTCGAGACCGTCCTCGAACGAGTCGGCCCGGAACAACGCCTTCATGCCTTGCACCGCCGTCGGTGACTTGGCTGCGAGCGTCTCGGCATAGGCCGTCAACCGCTCCAAGTACGCCTCATCCTCGACGAGCTCGGTGACGAGACCGAACGTTTCGGCCTGTTCGGCATCAATCGTGCTGCCGCTCCACATCCAAGCGAGCGCGAGATCGGGCCGCATCAAGCGTCGTAAATGGTACGGTCCCCCGGCATCGGCGACGAGGCCGATTTTGATGAAGGCGGAACTGAACTTCGTCGACCGGGCGACGAGACGGACGTCCGCCGCGAGCGCCAGACTGAGACCCGCCCCCGCGACGACCCCGTGAATGCCGGCAATGATTGGTTTCGGACAGTCGGCAAGCGCCCGCACGAGCGGATGGTACACCTCTTCCAAATACACCCCATAGTCGGCGTCACTCTCAATCGTCAAGTCCTGTCCCGATGAGAAGGCACGCCCTTGCCCGACGAGCACGATGACGTGGACGGCCTCATCCGCCACGAGCTGCTCCATCGCTTCCCTCGCCTCGCGAAGCAACGTCTCATTTAATGCGTTCAATTTTTCCGGCCGGTCCCATTTCAGCCAGCCGACCCCGTTCCGCTGTTCCAGTTGAATCGTTTCCATCCCATTTCCCCCTTCACTAAAATGAATCACTATTCATTTCTATGTCGTTCATTCTGTTTCCTTCTTGTCATAGAAACTTTCCGAGTTCGATTGCCCGACGCTACCACTATTTGCTATTCTTAAAAGAGTCGTTCAACGAAAGGGTGGGGCTGATGCAACTGACGAATGCCGCAAGACAATTGAAACAACGGAACATCCCGTTCACGTACCACTCCTACGAAGTGGACGCGTCCGACGTCTCCGCCAAACATGTCGCCGCGTCACTCGGTAAACCGCTCGACCAGCTCTATAAAACGATTTGTCTCGAGAATGAGCAACGGCGCTACGCCTTCTTCCTCATCTCAGGAGATTTAGATATCGATTTGAAAGCGGCCGCGAAAGCCTGGGGCGCCAAAAAAGCCTCCCCTGTCCCGATGAAGGAGCTCGAAACGCTGACCGGCTACATCCGCGGCGGTGTCTCGCCAATCGGGGCGAAAAAACGGTTTCCTGTCTTCTTGCATGATAGTGCCAGACAAAAAGATACGATCATCATCTCGGCCGGCAAGCGCGGCTACCAACTCGAACTCACACCGACCGACCTGCTCCGGTTCACGGACGGTCACTGGTTCACTCAATGACAAAGAAAGATGGAGGCAATACCTATGTGGAAAGAACGAATCCGCTCATGGATTCCTAACTCGTTTACGTTCGGCAACTTGTTCTGCGGCGTCTTGGCGATCGTTTATGCGGCGCGCGGTGACTTCTCGAACGCGACGCTGCTCATCATCATCGCCATGATGCTCGACAGTTTGGATGGACGGCTGGCCCGTATGCTCGGCGTGGCCGGTGACTTTGGAAAAGAACTCGACTCGCTCGCCGATGTCGTCACGTTCGGGGTCGCCCCGGCGCTTCTCGCCTACTATACGTTTTTCATCGATTACGGCAACTACGGTCTCTTCTTCGCCGCCTTGTTCCCGTTGTTCGGTGCTTACCGCTTGGCCCGCTTCAACTTGTCGGCGACGAACGTCACGGCCAGTTACTTCTCGGGCGTCCCGATTACCGCGGCCGGTGGCTTGCTCGCCGTCGTGACGACGTTCGGGGACCAGATCAACGAGTTGCTCACTCCGATTTTCTTCACGGGTCTCGCTCTGCTCATGGTCAGCCGTGTCCGCATCCCGAGCTTTAAAGACGTGCCGCTCCCGCGCCACTCGTTCATCATCACGGTCAGCCTCATCTACTTGACGTACATGATTTTTGCCCGGTGGAAAGAATGGCCATCGTTCTGGTTCATCGCCGTCACGTTCTATGTCTTATTCATCGCTTTCTCGTTCGTCAAAAAACGAAAGCGGATGGCGAATTGACGGGTCCCTCTCGAGGGACTCTTTTTTTTGCATGCATTTATTAGACGCAAGCCGCAAACCTCTCTAGAATGAGAATAGAGGTGATGAAATGAAAGTGTATCCATGGATTTGGAAATGGTTTTTGGTTTGGTATGTCGTCGGGGTCGTCCTCGTCGGCTTTGATTTGTTGCCGAGTTGGCTCGAATGGGCGAACCCGGTCTTCTTATGGCTCGCCGGTCTCATCGGCGGTTGGGTGATTGCGGACGGCGTCCGCCACGCCCGCCTGATCGTCCCGTTCATCTTCTTCGGTTCAATCGCTGTCGAGACGCTCGGTGTCAAAACCGGGTTCCCGTTCAGTGAGTACATCTACGCGGAGGCGTTTGGTCCGACCGTGTTCGGTGTACCGGTCACGATCGGGGCGGCTTGGCTCGCCGTCATCGGCTCGAGTTTTGCCGTCGCCCGCTTGTTCTCGTTCAAGAACCGGACGCTCTGGCTCGTCCCGTTCCTCGCCGTTTGGCTCGATATGGCGATTGACCCGGTCGCAGCGAACGTGAAAGGCTACTGGGAATGGGCCAATGACGGTCTGTATTATGATATCCCGACGCAGAATTTCGTCGGTTGGTTCGGACTGTCACTCATTTTCTCTTGGTTGCTCGACCGGTTTGAAGTCGAAGCCGAGCCGATGTTACTCGGACACGGACGTTATTTGTTCGTCATGCTGCACGCCCTGTTCGGTGTCACGGCCGTCAACGCCGGTCTTTACGGCATCGGCGTACTCAGCGTTGTCACAGCCGCAGGCCTCATCTTGATAGAACGGAGGAGCCGACATGATCGAAGCGAGCAAAAAGAAATGGTTCAATAATCTGTTCTCGACGTTCGTCAAAGAACGTCAAATCCGTCCGTTTTTCCATACGATCCACGTCCGGGCCGATGACGTGCCGACACCAGGATTGTTTTTGAGCACACATAGCTCGTGGTGGGACGGGATGATTTTGCTCATGTTGAATGAATACTATTTGCGTCATGACGTTCACGTCTTGATGGATGAGGACGGGTTGCGCCGCTTCCCGTTCTTCCGTCACTTGGGCGCGTTCTCCATCAAAAAAGGCAAACTGTCGGATGTGCGCGCCTCGCTCGACTACGCCAATCGGCTCTTACTTGCAGGCAAGTCCGTCTGGGTGTTCCCACAAGGACGCGAGTATCCACAAGAGCATCGTCCGCTCGAGATTGGATCAGGTGTGACGATGCTGCTCCACCAGCCGGAAGTCCGGCTATGTGCCATCTATTATACGTTCGCGTCGCACGCCGCTCCGCTCGTCTATGTGCGCTTCCGCAACCATACGGTCGTCTCTAAGACGCGACGTGACCAAAAACAAGAGCTCGCCGAAGCACTCGAACGCCTATATGACGATACGCGCGACGACGTAATCAAGCAGTCCGACCGCTATATCGCCTTGTTCCCGCCGAAGCGCAGTTTGGCAGATTGGACGGAGCACTTGCTCCAAATCGGAAGAGGCCGCTGATGGTGATTTTGTCGCTCACATTTTTGATGCTACTGTTCACGTTGGTCAACTTGCTATTCCTCCGTCCGCTCACCGCACCCATCCCAGCTCCTCCGACCGCGGTGTGCATCCCACTGCGGAACGAGGAACGGAACGTGCCAAAACTGATCACGAGTTTGAAGGCCGCCTTGACGGATGAAAGCCACGTCTATTTATACGAGGACCGGTCCGAGGATGCTACATACGAGGCACTCGTCCGGGAAATCGCGGACGATGCCCGCTTCACCATTTTCCGTGGTGTGCCGCTCCCGGAAGGTTGGGCCGGCAAAGTCCACGCGTGTCACCAGCTGGCGACCCGGACGACCGAACCGTACGTGTTGTTCCTCGATGCCGACGTGACGATCGACCCGACGTTCATCGGGCGACTGCACGGCACACTCGCCCGTGAAGGGGCGGTCTTCTTGTCAGGTTTTCCTCGTTTCCCGACACCAACGTGGCTCGGGAAACTGTTGATTCCGATGCAACACGTCTTGATCGCCCAACATTTGCCGTTGTTTTGGCGAAAGGTGCGTCATCCCGCCTTCGCCGCCGCCAACGGAATGAACGTGCTCGTCGAACGGAAAAGTTATGACGACGTCGGTGGACACGCCTCGATCCACAATTCATTGATCGATGATATCGATCTGTGCCGTGAGTTCAAGCGACGCAAAAAAGTCACGTCGCTCGTCAACGTCTCGCCTTACATCACATGTGACATGTATGCGACGAACGAAGAAGTGTGGAACGGGTTTTCAAAGAACGTATTCAAGGGAATGAATGAAGCAGTGGGCATCGCCCTTTATTTCTTCTTATACTACGGCACCCAGCTGTCTGCTTTCATCGCACTCCTCGTCCGCATGGACTGGATCTCGTTCTTGGCGTGCGTGTTCGTCTTGCTCGCTCGACTGGCGATCGACGTCAAATCGGGAGGACGCCACTTTTGGCTCCATCCGTTCAGCCTCATCGCCTACTTGTTGCTCCTCGCGAGCGCGGTCGTGCGCAAATGGCGACGAAAGCCGATTTCATGGAAAGGCCGGACGTATCAATAATCTCGCTAGGAGGCACAACATGAAACATATCGCTATTATCGGGGCCGGGCTCGGCGGCTTGAGCGCCGCCGTCACCTTGGCCGCCCGCGGTTACGACGTGACCGTCATTGAAAAGAATGAACATGTCGGCGGAAAACTCATGCCGATCATCACCGATGGACACCGGTTCGACTTCGGGCCGAATACGATTACGATGCCGGACGTGTTCCGCTCCGTCATTCGCAACAGCGGGGCCAACCCGGATGACTATTTTGAGCTCGTCAAACTTGAGTCGCACACGGTCAATCATTTCTCTGACGGTTCGACGTTCACGTTTCATTCAGACCGCGAGAAAATGGAAGCCGAGGTACGCCGTCTGACCGGCGATAAGGCCGACAAGAATCAATTGACCGACTACTTAGACGAGGCGGAGAAGTTGTTTGAAATCGCCAATAACCGGTTCTTCACACGGATGGATTCAAAAATCGATACCGGCCTTTGGGCTGACATGATGAAAGTACATCCGCTCAAGAGCCTTCATGCGCTCCATAAGAAGTATTTTAAAGACCCGCGCATCATCCAGGCGCTCGACCGCTATGCGACGTATATCGGCAGCAGTCCGTACGTCACACCCGGCACGTTCGCGCTCATCTCGCACCTGGAGCTGAATGATGGCGTCTATTTCGCCAAAGGTGGGAACTGGACGATTGCGAAAGGCTTCGCCAAACGGGCGAGCGAGCTTGGCGTCGAGTTCCGGCTCGGTCATGAAGTCACAAAAATTGAAGTGACGAACGGAAAAGCGCACGCGGTCGTCATCGACCATGAAGAAGTCATGTCTTGTGACGCCGTCTTATTGAACGGAGAACTGCTCACGCAGTATCCGCGACTCGTCGATGCTTCTGACCGTCCGTCGTTCCCGGTACCGACGCGTGACACGATTGAACCATCGGTGTCCGCTTTCGTCATCATGGTCGGCTTGAACAAGCGGTTGAACTTGGCGCATCATAACGTCTACTTCTCAGACGACTACGAAGCGGAATTCCGGGCGCTGTTCGACGAGGAACGGTATGCGGACGAACCGACGATTTACATCTCGAACTCGGCCCATACGGACCCTTCGATGGGAGAAGCTGGCGACAACTTGTTCATCCTCGTCAATGCGCCGGCCCATATGACCGACATCGATGCCGAGACGTATGAACATTTGATTCGCCGACGCCTCCGGAAATTCGGCGTTGAATGGGAAGATCGCGATGTCGTCTTCCATCGCCGTGTCACCCCGCTCGACTTGACGCGTGATTTTTACGCATATTACGGGGCACTCTATGGGACATCGGCCAACTCGAAAAAAGGAGCGTTTTTCCGACCTTCCGCTCGCTCGGAAGATGTGTCCAACATTTGGTTCGCGGGCGGCTCGACCCATCCTGGCGGCGGCAGCCCGATGGTGACGCTTTCAGGACAATTTGCGGCCCGGTCGATGTTAGAGGACATACCTCTGACAATTTGAACATTTTGTGAACAGAAGATTCGACACTTGTCGACACGGGATAGACGTGATAACATCATATTCGAGTTCAAGCAGTTTTGTAACGTTTGTTACACCTGTAGCGATCGAATGGCTTCCCCGAGCCTATCGCGTTTTGAACTTGTCACACCCGAGAAAAAAGTGATGAGCGAGTTTCCCCACTCGTATCCCGCGGCTGGAACAGCATGCATTATGATGTTCCCCCTTAGTCCATCAAGCATCCTGCTTCAGCGAAGATGCCCCATCGTTTCATTCCCCATGAGACGAGGCACATCTTTAGGGTACATCACGTCCGATTCGTTCGTTTCCCCGATGAACGAATCACACAACGCTTACACCACTTTTGGTCCCCCGCCAAAAGTGGTTTTTTTGTGCACAAAAAAGGCAGCCGTTTTGCGACGGCTGCCTGATTTTATAACTTGGCCAACAGTTTCCCTTTTTGAATCGTCGAGACAAACGCCCGTTTCGTGAAGACGTCGTGCCCATTCTGCCGGGCCGCGTCCAAGATGCCTTCATAGAGCAATCCCGCCGCGCTGACCGGCTTTCGGCTCGTCGCAGGATATAAGTGATGGGTCTCTCGGGCCCGGACGTATAGGTGTTCGGCCCGGCGCGCCATCGTCTCCCAGACGTCGATGAACGCCGGGGTCACTTGGCGCGCGAACAAATCGGCTTCCGCGACACCGAACTCGGCGAGCAACGATTGTGGGACATAAATCCGATCTCGGTCGAGGTCTTCCCCGACGTCACGCAAAATATTCGTCAACTGCATCGCGATGCCTAAGTCGATCGCACCTTGTTTCAACTGGTGCCGTCCCGTCGCATCCACGTCCGGCGCGAGGATCGGCAACAGCATCAAACCGACGGTGCTGGCCGCATAGTAACTATATTGCTCCGTCTCCTCGAGCGTCGCGTAGCGCGTTTTATGTAAGTCCCACTTCATGCCTTCAGCCAATTCAAAGAACGGTTCGACGTCCATGTCGTACCGTCCCCAAACGTCACGCAACGCCACCCAGAGCGCATCGGTCAGATGTTCACCGGCCAAGAAACGATCGAACTCGGCCAAAAAGTCCGTCAAGCTCTCTTCAGGACGGTCGGATTCATCGACCGCGTCATCGAGCGTCCGACAAAACGCATAGACCGCGGCCACGGCCTGACGGTCTGGTTTGGAGAGCAAAGAAAAGGCCCGATAAAACGTGAGCGAGCCTTTTTTCATTACGTCTTCACAGTGACGATACGCTTCTTGTGTCGTCATGGTACAATGCCCCCATTTCTTCTTCCATTCTCTTCACTAACAGCTGCGAGCCGATCATGACGATCGGGACGCCTCCGCACGGATGCACCGATGCTCCGACGGCGTAAAGTCGGTCGATGTGCGCGTACGGGCGAGCCTGTGGTTTGAACGCGGCCGATTGGGCCAATTTCGGGGCGATGCCGAAGCTCCCGCCTTCAAATAACCCAAATCGTTCCGCATCCATCGGCGTCCGAACTTTCATCTCAATGACACGATCCCTGAAGTCGGGGACCATCTGTTCAATCCGACCAATCAAATGCTCGATCGCACCGCTCGTTTCAAAGTCCTCACGCTCCAATTTACGTGGGACCGGCACGAGGACATAGAGAACGCTCGTCCCGTCCGGTGCCAGCGTGTCGTCCATCAAAGACGGATTGAACGTATACATCGCCGGATACTTGCTTAGTTTACCATCTTCGAAGATGGTCCGCATCGACCCGGCAAAATCATTCGGCAAGTCGAATTGGTGGATCGGTAAATCGATGTCCCCGGTCACGGTGAAGTAAAGCAGGAGCGTCCCGCTCGACGGTTCGTATGATTTCGGCTTAACGCCATCAATCAACCGTTCCATGAGGGGGAAATCACCGTTGACGACGACCGCATCATACGGATGAACGACACCATCCACGATGACCGCGTTCGCTCGGCTTTGTTCCACCTGCACCCGTTCGACGTTCGCGTTCAACTCGAACTTGACGCCGCGTCGTCTCAACTCTTGTTCTACTTTCGTCGCAAGTGAGAAATATCCTCCCTTGACGTACCAGATTCCTTCTTCTTGTTCGCGGTACGGGATCAAACCATAGAGGGATGGGGTATCATATGGGTTCCCACCAATATAGAGCGTTTGGAGGCTGTAGGCGACGCGCAGACGCTCGTCTTTAAAGAAGCGTTTCATGTTCTCGTGTGCCGTCTCATACGCCTTCAAGCGCATGAGGAGCATCAATAGTTTCGGTTCGAACAAATCGGTCTTGCCTTTATAGCCCCGGTCTAAGAATGCATCGAACCCGAGGCGGTACTCTTCTCGTTTTTGAGTCATATACTTTCTAAAGCCGTCGCCCTCGTTGAACAGACGGTCAATTTCGGCCGCCTGACGTTCGATGTCACGGTATTTGTAGAACGTCGTGCCATCCTCGTAACGGAGGCGATAAAGCGGGTCGACCTCGATCAACTCGAGCTCTCGCTCCGGGAAACCGGCCTCGAGGAGCTGACTTTTCAATTTTCCGGGCAATAAGACGATGGTCGGCCCTTCATCGACGCGGGCACCGTTCTCGAACTCGACATAATTGAGCCGGCCGCCGACACGAGCTTCTTTTTCATAGACGGTCACGTCTAGCGACGGATATTTGTGGGTCAGGAGCAAGGCCGCGTAAAGCGACCCAATTCCGGCACCGACGAAACTGATGTTCATTGGCCGACACCTGCCCGGTCACGCAACAGGTTGGCGGTGATGCGCGCCGATTCAAAAATCGTCGGCAGTCCGCTGCCTGGATGTGTCCCACCGCCGACGAGCCAGACGTGGTCGAGCTCCTCGAACTGGTTATGAGGACGGAAATACATCATCTGTGACAAGTTATGTCCTAAGTTGAACGTCGCCCCTTCATAGACACCGAACGCTTCCCAATCGTTTGGCGTGAGCGGCTGCATCACCTCGATATGGTTCCGGATCTCACGATACGGCGAACGAGTCTCAAGTGCATCGAGGACGCGCTCGGTCATCGTCGTCTCGAGCGTCTCCCACGGTAAATTCGACAGGTTGTTCGGCACCGGGACGAGCACATAAAGCGAGGATTTCCCTGACGGTGCGAGTGTTGGATCAATCCGTGAAGCATTTTGGACATAGAACGAGAAGTCTTCGCTCAGCTTCAGGTCTTGCGTCATCTCTTTCACATTACGCTCGTAGTCGTCGGCGAAATGGATCGAATGGTGCGCGACATCATCATAGACACGGTCGAGTCCAAGATAAAGCATGAACGTCGAACACGAGTAGCGTTTCTTCTTCAGCTGTTTTGGACTCCAACGTGTGAGTGCGTCGCTTGGGACGAGTGTCGTCATCGCATGTGCGAAGTCGGCACCGACAATCACTTCGTCAAAGGCATAGTGGACATTGTTCGCTACGAGTCCGTTGACGCGTTTCCCGTCGAGCAAGAGCCGGTCGACGCCTTCTTTGAGACGAATCTCCCCACCCTCTTCTTCGATGACACGGGCCATCGCTGTGCAGAGTTGATTCACGCCGCCGATCGGATGATGGACGCCGTAAGCATGTTCCATATATGACAAGATTGAGAAGCCACCCGGGCAATCCCACGCCGACATGCCGAGGTATTTCGCTTGGAACGTGAACGCGTACTTCAGCTCTTCGCTCGTGAAATACTCCGACAAGACGTCGTATAACGACTTGCCGATCGATAAGAACGGGAGCGCCTTCAAGACGCGCGTCGCCACGTAATCGGTCAGTTTGTCATGTGCCGTCTGGAGCACCGGCATCAGTTTCGACAGCTTGATGGCTTGTTCGGCCATGAAGCGTTCGTACCCTTCCCCGTTGCCTGGGAACTGCTCTTCAATCGCCTGATGCATTTGATCGCGATCGGTCGTCATCGATAGGACCCGATTTCCTTTATCAAAATAAAGATCATACATCGGCTCGAGTCGTTTCATCTCGACATAGTCATGTAAATCTCGACCTGTCTCTTCGAAAATTTCTTCTAAAATGTATGGCATATTTAAAAAAGTCGGGCCACGATCGAACGCGAATTCTCCGACTTGCAGACGCGACGTCCGTCCACCGACGAACGCCTGCTTCTCAAACACTGTTACCTTCACACCACGGCTTGCGAGCAGCATAGCGGCCGCAAGTCCTCCTGGTCCGGCACCGATTACGGCGACTCTTTTTTCCGACACGTTGAACAACTCCCTATGTGAAAAGTCTCTTATGCTTCTATCCCATTATAGAAATGACTGGAGACAAGTTCAAATCTGAATCGGCTCGTCGTGTGTCCGCGATGTGTCAATTGTCGCGTTTCGCGATGACAATGTACCATGACCCTTCTGGGATGAACGGGATGAAACGGACGTTGTCGAAACCGACCTTGTGCATTTGACGACGTAACTCACGAATCGTTGGGAGCGGATAGAGGTTATCATGCAACGTCATGAACGCATTGAACGCTGAGGCAAATCGAGCACCGAGCGGCGTCTCGGCGAGCGGAGTGACGAGTACCGCGACACCAGCTTCGTCTAAGTTTTCGAGCATCCGTCCGAGCAGTTCGATTCGTTGTTCCGGAGAGAAATAATACAACATATTATTCATCATGACGGCATCAAATCGTTCGTCGTGATCCCACTCCATAAAATCGGCTACTTCATAGCGAATCTCACCGGACTCATCTTGTTCCCGCGCCTCTGCGATCACGTCTTCCTCGAGATCGATGCCGGTCAACTGCCAATCGGGTTCGAGTCCGTGCAGTTTGCGTAAGTAACCCCCGTGGCCGCACCCGATATCGAGCATCGTCTTGACGTCGGCTTGCCGCAACAGCTGCTGCACGACCGGGAACGCGACCGTCTCGACGAGCGTCGACGTCTGTGCGACGACCTGGCCATGTGTCGCCCCATCGAACGTTTTCTGTTTGCCCGACTCTAAAAAGTCAGGATATGCGATGAGTGCCGGAATATGAAGTTCCATCATCTCTTGGAGCATAAAGCCGATGCTGCGCTCATCTTCGTGCGACAACTGATATTTCAAACTACGGGTCGGGAAATAGCGCCAACCTTTCTTCTTCAAATGGCGCACGGCGACTCCGACGTCGAGCCAACGCTCGAGCGCGAGTTTCGTCAACGGTTGCTTCAAGCGAAGCGTCATCTCCGCAAAGCTCGCCCCGCCTTGGAGCGCATCGAACAACCCATATTTATAGCCGATATATCCGTGCCAGAGCGGCAGGAACGATTCGGTTTGTTTCATCCATCTGCGTGCGTGCAAGACGCGTGACCATTCATTCATCTGTTGTTCCATCGTTTCACCTCATCATCGTTATCACTGATTTTTTTATTTTCCCCTAATAATTTACGGACAAACAAAAAAATCCCACTCCGATGTGCGAAGTGGGAATCAAACTTAAATGAAGTTGCTGAAGAACGACTGTCCATACGGCAACGCATAGCCGATGAAGATTGTCACAAGCGCGAGAATCGCAAAACCGCCGAACATCGTGCCCGCAGGTTTGTTCTTCTTCACACGGATGAGCGTCATCTCACCAAAGATGAGTGTCAAGAGTCCGACCGTGATCTTCACGTGGTAGAACATGCCGCCTTCGAGTAATTGAAGATACAAATAAAGTCCCGTGCCGAACGCGACGAGCAACATGAGTCGAAACGCCATGTGGGCGATCTTCCCGCTCTTGTTGGCATTTTTGTAGCCGATATAGGCGACAGCGAACAAGACGAGTAACAAGACCCAGCTCGTGACGTGCGTGTGTAGGAATGCAATCAATGGCATTCTAAGTCCCCCTTTCCATTATGTACAACCTCTATTGTACACGAGTCGCTCTGATTGCGGTCAAGCAGGCCACTGAAAAATCTGATTGCCTATCAAAAAGACGCCTGATCGAGGAATGATCAGGCGCCTTGTCGTATTTCATTTATTAAGCTGTCGTTGACTCTTGTTCGCGAACCGCGTATTCGAAGCTCGGAATCACGACCGTGAACGTCGACCCTTGATGTTGGACCGACTCGACATGAATCTGTCCGGCGTGACCGCGCACGATCTCTTGACAGATCGGAAGACCGAGTCCGGTTCCGCCGATTTCTCGGCTGTCGGAATTATCGACCCGATAGAACTTGTCGAAGAGACGGTCGAGCGCGTCGCTCGGAATACCGATACCTTGGTCCTTCACTTTAATCGACACCGATTGATCGTGGTGGGCCAATTCGACGGTGATTTTTCCGCCGCGCGGTGAATACTTCACGGCGTTCGAGAGCAAGTTGCTCATCAACTGCTTGAACTTTTGACAGTCGGCGAACAGTTCATACGGACGGTCATCGGCCGTGATGAGTTCAAACTTATGCTTCAGCGAAGAAGCCTCATAGAACGTCATCATGTCGCGGATGATCGGCTCGATATCGAGCTGTTCGCGGTCGTACATCTGACTGCCGGCTTCCATCCGTTGCACGTCGAGGAAATCGTTGACGAGATGCGTCAGGCGCTCCGTCTCGGCGTGAATCGTCTGCAAGTACTTCGCTTGCTTCTCGTTCGGCAACTGCTTCTTGACCATGAGTTCGGTGAACCCGTAGATCGACGAGAGCGGTGTCCGCAACTCGTGGGAGATCGTCGAGATGAATTCGCTCTTCAAGCGTTCCGCCTCGGTCTCGCTCGTGATGTCACGGAAGACGAGCAACGTCCCTTTCGACAACCCGCCGACGACGATGCGTTCCGCATACATCTGCAAGTTCATCTCGCCTTTACGGATCGAGAAGCTGACGCTGTCATGCGGGAAGTCGTCGGTGAAGAGGCGATCGGTATACTTCAAGAAATCATCTTCTTGGTCGACTGTCGTCGAAATCGTCTCTCGCCATTCGTTCCACGACAGTTCCGCGAGTTCTCTCGACGTGATGTCGTCAAGCTCAGGGAACATCTCATAGAGCGGACGGTTGACGAAGACGTCATCGGTCGAATGTTCGACGTAAATGACCGCCTCGCGAATTGAATCGAGGATCCGTTCCGTCTTCCCTTTCTCACGGGTCATCTCTTCAAACAGACGCATCCGGAGAAGCGAGAGCGACAACTGACGAGCGAACGACATGATGTCACCCATCTGTGTCTGCGTAAAGCGATCTTTATAGCGGACGAGATAGATGAACGCGATGATCGAGTCATCTGTCGGGTCATGGACCGGTACAGCCGTCTCATACATATAGTATGGGTACGGGAGCGGGTGGTCGCTTGCGACTTGTTTCGACGAATGGACTGTCGTCCGAAGCGTCATCGCCCGCGTCAAGACTGAGTTCTCGCTGTCGAGCAACTGACGCGTGAGCGTCTCGTTCAATCCGTGGCTTGTGATTGAGAACGAGCCTGTCGCATCGACAAATACGAGGGCGCCGACTTCGGAGTCGGTGATGGCGACCAGTTTCTCGATAATCTCTGGGTAAGCCGTCAACGAATCGCGGGCCGCGAGCGTCTCGGTCAACTCGTTGCGGTAAGCCAAGTGTTGCTCGTTCTGTTGTGTCTGCTCCAAGATTTCTTCGAGTTCTTGCTGTTGCGCTTGAAGTTCTTCTTGTTGCGCAATCAACTCTTCTTGTTGCGCCTGTAATTCGTGGTTCTTTTCAATCAAGTGACGTTCATTGTCACGAAGCGTCTCGGCCATCTTGTTGAACGATCGTGACATCGTCCCAATCTCATCTTCACGCTCCATCTGGTCGCTCAAATCGACGATCTCGCCTTTAAGCAGACGGTCCGATGCGATCGAGAGACGTGAAATCAAACGCGTTTGACGGCGCAAGAATGGTTGGATGAACAACAAGATCAATGCCGCGAACGACAAGATGCTCGCGATCCACAAGAATTGAAGAATATCATTGTTTAACTTCCAAGCGTCATATACTTTCTGCTTCTCGCTATCCATCAATGATTTATAATCTTCTAACGCCGTCTCGATCTGTTGGATTGGGCCGAGTGTATCGATGCCGCGTTCCGGGCTATAGGGAACGACGCCTTGTTCAATCAAACGTTCGGCAGTCGGCAATGCCAATACCGTCTCCGGATCAATCGTATCTTCGGTAATTTCACCTTCGGCGCGCAATTGTCCGTATTCTGTCGTCACCGGAAGGATGACGCCAAAATAGAAGTCGTGGAATTCTTGCAAGTCGTCTGCGAAAATTTCACCTTGCTTCGTTTGGACGACGCTCTTGAACCAGTTGATTTCTTGCTGGAACTCGTTCTCTTTCGACTGAGCCCGTTCAAGCGACTCGGTGTCTCCGAACAAGAGATAACCGCGCGAATCATACTGGACGCCTTGCCACTCATCCCACAGCGTGTTCAACCGCTCAATCCGTTCATCAACGTCTTCAAGCCGTTGTTCGTTTTCAGCAACTCGCTCTTGCATGTACGTGTACATGATCATCGATCCGACCAGCGCGAGCGCGAGGAAGGAATAGAGAACGACCATAAGGTCGCGACCGAGTTTTTGTTTAAACCATCTGTTCAATTCACGATTCCTCCTATAATCTTCACCAACTCAAGTGGACTGAACGGCTTAGATATAAAGTAGTCGACGCCAATCTCGTTCGCGCAATCACGATCAGATTGTTGGCTCTTCGCCGTGAGCATCATCACTTTTGTATGTTGACGTCCCGGTAGTTTCCGAACTTTCTCGATGACCTCAAGACCGGTCATGCCTGGCATCATATGGTCGACAATCACGAGGTCATACTCGTTCTGTTCGATTAGCCGGTAGGCTTCAAGGCCGTCTGGCGCTTCATCAATGTCATATCCTTCATCTTCTAATGTATCTAAAACAAGCATCCGTAATACTTCTTCATCTTCTGCTAGTAAAATTTTTACCATGACGATTCCTCCATTTTTTATCCCATTCCATTATTTTAACGGATTCAGTTCGTAATCACAAAAAATAAGGGTGTACGGTGTATAACCGTACCCCTTTTTCTTCACAACGTCTACATTATAATACAACAATTTCCTGTAATTCGAGCGAATAAATGAGCATCTGCCCGACCGTGATCCCCCAAATCGCCTCGATGGCCTCGCGATAGAGCGATAATTGGACATGATAACGGTCGCGCAACATTTGTTTCGCCGCGTCACGGGATTCGCTCGAAAAGAGCACAGAATCCGATTTATAGTCGAGAAGCACGTATGTCTCGCCGTCATGGAACAGACAATCGATAATCCCTTGAATCAGCACATGTTCGTCAGTGAACGTCCCGCTCGGATTGACCCGTTCGGCCGGAACCGTGTACGTAAACGGCAACTCGCGCCAGCCAGTCCCGGTTTGAAGCGCTACCGTTAATGCGCGCCCCGTGTCTGAAGCAAAGAACGCCTCGATTTCAGGGATGGCAAGCCTTGCCGTCTCGACCTCGACCGGGCTAAGCATGCCGTCGGCTTCCCAGCGATCGATTTGTAAGGCGAGCGGTTCAGACGGGTCGATCAATTGAAAGACAAGGTGTAACGTCGTACCCCGCTCGGCTCCCGTCTGTTTCGATTGTTTCCACTTCGGCTCTCGGTACGGGGTGTCACTCGCCCGGTACGTCTCTTCAAACGCCGCCTGCTCGAGTTGGAGAGCGCGTTTCAGTTCCGTGACCGTTTGCTTGGCAGCCGTCTCGGTCGCGGCTTGGGCCGGATATTCATAAGTGAACGCCCGGCGGACAAAATCTGTGACGTTCGCCTCGTCTTTGACCGGAAAGTCGATCGCTTCGAACTGTTTGACGTGATGGAGCTGCGCCATCATCTCTTGGAGCGTGGCGACTTCCGCCAAGTCCTCTTCGCCGATGATACGGTACGTCCACGGGGTCGCTTCCGATTGGGGTGCGACGATCGGCAACCCTTGCTCTTCTAAAAATGGGGCCGCCCCTTCGAGTTTTAAGAGCGCCGGAGCGACCCAATCGAGATACGTCTTCGCCTCACGACGCGCATCGGCCGATAAAGTCGTCCCGGTTTGCTCGACGTGCAACCATTGCCCGATCTGTTTTCCAGGCTCTTTGACCGTCCCGACCAAAATCAGTTTTTCTTTCGCGCGCGTGAGCGCGACATACAAGACGCGCATCTCTTCGGCTTTCATCGTCGCATCGAGATCGCGGCGAATCATCTCTTTGACGAACGTCTCCGTTTTCGTGCGCGTGACGACGTCAATCGCGTCGAGGGAGATTCCGTAACGTTTATGGAAGATGACGCGCTGCATTTGATCGCGCTTGTTGAACTGCTTCCCTAGCTGAGCGACGATTGTGACCGGAAACTCGAGTCCTTTCGACTTATGGACAGTCATGATCCGGACGACGTTTTCTTCTTCACCGAGTGAGCGCGCCTCGGACAAGTCCTCACCGTTATCCTGAAGCCGATCCATCACACGGAGGAAACGATACAAGCCGCGGTAACCACTCCGCTCATACGACAACGCCCGGTCATAGAGCGCCTTCAAGTTTTCTTGGCGCCCTTTCCCGCCCGGCAGTCCGCCGGCAAAATCATAAAATCCTGTGTCGTTGAACACTTGTTGAATCAATTCTGACAAGCTGTGGTTGCGAGCGAACGTGCGCCACGCTGATAACGCGTCAAGAACATCGCCACACTTCAGACCGAGATCGTCCTCATCATCTGCTTTCGCTTTGAGTGCCTCAAAAAACGACTCTTCCGACTCAAGGCGGATTTTCGCCAACTCTTGGTCGCTGAACCCGAACATCGGCGAGCGAAGCGCCCCGGCAAGCGGGATGTCTTGGAGCGGGTTGTCGATCAGTTTCAACACCGCGAGCATCATCCGAATCTCCGTCGCTTGGAAGTATCCCCCGTCCGAATCGGTGTAGGCCGGAATGTTGTACTGTGTCAAAATATCCATCAACTGTTCGACCCGCTCTTTCTTTGAACGGACCAAGATGACGATGTCACGATATTCACACGACCGGAGCAAACCTGTCGCTTCATCGGTCACTTTGAACGGTTCCTCGCCCGAGACGAGCTCTAAAATCCGGGTCGCGATGGCCCGGCCTTCGAGTTCTTGTTTCGACAAGTCGCGGCTCTCCCCGTTGACGAGAATGAGTTCAGGACTCGCCTCGAGCGCCTCATAGTCACGCCCCGGGACGAGACGTGCCGCCTCATCGTATTCGATTTCGCTCACTTCCTCGTCCATCAACCGGACGAACAAGTCGTTAATGCCGTGGAGTACTTCGGCTCGGCTTCTGAAGTTTTGGGACAAGTCGATCCGTTGTCCCGACCCATGCTGTTTGAAGCGCGTCGCCTTCTCGATGAACAAGCGTGGTTCGGCATGGCGGAACCGGTAAATCGACTGCTTGATATCGCCGACCATGAACAGATTTCCGACATGCTCGACTTCATTGCTGACAAGCCCGATGATCGTCTCTTGAATCTCGTTCGTGTCCTGATACTCATCGATCAATACTTCGGCGAAACGTTGCTTGTAAAGCGAAGCGACCGAAGATGGTCCTCCCTCGTCTCGTAAAATGGCGAGCGCATAATGCTCGAGGTCGCTGAAGTCGACAAAAGCACGGTCCCGCTTCGCCTGTTCATAGGCGGCACCGAACGTCCGAACGGTCTTAACGAGCGTCTCGACGAGCGGACGTTGTGTCATCAACACGTCCAAATAATCGGCCCCACTCGTGCTCGCTTGGGCGATGGCTTCACTTAACTTCTTTTTCGCCTGATCGTACGCCGGCTTCAATACCGTGTGATAGACGTGATGTTCTTCTTTCTTTTGAACGGATTTCATCGTCCCGAACTTGACGGCGCGGGAAGCCGTCTCGAGCTCGCTCCACTTGAACGAGTCCGGATCGAGATTCGCAAATGGTAAAATCGCCTGTTGCACGTTCTCAGATTGCGCCTCATAACCGGCGAGGCGAAGTTCGATGGCGACGCGACGGAGCTGACGCAATGCTTTTTCGATGTCTACCCAAAGCAGGCGCCCGAATTCAATCAACAGTTGTTCCTCGTCAGGATCCCCATCGAACTGATACAACGACACAAGTTCGTCCAAGTACGCTTCCGGGTCTGGTAGCGTCCGTGCATAGTGATAGAGGCCGAGAATCAATTCCTCGATCTCACTGTCGCCCCGGTCCGACGTATAAGCGTCAATCAAAGCGAAGAAAGCTTGGTCTTGTTGACCGTACGCCTCCTCGAGCACATCTTCGAGCACATCGTCCTGCAAAAGCACCAAGTCCCGTTCCTCGGCGATTTTGAACGCCGGGTCGAGGTCGAGCAAATAATAATTCTCCCGAATCACTTCGAGACAGAACGAGTGAATCGTCGTGATGAGTGCCCGGTTGAGCATTTGGCGTTGTTTTCGAATATATGCGTTCTCGGGATCATCACGGAGTGCCCCGTCGAGTGCTTTGGCGATTCGACGTTTCATCTCGGCCGCCGCCGCATTCGTGAATGTGACCACGAGCATGCGGTCCGCCGTCAATTCGTCCGTCTCATCCAAGAGACGGCTCGCGAGCCGTTCCACGAGGACGGCCGTCTTGCCGGAACCGGCTGCCGCCGAGACGAGCACGTGCGATCCTCTGGCATCGATGGCCGCTTGTTGGTCATTCGTCCACTTCATCGACGTCACCTCCTAATCTTGACAAGACGTCATCTTTTTCTAATTTCTTCAATTGCCGTGGCTCATTAGACAGCGCCTCATCAAAGTGACAGACACTTTGGAACGGGCACGTCTGGCAGGGCCGTCGTTCTTTATATTCATATGGCTCGACTCCGATTTCACCGTCATACATCGCCTCGGCGCTCGCCTCCGCCAAATTAAGGGCATGGTCCATCAATTGCTCGAGCTGCGGCGGGGAGACGACTTTTTTCGTCGTATTCGCATCGATCGTCCCGTCTTTCTTGTACTTGACCGGGATGACGATTGATTTTTTCTGATCGAGTTTCGCCGTCCGGTCCATCGCCTCTAAAATGGCCGGATCGTCGACGAGCAACCCTTGCATCTGATACGACTCGAGCACCTTCCGCTCGGTGTCCGTGTCCGTCTCGCCCGGTGCGACGAGCGGCCGGTGGACGTGGAAATAAAGCGCCGCTGCTGGGGCGACATTCTCTTGCGTCCACGCGTTCGCCTGCTCGATCAGCACTTTCAAGTAGATGAGCATCTGCATGGCGAGCCCGTAATAGATTTCGGCGAAGTCGATTTCTCGTTTGCTCGACTTATAGTCGACAATCCGGACGTAAAGCTGATCATGGACCGAGGCCGTGTCGACGCGGTCGATGCGACCGACAAGTTCACACGTCGCCCCGTTACTGAGCGTGAACGACACGGGCGGGAAATTGCCGCTACCGAAGGCGAGTTCGAAAGCGACGGGGTCGAATCCGTCCCGTTTCGATTGCTCGATCAATACTTCCGCCGTCTTGCTGACGACATCGGTCAATTTCTTCTTCAAATAGCCATACCGGTTCGAACTCATCAAAATCGCATTTTGAATTTCCGGCGTGACGAGTTCGACGGCCGCCTCGGCGAGTGACGAACACTCGTCGCGGCTCACATCCCGCCATTCTTTCCCGTCCATTTTCACGGTCTGGGACATATGCTCAATCGTGCGATGGTACAAGTTTCCGATATCCGGCGCTTCTAACCGATACAGGCGACGTTCTTTTAAACGGAGCCCATAGCTCGCAAAGTGACGGAACGGACAAGCCTGGAACGTCTCGAGCCGCGAGACGCTCGCTCGAATCGAGTTTGTATAAAGTGACTTGGCGACATCTTCCGGCAACGGTTGTGGCACGTTTTGATAGAAGAGTGCACTCGTCAATAAGCGAATCCGTTCGCGGCCTTCCGGATGTTTCAACAGTTCGTTGTACACCGTGAACCACGTATCTTGAATCGGATAATGCCGGCTGAGTCGTTGCAGTTCGAGCGCTGTCACCGCTGCCGTCTGATTCACGTTCGTGATAAAAGACAGCTGGTCGCTCGGGCGATGTTCCCCGGCTTCCGCGAAATGGGTCGTCACGACTTTCCCGCCACTGAGGCGGGCTTTCAGGTCAGCGATAAAACTCGCCGGTTGAATCGCCTTGCCAGCCCGGTCGACGAGGGCATAGCTGACGAACACACGATGGCTCGGTGCCGTGAGCGCCTTGTATAAATAGTACGTCTCGTCATCAAATAAATGCTCGGTCGCTTTCCCGGCCCGAACGCCGTTGTCATGCATGAAATCAAGGTCCTGGTCGGTCAACAGTTTCGACTGGGTCGCTACGAGCGGGATTTGATCTTCGTTTGCCCCGAGTAAGAAGACGACCTTTTTATCAATCAAGCGGCCCCGGACGTAATCAGTGACCGTCAATTGGTCCAGAGATGGCGGGACGAGCGCGTAACGCAAACTGTCGAGCCCGGTATCCATCATCTGCAGGAACAGTTCGGTCGAGAGCGTCTCATCTGGCGCCGCCGCTTCCAACTGTTCGAGCAAGTGCAACACGGCATCCCACACTTGGGTATGTTCTCTCGCTTCGAGCAATCTCGATTCCTCGAGCGCCTCCTCGCGCCAATAGGCGAGACAAGACGCCACATCAATCCGTTCTAAAAAGGCATAGATGGCGTGCGTGTAAGCTTGCATCGTCTTCGCCGCTTTTAAATCGGCCAACAGCGGGTCGAACGTGTCAACGACGGTTTGGCGGTAACGATTGAGTGCCGTCTCCAAGTCCAGTTCTTCCCCGGTCAGCCGTGCCTCTTCTTCGGCTCGGCGTCGCAAATACCAATCCTCGTGCCAGTGATAATGTTTGATCCCGCGCTCGATGACGAACGCCTCGAGCCGGTCGACCGACGTGCGTCGATGCTCCGCATCGAGCAAAATCAGTTCGGTTTTGAGCGCCCGAAACACCGGTTCTTCCCGGTAGCCGCGAATCGCGACCTCAATCGTCGCCTTCAATAATTCGACGACGGGATGATCGAGCATCGGTTGACGCTCATCGAGGAAGAACGGCAACCGCATTTTTTGGAGCGCTTGTGTCGCCAAGTCGCCGTACTCCTCAAGCGAGCGTGACACGAAAGCGATATCGCGATAGCGGAATCCTTCCTCGCGGACGAGCCGAACGACCTCACGGACGGCCGCCTCGACTTCTACCGACCGGTCGACGGCCGCGCTCAACACCACATTCGAATCAGGACGCGTGTATGGGGCTGCCGTCACTTGCCCGAACGTCGCCTCGAGATAGGCCAGGCTCGGATGTTGGAAGCGCGGAGATCCTGTATGAGGGTGGTCGTTTGACGAGAGACCGCGCTCAGCCAACAGCTCTTTGAAACGCATGAGTGTCCGTTGCGTCGGTCCGAACGACGGATGAGGCCGATAGAGCGAATCCGGGTCAATCGTCAACAGCACGTCGAGCGGCGCCTTCTCCGCTAAAGCGACGAGCACGGCTAGCTCCTGTTCCGAAAATTCATTGAACCCATCGACATAAAACTGCGTCCCGGTCAAATCGATGTCCGGCAACAGTTGTAGCAACACGTTGAAATAGTCTTCCGCGTGGAGCGATTTCCCTTCCGTCATCATCAAGAAACCCTCGTAAAGAATCGACAAATCTTGGAGTTTGAGGGACCGATGTTGGTCTTGCTCGCTTAAGCGGAGCAACTGCTCAGGATCGACGAGGCCGCGCTTGAGGAGCGTGATCAACTGGTTCAGTTCCTCGTAAAAGCCGAACTGGTTCATCGTCCGGCGGAACAACGTCAATCGTTCCTCGTTCATCTCGACGACGCGGCGCAACAGCAAGTGCGTCCCTGTCTGATCTAAAAACTGTTCGGTCGCGACGCCCCGGTCGCGCATCATCAAAAAGGCGAGTCGACGCATCGATAAGACTTGAATCCGGGTCGACCCGTTCAAGCCGTCCGTCATCGCCATCTTCCGTTCCATCTCGAACGACATTTGGTCTGGGACGAGCATATAGATGGTCGGTCCGCTCGGGTCACGCTTCAGCTCTTCGATGACATGTTTCGTCATCCATTCGCTTTTTCCGCTCCCGGAACGCCCGACATGAAAAGTGACCGTCATTTAGGCGAACACCCCTTCCCTTTTTTCTTTATTATGACCCATTCGACCTCGTTTGTAGAGGGAAATCCTTTAATAGCCCAGGAAGAAAATTGACCAGCCCGCTTCAGTCCCCTTTTCCGCAAAAATCGATTAGACTGAACGTATGAGGGGGAAAGAAGATGAGTGCATATGAACAATTTGGAGGCGAACGTGGCGTTCAGCAACTCGTGGACGCTTTTTACGACCTCGTCTACGCCGATCCGATCTTATTGCCGTTGTTCCCGGACGACAAAGACCGGGTCAAAGCGCATCAGTTTGAGTTTTTAACACAACTGCTCGGGGGACCGAAACTGTATACGGAACGTCGCGGTGGCGGCAACTTGGCGATGATCCATCGCGACCACCCGATCTCGGAAACGCACGCCGGCCACTGGCTCGGCTGCATGGAGCAAGCGCTCAAAACAGTCGATGCCCCCGAATCGGTCAAGCAACAACTGTTCCATCGTTTGATCATGTCATCCTCGAACGTCGTCCGCGTCTGCTCCCACCATTTTGAGTAGTCAGCCTTTCGAAAAGCGGGTATGATAAGAAAGTAAGTAAAGGAGGTCGTTTTTCATGACAGAAGAAGAAAAAAAAGAGGCCGTTTCCTCTGAAGAAGAAACGGAAGAAGTAGAACCGACGGCAGTCCTCGCCGACGCCCTCGCAGAGGATGAAGAGGAAGAAGACCAACCCGAAGAAAAGAACATGGACCATATTAAAGGCGTGTTCAACTATCCACATGAGAATGGACGAGAGTACCGCGTCGTCTTCTATAACGATCGCAAAAACCTCGTGTTCCGTGAACTCGGGAACGGGAAAGTCGAATTCGTCGGCCGTTTCACAGACGAGTCGTATGACCAAGAGAACGAAGCAGAGATGCGTGAACTCGGTGAGCAACAGCTCGAACGGATTCTCGCGGATCGCCTCAAATAAAAAAATCGCCCGCGGGCGATTTTTTTATTTGTGCTTGTTTTTGTTTTGTTTTTTCTTACGAAGCGCGTAAATCGCACCCGCAAGTCCTCCGGCGACAGCAATCCCGGCCATGACCGGCACGAGCACTTTTTTCGTCGGAATCATCTCTTTCACCCGTTCATACGGTGTCGGCACCGACAGCTCGAGTTGAACCGCCGACTCGCCGTGACCGTGCGCACGCGCCTGACGAGCCGCATCGGTAATGACGACACGTCCCGTCGTATAACGACGAACACCGTGTTCATCGGTGTACGGGCGACGGACACGTTTGACGCCACGCACGGTGCGCCCACGAGCCGCATCGGGTCGGACTATCCGTTCACTCGTCCACGAGCGACCCCCTGTCGCGCTATAAGCAGGGCGCATCTTGCGCCGATTGATCCATGTGTACGAATCGTTCATGTTTATTCCCTCCAATATACTGAAGTACCTTTTCTTATTATACCCATACAACATCTGGGGAAAACATGAGTTGTCGTGAACGTTCGTTCACAAAAACAGAGGATGGCCCGGTTCGGACCACCCTCTGTTTGCCACATTACTCCGTGAACGGCTTATCTCGATGGCGACGTTTCGCCAAAATCAAGTAGTAAGCTGGAACGAGCACGAGCGTCAATACGGTCGAGAAGAGAATTCCTGACACGATTCCGATAGCAAGCGGTCGGAACAGTGGGTCTTCTCCAAGTGCGACCGGCAAGAGTGCCACGACAGCGGTCAACGCCGTCAACAGAATCGGACGAATCCGGGCGCGTCCCGCCTCATAGACGGCGGTCGTGACGGCCATGCCGTCGCGAATTCCTTGCTCGATGAACTCGAACAAGACGACTGCGTTCCGAACGACGATCCCGGCTAGTGAGACGATCCCCATCGAGGCCATGAAACTAAATGGTGTCTGGGTGACGAACAGTCCGACCACAGCACCGGCAATCGCCAAGTAAATCGTGAACAAGACGAGGAGCGGAAGTGACAGTGAATTGAACTGGAACGCGATGATCAAGAAGATCAAGAACAAGACGACGACGAACAACGTAGCAAGTTCAAGGAAGAACTCGTTTTGTGTGTCGCTCGCGCCGGATTGGTCGAACGCGATTCCTTCATCGGTCAATGACGCCTCGGCGTCAGCAAGCACGCGGTCGACGTCTTGTTTGAACGCCTCTTCGTCCATGCCTTCGCTCGCATAAATTTGGAGCGTCACGATCCGTTCCCCGTTCTCACGCGGAATCTGTTGAATCTGTTCTGTCGTCGTCTCAGTGACGAACGTACTGAGCGGTGCGACCGGAGGACCTGCCTCCGTCTGAACTGGGACGAGGATATCGTCTAAGGCGAGCGCCTCACGGTTCGCTTCCGCATCGACGACGATTTTCACATCGCGTTGTTCGACTCCGTCATCAAACGTGCCGATCGGGATGCCGTCCGTGACGAGGCGAATCTGGTCACTGATTGATTTCGCGGTCACACCAGCGGCCGCCATCGCGTCACGATCAAGTTCATACGTGAGCGTCTGGAACGGCTCTTTAATGTTGTCGAGCACGAGTGCACCGTCGATGGCTTCAAGGTCCGCTTTCACGGTATCCCGGGCCGTGACGAGTTGCTCGATCGTTTCACCGCGCATCGTAAACTCGACTGGTGCCGAAGTCGGCGGCCCTTGTTGCTGCGTATCCAAGAAGATTTCAGCATCCGGGTTGTTTTCCCGGATTTGTGTCGTATATTCGTCGATCAATTGAATCGCATCAATCGTCTCGTTGTCGACACGAACGACGATTTGACCCGTGTTTTCACCGGTCTGATCGAGCCCTCCCGTGAAGAGGCTCGGTAGGCCGCCACCCGCAAAGACAGATGTCTCGACGACACCATCAATACTTTGGAACTCTTCCTCAATCGCTCGAAGTCTCTGTTCCGTCTCCTCAAGGTCGGTTTGGACCGGCAAGGTGACACTCGTCACGACTTCTGGCCGGTTCGCAGCCGGGAAGAATTCGAACGGCGTCAACAAGATCAAGCCGTACAATGCGGTCGTGATGACGAAACCGACGAGACCGAACGTCCATGGACGCTTCGCGACTTTGGGTAATAACGTATCTGCATAGAAATTACTGAGCCGGTTCAGTGGCCCACCTAACCAACCCGGCTCGCGTTTCGATACTTTTACTTGCTTCCGATTCAACCAGTACTGGGCGATCGGCACGAGCGTCAAACTGATGAGCATCGAAGCGAGCACCGACAAGGCCAAGACGGTCGGCAAGGCACGAATAAAGTTCCCGTTCGCTCCCGAGAGGAGTGTCAATGGCAAGAAGGCGAAGACGACGGCGAGCGTCGATGTGACGATCGAGCCCCACACTTCTTTCGTCCCGCGTACGGCACCGCCCATCGCCGTGTCTCCTTTTCGGTAACGGCGCAGGATATTGTCATTGACGACGATGGCGTCATCGACGAGAATCCCGAGCGCAATGATAGCCCCGATGATTGAGATTTGGTTCAAGTCGACTCCGGTGAAACGAAGTGGAATCAACGCGAGCAAGAACGACAATGGAATCGCTAAGCTGACAATCAGCGAGCCTGAGAACGTGAGCCCGATCGTCGTGACGACGATGACCGCAATCATGGCAATGATGAATTCACGAGTGAGGGATGAGAAAATATCATCGACCGCTTTGGCCTGCTCGTAATATGGAACAAGTTCAACACCATTCACGTTCCCGACTTCATCCGCAACGACTTCGTCGACGCGTTCTTGAAGAGTCGGAATATCTTGACCCGATTCAATCGTGACCGTCAAGGAAACGGCAGGTTGTCCGTCGAGTGAAACGAGGTCCGTGACCGCTTTCTCCGTCTCTTCGACCGTGCCGACGTCTTCAAGGAGGACAGGCGTCCCATCCACTGAGCCGACGACGACTTGGCCCATGTCATTGACGTTCGTCAAACTATCGATCGCCAATTGGTAAATCCCATCTTCAGTCGACTGGCGACCGAGCGGGGTCGTCTTATATTCTTCATTGATTGCCGTCAAGACGTCCGGAAAAGCAAGTTGACGCTCCCCGAGTTCCGCCGAGTCGAGCGAGACGACGAATTCCGTTTCCGGTAGTCCTTTGATCGTCACACCGGTAACTCCGTCTGTCCGCAACAGACGATCCTCCAACCGCTCGATATCTTTACGCACTGTCTGGAGTGTCTGGCGATCATCTGCCGTCAACAAGTAAGAAGCGACCGGCAACTGCCCGATCGAGTCATTGACGGTCGGAGCCAGCGCATTTTCTGGCAAGCGAGGCGCAGCGTCTGAGATCGCTTGGCGTACATTCGACTGTAGCTCACTTCGATCGAAGCCGTCTTCATACTCGACGGTGATATTCGAGAACTCGGATGCGGATAATGATGACACATTCTCGATACCATCGAGTCCTCTCAATTCAGTCTCCAAAATATTCGTAACGTTCCGCTCGACCGTCTCTGCGGTCGCGCCCGGATATGGCGTTTGAATCAAGATGATATTGACACTCGTCTCTGGAATTTCACGTTTCGGAAGTTGGAAGAACGTGAGCACTCCGACGACGACTGCGACGAGCAAAAACACGATGACCAGTTTTCCTCGTTCAATCATTTTTTGAAAAAACATGTTGACCCCTCACTTTCAGATAATGTGCAAATACACATATGAACTATTCTTCTTTATCATAGAGGGGTTCACCATTCATTTCAATCTTTAAACACAGTTGAATGTGCTTCAGTGAAAGCGTTTTTGAAACGAATACGATAACTCGATGGACCGTTGCTTTTGCTTATAGACGGTATGATTTGAGACCGGGACCTCGACCGATTCACCCGAATGAAAGATAATCCGACTTCCTTTACCACTCTTCTTAGCATCGAGGACTTGAGAAAAATTGATCCAGGCACAGTCCGGACTTTCTTTTGCGATCGTCGGGAAAAAGATCGCATCTGCATGCCAATCCATGATGACAGGTGTCTTCCGGTGCGGGCCGAGTACGTTACGAGCCGCCTCGATCCGTCCTTGAATGCTTGAACCGTAATACAGACAGGCCGATTCGAGTAAATACAGGGGCGATCCCTTCATTCGCGATACACCGTCGGATTGATAGACGAGCGTCTCCGCCTCCCCATACTCATTGAAAACTGGAATCAAAGCTCTTGTTTCATTCGTCAACTGAGTCATCTGATTTGCCTCCATCATGGATATAGTGACTTACATGTCATTCATACCAAGAAATGAAGACTTAAACAAATCGCGTTCATATATTTCCCACTAAAAAAACCAACCGATTATCGGCTGGTTTTTTAATTTCAGTGATCTAATTTCTTATTCTGTAACGATTTCGATTGAGGAAAGTGAAAATGTACACGTACTCCGTCTTTTGTATTTCCCAAGGCGACCGTCCCCTCATGGAGTGTCACGATTCGTTGAACGATGAACAGGCCAAGACCGAACTTCCCTTGCTTCCCTCGCGAAAACTGATGGAACAAGTCGAGGTTCGCGTCGACCGGGGGACCGTCATTCTCAATGGTGATGTCGACACCCGCCCCGGAGCGTGTCAGTTCGATTCGAATCGTCGACTCGGCATAGCGCAAGGCATTATCGAGCACGTTCTCGAAGGCGACACGGATTTGTTCTCCGTCCCCGAGCATCTCGCCGGCATGTCCTGTCACCGACCAGTCCAAGTTGCCGCGCAGTTTGAATCGGCTAACGAGCAGTTCCATCAACTTATCGAGATTGATCGGTTCAAGCCGCATCTCCTGGCCTTTAAAGTATTCGAGCTTCGTGACATATAACAAATCGACGACTTTCTTCTCGAGCCGGGACGCCTCTTCATCGATGACTTCGGCCGACCCTTTCAAATCCCCGGTCGGATAAATCCCGTCCCCGATGGATTGGGCGTAACCGCGAATGACCATGATCGGCGTCTTCAAGTCGTGCGAGATGTTTTGGAGCAGCGCCTGTTGGGCCACGTCTTGCTCTTGCAACTCTTGCCGCATCGCGTCAATCGAGCGGGCCAACTGCCCGAGCTCATCTTGACGAGCGAGCGGGAGCACCGTCTCCCATTGTCGGTTCGAGATTTTCTCGACCGCCCGCTCCATCTCGACGATCGGCTTCGTCAACTCTCGCGACATCCATAAAGCCGGGATTAACGACAACAGGCTGATGACGCCGATTAAAATCGAGATGCGCCAGTAGAGCGTCGAGACAAGTTCACGCCGGTAAGCGTCCCAGGCGTAGGAAGCTTGGTAAATCAGAGCCCCATCGTACTCGTTCTGGCGGATGATATAGTAGACGTCCTCTCCATCAATCGTCGTCTGGTATTTGGCGACCTCGCTCGTCTGTGTGAGCGCCTCTTGATACATTCGGTTCGTCAATTCGAGCGGGGCCGAACCATAAATGATGCGTCCGTTCGGCAAAAAGATGAGCTGGTTGACCGATCGGGATTCTTGTTGGCGACGGTCATACTCAATCGGATTTTGCGGAATGTTTTCTAGCTCATTCGTATTCCCCAGGTAATAATCCACATCTTGCAACGTCTCGTACACTTGTTCATCGATAAACTGCGTGATCGAGGAACGAATCGTCAACAAAATCATCAAGGCGAGCGTCACGATGATCAGAAGGATCAATACCCAAATCTTCCACATGAGCCGTTTCGGCTGGAGACGATCGAGCTTCATGGCTTAACGAGTCGGTAACCGACGCCATAGAGCGTTTCGAGCTCAAGGCGATGCAGTTTCTTCCGGAGACGGCGTACCAAGTCATCGACGACGCGGTCCGAGCCGAAATAGTCATGGCCCCATACCCCTTCTAAAATCTGTTCGCGTGATAAGGCAGAGCCCGGATGTTCGAGGAAGAGCAGCAGCAAGTCGAATTCTTTTGATGTCAAATCGATCTCATCTTGTTCATGCTTGATGAGACGTTTCTCAGGATAAATCGTATATTCCCCATATTCGATATGCTCATTCGATTTCGAACCGTAGACACGGTCGATCAATTTTTTGACGCGGATGACCAGTTCCCGTGGCAAGAACGGTTTCGCGATGTAATCGTCCGATCCCATCTCGAGTCCGATAATTTTATCGATATCCTCATCTCGCGCCGAAATGAAAATCGTCGGCGTGAACGCGTTTTTCGCTTTGATTTGTTTCAGTAATTGGAACCCATCGAGGTCCGGGAGCATGATATCGAGCACCCATAAGTCTGGTTCGTCTTTGATTGCGGCCTGGGCCGAGGTCCCGTCGGTGAACGAACGGACCTGATACCCTTCTTGCTCTAAATACGTGACGAGCATCTTATTTAAATTGATTTCATCATCGACTAAATAGATTGTGTACATTCCAGTCACCTCTGCAACGTTTTTTATTTATCATATCAAACAATTGTGGATGAATGATGGGAATGCAGCCGTTTCCTCCGCGCTCAATGTGTTCCCGACACGCAAACAAGCCCACAAAAAAAGAAGGGTTCCCCCTTCCTTACCGCGTCGGCCGAGTGCGCATCTGTTGTGCGAGGAATACCGTGCCGCCACTAAGGAGGGCCAGTACACCGCTGATCATCATGAGTTCCATCATGTTCCACCTTCCTACTGATAGCGATTCTCATTATCACCTATAATATAGCATACTTTTCTTAGCATGAACATGACAAAAAAACTCCCGCCATGCTTAGGCGGGAGCTCTCGATTATGCGTTGACGTCGTAACCCTGTTCTTCGATGGCTTCGATCATCGTTTTCACTGAAATTTTATCGTTGTGGATGACATCGACCCGATGGTCCTGTAACGAGACGATCGCTGACTCGACGCCTTCAAGTTCTGTCAAGGCGCCTTCGACCGCCGCCTTGCAGTGATTACATGTCATACCTTCTACTTTTAATGTCGTTTCATTCATTTGGATGTTCCTCCTTGTGTTTTCAATCGTAACGCGTTCAAGACGACCGAGACCGAACTGAACGCCATGGCCGCCCCGGCAATCCATGGGGCGAGCAACCCGGCCGCTGCGACCGGGATACCGAGACTGTTATAGGCAAGCGCCCAGAACAAATTTTGACGAATGTTACGCATCGTCAATGCACTCATCTCGATGGCACGGTTCACCCCATCGATATCTTGCCCCATCACGGTGACATCGGCCGCCTCAAGGGCGATATCCGTCCCGCTTCCGAAGGCGATGCCGACGTCAGCGACAGCAAGCGCCGGCGCGTCATTCATCCCGTCCCCGACCATGGCCACACGGCCCTGGCGTTTCAGCGCCTCGACATGATCCGCCTTCTCGACGGGCAATACCTCGGCGATGACATTCGTTTCCGGAATCCCGAGTTGACGGGCGACGTCGAATGCGACTTCTTTCCGATCACCGGTCAAGACGTAGACTTGTCTCGTCTTGGCAAGTTGTTGGACGACGGCACGGCTTTGGTCTTTCAACCGATCTTGCAGACCGAACGCCGCAACGACCCCAGACTCGTCGGCCACATAGACCGGCGTCATCGCCTGCATGTCCCACTCCGGTAATGCAAATCCGGCTTCTTGCATCATGCGGACCGAGCCGATAAGAAGAGGTTTCCCATCTACGACCGCTTTCAATCCTCGACCGGCCAACTCTTCAACGCGTTCGACCTGACCGTCCCCTTCGCCCCGACCGATTGCCTCGGCGAGCGGGTGCGTCGACTGACGTTCGGCCATGACGGCTTGTTTCAAGAACAACGCGTCTCCGAACGTCGCCACGACTTCCGGCGTACCTTTCGTGAGCGTCCCCGTCTTATCGAAGACGACGATATCGACACCATTCAACGATTCGAGCTGACCGCCACCTTTGAACAAGACACCACGTTCGGCGGCACGGCCCGTCCCGACCATGATCGATGTCGGTGTCGCGAGACCGAGCGCACACGGACAAGCGATAACGAGAACGGCGATCGAGGCCCGGATCGCCATGTCCAAATCATTGAAGCCAAGCGTCCAGACGGCGAACGTCAAGGCGCTGATGGCGACGACGATTGGAACGAACACACCGGAAATCCGGTCCGCTTGCCGTTGAATCGGGGCTTTGTCCGTCTGCGCCTGTTCAACAACACGAACAATTTGGGCGAGCATCGTCTCGCTGCCAACACGTTCGGCGACCATCAAGACCCGGTGCGAGCGGTTAATCGTTCCGCCGACAACATCGGCGCCGACACTTTTCTCAGATGGGATTGACTCCCCGGTCAACATCGACTCATCGATGACCGTCTCACCTTCGACGATTTTTCCATCGACCGGCACTTTTTCGCCAGGGCGGACGACGATGACGTCACCGGCTTTGACCAAGTCGATCGCGACTGGCCGTTCCACACCGTCAACAAGTAAAATCGCTTCTTTCGCCTGTAACGATAAAAGTGACTTGAGCGCGTCCGTCGTTTTTTCTTTCGCTCGGGCCTCTAACCATTTCCCGAGCAATACGAGCGTAATCAAAACGGCACTCGTCTCAAAATAGAGCGACGGATGCATCGGATGCACGAGCATCTCGAAGACGGAATAAAAGTAAGCTGCCGATGTCCCTGTCGCCACGAGCACATCCATGTTGGCCGCGCCGCTCTTCAGGCTCTTATACGCCCCTTTATAAAACTGGGCCCCAATCCAGAACTGGACCGGTGTGGCGAGCGCGAATTGCCACCACGGATTCATGAGCCAATCGGCATGGAACGTCACACCCGGGATGTGCGTAATCATGACGAGCAGAAGCGGTGCTGACAATAGCGCCGAGATGAGCACTTTTCGTTCGAGCGGGCGGAGGTCGTGTTTCGGGGTCAATTCCGCTTTCCGTTCTGCGCCGTAGCCGATCTTCTCGATTCGGGCAATCAACTCTTCTTCAGTGATACCTTCCTCGACGCGAATCGTCGCCGTTTCAAGCGGCAAGTTAACGGTCGCTTCGACGCCGTCCATTTTATTCAACACTTTTTCGATTCGGGCCGAACATGCGGCGCATGTCATCCCTTGAATCGACAGTTCGACGGTTTTCATCGGTCCACCTCCTTACTTTTTGATGCGGCTGACGATTGTCATCAATTCGTCAATGTATGGGTCCATGTCTTCCGTTTCGCTTGCATGGACTAGACATTTGCGCATGTGACGTTCGAGCAGTTGCATCTCAACTTGTTTGAGCGCAGCTTGAATGGCTGACGTCTGAGTCAAAATATCGACACAATAACGGTCGCTCTCGACCATCTTTTGAATCCCTCGTACTTGTCCTTCAATCCGGCGCAGCCGTTTGCTGAGCGCTTCACGCTCCGCGTCTTCGCGCGGAACGATCGGTTCGTCATGCATGAATTCTTCCATGGTTATCACCTCACCTTCAATATACCCCTACCCCGTAATGGTGTCAAATCATTTAATCAAAAAAAGAGCGACTGATTTGTCGCTCTTCCCCCTAATCAATTGCGTTGGAACGCCTCGCTCTTCAAGACGGTCCGTAAAATTTTCCCGGTCGTGTTCCGAGGCAGTTCATCAATGATTTCAATCTGTGTCGGCTGTTTATACTTCGCCAGTTTCGTCGCCGCGAACGCTCGGATCTCGTCGAGCGTCACCTGCTCGTCACGAGTGACGATGAACGCTTTGACCGCTTCCCCTTGTTCTGCGTCTGGCACCCCGATGACGGCCGCCTCGACGATCCCCGGATGCTGATACAACACTTCTTCGACTTCGCGCGGATAGACGTTATATCCCCCGACGATGACCATATCTTTCTTCCGATCGACGATATAGAAGTATCCGTCCTTGTCCCGCTTCGCCAAGTCGCCGGTGTAGAGCCATCCGTCCCGAAGTGTCATCGATGTCTCTTCTTGGAGTTTGTAATACCCTTTCATGACGTTCGGCCCACGGACGATCAGTTCACCGACCTCGTCGATCCCGACCTCTTCCCCGAGTTCGTCGACGACTTTGTTCTCGACGTGGACGATCGACGGACCAATCGAACCTGCCTTCCGCTCCCCATGGAGCGGGTTGAAGCAGGTGACCGGTGACGCTTCCGAGAGGCCATACCCTTCAAGGATCTTACATTCGAACTTCTGCTCGAATGATTCGAGCAGTTGCACCGGCAGGCTCGCCCCACCGGAGACGAAGACGCGGACATGCTTGAGTGCCGAGGCGTAGGCCGGGACTTTCATCGCCGTCTGTAACAAGAAGTTGTACATCGTCGGCACCCCGGCGAAAATGCTGACGCGGTGTCTCGGGATGAGGTCGAACACGTCTTGCGGCGAGAATTTCGGCAAGATGACAATCGTCGCACCGCGAAGGAGCGGTGCGTTGACGATGACCGTCAAACAGAAGACGTGGAACATCGGCAGCGCCGCGAGCGCTTTATCTTCCGGCGTGATCTCCAAATATTCGCCGATCGAATGGGCGTTCGAGAACAAGTTGAGATGCGTCAACAACGCTCCCTTCGGTTTCCCGGTCGTCCCGCTCGTATAGAGGATGACGGCGACGTCTTCCTCATCGACCGTGACGAGTTCCCCTTTCGTCGTCGCGAACGCCTCCTCGAACGGCAAGAACTCGATGTCCCCGTCCCGTTTCAACGCCGGCACGTCCGCGTACGGGACCGAGATGACGAGGCGGAGTTGCGGTAACTTCGTGAGCGCGGCTTCTGCTTGCGCGACGAGCGGTGACAAGGCGACGATTGCCTTCACGTCCCCATCGACTAAAATATAGGCCATCTCATCTGGCGTGTATGTAGGGTTGATCGGAATGACGACCCCACCTCGTGCGAGCACCGCAAAATAGGAAATCAAGAATGCCGGGCTATTCCCGAGGACGAGTGCGACGTGGTCGCCTTGTCCGATCCCTTTTTGCTCAAGTGTCGCCGCCATCGCCTCGACCTGGCCGAAAAACTGTCCGTAGCTGACCGTGTCTTCCCCAAACACGTAGGCCGCCTTATTCGGATGCGCGGCCACAACGCCCTGTAGTGCCGTGACTAAGTTTGCCATGGTAATCCCCCTTTGAAAATGAATGACTATTCACTTTTGAGCCGTAAAAAAGAGCACGGCATCCGCGCTCTTTTTCAGTTATCTTCATTGTACATGAAACGGCTCAATAAGAAAACGCTTTCAAGTCCATCATCTTCAAATGATACAAACCGGTCCGGCTCTGTACGTGGACGAGCGCCTGCAATGTCTCGTCATCCATGAGCAAATCGTCCATCAATTTGTGGAGCGCCGACTTCTTCGCTTCGGTCGTTGCCGTGATGAAGAACATCGCCTCGGCCCGAATGGTTTCAGCAGCAATCGTCTGCATCGCAAACGGGTGATTAAGATGTAACAACGTGATTCCATCTTGTTTCGAAACGTGGAGCGGTACATCGACGACAGCGACCGGTACGGCGACATCTGTCACGCCAGACGGGATCGTCCGCTCTTGTTCGATGACGACGCGCGCGAATGACTCATCGACAATCCCTCTTCCTTCTAACTCAAGACCGATCGCGCGGACAGCGAGGTCAAACGTCGGTTGCTCCGTCACCCACATCCAATTCGCGTCCATCCACTCTGTGATAAATCGGTACATATTGTTTCCTCCTATTGGTTGAACCCAATTTACGAAAGCGCTTGCATTGATTATGATACGCCTCGTCGAAACGACGCGCAACGGTCCACATAAGATGTCACGAAAACGCCAAAAAGAAGGGACCCTATTCAGAGCCCCTTCTTCCCTCAAACCCGCTTCAGCTAATGAGATCGACGAGTTCTTCGAGCTCGACGTTGCCAAAGTAATGTTTGACGTCAAGCTGTGACAATTGTTCCCGAATCGCGCCGCGTTCGAAGCGCGTCCCGACGAGCACTTGTTCAACATCCTGGATATCACCGACGCCGAAGAAGTCGCCGTAGATTTTTGCTTCCGTAATCGTCCCTTTGTTGACGTTCAAGCGGACATCAATCGTGCCGATCGGGAAACGACGTTTCGACTCGACATCAAACTTCGGCGATTTCCCAAAGTTCCAATCCCAGTTCGCGTAGCGTTCTTTCGAGATGTCCTGAACGATCTCCCAGTCCTCATCGCGAAGCACGTAACGCTCGGGTTCTTGTCCGTCATAGATTGAGTGAAGGAGTGCCTCGACGAAGCGCTCCATCGCCATCTCTTCTTCTAAAAACTCGGTGATGTTGGCGACACGGCTCCGGACCGACTTGATTCCCTTCGAGCGCATCTTCTCTTCCGAGACGTTGAGCGAGTTGACGACTTCCTCGATGTTCGAGTTGAACATGAGCGTCCCGTGGCTGAACATGCGGCCGCGCGTTGTGAACTGGGCGTTACCGCTGATTTTGCGTTCGCCGACTTGGATATCGTTACGTCCCGTCAATTCCGCCTCGACGCCGAGCTGTTTCAAGGCATCCACGATCGGTTGCGTAAACTTCTTATAGTTATTGAACGAGTTACCGTCATCTTTTGTGATGAAGCTGAAGTTCAAGTTCCCTTCGTCGTGATAGACGGCCCCGCCGCCTGAGAGACGACGGACGACGTCGATCCCGTTCTCTTCGATATACTTCAAGTTGACTTCTTCTGACGTGTTTTGGTTCTTACCGATGATGATTGACGGGCCGTTAATATAGAACAAGAAATAATCCTCATGCTCGACGTTCAAATGTTTGAGGATGTACTCCTCGACCGCCAAGTTGAGTTTTGGGTCCCGGATGTCCGGGTTGAAAATAAATTTCACAGTAAGTTCCTCCTAAGGATGTTCGTTAGTTGTATTATACGAGACGTCGGCCCGGCGCTACAACTCGTTTACTTCCATTCTCCTGTCATGACGCGTTTCAATGCGTTCGCGACACCATATTCGTCGTGACGCTCGGTGACGTGATGGCTGATGGCGATCAAGTCTTCGTGACTATTGCCCATCGCGATGGCTTTGCCGGCGACCTCAAACATCGGAATGTCGTTCAAGTTGTCGCCGATGACGACGACTTCTGACAAATCGACACCGAAATGCTCGGCCAGTTTTTTGATGCCGTGCCCTTTGTCGGCCCCGTTCGCCATGACCTCGATGTTATCGTTGCCTGAAGACGTAACGTAAACGCCTTCGACGCGCTCATCGATTTCCGTCCACAGCGATGACATTTTCTCAAAGTGGCTCGAGAAAGCGATGAATTTATAGACGCGTCCGGCCTCGTTCTTAATGAAGTCTTCGATATCCTCGACGAGACGGACATCTTCGTTGACATAATAACGTTTGCGGAAGAACTCATACATCTCGAGCGACCGCTCGTCCCCGTTCTGTTTCAAGTTTTCCATCGTCGCATCGATCAAGTCGAGTCGGCTCGCGACGAGTCCCGCCTCCGAATACATTTCATAGAAGACGTCCGAATATTTATGGTCTTGATGCAACACCGATACGACCTCGAGCGCTTCTTCCGTCGTCAAATCGATTTCATGTAGCACGTCGCCGGTTTCTGTCAACACTCGTCCGCCGTTTGATGAGACGATCGGGCACGTGAGGCCGACCTCATCGAGGATTTCTTTCGCGTTGAAGTAATTGCGTCCCGTCGCAATCGCAAAGCGAATCCCTTGTTCTTCTGCCGCGCGAACGATTTCTGCCGTCTCGGGCGCGATTTTCGTGTGGTTGTGCAGGATCGTGCCATCCATATCGGATACGAACAATTTGTACGTTGTCATCAACATCCACTCCTCTTTTTCTGTTTCGCTTATAACTATAACAAAAAGAGAGGCCATCGGAATAATCCGACACCTCCCTTCATGAATCTTTAACGTTCTTCCGCGAGCGCTTTGATCTGTTCATGGACGCTCTTGATGCAGTCCGGCATGCCGATCCCGTCGTAGGCGATGCCCGCGAGCAGGATGCCCGGATAGACGCGGCCCATCTCGGCGCGTAGCGCGCGGACCCGGTCGGAATGGAAGACGGCGTATGGCGGCAGCCCGTCCCGGAGCCGGCTGACGACCGTCTCGAGCGGGGTTGCTTTAATCGTCATCAAGCCGCCAAGGTCCCGAAGTGCGGTCGTCACAATCTCGTCATCAGACGCATCGACGATGTCATCGGCGCCCGGTCGTCCGAGAAAGACGCGCAGGACATGATACCCTTCCGGCACGGCGTGCGGCCATTTTTGGTCGATGAACGTGCACGCGGTGATCGTCACGTCCGCCTCTTGGCTCGTGACGAAACCTGTCCCGACGAACGGCAGCTCGATATCGTCTTGTTTAAACACGAGCGAGCACGTCGCCGTCGCGTGCGGCTTCATGTCCGCGAGAAAATCGCTGTCGACTTTCGGCAAGAACTGGCGGATGAGCCGGGGCGGGACCGTCAAGATGAGGTGATCGGACTCGATATCCCCACGGTTCGTCAATAGTCGATAGCCGCCCTCAATCTCCTCGACTTGTTCGACCGAACAGTTCAAGACGATTTCAGTGCGCTCTAGCCGTTCGGCTAGACGGTCGGTAAGCGACTTCAACCCTCGTTTGAGTGAAGCGAACTGTCCGACTTTCTTCGCCCCGACTTCAGCGACCCGCTGCTCGGGACGAAGGTGACGCATTCCCTCATACAAGTTGCCGTATTTCTTCTCGCCTTCGATAAATTGCGGGAACGTCGACAACGCACTCATCTGATCGATATCTCCCGCATAAATCCCGGAAAGAAGCGGCTCGATCAACCGGTCGACGATCGGGTCCCCGACGCGCTCGCGTAAATAAAGCCCGAGCGAGACGTCCGTCTTCGGCGCTTCGACGTCCGGGGGCGACAACAGCATCTTCCGAAGCGTGGCGTGTTCTTCCTCGGACAAGAGTGTCGTATCCTTGAACGCATCGACGTCGAGCGGAATGCCCATGACCGTCTGCTTCGGAATCGGATGTAATCCGTCATGATGGAGCACGTACGCTTGGCCGACGCCGTTCCGGACGATCTCATCGCCGAGCCCGACCTCATGAATCAAGTCGGTCATCGCCGTTTTCCGGAACACATACGAATCCGGCCCTCGTTCGACCGCAAATTCCCCGGTCTCGAACGTATCGATTTTTCCACCTAAACGGCCGCTCGCTTCGACGAGCTTGATGGTGACGTCTTCCGGCAAATAACGCTCGGCATAAAAAGCGGCGGTGAGACCTGTGATCCCACCACCGACAATCGTTACATTACGCATGATGTACAATCACGCTTTCCATTCGATCGGCGATGGCTTCAATGAAGCTCCGCTCCGCGTTTGGCATGTTTGGACGTGCATAGTGGACGCCTAGGCGGTCACAAACGACTTTACATTCCACGTCGTTATCGAAGAGCACCTCGAGATGATCCGCGACGAATCCGACCGGCGTATAGACGAACGCCTCATAACCATGCTTTTCATAAAGTTCAGCCGTCAAATCTTGGACGTCCGGTCCGATCCACGGGTCAGGCGTGTTGCCCTCTGACTGCCAACCGACCTCATAGTTCGGTACGCCCGCCGCTTGGGCGATTTTATCCGCCGTCTCTTTCAATTGATCCGGATACGGGTCGCCGCCTGCCAAAATCTTCTCTGGGAGGCTGTGTGCCGAGACGATCAAGCATGCCTTCTCGGCCGGTACCGGCAAGTTCGCAAACGTCGCTTTGATCGCTTCCGCCCACCAGTTGATGAATTTCGGCTCATCGTACCACGATTCGACCGAACGGATCTCGATGCCGTATTTCGCGGCTTCTTCATGCGCCCGCCCGTTGTACGACTTGACGCTGTATGACGAGTAGTGCGGAGCCAATACGACCGACACCGCTTCTTTGATGCCGTCGTTCGCCATTCGCGCGACCGCATCTTCTACGAACGGTTCGATGTGCTTGAGCCCGATGTAGAGTTTGAAGTCGATCTCACCGGCGTGACGCTCGTTCAAGATGTCACGGAGCGTCTCCGCTTGGTCGATCGTGATTTTCGCGAGCGGTGACACGCCTCCGATGGCCTCATAGCGCTCCGTCAAGTCTTGGAGTGCTTCCGGTGATGGTTTACGGCCATAGCGGATGTGTGTGTAGTAACGCTCGATATCTTCAGGTTTGTATGGTGTCCCATAAGCCATTACGAGTAATCCGACGGTTTTCATAATGATTTGCCTCCCATTTTTTCACGTGAGTAGTCATGGATAAATGCTGTCAATTTGACGAGAACGGACGGATCGACTTCCGGGAACACCCCATGTCCCAAGTTGAAGACGTATCCAGGTTGTTTCATCCCCTCGTCGAGGATTTCTTTCACTTTCGCTTCGATGACCGGCCACGGGGCCAGCAAGAATGACGGATCAAGGTTGCCTTGGACCGCTTTCGTGATGCCGCGGTCGCGCGCCTCTTGAATCGATAGGCGCCAGTCGAGTCCGACGACGTCGAGCGGCTGGTCTTGCCACTCTTCGACGAGATGGCTCGCTCCAACACCGTGCATGATGAGCGGGATGTCGAGCTTGCGCAACTCGGTGAAGATTCGTTCTGTCGTCGGTTTGATATAACGGACATAATCCTTACGGCTGAGCGTCCCGACCCATGAGTCGAACAATTGGAACGCCTGGATCCCGGCTTCTGCTTGTGCCGTCGCATATGTGATGACCATGTCGCCCAGTTTCTCCATGAGCGCGTTCCACACGTCCGGCTCGGCGTACATGAGTGCTTTCGTTCGGTGGTAGCTCTTCGAAGGACCACCTTCAATCATGTAGCTCGCGAGCGTGAACGGTGCGCCTGAGAATCCGATGAGCGGAACTTCCAAACGTTCCCGAAGCAAACGGATCGTCTCGAACACGTACGAGATGTCTTCCGGATTGAGCGGTTTCAAACGCTCCACATCTTCCATCGTCCGGTATGGGTTATCAATGACCGGACCGATGCCGCTCTTGATTTCCACATCGACGCCCATCGACGGGAGTGGCGTCATGATGTCTTTATACAGAATGGCCGCGTCGACTCCAAGTTGTTTCACCGGGAGCTCTGTCACGTAGGCACACAGCTCGGCATCATGCGTGATCTCGAATAGTGTCCTCGTTTTTTTGATCTCACGATATTCTGGTTGGTAGCGTCCGGCTTGGCGCATGTACCAGACGGGCACATAGTCTGTCGCCTCTCCTCGAAACGCCTTCAAAATAGTATCGTTCATACGTCGCGTCATTCCCCTCTATAATTCTCCTACACTCTTCTTCTATAGGTATGTGAACTCAAAAACATTATACAGAAATTAATTAGAATAATGCTAATGTGAAGCATTTTCATTGTGTTTTCTTTGTGTCATTTCTTTGTCGGATACGTGCGGAAGGCTGAATTGAGCTGACCTCGAATCAAATCGTCACGCTGTTTCGACGACAGACGCTTCTCACGCTCTTTGATGTCTTGAATTCGCCAGCCATCCTCAAGTTTCGACGCTACATCGACCAATCGCTCGACGTCATGGAAGGAATATTTACGTGACCCACCTTTTGTCCGATCCGGAAAGACGAGCCCTTTCGCTTCATAATAACGGACTTGTCGCTCCGAAAGTCCTGTCAGCTCAGTGATGACGCCCATCCCGATTACTTTCTTCGACTTATAGTCCATCGCTCGTCCTCCTCCTTCATAAAAAAACTATGTCAGATAATCTGACAAATTGCAATCCAAGTCGAATTTTTCGTCTTACACTGAAAACAACTTTTGAATCATCAATCGCAAAAAGGAGGAATCGCAACATGGAAGACATCTTATATTATATGGACACGCTGTTCGTACTCATCGCTGCACTGCTCGTCTTAACGATGCAACTTGGTTTTGGCTTGCTCGAGACGGGGACGCTCCGGGCTAAAAACGCCGGGCACGTCGCAGTCAAACAAATCATCAGCCTCTCTGTGGCGGCACTCGCCTTTTGGGCTGTCGGCTTCGGCCTCTCATTCGGGGACGGGACCCGCTGGTTCGGGACGGAAGGATTCTTCATGAACGGATCGTTCACGAGCCTTGATTGGGCCAACGTCTCGATCGACATCAAATTCTTGTTCCAGTTGTCGTTCGTCGCTGTCGCACTCGCCATCGCCTGGGGCGGTTTCGCAGAGCGGGCCAAACTTTCCGCGTACGTCTTGTTCGGTATTTTCTTCGTCGCCATCCTGTATCCAATCGTCGCCCGCTCCGTATGGGCCGGTGGACTCCTCGGATCGATGGGAATGCAAGACTTCGCCGGTTCGGCCGTCGTCCACCTTCAAGGCGGAATGGCCGCCCTCATGGCCACCATCATCTTGAAACCACGTCGTAAAACCGAATCACTCGCCGGTCACAACCACGTCTTGACGGTCGTCGGTGGACTCGTGCTCTGGCTCTGCTGGTTCGGATTCAATGCCGGATCGACGATGTCGGTCGCAGATGGATTCTTCGGTTACGTCGCTCTTACGACGATGCTCGCCACGGCTGCCGGTGCCCTCGGCGCCCTCGCCATCGTCATGATGCATAAGAAGACAGCGGACATCCCCACGATCGTCAACGGTGTGCTCGGGGCGCTCGTCGCGATCACTGCTGCCTGTGCCTTCGTCGAACCATGGGCCGCCGTCGTCATCGGTGCCGTCGCTTCAATCGCCACATACGGCACGAGCATCCTCATGGCAAAATATGTCGATGACCCGCTCTGTGCTTTCTCGGTACACGGGATCGCCGGAATCATCGGGACGCTCGCACTCGGATTCTTCGCCTCGCCTCGTTTGGTCGAAATCACGGGCATCGGTTCGGCCGGCCTCTTCTACGGCGGCGGCTTGGGTCAACTCGGTGTTCAAGCACTCGGCGTCTTGATTGCAATGGTCATCGCTGGTGGCGGTAGCTACGCCTTCTTGAAATTGCTCGACGTCACGATCGGTCTTCGTGTCACGGAAGAACAAGAAGATATCGGCCTCGACATCGCCGAGCACGGTGTATCCGCATACGGTGAAGTCGAGACAGAACCTGAAACTCCGGCACGCCTCCCGAAAATTCTCGGGTCGAGTGTATCGGTCATGTCACCGAAGAAATAACGACAACAGTCAGGGACACCCAAAGCGGGTGTCCCTGTTTCATGTC
The DNA here is from genome assembly GCF_018618115.1 of Exiguobacterium sp. s16. Lineage (NCBI taxonomy): Bacteria > Bacillati > Bacillota > Bacilli > Caryophanales > Exiguobacterium > Exiguobacterium sp. s16. The sequence continues at coordinate 38,328 of NZ_JACSLM010000001.1, read as the reverse complement.
AGTCGGCTCAAATAGTACCGGACGACCATATGTGCGAGCACGAGACCGACGAGCGCGTCCCACGTCGCCCCGAACATGAGCGAAGCCGCGCCAAGGGCGAGCATTTGCGCGAACAACAGCCGTGTCGCCCACCATTTATAGGCGACGAGCCGCTCGGCACGCGTGATCGGCAACCACGACGCCATCGACACCGTGTCGAGTCGTTTAAACAATGGGACGAGTTGCAAGGCAGTCAACCCGACGAAAAGCGGGACGACCAACCCGACGTACCACCCGCCCGAGAGCCACATGACGACGAGCGCGACGGCGGAAAGACGCAACACGAGATCGAGCGAGTCGTTCGAGCGCATGACCCGGAGGCCATAGACGTACCGTGCCGCATCGGCCCGTTTCAAGACCGAGCGCTCGAGCAGGCTGACGATGAGCGATCGTTCCCGCACATCTTCCCGCATCGCCGGGACATCGACGAACCAACTGACGACCCGGTTGAACTGGGCTTTGCTCTTCTCTTCAAGCAAGAGCCAATCGAACAGCGGGATGCGTCGATTTCGTCGCACGTGGAGCAAGATGAATGGGATGAGCGCCGGCACCGGTGTCAACATCGGCACACCAAACAGGATGAGAAAGCCGCTGGCGAGCGCGCTCGGCAAGACGACATATTTGACCCCCTCCAACTTGGCGAGCCGCCCCGCCACCGAGATCAGGACACTCGTCGCGATGATGGCCCCGACTTCGACCGAGGTGAGCGCTTGCGTCCGGACGAGCAACGGCAACACGACGAGCATGATGAGGACGGCACGGACGGCAGCGAAGACGACGTTGAATAGTCGAACGCCGTTCATGAACGTTTGCATCTCACCGAGTCGCGGCAATAAGAAGACTTGGTCCGCTTCTTGAATCAATGTGCGGGGGCGATGCCCGAGCGGCAGAAGCAACCAGAGGAGCGCCACAATCCATTCACTCGGGAATGCCGGGTCCAAGTCCGTCAAGAACTGGTTGTAAACGAACGCTCCGTAAATGAGCGTGAAATAAAGTGTGAACAACAAACCGCCGTTCGCCACGTACCGGCTGTATTTCACGACGTCCTCCACCCAGACGCCAAATCGTTGTTTGAACACGTTCATTGCTTCCGCTCCTCGGCATCAATCGCCTCGACATAAATGTCATCGAGCGTGGCGTCCGGACGAAGACCATATGTCTCGCGCAACTGCGCCGCCGTACCGGTCGCGATGACCGACCCCTGGTGCAAGAAAACGAAGCGGTCGCAGTGACGTTCCGCCGTCTCCAAGATGTGGGTCGACATCAAGATGGCGCAATCTTCCTTATACTCATCAAACAATCTCAATAGTTGACGAATCGCGAGTGGATCGAGTCCGACGAACGGCTCATCGACGATGAGGAGCGGCGTCTTTGTCACGAGTGCACAGAGGATCATCGCTTTTTGCCGCATTCCTTTTGAAAAAACGGACGGAAACCAGTCCAATTGCTTCTCCATCCGCATATCTCGGGACAATCTTTCGGTCCGGATTTTCAGGTCGGCCTCGTCGATGTCATACGCTTTCCCGATTAGCGTCAAATGTTCACGCAACGTCAATGTGTCGTATAAAATAGGGGTCTCGGGTATATAACTTATTTTTTTACGATAGTTATTTTCCGAAGAAGCGAGTGTCTCACTATCGACTTCGACCGATCCCGAAATCGGATCAAGCAATCCTAAAATATGTTTGATCGTCGTCGATTTTCCGGCGCCGTTTAGCCCTATGAGCCCGACGAGCTCACCTTTTTTCACTTCAAACGAAACATCGTGTAACACTTGTTTACCTATATAACCGCCGTTCAACTGGTCGACGTGCAACATGAAAACTCCACCCCTCATTTTCAACTTTTTTTCGTGATATATGTTTTAAAAGCTGTCACATGGGAATAATCTGAACTGTAAGGCATTTTAAAACTTATTCATTACTTCCATTGTTCCATAAAATTGTTAGGAAGAACAATGGACAAAACAGAAAGGAGAATGTTTTTATGGGTTGGATTATCACTTTAATCGTCGGGGGTATTATCGGTTGGTTAGCAGGTCTTATTTTAGGTAAGGATGTACCAGGTGGCGTCATCGGGAACATCATTGCCGGTATCATCGGTGCTTGGCTCGGTGGCCTCATCTTCGGAGACTTCGGTCCTGCAGTTGGCGGCATCGCGATTATCCCAGCACTTCTCGGTGCGATTATCTTGATCTTGATCGTATCGTTCGTTATGAAGTCAATGAACAAAAAGCGCTAATCCAGTGCTAGAAAAACGGGACCCTCGCCGAGGGTCCCGTTTTTTGTCATGTGAGGATGAGATAGAGGGCCTCATCCCGCTCGATGAATCGTTTCTCGCTCTCCAAGCGCAAAAACGTGAAAATCGACTCGAGCAGCGTCCGGTCGTAGCGCCATTCGACACCGAGGTCCGTTTCGACTCGCTCGTTCGGTTCACCTAAAAGCGCAATGAGGTCATCCGGCCGCTTCTGTAAATCGATGTCGATGCGTTCGACGCGCCCGTCAACAAACCGTAACTCCATCCCCACATAGCGCCAAACGTCCCCTCGCTCCATCGGTTCACCAATCTCGTCGAGGACGGTTTGTTCACGTTTGTTCATCAGCCCTTCGATCGTCTCAATCGAGTGACCTGTCTGAGCTTCGACTTCGATTTCAATCAACTCGGCCCGATCAAGATCGAACTGCCCGGCGACGGTCTCAGCTTGTTCCGGCAACAAGGCAAACGCCAAGTCATCGTCTTCTGTCAGCGTCACGACCTCAGTCTCGGTCACCGTCGACCCATCGATGACGGCGACGGCTTTCACGTCATAACGACCCGGCATACGCTCGAGTGCCACCTCACCGCCCCCTTCATCAATTCGACCGACTTGTGCACCGTCCACCCACACGTTCGTCAACGGTACGTCCGATGTCACAACGAGCGTCTTCGGCAACAATTCAATCCGATAGTCCGAGAAACCAAATCGTCCTGCCCCCGTATCGACGAGCCGGAACAACCCATCCGTCTCCATACCTTGCTCCCGGTCGGCGCGGTCCTGCGCTACTTCCGAGATGGCCTCGCCCCGAATCGTCTTCTCTTCATTCAACCAGCCCATGAAGCGGAGCGCCTCGGCTCGCGTCAGCGGTTCTGATTCATACTCGACGTTCTCCTGGAAGAAGCTGACATCCTCGTTCAACAGCGCCTCTTTGAACCGGACATGAATCTTGTCATTGGCGGCTGCCGGTTGATATCCCCAGCGATAGACGGCCCCGGCGATCAGCCCGAGCACGATTGTCGCAAGGAGGACATAATAGATTCGCCTCCGCCGTACCGTTTTTTTCGATCGTACATACGCCATCCGTTTACTTCCTCTCTTGATTGCTGTTGTTTCTAGTCTAAGACGATTCATCCTCCCGGACAATCATTCTTCCGCCTGAATTTCCATGTTATGATGAAGTGGAATAGTCATTTACGAATGGAGGAACCCACATGCACACTGAAGCCAACTGTATTTTTTGTAAAATCGTCCAAAACGAGATTCCTTCTTATAAGGTATACGAGGACGACGCCGTCGTCGCGTTCCTCGATATCTCGCAAGTCACGAAAGGCCACACGCTCGTCATCCCAAAACATCACGCCCGAAACATTTATGAACTGTCAGCCGATGTCGCCCGGGACGTCTTCCAAGCCGTGCCTGCTATCGCAAACGCCATCCAGCGCGAGACGGGCGCGATCGGCATGAACATCCTATCGAACGCCGAAGCAATCGCCGGACAAACGGTTTACCATTTCCATATGCATCTGTTGCCACGCTATGGCGAGACAGATGGATTTGACGCAAAATGGGAGACGCACCAAGACGATTACTCCACTGAAGACATGCAAGCCATCGCTGCCGGCATCAAAGCGAAGCTATGAAAAAATGGACCGCCGCTCCTGGAGCGACCGGTCCATTGTCTTATGTGCCCTTATGACGAATTGATCGAATCGAGATGACGTTTCCGCTCTTCCTCGATTTGGGCCCGTTCGACTTGTAATTTAATCGCTTGCTCGTACAACTGTTGCCGCGATTTGACAGATTCCGCTTGTTCGAATTCTTTTCTTAACAAATTTAGACGGGCGTCTATTTCAACGAGTCGCTTTTCAAGCAAAGTTTGTTTACGCGTCTGTTCATTCTGTTCCGACGCTTCATATCCCGCCTCGAGTGCTTCCATTATTGTCTGTGCCCAAGGGTCATCTCCCAGTCGCTTGGCCGCGTTATACAGGTCTAGCATGTCATCAACCCAACGCTTTTGCATGTTCACTGGAGGTCACCTTCCTTTACCCATAGTTTAAAATAAAATGATTTTTCGGTCAAAATTGAATGTTCTGAAAAATTTTATTTAAGATATAGGTTTTTAATCACTCTTTTTTGGTAAAATAATATGAAAAGAATGTATTGTAGCATCAGTGTGCTTGAGGAGGGGAATGTATTGTCGAGTCACAATCGTCGAGAGTGGGTTGCATTTGGCTTCGTCGTAGCGTTTTTAGGGGTTGCGACCGTGAAGAAAATCGCCCGTGGAACGGCAAATGACGCCGCGGCCAATCAACACCGGGCGTCCACAATCACTACGTTGAAAGAACAATTCCAAAAAGTTGCCAAGGACGCGTCGCAAGTAGCCGCGGCCGGTAAATTGCAAGGGAAAGAATTGACGGATCAAGTGAAAGCCGAAGTCGAACGTTATCAACAAGACATTCAGCCTTCAATCGAGCGGATCCAAGGAAACCTAGACGAGCTTTCGAACGTACAGTCAGACATGACCGAAGCGAAAGCGGAAAAGACCAACTGACCGGTCTGTTGTCATCGCCCGTCGTTTTAGTCACATTGTATCCGGAAAGGATGGATCGACATGGAACATGAAAAAGAATTCACTGGCCCTGAGGCCATGCTCTATAGTCATAAAATCATTCAACTTAGTAAGGCATTGTGGAAGACGGTCGAGAAAGACTGGCAGAATTGGATCAAGCCGTTCGATTTGAACATTAACGAACACCATATTTTATGGATCGCTCACGCCCTCGGCGGCGCCTCGATCTCAGAGATCGCCAAATATGGGGTCATGCACGTATCGACGGCGTTCAACTTCTCGAAGAAACTCGAAGACCGCGGTTTGCTCACGTTCTCGAAAAAGGAGACGGACAAACGAAATACGTACGTCCAATTGACGCCTGAAGGTGAAGCGCTCTTGCTCGAGACGATTCATGCGTTCGATCCGGAAGAGAACGGCGTCTTCCGCGCCTCCCTCCCGCTCCAAGAATTGTACGGGAAATTCCCGGACTTGACGGACATCACAGCGATCGTTCGCCGCTTGTATGGCGACAACTTCATGGACATCTTCGCTGAAACATCGAAGATGATCACAGAAGAAGCCGGACGTCGCCCTGAGGACGACGAGATCAGTAAAGAAGCTTGACCTGCCGATACAGCGGTTCCGTGACGTCTAGCGCCATTCCTTGGCGCACGCACGCCTCGAGAATCGTCTCGGCCTCTAAATGAGGATGAAGCATGCCGACGAAATGAACGAGCAAAGGCTCTACGGACGACAGACCGTAGCGCGCTTGCTCGTTTTGTCGTTCTCGGATATCATCAAGCAGCGCGAAAAACGCGACGACTTCTTGCCGTGTCAGATTCGCCTTGAGCACCTCATGTTCAAAGGGCCGCTCCGACCAATCGACCGCCCCGAGCAACAGTTCCATTTGAAACGATAATTGATTGATTTTCTCTTCTAACGACACGTTCTCCACCCCATCATTTCACATTCTATTTCATCATTATACGACACGTTTCTGTGCTATGATACTACACAGGCAAGAGAACAGCTGTTATCATTAACAAAATGTGGTATAGTCGGATTTAGAAACTTATAGATTTTTAGGGGTGGAATATATGTCAAACGGAATGACGAACGAACCGAACAAACAAAACAAGAAGTTTTCAACAGGCGCCCTCGTCGGCGCATCAGCGATTGCACTTCTCATCGGTGTCGGCGGCACATATGCGGCGACAAACGGCGGGTCTTCGGACAACTCAGCAGTTGTTTCCTTTGAAGGCGGCGAAGTGACACGCGGCGAGATCGCGGACATGAGCTACGACCGTATGGTCCCACAACTAGCTTTCCAAGAAACGATGAACGAGTTGCTTGAAAAAGAATACGGCGACAAAGTCGAACAAGACAAAGTTGACGAAGAGTTCAGCAAGACTGAAGAGCAGTTCAACTCGAAAGAAGAGTTCGAGCAAGCGATTCAACAAGCTGGCATGACTGACACGGACGAGTTCAAAGAAGCGCTCCGCGGACAAATGCTCGTCGATGCAGCGAAGTCAGAACTCGTCGAAGTGACGGACGAAGACATCGAGGCACAATTCGCGAAAGAGAACGTCGAAGTCAAAGCGAGCCACATCCTCGTTGAGACAGAAGAAGAAGCCCAAGCGATCATCAAAGAATTGAACGATGGCGCTGACTTCGCAGACGTCGCGAAAGAGAAATCGACAGACACAGGTTCTGGTGAAAAAGGTGGCGACCTCGGTTACTTCTCAGCCGGCGCCATGGTCCCAGAGTTTGAAGAATACGCGTTCCAAGAAGACGTGGTCGGCAAAGTATCTGAGCCGGTCCAATCACAATTCGGTTTCCACGTCATCAAAGTCATGGATCGTAAAGAAAAAGATCTTAAACTCGAAGACGAGAAAGATCGCATCCGTGAAGAATTGGCAACTGAAAAAGCAGCCTCTGTCGACGCGAACAAGATCTACGCCGAGTTGATCGAGAAATATAACGTCGACGTGAAAGATGCGAAAGCTTCAACACAGTTCGACGCTGTGAAAGACGCCATTAAAGCGTCAGAAGAAGGTACAGAAGAAGCACCGGCCGAAGAATCGACCGAGCAATAAGCAAAAGACGTCCCGCGGGACGTCTTTTTTGTATGCCTTCATAGCTTCGGTTTATAAAACGCACGGTTATCGAGTGCCATGACCCGCTCAGTGAACGCTCCGGGTTCGATCCCCTCGAACGCCTTCTCGAACATGTTCATCCGGGCATCGATGTTGTCGATGAAGAACAACATCTCAGCTTCCGGGAGCTGTGGCGCGTTCGCCGATCCCCACTCCGGTTTCCCGTGATGACTGAGGACGAGATGTTGGAGCAACGTCACGACTTCGCGTTCGGTCCCGAGTTCTCGGGCCACGACCTCGATTTCAGACGCCATGAGCGACAAGTGGCCGAGCAGTTTGCCTTCAAGCGTATACTCCGGCGTGATCGCATCCGACAACTCGATTACTTTCGCCAAGTCGTGGAGCACGACACCTGAGACGAGCAAATCACGATTCAATTGCGGGTACAGGTCACACATCGTTTCAGCGAGTTTCAGCATCGACAAGACATGGAACGCAAGGCCCGAATAGACCGCATGGTGGTGTCGCACCGCAGCCGGATACGTGAAGTAAGCCTCTTCGTTCCGGTCGACGAGCGCAGTCACGAGCTCACGCATGCCCGCGTGTCCGATCGCATCGATATAGCCGCGGATCCCCGTCTCGAGTTCCGACTTCGGTACAGGTGCCGAACGGACGTATGGCGCGATGTCCGTCTCCCCTTCGATGATGGAGATTTGTTTGAGCTTCAGTTGGGTCCGCCCGCGGTAATCCATCACTTCTCCGGAAGCGTGGACGATTTTCTTCGTCGCATATTTATCCGTGTCGGCGCTATCCCATACTTTCGTCTCAATCTCTCCGCTCTCATCGCAAAGAATGAGCGTCAAATATGGTTTGCCATTTCCGGCGAGTCCTCGATAGGATTGTTTGATCATGACATATTGGTTTAACGTGTCGCCCACTTTGAGCTGACCGATTTTAGTAGTCGTCAAAAAAAGCACCTCTCTTCTTGTCAGTACCTTCATCTTAACGAAAGTTCACGTGAGATGCCAACTTTCTTAGGAAAGCGGGAATACTTGAGGGAGAAGGAAATTGGGGGAATGGAAGATGAGTTGGAAATGGTATACACGACCCGAAGAAATCGTACAGGTCGACAATCATTATGAAGAAGCGTACACGTATTGGCTAGAGCAGTTGACGACGGCGAAAGTCACAAAAATCATTGTCGAGCAAGACTATATGTATGGCTCGCTCACGCTCGACTATGAACAGCTCGAGCGTGAACCGCAAAAGATCGGGCACTACTTCGTGACCCGGGATTTCTTATGGACAATCGGCTTTGACGACGTCTATTGCCAGTCAGTGGCGGCCAAGCAATACGATACCCCGATCGAGGCGTTCTATGATTTGCTCGCTGAAAAGATGGACTATTACTTTCATGGCATCGATGAATATGAAGAACGGTTGATGGTCGCCCAGCGCGAGATGAGCGGGCAAGTGCCGCCCCAGTTCATGAATGAGATTTTCGGGCTCCGCAGCGAGATCGAACGATGGTCCGATACCGTCGTCCCGTACCGCGAACTGCTCATGGCCGGGCGCGAGGCGTTTCTCGACATGGACTTAAACGAATTGAAAGCGTATCGTCTCGCCAAATATCGCGTCAATCGGCTCCTGACGTTGATCGAACATTACCAAGAAGACGTCATCGCGATGACCGATTTGGCCGCGACGTTGTCAAACTTCCGTGGCAACGAGATCATGAAGGCGCTCACCGTTTTCACGGCCTTGACGACGCCCGTCGTCGCGTTCGGTGCGGTCTGGGGCATGAACTTCAAACAAATGCCCGAGCTCGAGTGGCCGCTCGGCTATTTGTTCGCCTGGCTTATGATCATCGGCTTCACGGTTTTGATTTATTTCTGGTTGAAGCAAAAAAATTGGATTGGGTCGCTCCTGCAATTCCCGAATCAAATCCGTAGCCAAGAAAAGTTAGATAAACAGCGCAGCAAACGAAATAAGCAAAACTAGCAAAAAACGAACAAAAGTTCGGTATACTGAAAGGAGCAGATGATACAGAAAGGTGATGTTCATGGAACGATTGATCATCCATGTCGATATGGACGCGTTTTACGCCTCGGTCGAACAACGCGACCGCCCTGACTTACGCGATAAACCGGTCATCGTCGGTGGCGCCCCTCACAGCCGTGGGGTAGTCGCCACTTGTTCGTATGAGGCGCGAAAATACGGCGTGCACAGCGCCATGTCGTCACGGCGGGCGTTCGCGCTCTGTCCTCAGGCGACGTTTGTCAAACCGCGCTTTCACGTCTATCGGCACGTCAGCCAACAGGTGATGGCCATTTTCAAATCGATTACGCCGCTCGTCGAACCGCTCTCGCTCGACGAGGCGTACTTGGACGTGACAGAAAACACGCTCATGAGCACGTCGGGCCCTTATATCGCGCGCTACATCCTCGGGGAAATCAAACGGCGGACCGGACTGACCGCTTCGGCCGGGGTCGCCCCGTCGAAGTTCGTCGCCAAGATCGCCTCAGGATTCAACAAACCGAACGGACTGACGGTCGTCGAGGCGGCTGACGTCGAGACGTTCCTCGCCCCGCTCCCGATCACGACGATGCACGGGGTCGGCAAAGTGACCGCCCAGACGTTGTTCAAGCACGACTACCATACGATCGCCGATTTGCAGGGCACCCGCCCCGAGCAGTTGAAGGCCATCTTCGGCCACGACCGGGGAAATCAGTTATATGAGCTTGCCCACGGCCGGGACAGCCGCCCCGTCGTGCCGACGCGGGAACGAAAATCGATCGGCTCCGAGACGACGTTCGCGTTTGACCTCGATGACCCGGAAGAAGTGTATGAACGTGTCGTCCCGGAAATCGAAGACGTACTCCATCAGCTCGACCGCCGCGAGCTCAGCTGTCAGACGGTGACGATCAAAATTAAGACGAGCGAGTTCCAAGCCCGGAGCCATCAAATCAAACTGAACCACCCGACGCACGACCATGATGAGATTAAACGGCTCGCCCGCCGTCTGTTTGACGAGATGGCGATCACCGAACCGGTCCGCTTGATCGGGATGACGGTCTCAGAGTTGATTCCGCGTACCGAAACGGCCCGTCAGCTCACGTTCGAGGAGCTGACGAAACCTTCGCTTGAAGAATGAATGACCATTCAGTACAATGGAAGCAAAGGGGGCGAACGGATGGAACAGTATACGATCACAGCGTTCGAGAACGACGGCACGGTCGTCTTGAACGATTCATTTACCGCGGCAAGCGATGACGAGGCGAAAACGAAAGGCCTCGCGATGCTCGAGGAAGCCGGGCATCTCCATAAAGGGGCCCGCATCGCACGTCGCGGCCAACTCATCTACTTCGAGCGCTGTAAACTGCCAGGAAAACTGAAAGGCACGGCCTCATAACAGAAGCGCCTCGGGAATCCCGAGGCGCTTGTTCATTCGCTATATTTGGCTTCCCACTCGCTGCGCCACTCCATGTAATCGGGATGCAGCTCTTCCGCCGTCTTCCCATCGAGTGAATAGCTCGCTCCGGTAAGCGGCTCGGCCGAATCCGGATACGACGTCCCGCCGATGACCTCGCCGTCCACCATCATGACCGAGACGTTCGTCTGGCCGAGTTCTGCGACTTCATCGAGCGGATGGTTGCGGACGATGAAGTTCTCATGTCGAATGTCACGTCCAATATAGTCATCCGGCGGCGTCATCTGGACTTGCCACGTACTTTGCGTTGGCAACTCAAGCAGATCTGCCTTTTCAAAGCTCGACATTCTATTCCCTTTATAAGAGACGACGTCATAGCCTTGCTCCTCTAAGTACGCCTTGCCCACTTTGGCGTCCGCCCCGAGCGTCGGTGCCGGCTGTTCGCTCTCATTCGAGCAGGCCGCAAGCAAGAACACAGCCAAAATCATCCCAACTCGTTTCCACATCATCTCTCACCTCACCGTTTAGCATTTTTTTACACATTCGGCAGAGCAAACAACATTTCCTTCAAAACGGGAAGATGAACAAAATCGTGAAGATGGCGATGACCGCCGTCACGACCTGAAGCGGCAAGCCGACTTTGACAAAATCGAAGAAGCGATAGCCGCCGATGCCGAACACCATCGCGTTCGTCGGCGACCCGAATGGTGTCATGAACGCGAGCGAGGCCGCGATGGCGACGGCGACGACGAGCGGGACGGGACTGACTTGGAGTGCCGAGGCGAGCGACAGTGCGAGCGGAGCGAATAAGACGGCCGTCGCCGTGTTCGAGATGATTTGACTCAGCACCATCGTCGCGACGAAGAGCGCAACGAGCACCCAGACCGGACCAGCCTGCCCGAACGACTCACTGATCCATGTGACGAGCCACGCCATGATCCCAGCATTGTCGAGCGCTTGGCCGACCGGGATCATCGCTGCGATCAAAAGAAGCGAGGACCATTGAATCGATTGATACGCGACGTCCATTTGGCGGACGGCTCCGGTGAGCACCATGGCAAGCGCCGCGAGCCATACCGCTACCGTCGGGTCGACCCACTCGAACACGAGGAGCGTGACCATTCCGAGCATGATCAATCCCGCTGCTAGTTGATGACGTTCGGATACGGCCCGATTAGCCACGTCGGTCACGTGCTCATTGGCAAGCAAGAGGTGCGTCTCGTTTCCGACCCGCTCTAAGTCGGCCCACTCCCCTTGGGCGACAAGCATGTCGCCTCGTTCGAGCGGCACATCTTTCAATCGGGTGATGGCGATTTCCTCGTTCGGGCGTACGACTTGAAGCACGTTCAATCGATACTCATTGCGCAACCGGCTTTCGGACAAACAGCGGCCGACGAGCGGGCTGTCGGTCGGAATCGTGAAAACGGCGACGCCCGACTCTTTGCCGTACACATCTTTGACGTTAACCGGCTCGACGACCAATCCTTCTTGTCGGGCGATGCGGTGGACATCCGTCTCATCGCCACTGACGAGGACACGCCCTTCCGTAAGCACTGTGTCGGCTCGGGCCGTGATAAACCGATGGACCACTCCTTTTCGGTGTTCGCCGACGACGACCAGGCCGTCTCGTGACCACTTGACGTCACTAAGCGTCTGACCGACGAGGCGGTGTCCTTTCGTGATGGACAGCGCGTAGACGGCTACTTGCGGTATCATCAACGGATGGGCCGCCGACGAACGAACATCCCCCGCCCCGAGCAGACGGTTCCCAATGACATAGAAATATAACAGTCCGACCACAGCCACGACGAGACCAATCGGCAAGAGCGCAAAAAATCCAAGCGCTCCCCCCGCGCCTCGGAGCGTCTCCGCGGCGACTAGGTTCGGTGGCGTTCCGATAAGTGTCATCGTCCCACCGATGCTTGAGAAAAAGGCGAGCGGCATGAGCAATTTCGCCGGGCTCGTCCCCATCTGCCTTGACATGGCGAGCACGACCGGAATCAACAAAGCGACCGTTCCCGTGTTCGACATTAGGCTCGACAAAAACGTCACGGTGACCATGAGGACGAGAAAGAGACGTACTTCACTCCCTTTCGCGTACGGGATGAGAGCGGCCCCTAACCGTTCGGCGAGGCCGGTGTGAAACAACCCGGCACCGACAATGAACAGTCCGGCGATCATGAGCACGACCGAATTCGAAAAACCGGCCATCGCTTCGACCGGTGTCAGTTGATTTGTCAAAACGAGCAAGAGGAGACCAATCAGCGCGACCAAGTCGGCCCGGAGCCAACCTCCGATAAAACCGATGATCATGACGGCTAAAATCACCAAGGTGACCATGACGTCCACCCTTTCTTGTGAAATGACCTACAAATAGAGTATACCACGCTTCATGTAAGCGCTATCATGAATTGGGTGACAATCTAGGCAACAAAAAAGCGGATGGCTCGATTGCCATCCGCTTCACTGTTATTGAACTTCGTTATCATTCACCATCGGAGCGTAGAGCTCTTCAAGTGGCTTCATGATAATTTTCGTCACTTCTGTGACCAGTTGATGCATGCGTTGCTCTTCTTGCATGAGCTCCATGATCAATTCGTTTTGTTGAACGCCCATCATTTTTGTCTGCGCATCCATCATCTCTTGTTCAGAGATTTCTTCGCCTTGCATTTGCTTCTGTTGAAGCGTCATTTGGATATCACGGAAGTCAGCGAATAACTGGTTCGCTTCTGCATCCGCATTGACACGGTCGTATAGTGAAGAGAGATTTGTGAACTCCTCAGAATCGCGAAGTGCTTTTTCCAATTGGTAAGCATGATCGTACAAGTTTGATTGTGACATGTGACGTCCTCCTAAAAACTATTAGGGCGTGCCGATCAAACGATGGCAATCAACCCTTGAATCAATCCAATCATACCACCTAATAAGGCGCCAAGCCATGTTATTGCCCGGAACTCTCGTTTTGAGATCGAAAGGACGATCTCTTCGAGGTACGAGGTATCGAGCGAGCTCACTTGCTCTTGAACGATTTGATCGATTTTCAGGCGATCCATGACCGTCTCCATTTGATCCGTGAAGCGCGTGATGACGAGCCTCACGCCGTTCGGCACGAGTTCTTCGACGACACGGTCTTCGACGTCCCGCGTATAGGAGTGGACGGTCCGATCGAGCAGTTCCCCAACCGGGAGACGCGAGACGACTTCCGTCGTCACACCGTCAATCAACCGTTCCTCTAATCGGTCGTCGAGCAGTGTATCGACCGAGCGTTCACTGAACCGCTCGAATTCGCGCGTGATCATCGTCGCCATGCCAGACCGAGTCGAGCCACCTCGCAAGATATTGATAATCTCCGGACGAATCATTTCGACGAAATTCAAGTTTTGAACGAACCCGGCGATGAAACCGAGCCGACGTTGGACGAACGAGTCGACCATGTGCCGAAGTTGCGCCTCGCCTTCAGCCGAATAAAAGTATTCTTCTGACTTGACGAGCAGGGCGTCCACGATTTCGGGGATGATGCCGCGGACACGGTCCATCCCGTCTTCACCGAGAAGCTCATATAGTTGACGCGACTTCACATCCGCAAGGACGAGTCGGAGCTCTTGCCGGAGCTTCGTATCCGCTTCTCCCAACACACGTGTCTCCGCATCGGGATAGAGCGGTTCGATGAGCGAACGGATCGTCTTGTCTGAACGAAGCATCGTCCGAACCTCACCTTGCACGAAGTGGGTAATATGATTACCGACTTGTTCATCGAGCAGGCGCTTACGCATCCCTTCAGGCGTCAACAAGTGCTTGACGACCGTCTTCCCGAGGCTCGTTGCCAATTCGTCGCGACGTTTCGGGATCAACCCCGGGGTGAACGGAACTCTCATCTTCCCGATGTATTTAGGATGATGGGGCCGAAACAACATTTTGATAGCGAGAAAGTTCGTGACTCCCCCGATTGTCGCCCCGATGGCGATCATGATGAATATTTTTAGTAGACTGTCCAAACTGCCTGCCTCCGTTCTGAAATATGATACATTGTTTGAAGAGGTGATTGTATTGACTACGTATGATCGTATTAAATCGATTTTCCCGACCGTTGTCCATCGGTCGGAAGATGCATCCGGAGACTACATCTGGTACCAAGCACACGATGGGACCGTGTTTGGACTACCCAAAATGGAATTGAGCGAGCGTGAACGACAGCTGCTTGAATGGTCGGCGACACCGTTTGTGACGACGCGTGATCCGCGTCAAGAGAAATGGCAAGACCGCTTGCTCACAGATTCGTATCGGATCGCCCAGCCATTTCGGTTGTTGTCGCTGTCGCTCCATTATCAAGAGCCGGAATCGCTCGAGCAATTTTTAGAGATATTGCACGATTTCATGCCTGAAGCGGAAATCGTCGTCATGACGCGACATCACGTGGAAATCATCGAGATGAATCAACTCGTCGATTTGTCCGAGTTCGAGGACGTGTTACGAGCCGTGGCGAGCGATTGCTACGTTGAGGCCCATGTCATCTATAGCGAGCGACCGCTCGGTGTGTTAGGGACACTGTATCAACAACATCAAACGCTGCGCCCGTTCGCGAGACTCTCTACTAAAGCTTACCCTGCTAGTCAACTATTATACCATTACTTGCTAGAAGACCATGAGACTTTTGCCGAACGTCTCCAATTGATCGAGGCCGTATATACGACGCTCGACAAGACGAACATCGAGCTGTTAGAGGCATTATTCGCCCACTCTTTAAACGTATCCCATACGGCTAAAGCACTGTTCATGCATCGAAATACGCTCAATTATCGGCTCGATCGGCTGTATGAACTGACGGGATACGATGCCCGCCAATTCTATGATGCGAGTTTGCTTCAACTCATTGTCACGTTGCACAAATCTGAGTAATCGTTTTTGTGCAACGTGTACATATCCAATGCAAGCGGTTTCACCGTATAATCAATCTTGTAAGCGCTATTATACAAGAACAGATTCCCAGGAGGCTAACGACATGGCAGAAATTCAATTGAACCACATTGATAAAATATACGAAGGTGGCGACTCAAAGGCAGTCAGCGATTTTAACTTGCACATCAAGGACCGCGAGTTCATCGTCTTCGTCGGACCTTCAGGTTGCGGTAAATCGACGACACTCCGTATGATCGCCGGACTCGAAGAAATCTCGAGCGGGGACTTCATCATCGATGGCAAGCGCATGAACGACGTCGCACCGAAAGACCGCGACATCGCGATGGTCTTCCAAAACTATGCCCTTTACCCGCACATGAGTGTGTATGACAACATGGCGTTCGGTTTGAAACTTCGCAAGTTCCCGAAAGATGAAATCGATCGTCGCGTCCAAGATGCGGCCCGTATCCTCGGACTTGAAGAATACCTTCAACGTAAGCCGAAAGCACTCTCTGGTGGTCAGCGTCAACGTGTCGCCATCGGCCGTGCCATCGTCCGTGATGCCAAAGTGTTCTTGATGGATGAGCCGCTCTCAAACTTGGATGCCAAGCTTCGCGTTCAGATGCGTAAAGAAATCATCCAATTGCACAACCGTCTCGACACGACGACGATTTACGTTACCCATGACCAAACGGAAGCGATGACACTCGCGACTCGCATCGTTATCATGAAAGACGGAATCATCCAACAAGTCGGTTCGCCGAAAGAAGTATATGAAAACCCGGACAACATCTTCGTAGCCGGCTTCATCGGATCACCTTCAATGAACTTCTTCCGCGGTAAATTGGCTGATGGGAAGTTCCTCGTCGGTGGTGAAGAAATCAACGTCCCTGAAGGCAAAATGAAAGGTCTTCGTGACCGCGGTTACGTCGGTAAAGAGCTCGTTCTCGGAATCCGTCCAGAATCGATCCATGATGAACCGATCTACATCGACTCACCAACGACGCACACGTTCCGCACGCATATCGACGTCGCCGAGCTCATGGGCGCTGAGTCATACTTGTACGCTGAACTTGGCGGCCACCAGTTCACGGCTCGCATCGATGGACGTTCGAACATCCACATGGGTGACGACGTCACACTCGCACTCGATATGACGAAAGCTCACTTCTTCGACACGGAAACAGAACAAGTCATCCGTTAATACAAAAATCCCTTCGATTGGTTGCAATCGAAGGGATTTTTCAGGCTATTGACGAATCAAATCGTATATTGCGATTTGATTCGTCTTTTTTTTGTGCGCGAAGAGCTCAAAGACTCGAAAAAACACAAACGGCAACCAGATGGTGACCGTTTGTGTTGCTCGTCCGATGGCGCCCCGACTCCTGCAGGAAAGCAATCCAACGGAGACCCAGCAGCGACGCGCGTCGCGATGCGGCTCCGGGATTGCCTGCGGAAAGCGTGGGCGCCGGAAGGACGAGCGATTTAATTAATGCTGGTTAGGAAGCTGAAATCCCTTCGATTTTAGAATCAAAGGGATTTCTTTGTGTCAACGAATCGCATATCGACGTTCGAGACGATGCTGCCCTGCCTGGATGAGCGTCGACAAGATCCAATAGATCGATGCCGAGAACAAGAGGAGCGGCATGACGAGATACGTCGTCGCGGCAATTTGGTCCGACACGTACGTCAACTCTTGGACGGCGATGACCGAACCGAGCGACGTCGATTTGATAATATCGATGACCGAGTTGGACACCGGTGGGATCGCACGCGATAGCGCCTGGGGGAAGATGATATCCTTGAAGCGCTTCGCACGCGGGATGCCGAGGGCGACACTCGCCTCGACTTGTCCTTGGTCGACCGAATTGATCGCCGCCCGGAACGCTTCCGAGATATAGGCCGCGAAGTGAAGGCCTAACCCGAAGATGAGCGCCTGCATCCCGCTCAACTGCACGAATCCGGTCAAACCGACGTACAAGATGAGAAGTTGCAACAAGAGCGGTGTCCCGCGGAAGAACGAGATATACGTACGCGTGAACAAACGGACAATTTTGATTGGACTGCTATGAAGTAATGCGATGATCAGACCGAGCACCAAGGCGAGGAGAATCGACAGGATACTGGCGATCAACGTCAATTGTACGGCTTCTACATAGGCCGAACGGTTCTCGATGACGGTCGTGATCAGTTCACTCATTGACTGATATCCTCACCGAAGTACTGCTCACCGATTTCAGCCATCGTACCGTCTTCTTGCATCTCAGCGAGCGCGTCGTTCAACTTATCGAGCACGTCCGAGTCTTGGCGTGTCATGTAGCCCGCTTCGCTCTTGTTGAAGACGTCACCGACCGCTTTCACGTCGTAACCCGTCTTCTCAAGCTCCGTCAAGATGAAGAGACGGTCGTTGAGCGCTGCGTCAAGACGTCCGACTTGAAGATCTTGTAACACTTGGTTCGCGCCTTTGTAGAACTTGACTTCAGCTCCAGCTTCTTCAGCGAGCTTGGCGTAGACCGATCCTTGTGTCGAGCCGACGACTTTGCCGTCGAGGTCGTCGATGCCTTGGATGTCCTCATTGTCTGATGCGACGATGACTTGTGCGCCTGAGACGGCGTATGGGTCTGAGAACGCATATTTCTCTTCACGTTCTGGCGTGATGCTCATCTGGTTGGCGATCATGTCGATGCGTTCCGCGTCGAGTGCTGGAACGAGTCCTTTGAAGTCCATCGGCTCGTATTCGACCGTGTAACCGGCACGCTCGGCCGCTTCGTTCAACACATCGATGTCATACCCTGTGATTTCACCTTTATCTTTATACGTGAATGGCGGGTATGTCGCTTCTGTTCCGACTGTGATGACGGCTTCTTCTGAACCGCTGTCTGTCTCTGTGCCGCATGCTGCGAGCACCCCGAACGATGCGCCGATAGCGAGTACTGCTGTTAACGATTTTTTCATATGAATTCCGCCTTCCTGATAATCCTTATATGATTACATGGTTTTGAACAATAACCTCATCATACTGACGGGGGCATTCAATGTCAAACAAAAACCACTGCCCTCGTCAGGGCAGTGGTCCTCGCTTAATCGATTGCTTTCGCTTGTTTCATGACATCTCGTTCAATCGCCTCTCGTTTGACCGTCGTCTTCTCGGCGCTATCGGCGTGGACGCTGAAGTAGAACTTGATTTTTGGCTCCGTTCCAGACGGACGCAGGCAGAACCATGAGCCATCCTCGAAGATGAACTTGAGTACGTTCGACGACGGCAACTCGATTGCTTCCGTCTCTCCTTGACGCAAGTTCGTCGCGACTTGTTGCTTATAGTCTTCAAAGCGGACGACTTCGTACCCTCCGACTTCCTGCGGCGGATTGGCGCGGAACGCTTCCATCATCCGGCCGATCTGTTCGAGACCGGCTTTCCCTTTCAATGTCATCGATTGGAGCGACTCTTCATAGAAGCCATACTTCTCATACACAGCTTGGAGCGCATCGTATAACGTGCGTCCTTGTTGTTTATGGAAGGCTGCCATCTCAGCGCCGAGCAAGCACGCCTGGACGGCATCCTTGTCACGGCAGAAGTCGCCAATCAAATACCCGTAGCTCTCTTCGTAGCCGAACAAGAACGTATATTCACCAGATTCTTCATATTGTTTGATCTTCTCACCGATGAACTTGAAGCCGGTGAGCGTATTCTCGAGGTGAACCCCATACGCCTTGGCGATGGCCGCCCCAAGTTCAGACGTGACAATCGTCTTCGCGACGAAACCGTTCGTCGGAAGCGTCCCCGTCTCGACTTTTTGAGACAGAATGTAATCCATGAGGAGCGCCCCGGTCTGGTTCCCCGTCAAGACGAACCATTCGCCGTTGCGGTCACGGACCGTGAAACCGACACGGTCGGCGTCCGGATCCGTCGCCATGAGCAAGTCGGCGCCGACGCGGTCGCCGTACTGCATCGCGAGCTCAAACGCGGCCCGTTCTTCCGGGTTCGGATAACTGACCGTCGGGAACGACCCGTCTGGCTCGGCCTGCTCCTCGACGATGGTGACATGTTCAAACCCATACGCCTTCAACCCTTCCATGACCGGACGGCGTCCCGTCCCGTGGAGTGGCGAGTAGACGATTTTAAGCGGGTCTCCTTGCACATCTGTATGAATGCGAATCGATTGAAGGGCCTCCATATAAGCGGCATCGACCGACGCATCGACGGTGACGAGCGTGCCATCGGCGCGGAGTGGGGCTTCGTCTTGGACTTCGATCTTTAATTCGTCTTCGATCGCGTTGACGTATGAGACGAGCTCATCGGCCTCAGCCGGCGGCAACTGTCCGCCGTCGGCACCGTATACTTTAAAACCGTTATATTCTGGCGGGTTGTGGCTCGCCGTGATGACGATGCCTCCAAATGCGTTTAAATGTCTGACGGCGAACGACAACTCTGGTGTGGCCCGCAGGCTTGGGAACAAGTATGTCTTAATCCCGTTCGAGGCGAGCGTACGCGCCGCTTCGAGCGCGAACTCCGGCGAGAAGTGACGTGAGTCGTGGGCGATGACAACGCCGTGACGTTTCGCTTCTTCGCCCGAGGCAGCGATAAAGTCCGCGAATCCTTGCGATGCCTTACGAATCGTATACATGTTCATCCGGTTCGCACCTGGTCCGATTTCCCCGCGCATACCGCCCGTCCCGAATTCGAGCGTCTTATAAAAGGCGTCCTCGAGCGACGTCTCGTCTTGCTCCATTTCCTCAAGCTCGGCGCGCAAGTGCGGTTCGAGCGCCTCGTGTTGTTTCCATCGGTCATATGTCTGTTGCCATGTCATGGTCAGTTCCCCTTTCGACATTCAAAAATTCAATCGAAGTACTCGCCAATTTGTTCCATCTTGTATACGATGGGAGTAACGAAACTTCGAGGTGATACTATGTTTCCAACTATGCGTGCCCAAGAATTGAAACACATCGTCCATACGGACTCGATTCGCTTTATTGATTGTCGTTATTCATTAAACGACGCCTCATACGGAAAATATGTGTATCGACAGGGGCATCTCCCGAACGCCGTCTTCCTCGATTTGATGGAAGATTTATCTGGTCCCGTGTCCGAACACGGTGGGCGCCATCCACTGCCGTCAAAAGAAGCATGGACCGAGACGCTTCGCCGAATCGGGATTCAAAAAGATGACTTGATCATCATTTACGATGACGGATTCCCTTATGCCGCCCGTGCTTGGTGGTTATTCAAATGGGCCGGCCATGAGCGTGTCATCGTGCTCGAGGGCGGGATTCAGTCCGGAATCACTTACTGCGGCGAGACGACGACGGACGTTCCGTCCTACCCCGCCTCAGATTACGTCCCAGCGTTCCAAGACGAGATGATTGCGACGATCGAAGACGTCCGTGCCGCCACGGTCACGGGCGGGCTCTATGATTCACGGACGGCCGACCGGTACGACGGCAGCCATGAACCGATTGATCGCAAACCGGGCCATATCCCGAACGCCGTCCTTTGTCCGTATACCGAAGCCGTCACCGACCTCGGCACGCTTCAAGATTTTCATGATTTGAGAGAGCTGTACGCCAACGTCCTCGACGTCCCCAACCCCATCTTCTATTGCGGGAGCGGAGTCACCGCCTGCGTGAACATTTTGGCGTTACACGCCCTCGGTAAAGATGACGTCCGGCTGTACCCAGGGTCTTACTCTGATTGGATCAGTTATCCAGAAAACACGGTCCACCCGTAACGGGTGGATCGCTTTTTTTATTTCACGCTCGTCGGTTTGATGTTCCAGACGGCGTTCGCGTATTCCGTGATCGTCCGGTCACTCGAGAAGATTCCCGATTTGGCCGTATTGACGATTGAACTCTCGGCCCAGCGTGCTTTGTCCGAGAACACCTCGTCGACGCGTCGTTGCGCCTGCATGTAAGACGCAAAATCTTTCAACACGAGGAAATCATCATTATAGACGAGAAGCGAGTCGAAGATGGCTTGGAATTGGTATTCTCCGACCTTGTCGAACGTTCCGTTGACGAGGGCATCGACGACGTTACGCACTTCCGTGTTCGCATGGTAGATGTCGGCCGCATGATAACCGCCGAACTTCTTGTAGTTCATGACTTCTTGCGGTGTCAATCCGAAGATGAAGATGTGATCGTCCCCGACCGCATCGCGAATCTCGATATTGGCCCCGTCGAGCGTCCCGATCGTAAGCGCACCGTTCATCATGAACTTCATGTTGCCGGTACCTGACGCCTCGTAGCTCGCCGTCGAAATCTGTTCACTCAAATCCGAACCTGGGAAGATTCGCTCCGCCATCGAGACGCGGTAGTTCTCGAGGAAGACGATCTTGATGAAGCGGCTCGCCCGCTTATCGTTGTTAATCATGGCTGCGAGCGCGTTGATATAGCGAATGACTTCTTTCGCGTAATAGTAACCTGGCGCCGCCTTCGCACCGAAGATGAATGTCCGTGGCACCATCGTGAACGTCGGGTCCGCTTGAATCTTCTGATAGAGCGCGTGGATATGCATCGCGTCCATCAATTGACGTTTATAAGCGTGGAGCCGCTTGACTTGAACGTCAAAAATCGACTCCGGATCGACGGCGATGCCCGTCTCTGCTTGAATGTAGCCGGCGAGGTCAAGTTTGTTCTGTTGCTTCACGTTCATGACTTGCTCTTGGAAGCTCGCGTCTTTTGACACACCCATCAACTTCTCAAGATCGTTCGGGTGTTCGATCCATGACGAACCGATCGCATCGGTGATCAAGTTCGAGAGTCGCGGATTTGACTTGAGCAGCCAGCGACGATGCGTGATCCCGTTCGTCTTGTTGTTGAAGCGAAGCGGGAACATCTCATACAAATGACGCATCTCACGTTGCTTCAAAATATCGGTATGGATGCGGGCGACCCCGTTCGTCGAGTGCGAGCCGACGACGGCAAGGTTCGCCATGTTGATGTGTTGGTTCGACACGATCGCAATCTCGCCCATGTGCGGCTCGAGATGTGGATAGTTGACGAGCACATCTTTACAGAAGCGACGATTGATTTCCGTGATGATTTGATAGATGCGCGGCAATAGCCGTTCATACATCTCGACCGGCCACTTCTCGAGTGCCTCGGCGAGAAGCGTGTGGTTCGTGAATGACATGACGCTCTTCGTCACACGCCACGCCTCATCCCATCCGTAACCGTGGTCGTCCATTAAAATCCGCATGAGTTCGGGGATGGCCACGACCGGATGCGTGTCATTGATGTGAACGGCGTAATGGTCGCCTAAGTGCTTCAACGATTTATTATGACGTAAGTAAGACGCGATCATTGACTGAACGCCCGCCGAAACGAAGAAGTACTGTTGCTTCAAGCGCAACACTTTTCCTTCATATGTCGTGTCGTCCGGGTAGAGGAACTCAGAGATGGTCGCAATCGACTGCTTGTATTTGAGCAAGTCTTTGTACGAACCTTTCGTCCGTTCCATGTACTCCTCGTCATCAAACGGTGACTCGGCGTTCCAAAGACGGAGCGTATTGACGACATCGTTTTTGTAGCCGATGATCGGCATGTCGTAAGGCACGGCTCGGACGACTTCATCCGGATGGTGGACGACGCGAAGCCGGTCCCCGATTTGTCGCATCTCGATCCAACCGCCGAAATTGACGTCGACAGCCCGGTCAGCCCGGCGTGTCTCCCACATGTTGCCATCACGGAGCCAGTTGTCCGGCAACTCGACTTGATAGCCGTCGACGATCTTTTGTTTGAACAAGCCGTAACGGTAACGAATCCCGTTCCCGTGCCCAGGCAGGCTGAGCGCGGCGAGTGAATCGAGGAAACATGCCGCTAAACGACCGAGCCCCCCATTCCCGAGACCCGGTTCCGGTTCATATTCCGTGATGTCGGTGAAGTTGAAACCAAGTTCGTCTAACCCCTCTTGCACGACTTCTAAGACGTCCATGCTGAGCAGGTTGTTATACAGAAAACGGCCGAGTAAAAATTCAAGTGAGAAATAAATGACTTGTTTACTCTGTTTTTCTTCGTGCTTGTCGCGGGTGTTGATCCATTTCGGGATCGCCTGTTCGCGCACCATCGTTGCCAACGTTTGATACA
This sequence comes from Exiguobacterium sp. s16, assembly GCF_018618115.1. Lineage (NCBI taxonomy): Bacteria > Bacillati > Bacillota > Bacilli > Caryophanales > Exiguobacterium > Exiguobacterium sp. s16. The sequence goes on along the minus strand of NZ_JACSLM010000001.1, from coordinate 14,977 downwards.
CTTCCTGCTCGGTCCCTTCATCAAACGACTTCCCGTTTAATGCGACGAATCTCTCTTGAAATGAAGTGACGAAGCTCTGTTTATCTGTAAACATATGTGTGTAAAACTCCTTCCGGTCATGCGAATAGGTGATACAACTCACGGTATTGCTTCGCGGATTGTTTCCAGCTGAAGTCCGCAGTCATCGCTTGATGGACGAGGGCGTTCCAATTGTTGTCGTCGTAGAAGACACGAATCGATTTCTCAATCGTCGCGAGCATCTCGTGGGCGTTGTAATTCAAGAAACCAAATCCCGTCCCCTCTTGTGTGTACTCATTATACGGCTTGACCGTGTCGCGTAACCCACCCGTCTCGCGGACGATCGGGAGCGTCCCATAGCGCATCGAGATAAGTTGGCTCAGACCGCACGGCTCAAAGCGCGACGGCATGAGGAATGCATCCGATCCCGCGTAAATCAAGTGTGCGAGTTCAATGTCGAAGCCGATATACGACCCGACCTTGCCTGGATGCGTCGCCGTCATCTCGTGAACGATGCCCTCGTATTCGGGTTGACCCGATCCGAGGAAGACGAACTGACAGTCCAAGTTTCCGAGCTCTTCACTCACGGCTTCGATCAAATCGAGCCCTTTTTGCTCGACGAGTCGACTGACAAAGCCAATCAACATGATGTCGTCACGTACTTCGAGACCAAACCGCTCTTGCAGGACGCGCTTGTTGACGAGCTTCCCTTCCTTCACCGTATCGAGGTCATACGTTTGCGCGATGCGCTTGTCCGTGCTCGGGTCGTTCGTCGCCAAATCAAGGCCGTTCAAAATGCCCCGGACGTCAACTGACCGGTACCGAAGCGCCGCGTCGAGTCCTTCCCCGTAGTACGGTTCCATAATCTCGTCGCGATACGACGGACTGACCGTCGTGATTTGATCGGAATGAACGATTCCGGCCTTCATGTAGTTGACGAGACCGTTATGTTGAATCCCTTCTGCTGTGAAGTGTTCCGGACCGAACTGTAACAGCTCGCCGAGGACCGCTTCCGGGAAGATGCCTTGATATTGCAGGTTATGGATGGTGAACACCGTACGGATGCGTTGATACGCCTCGAGGTGTTGATAATGAATCCGTAAAAAGGCCGGGACGACGCCCGTTTGCCAGTCGTGACAATGGAGCACGTCCGGGATCTCCTCTGCTTCGAGTTTCCCGATCATCTCAAGGACGGCCCGAGAGAAGAATGCGAACCGCTCGGCATCATCGTAATGGCCGTAGAGCACGCCTTCCCGTTTGAAATAGTACTCGTTATCGATAAAGTAGAACGTGACCCCATCGCGCACAAGTTTCAGGACGGCACCAAACTGCTTGCGCCATCCGACCGGTACGATCAAGTCGAATAGATACTCCATCTCGTCCACATATTCCTGAGCAATCGAGCCATACTTCGGCATAACGACACTCACATCTTCACCGAGGCCAGACACCGCTTGAGGGAGCGAGCCGATGACATCGGCAAGCCCCCCCGTTTTCATGAACGGTGCCGCTTCTGAAGCGACATACCATATTTTCATAATATCCCCCTTTAAACCGTTGTCCGTTTTCCGATGACGATCGGTTCGTCGACCGTACCTCGAATGACTTGTCCTCGTTTGACGACCACTTCTTTATCTAAAATGGCGTTCTCGACGACAGCGCCTTCTTCGATGATCGACTTGGATAAAATGATTGAGTTTTTGACACGGGCGTGCTCACTGACGACGACACCGCGGAAGAGAATACTGTTTTGAACTTCTCCGCTGATTTTACAGCCGTTTGCAACGAGCGCTTCATTCACTTTCGACCCTTTCAAATAACGGGTCGGCGGCTCATGTTTGATCTTCGTATAGATATGCGGGAAGTCATAGATAATCCCTTCCTGACGAAGTAAGCGCATACTTTCATTATAGTATGAAAGGACAGAATGAATCACCTGCATTTTCCCAGTATAGTGATAGCCGTGTACGTGCAGACGATGAAGCTGTGGACGGATGACACCGTCGAGCAAATCATACTCGCCTCTTGACGTCGCTTCGTCGACGAGACGAAGGAACAAGTTTTTCGACATGATGATCGTCTCGGTATACGTATACTCATCGTCCGGGGTGTATCCGCGCTCACCGATGCCGACGACACGGTCGTTTTCGCCGAGACGAATCGGGCGGCAATAGCCACATTTTTGTTCGTGTCCGGTATAAGCGAGTGTAATGTCCGCACCCATTGATTTATGATGCTCGAGCATGTCTTGGAAGTCGATCGTCGTCAACACGTTCGATCCGGTGATCACGACGTACGGCTGTTTGCTGCGTACGAAGTGTTCGCGGTGCATCGAGAAGTTGGCCAAGTCGCCGAGGTACGCTTCCCCGTCGGGCTTGAGCGCCGGCGGGAAGATGTGTAGCCCGCCTTGCGAACGGTCCAAATCCCATTCTTTCCCTGAACCCAAGTGATCCATGAGCGAGCGATACTTATCGAGCGTGAAAATACCCACTTGGTTGATGCCTTGGGTAATCATATTCGTCAATGTAAAATCAATCAGGCGATAACGCCCAGAGAACGGGACAGCAGCTAAATTGCGATGCCCCGTAAATTCTGGAAACAAGCCCTCTTCGGTCCCTAAGTTGATGACCCCTAACAAATCATTCGTCAACAGTAACGCCTCCTTGCGTCGGTCTTTTTTTAAATTAAGCACGTTGTTTGAAGACTGTGCCGCTCTCGATATTTTCATGTGGTTCAATGACAACGATCTCACCACCCGGCTCACCGACCGTCGCACCGTCCTCAATGACGGCACAGCTCGCGACGATGGCTCTATGAATCGTTACATCTTTTCCGATTCGTGCTCCAGGCATGATAACCGAGTCTTTGACGAGCGAGCCTTCACCGACGCGCACATCATAGAACAAAACTGAATGTTGAACTTCGCCCTCAATCCGGCAACCTTCATTGATGACCGACTGTTCGACACAGGCATCTTTGCCGATGAACTGTGGCGTCTGGTTCGGGTTGACCGAGTAGATTTTAAAGTCCGGATCATATAGATCGAACGGTGGATCTTCTTCGAGTAAGTCCATGTTGGCTTCCCAAAGCGATTGAATCGTCCCGACGTCTTTCCAGTAACCTTTAAATTTATACGCGAACACGTCTAAACCGTCGAGGAGCGTGTTCGGAATGATGTTTTTACCGAAGTCGAAGCTTGATGTCTCGTCTTCTGCATCTTGAATCAAGTGCTCCCGTAGCACTTTCCAGTTGAAGATATAAATCCCCATCGAAGCCAAGTTGCTCTTCGGTTTCTCCGGCTTCTCTTCGAACTCATTGATGCGAAGATCATCGCTCGTGTTCAAGATCCCGAAACGCGGTGCTTCGTCCCAAGGGACTTCCATAACTGAAATCGTGACGTCTGCTTGCTTCTCTTTATGGAAATCGAGCATCTTCTCATAATCCATCTTGTAAATGTGGTCCCCCGATAGGATCAACACGTACTCCGGATCGTAGTCGTCGATATAGCTCAAGTTCCGATAAATCGCATTGGCCGTACCTTCGTACCAGTTTTTTCCCGACTGCGCTTGGTAAGGCGGTAAGATGGCCAAGCCTCCATTGCGGCGGTCCAAGTCCCAGGCCGACCCGATGCCTAGGTAACGGTTCAACTCAAGCGGTTCATATTGTGTTAACACGCCCACCGTCGTGATTCCCGAATTGGTACAGTTCGATAATGGAAAATCGATGATCCGGTACTTCCCTCCAAAGTTGACAGCAGGCTTCGCTGTCTTCCGTGTGAGAGGCCCGAGTCGTTTCCCTTCTCCTCCTGCGAGGAGCATCGCAACCATTTCTTGCTTCATAGTACAGCCTCCTAAATTCATAATATAAACATCTATTACCCTCTTTCTCTACTTCCTAATGTATTCCTGCTCAAATTATTATATGATAACGTTTACATTTTGAATTTTATCGAAAGATTGACGATATAATGAATAAAGAGAGAGGTGAGACGATGCGAGCGTGGATTGGGACACTATTTTTTGCCGGTTTGCTAGCCGCCGGTCTGACAATCAGCGGGGCGTTGAAAGAGGAGATTGAACAGACGAAGCAGATTTTGACGTGGGGCGAAAAGACGGTCGATGCGGCCCCGCTCGCTTCGAAGCATGCCGTCACATTGACGTATAAAGGCGGGACAGAACAGCTCTATTTGAGCGGCCGACGTGATGACGTCTCCGTCGCCCGCTTGCCGGCCCATATCCGTGAGGCGATCATGGTCATCGAAGATCGTAAGTTCAACGCCCACCCAGGTTACGACCTCGGCGGGATCGCCCGGGCGTTCATTCACAACGCCAATGAATCGTCGTTACAGGGCGGAAGTACGATCACGCAGCAGTTGGCTCGTAACGTGTATTTGACGCACGAACGGACATATGAACGTAAAGTGAAAGAACTTTTACTCGCTCGAGCCCTGGAAAAACAATATAGTAAGAAAGAAATTATGACCGCCTACAGTAACGTCATTTTCTTTGGACATAACGTTTATGGCATCCAAGCAGCGGCCGATACGTACTTCGCTCGTCCGCTCGAAGATTTAAATTGGAATCAAATCGCTTTCCTGTTGACCGTACCAAACAATCCATCCCTCTATGATCCGCTCGAACCTTCATCCGGATTTTATGAACGTAAGGACCGCATCCTCACTCAACTGCGGGATGCCGGCGTGCTATCGAAGCAAGCTTACGAGACGCACCACGGTGTGAAGCTGAAGGCGACCTATCGCCAGCACGTCGTCCGCTATCCCGATTATATGGATACGGTCATGAAAGAAGCGATTCGACTCGTCCGCTCCCGCTACGACCTCGATGAAGACGCGGCCAGAGACTACTTGGCGACGAATCAAGCGACGATCGACACGTATCTGTCTGTCGCCCGACAACAACAAGCAAAACAAGTGATGACGAAACTGCCGAACGGTTTAAACGGTGGCTATGCTGAATTGACGCCGAAAGGCCGAATCGTCGCCCTCGTTGATTCAGAAATGACTCAGAGCGGTGAATTCAACCGGGCCACGCAAGCGTTCCGTCAACCCGGGTCGGCCATCAAGCCGGTCCTCGTCTTCGCGCCTTTCATCGAAGAGACCGGTGCGAAACTCGATACGATCCTTGACGGCCGGCCGGTCTGTTACGGAACATATTGTCCGACGAACAGCGGCAATCGCGTCCTCGGCGATGTATCGTTCCGTGATACGGTCGCGTATTCTTACAACACGCCGGCGCTCGCTGCCTTCACCGCGATTGACCAGGAAACGGCGTTCGCCACGGCCGACCTAATGTTCAGCCAATGGGACGCTAAAACGGATAACAGCCTGGCCAGTGCGCTCGGCGGATTGACCCAAGGTGTGTCACCGAAAGAACTCGCCGCCGCCTATACGCCGTTCTTAAATCAAGGGGTGTACGTGTCAGGTCAAACCATCAAACAGATTCGTTTCGAGTCGGGAGCCCCAACGCTCACGCCAAGCGTGACACAACAAGCCGTCTGGTCGAAATCGACCGTCGCGACGATGCGCGAGGCGTTGTCTTCCGTTACGACGTACGGGACCGGACGGTATGCCGGTCAAATCAAACGTCCTTATGTCGGCGGCAAGACCGGTACGACGAACTCGCATAAGGACATGTGGTACGTCGGCTTGACCGATGAGACAATCACGGCTATCTGGCTCGGCGCCGACACGCCGCGGCCGTTCCCGGAACTCGCCAATCGGGCCTATCCTGCCATCATTTGGACAGAAGCCCATCGCTAAAATAAGGTCAGGGACAGTTGTCCCTGACCTTATTGCTGTTTTCGATAAGTATGGTATCCGTAATTTCCCCATGACTCAAACAGTTCATCCTCATGAATCAGCTTCCACGGATTGAACATCGTCTGCCCGTTCTTGTTGAAGAAGAGTCCGTTGCCGAGCGAATATGTCGCGTGTTGAATTCGAACGGCATCATCAACGAACGTGAGCACGTCCCCTCGTTCGGTCAGTTCCGACTCGATTCTCATTTGACACTCCCACGGCTAAAGCCGCAAGCCCATCTCTTCAGGATGGGTGGGATTCTGAAGTGCCCGTGCGGACGCAGGCCATTTCTGTTTTGTCCGAGCCTTCAGATAAGGGTGTGCCATCACCCCTCCTGAGACAGACCCTATAGGTTCTCAGGCTGGTTGACTGTCACCATCAACCACAGGTGCGTATCGGATGTTCATCGCACCGACTAAATCTCTATGCTTGTTGAATCCGCATGAACACGAATAGGTTCGATCTTTCGCTTTATTTCGGCTTCCGCAAGAAGGACATGTCTGAGATGTGTATGCAGGGTTGACATATTCGACCTTGATTCCTTCTAACTTCGCCTTGTATTCGATGAATGTGGCTAAGCGATAGAACGACCAGGTGTGCAGGTTCTTGGCGTTTTTACGGCTTGTTCTTGCCGTCTGTCGGATGTTCGCCAGTCTTTCGAGGCGGATGACAGAGATGTGGTTCTCTTTCGCGAAGTCGACGATCCCACGGCTCACCTTGTGGTCCTTGTCTCGCATCCAACGCTGTTCTTTGTTGTCCAGTTTCTTGATCGCATTCAGTTTCTTCTTTTGACCGAGCTCTTTCCGCTTCGTCCGGAACTTGCGTTTCATGTACTTGTTCTCGCGCCCGTTCCCGAAGAACCGCGCCTTTTCGCAATCGGTCGATGCGACGGCAGGGACTTTCAGACCGAGGTCCACCCCGAGCACCTTCGTTTCTGTTTTTTCTGTCGTGCGAATCGTGACGGCGATCTGGGCGATCCACTTGGTCGACTTCTTCGTGATGCGGAGCGTCCCGAGCTTGTTGGCGAGGAGGGTCGCGTTCCGGTTGTCCGGGTCGACCATGTCGGCGCGGATGGCCGTCTTCTTCACCTTCCCGTCGATGATGATCGGGAGGGAGACCGACTCGAAGTCGAACGAGTAGTTCTGGTTGTTCCAGGTGCAGTACGGCCTCTTCAGGACCGGGACGACCTGGAAGTCCTTCTTCTTCGCCCTCTTGAACATGCTCTTCGCGTCCTGGATGGCCTGGTTCTTGACGGCGCTCGGCAGGTCCGCCGTGACATGTTTGCTCGTCAGATTCAAGCTCTCCCGGGCCTGCACCATGGCCGCGACGAGCTGGTTCGCCGTGCGGATGTAGGTATCCATCATCCGCTCCAAGATGGCCTGTTGCGCTTTCGTCGGATGGAGTTTGATGTTCACGGTCAATGTCTGCGACACGGTCTCATCCCCTTGTCTTTTGTTCCTCGACATAACGTTTGATGGTCTCGCTGGAGACGTTTCCCGCCGTCGACACGAAGAAGGATCTCGTCCAGAGGCTCGTGAGATGTGTAAGGTGCGGGAACTCCTCCCTGAGCCGCTTCGACGAGACGCCTTTGATGCGCGCCATGATGTCGGACGGGCTGATGGATGGCAATGCGGATAAGAATAGATGCGTGTGGTCCCGGTCGCACTCGATGGCGAGGAGGTGGATGTCGAGCCCTTCACAGACATCGTGGACGATCTCTTTGAACCGTCGCTCGAACAGGTCGTCATCGAACAGTTTTCGGCGATACCTCGGGCAGAACACGAAATGATAATGGAGCATCGACACGGTGGTGTTGGTTCTTCGATAGTTGTTCATACGTTTATCGTATCACTTTGTTTATTTAAGCGATACATTTTCTCGGGATAAGATCATACTTGTTGATTTCTGAAATTCCGACTAGCGGAACTCCGAAATCAAGCTCACGTTCATCCCATCACTGAAGCAGTGGGCTTTCTCGTTCGCAAATTCTGTAAGATGAGATACGGCACATCATCTACCGTGACCCTCGAAGTCGGCAACGAATCGATTTCCATGTCAGTCGCCGGGAAAACGAGCCCTCGTCCGACCGTGACTTGATAGGCAAGCAACTCGCGCCTCACTTCTGGCGGCAATGTCTCGATCCAACCAGGCGGCGCATGCAGGACGTACGGCACTTCCCGGTCAATCGTCCAATACGTATAGGCGTTGGCGACTCGGACGTCCCGGTAAGACGGGTGTGTGTCAAATTCTGCTTTCGGGATGATCAACACTGACACCTGTGCGCCTAATTGCGTCACGAGATGCTCGTCCGCCATAAACAAGTCCATCGGTGGCACCATCGACGACATCCACTCCTGGACGACTTCTTCGGCCGGGATGAGGGAAATCGTCGTGTTCACCGTCATAGGATGATATCCCCGACCGAGTTAAACAAGCGGAGCATGGCCCAAGCGAGGCCGCTCAAAAGAATCGCCCACATCATCGCTTGAATTAACAGTAGACCGATGGCACGAAACGTCGACATCAACTGGCTGACTTGCCATATGTAATAGAACAAATAGAGAACGAACGTGCCGAGCAGTACCGCAATGACCGCAAGCAGCGAATTTAAAAACAAGAAGCTAATCCCTGAGCCGACGAGAAAAATCGTCGCGCCTGGCTTCAACCGATGCAACGAGCTACCGTTCGTCTCACGCGCAAAGAATGCGAACCCGAGTTGGTTGAACGTGTCGGCGACGAGCTTGAAGGCGCTGAACAGCATAAAGTAAATGGTAAAGAACACGACGAGCACGAGCACTTTCGACTCTTGGACGGACAACAAGGCGATGATTTCGCTGTACACGCCGACACGCGTCAGCCATTGAATCACATACTCACTCGTGGCAATGGCGAGCGACATCGAGAATAGAATGATCCCAATCAACGGGGCATAGCTTAACAAGTACACGTTTGTTTTCATATCGGCTCCAATTTCACAAGAATTTCTCATATTCAGTGCAAATCTATTATCAAGTATATTATAATATTCGTAGTCACGGAGAACAAAAGGGGGATTTTTAGATGGGTTTGTTACTAATGGTCGGAATCAGCGTCGTCTTCCTCGCAGCTATCTTCACAGCTGGATACAACAGAAAACCTGAAGGTAATCAATAAGAGCCGAGATTCTCACGAATCCGGCTCTTTTTTTATTTCAATCCAGCATATCCTTGTTGACGGAGCGCCTCATAAACGATGATGGCCGCCGTGTTTGAGACGTTGAGTGACCGAACGAGGTTCGATTGGGGTAAACGGATGCAGCGGTCGAGGTTGTCCTCGATCACTTCCATCGGCAAACCTTTTGTCTCGCGTCCGAAGACAAAGAAATAATCTTTATCAACCGCAGACACATCGAGGTCACTTGGGTACTGTTCCCCATACTTGGTAATGTAGAAGAACTCTCCGTCCGGGTGTTTGGCCCACAGTTCATCGAGCGAGTCGTGATAACGGACGTCGACGAATTGCCAATAGTCGAGCCCGGCCCGTTTGAGCATTTTGTCGTCCGTCGAGAAACCTAACGGACGAATCAAATGGAGCACGGAATTCGTCGCCGCACATGTGCGCGAGACGTTACCCGTATTTGCCGGGATTTCTGGTTGGAACATTACTACATGGATTGCCATAATCTACTCCTCACTTCACTTGTTCGAGATCAAGTAATCGTTGTTTTTGATGAAGGCCGCCTCCGAACCCGGTCAGTTGCCCTCCGCTGCCGACGACGCGATGGCATGGGAAAATGACGGGCAACGGATTGCGGTTCAGCGCCTGGCCGACCGCCCGAACCGCTTTCGGGCGGTCGATCTGTTCAGCGATTTGTTTATACGAACGCGTTTCCCCGAATGGGATCGTCAATAACGCATCCCATACTTCTTGTTGGAAGACGGTCCCCTTCATCTCAATCCACTCACGATCAGACGGTTGAAGCCCGTCTTGTTCGACACGTTCAATCAGGTCGGTCAGCCAAGCCGGTGCCGAACCATCATCTGCTTCCGTCTCCGCAAAGTCTAACGCGCATAGCTTCCCTTGCGCGTTCAATTCATACGCCAATGTACCCCATTTAGATGACACGGTCTTCACGGTCCCACTCCTCTCGGAACAATCGAATCTCTTCATGTACGAGCTCAGACGTCTCCGTCGACTCGATTTGTCGATAAATCGTCTCGGCTTCGGCTCCGAGAATCGCACCAATCGCCCAGACGGCCGTCGCCCGCATGTCTTCGCGCTCATCTTGTCGAATAAAGTCTTCGAGCACCGGCACGGCCGATGGTTCCCGATAATGGGCCAACGCTAAAATCGCATTTCGCTGAATCGGCTTTTTGCCGCGCCATGCGCCAGACAGATGGCCAAACTTCGCTTTGAACTCCCGATTGCTCAAGTTCAGTAACGGGACGAGCAACGGTTTGACGATTTCAGCCTCAGGAAGCAGTTCCTCATGATGGCGCCAATCTTTTTTCCGATTATACGGACAGACTTGTTGGCACGTGTCGCAACCGTAAAGCCGCCCGCCGAGCTTCGAACGAAACTCGCGTGGCATAAGTGTCTTCATTTGCGTCAAATAGGCGATACAACGTTTGGCATCGAGGACACCTGGTTCGATGAGCGCCGTCGTCGGACAAGCCGTCATACATTTCGTACACTCGCCACAGCCGTCCTCAATCATCTCGTCCGGCGGTAAGTATGTGTCCAGGATCATCTCCCCTAAATAAAGGTACGACCCCTTCTCGGGCGAAATGATGGAACAGTTCTTGCCGCTGAAGCCGATTCCGGCCCGTTCGGCGACGGCACGGTCGACGAGTTCTCCCGTGTCGACCATCGAGCGTGTCCGGACGCCCGGGACGAGCTGTTCAATATACGCTTGCAGTTGCTCAAGCCTTGAGCCGACGGCGCGATGGTAGTCGAGCCCCCACGATGCCCGGGCGAACAAGCCCCGCCGTTCATCGGCAACACTTCGCGGCGCATCTTTCAATTTGCTCGGATACGCGATGGCGATGGCGATGATCGACTGCGCTTCGTCGAGCAACAGCGTCGGCGTCGTCCGTTTGTCCAAGTCAGGCTCCTCGAACCCCGAGGCGAATCCCTTCTCTTGCTGCTTCACGAGACGTTGCTTCATGACGATGAACGGGTCGGCGGTCGTCACTTTCAACTCGTCAATCCCGATCGTCGTCGCATATGCTACAATCTTCTGTTTGAGTGTCTCCGGGTCCATCCCGTTCATCGAATCACCTCTTTCGTGTCTATTTTCGCATACAAAAAATCTCCCCGCCAGTCGGCAGAGAGATGATGAAGCGGGTGAAGAGAATCGAACTCTCGTCATCAGCTTGGAAGGCTGAGGTTTTACCATTAAACTACACCCGCATGGTTCAAATGAGTCGTCTGTAAAAGCGACTACAATCAATATACATCTATACCTTTAGGAAGTCAATACTTTTGAAGAAATTTATTTGATAGCTTATGAAATCTATACTTATGGTGTATGAATACATATAATTCCCTTATCTCTCTTCTTCAAACCATATCTCACTATAAGATAAACGTCGCGGTATAAAAATATCCTGCCGACTCTGTCGGCAGGAAGTTCTATTACAATGACGATGTCTTTGGTTCCCGAAGCAAATGTTTAATATCTCGGAACGTGACGAACGTCTTGTTTTTAGCATCATATAGCTTATAGCGCAGCGATTTCAAACTAGAGAACAGACCGATCGTCGTCGCTTTCTGGAGCGGCGGTGTCGCCGTATGGGCTTGTTCAAGGTTATAGTTCGGTACGCGTGGGCTCAAGTGATGCACGTGATGGAAACCAATGTTTCCCGTCACCCACTGCAACACTTTAGGCAACTCATAATACGAGCTCCCTTCAATTGCTGCTTTCACATAATCCCATTCGCTCTCGTCCTCGAAATACGAGTCTTCGAACGTATGTTGGACATAGAACAACCAAATCCCGAGGACGCCTGCCGTGAACATCGTCGTTCCTTGAACGATCAAGAATGCTTTCCATCCGACGAGCGCGATGACGAGTGCGTAGAGCACGACGAGAGACAAGTTGATGAGATACGTGTTGTTGCGCTCTTTCTTACGTGCGTCTTTCCGGTTGAAGCGGCTCGTGATAAGGATCAGGAACAAAGGTCCAAGGCCGAACATGACGAGCGGGTTACGATAGAGACGATATTGGAGACGAGTCCACTTCGAAGCTTCGACGTACTCTTCGATTGTCATGACCCAAATGTCACCGACTCCCCGCTTATCTAAATTCCCACTCGAGGCATGGTGAATCGAATGCTCTCGTTTCCACTTCTCATACGGGAATAACGTCAAGATACCCATGATCGTCCCGACGATGGCGTTCGCTTTCTTATTTTTGAAAAACGAACCATGCGTGCAGTCGTGGAAAATGATGAACATCCGGACGACGAAGCCTGCTGCCACGATGGCGAGCGGAATGGTCAAGAAGACCGAAATTTGGAGCGCCTGATAGGCAAGAATCCAGGCGGCAAGAAACGGCAAGATCGTGTTGATCATCTGCCGGACGCTCTTCTTCACATCGGCCTTTTCAAACGGCGAGACGTGTTTCCGGAGCTGGGCGATTTTTTCTTTACTCATGTACAACTTCCTCCTCAATTGCATACAGCGTTGACGACAACAAAAATGAAATATGAAACCAACTACACTATGATAGTGACGACGGCATCCATCGCCATAAGAATCAATTTGTCATAAAATATTATTACCAGGTAATTATATCACATCATATAGAATAAATCGTTCATTCCATAACAGTAATTGAATCAATTATTATTTCAGTCTCAATAATTCCCATTAAAATTCCTTATATGGAATTATTAATATATAAAGTGTGTTAGACTCCAATTATGTAGAGATAGGAGGAAATGTTATTGTTTCAGAAAATAAAAAAATTGATCACACCTAAGCGATTGATCATCATGGCGAGCGTCTTTATCTTGCTTATCCCAGTCTTCTTTGTCAGCTATACGTTCTATAAAAATTTGAGTCAAGGCGTCGAAAATAAAGACCTTGATGACAAATATGCAAAGCGAGTCAAAGAGTTACAAATCGAAGTTTCTAAAGAAGACCCATTAGATCGGAGAGGCAACTCCACCGCAAAGACGCGTGTTGAATTGGAGGTCTCCTTCAATGAAGAGAAACCGAGCCGAACTGGATTGATTAAAAACATGCACTTGATGACACATCAAAAAATATCGGCCCGTTCCAAATGGGGAGCGATTCCGATGACCCCAGACAATATACAACAGTCCGCTGACTATTTGGAGCTCCTAAAAACTAAATTCAAAATTGGTGACAGTATGTACTCGGAATTGAAAACGATGCTCGATCACTGGTCGCAAGGTGACTTCTCTAAAGCGGACAAGGAACAAGATCGTTTGTTGCACTTCCTCCAAGCGAGTAGAGGTTTCTCGAACGGATTAGCTACCAAGAACGAAGAAGAACTCTTTATCTTAAACAACTTCGGTCCTGAATACTTGAACACATTGGACGAAACAACGTACACGTCATATGAAGAATCATCTCCGTGATGGTTCTTTTTCTTTTACTTTGGAAAATCAACATTTTTCATTTCGACTCAAATTTCCACATTTTACATAGAACAAAAAAAGACCCTAGCCTCAGCTAGGATCTACGGATACCGGTGGTCGGAGTCGAACCGACACTCCAGAGGAACACGATTTTGAGTCGTGCGCGTCTACCAATTCCGCCACACCGGCATATTATGTTGGAGGCGCCAGTCGGAATCGAACCGACGATAGAGGAGTTGCAGTCCTCTGCCTTACCACTTGGCTATGGCGCCAAATTAAATGGAGCGGAAGACGGGATTCGAACCCGCGACCCCGACCTTGGCAAGGTCGTATTCTACCACTGAACTACTTCCGCATAATGGCTGGGCTGGAAGGGATCGAACCTACGCATGTCGGAATCAAAATCCGATGCCTTACCACTTGGCTACAGCCCAATAAAATGGGGCGACTGAAGGGAATTGAACCCTCGAATGCCGGAATCACAATCCGGTGCGTTAACCACTTCGCCACAATCGCCATAATGATATTAAGAAGCAGGGGCAGCAGGAATCGAACCCGCGCTGACGGTTTTGGAGACCGTAGTTCTACCGCTAAACTATGCCCCTAAGTGGTGGGGGGGGGCGGATTCGAACCGCCGAACCCGAGGGAGCGGATTTACAGTCCGCCGCGTTTAGCCACTTCGCTACCCCCCCACATGGTGGCTTTGGACGGAATCGAACCGCCGACACAAGGATTTTCAGTCCTTTGCTCTACCAACTGAGCTACAAAGCCATGTATGTAGTAATTTAATTAAAAAAATGGCGGTCCTGACGGGATTCGAACCCGCGATCTCCTGCGTGACAGGCAGGCATGTTAACCACTACACCACAGGACCACTGATAATTGCGGGGGCTGGATTTGAACCAACGACCTTCGGGTTATGAGCCCGACGAGCTACCAGACTGCTCCACCCCGCGACGATATAAAACTTTAAATGGTGACCCGTACGGGATTCGAACCCGTGTTACCGCCGTGAAAGGGCGGTGTCTTAACCGCTTGACCAACGGGCCATATCTTGGATTGAAAAACTGGCGGAGAGCAAGGGATTCGAACCCTTGAGACGGTTTTGCCGCCTACACGAATTCCAATCGTGCTCCTTCGGCCACTCGGACAGCTCTCCAAAAAGAGAAAAGTGGCTCCGCAAGTAGGATTTGAACCTACGACCTACCGGTTAACAGCCGGTTGCTCTACCACTGAGCTATTGCGGAACGATCTTGCCTGGCAGCGTCCTATCCTCACAGGGGGAGACCCCCAACTACTTTCGGCGCTGAAGCGCTTAACTTCCGTGTTCGGCATGGGAACGGGTGTGGCCGCTTCGCTATCGCCACCAGACAAGTATTATATTAACATTATTTAGTCATAACGTCAATATTTTTTAAGAGATTGTTCTCTCAAAACTGAAGACTCATCAATTCATACAAACCTTAGACTAGATCAAAGCCTCGACCGATTAGTATCATTCAGCTCCACACGTCGCCGTGCTTCCACCCATGACCTATCTACCTCATCGTCT